>CAYWVR010000004.1:131725-140033 GCA_964461715.1 uncultured Anaerolineales bacterium
CGTCGGCGGCGCGGCAGGTGTCCGTGAGGAACCGGCCGAAGCTGTCGGCGACCACAAAGAGGCCCAGGGGCTTGGGCCGGCGGTCGAGCCAGGCCAGCAGCTCGCGGCGGCGGACGTCCGGCGTCCAGTCGATCCCCTCCGGCCCGCCGTGGTCGAAAAAGGGCGCCTCGAACCCCTCCGCCGCCAACGCACCCGCGTACCCCTCGTATCGCTCGCGTGCGAAGCGCGGCCCGGGCTCGGCGTAGCAGGCGAAGTCCGTGAACCCGCGGTCGAGGAAATGCTCGGCCGCCTGCCGGCCCGCCTCTCGGTTGTCCGGCAGGACGGCGGGCAGGTCCGGTGCCAGGTACGAAGAGACGTTGACGACGGGAAACGGGGCAGCCTCGAAGGCCGCCGCCACCTGCGGGTTGCTGGCCTGGGCCACGAGGCCGTCGACCGGCCACGCCTCGATCCCCCGGTGCGGGCCCTGCACCCAGTGAAACTCCCACGGCCCGTGCTCGCGGCTGAACCGCGCGACGCCGTGCCGCACACCCCGCCCGTAGCCGGAGAGACCGTCGACCAAGACGCTGACCCGGGTCGCTTCCATAAGCTGTTTCCTCGCAAAGCCTTACGCGGAGACCGGTGCCGTCCGGCCGCCGCGCTCCCAAGTATACTCGAAATCCCGCGTGACGCAATAGTGGGAAGAAGTTGACGCATTCCTTGCTGGCGTGGGGGCCCTTTGTGCGCCATAATGTGCCATAGGCTCAAGGAACAGACTGTTTGCGAAGGAGCAAGGCATGAGACGGATCGCATGTGTCCTGGCATGGCTCGTCCTGGCGACCGGTGCCGCGAACGCCGCCGTCATCATCATCGACGACCACGGTGTCGGCGAGCAGGGCAGCGGGACCTTCGCCCTTACCAATACGAGCAAGGGTCGCGCGAAGAGCGGCATGTATCACCCAGGCGGCTCCGGCGACGGTTGCTATCTCCTCGACAACGGCTATACCGCGACGTGGACGCCCACGCTGACGGCCGGGCCGCACCTGGTGGAGGTCTGGAATCCGACGGATGCCACGGCCATCGTGACCAACACGACCACCGTCAGCCACGCCGGGGGCTCGACCGATTACGTCTTCAAGCAGACCTCTGCGGGCGGGCACTGGGCCGCCCTGGGCTTCCACACCTTTAACGCCGGGACGGGCGGCAACGTCTCCATCACCGGCGCCAACTACGGCTATGCCGATGCTGTCCGGTTCTCCACCGGCGACGAGCCCATGAAGGGCGCCTTCGGCCTCGGCCAGACCTTCGCCTGGAGCGCGGTCGGCGACTGGGACGAGGCCACCTCGGGAGACGATTACGTGACCCGCGACGCCGGCGACGTCTTTACCTGGGCCCTGAACGTCGTGCCTGGCGCCTACGAGATCGATTTCCGCTACCTCTACGACGATGACCGGTCCCCCGACACGGTCGTCCAGGTCTGGGACGGCGGCACGCAGCTGGGCAGCGACCTCGTCCTCGACCAGAACGGCGTCAACTCGGACCCGCTGGAGGGGACCAAGCCCCTCGGCACGTACACCTTCTCCGGCTCGACGGCCGAGGTCCGGGTCATCGCCTCCGGCAACCTGAGCGCCAGCGTCCTCGGCGTGGACGCGGGGTGGGTGCCCGAGCCGGCGACGCTGACACTGTTGGCCGCGGGTGCGGCGGGCGTCCTTGCCGCGCGCCGGCGGCGGTAGGGCGCCGTTTTGCCGCGCGGCCCGCCTTGTGCTACAGGCGCGGGAGGCGCGCCCCACCCCGGGCTGTCCTGAGAGCGCCGCGCAAGCGGGGCGGCGAAACGGGCCCGGTGCGTATCGCCACGCGGGTCGGCAAGCGGCGCGGCGAGTGGGTCCCTATCCCCCGTCGCCCGTGACCGGCTCCGACTCCAGGCACCACGCGACCAGGGCGTCGAGTTGCCCGGTGGCCAGGCACACGGTTGTGTCCGCGGCCCCGTAGTAGACCTTCAGTTCGCCGTCCGGTTCGGCGATCGCCGCGCACGGGAAGACGACGTTCATGACGTCGCCGACGCGTTCGTAGAGCTCGGTGGGGGCCAGGAGGTAGTTCTCGGGGCGGGCCCGGAGAATCCACGGGCGCTCGAGGTCCAGAAGGGCCGCCCCCATCGTGTAGACGCTCCCGTCGGCGGTGCGGTGGACGCCGTGATAGATGATCAGCCACCCCTCCTCCGTGCGGAGGGGAGGCGCGCCCGCGCCGACCTTCCATTCCGACCATCCCGGCATCGGCCGCATCACCGGCCGCCACCGGCCCCAGTGAATAAGGTCGGGGCTCTCGGCGTACCACATCTCGGCGGGGGTGTCGACGGGGGCATAGGGCCGCTCCAGGCGGGCGTACGTCCCGCCGACCTTCTCCGGGAACAGGACGCAGTTGCGGTTGTGGGCGGGGGAGAGGTTCCCCACCTGCCGGAAGGTCTCGAAGTCGTCCGTCACCGCCAGGCCGATCCGCGACCCGTGCACGGAGTCGTGGTTGGCGTACGTGATCCAGTAGCGGTCCTCCAGGACCGTCACGCGCGGGTCGTAGGTGTGCTCGAGGGGCGCGAAATCCGGGTCGTCCGAATCGATGGCAATGGGTCCCTCGATGGTCCAGTCGACGCCGTCGGCGCTTCGCCCGAGGTGAAACTTCGAGAACTGGTTGTGGTGCTCGACGCGGAAGACGCCCACGTACCCGTCGCCGAAACGCACCGCCGCCGAGTTGAAGATCGACGCCGCGCCCCCCGGCACGTCCGCGGGCCCGATGAGCGGGTTCTTGGGGTGTCTCGCGAGGAGAGTTTCGCAGGCCATGGCGCGCCTTTCTCTGACAGGGGTTCACCGTATGGTAAGCCCCGCCGCCGCGCGGCCGCAAGCCTCCCCGTTGAAACCCCCGCCGAAGGCGCTGGAGGGGCCGCCGAGATCCATCCGCACTGGATTCTGCGTGAGGTGCCGGACGGGGCGGTCGTCAACTCCCACGGCCACCGCTGCGCGAGCGTCAACCGGGGCAACGCGCACGCCCGGGCCCGCTACGAGACGATCAAGGCCCTCGACCCGGCCCCCCCCGGGGAACCGGTGGGCGAGGTGTGGGCGGCGACGGCGCGGCGGCCTTTTTGGTGGCAACCGGGCCCCGCTGCGCCCGATAATCGATCCCATGAAAATCGCCCTCGCCCAGATCAACCCGACCATCGGCGACCTCCAGGGGAACCTTTGCCGCATCCTCGACGTCTATCGGCGGGCCGCCGGCACCGGGGCCGAACTGGTCGTCACGCCGGAGCTCTCGCTCATCGGGTACCCGCCGAAGGACCTGCTGCTGAAGCCCCGGTTCGTCGGCGACGTGCTGGCGGCGCTGGAGCGGCTGGTGGGCGAGACCGGGGAGACGGGCCTTCTCGTGGGGTACGTCGACCGGGCGACGGGCGACCGGGGCCTTCCGCTCCACAACGCCGCCGCCCTCGTCGCCGGGGGCGAGGTCCTTGCGACCAAGCACAAGGCGCTCCTCCCGATGTACGATGTCTTCGACGAGCTGCGCTATTTCGAACCGGGCAAGGGGAGCCAGGTCGTCGAGTTCCGGGGCCTGAAGCTGGGCCTCTCGATCTGCGAGGACATCTGGACCCAGGAATCGGCGGCCGGGCCCGTCTCCCGCCTCTACCACGGTAACCCCATCGCCGAGCTCGTGGAGGAGGGGGCCGAGGTCCTCATCAACATGTCCGCCTCGCCCTTCGTCCTCGGCAAGGAGGCCCAGCGCCGCGACCTCGTGCGGGCCCAGGCCGTCAAGTACGGTCGGCCGGTCGTCTACGTCAACCAGGTGGGCGGCAACGACGAGCTGATCTTCGACGGGGCCGGCTTTGCCATGGACGCCGCCGGCCGGCTCCTGGTGCAGTTGGCGGCGTTCGAGGAGGACTGGGCGGTCGTGGACGTGCCGGGCGCCGCGCCGCTGCGGGCCCCGGCACCGGTGCTCGCCGATACCGAAGCGCTGCGGCAGGCGCTCGTGCTGGGCGTGCGGGACTACATGGCCAAGTGCGGCTTTGCGGACGCCGTCCTCGGCCTCTCCGGGGGCATCGATTCGAGCGTGGTGGCGGCCCTGGCGGTCCAGGCCGTCGGCGCCGAGCACGTGACGGGCGTGGCCCTTCCGAGCCGCCACAGCTCCGCGCACAGCGTCGAGGACGCTCGGGCCCTGGCCGAGAACCTCGGCATCCGCTTCCTTGTCCTGCCCATCGACGAGGCTCACGGGGCCATGGAAGGCGTCCTGGCCGAGGTCTTCGAGGGCCTCGAACCCGGCATCGCCGAGGAGAACATCCAGGCCCGCGTCCGGGGGGACCTCCTGATGGCCCTCTCGAACAAGTTCGGGTGGATCGTCCTTTCGACCGGCAACAAGAGCGAGATGGCCGTCGGCTACTGCACCCTCTACGGCGACATGGCGGGCGGCCTGGCCGTCGTCAGCGACGTGCCGAAGACGCTGCTCTACCGCTTGGCCCGACACCTGAATCGGGTGATGACGCCGCCGCCGATTCCGGAGCGGGTCCTGACGAAGCCGCCCTCGGCGGAGCTGAAGCCCGACCAGACGGACCAGGACTCCCTCCCGCCCTACGACGTGCTCGACGGCATCCTCGACCTCTACGTCCGCCAGGAACGGTCCCGCGACGAGATCGTCGCCGCCGGCTACGACGAGGCCGTGGTGGGGGAGGTGATCCGCATGGTCGACCGGAACGAGTACAAGCGTCAACAGGCGGCCCCGGGCCTCAAGGTCACGGGCCGGGCCTTCGGCTTCGGCCGCCGCATGCCCATCGCCCAACGTTACGACGCCCATCGGTAGAGGTGTCGCCCATGGCGGAACCCGATCGCCCCGGCTTCCTCGCCCAACTCAAGGCATCGCTCCCGCGCAACGTCCGGGTGCTGGGGGTCGTCTCGTTCCTGACGGACGCTTCGAGCGAGATGATCCTCTGGAGCGTCCCGTTCTTCATCGCGCTTCTGGGGGGCGGGGCGGTGTGGATCGGGGCGGTCGAGGGCCTCCGCGAGAGTCTCTCGAGCCTCCTGAAACTCGTCTCCGGATGGTTCTCCGATAAGATCGGGCGGCGCAAAGGGCTCATCGCCGCCGGCTACGGCATCTCGACGCTCGCGAAGCCGCTGCTGGCGCTTGCGGGCGCCCCGTGGCACGTGGCGGCGGTCCTGGGGTTCGAGCGGGTCGGCAAGGGCGTCCGCACCGCCCCGCGCGACGCCCTCATCGCCAGCGTCGTCGACGAGGCCCATCGCGGCAAGGCCTTCTCGTTCCACCGGATGATGGACCACGCCGGGGCCGGGGTCGGCCTGCTGGCGGGGACCGCCGCCGTCGTCTTCCTCTTCCCGTGGTTCCGCGAGATGCCTGCGATGGAACCGGGCGACGTGTTCCGATGGATGTACGTCATCTCGGCGGTGCCGGCGGCCCTGGCGGTGCTCGCGATCCTCGTCTTCGTCCGCGAGAAGGCGGCGCCGAAGGGCGGACCGAAGCTCTCCTTTACCGGGTCCTACGACCGGCGGTTCGGGTTCTTCCTCGCGACGCTCCTGGTCTTCGCCCTGGGCAACTCCTCCGACGCGTTCCTCATTGTGCGCGCCGGCGAGGTCCTGGGGTACGACGTCGTGGGGCAGGCACAGCGGGCCGAGTTGGCCCGGTCCTGGCAGTTCCCCTGGCAGCTTCCGCTGATGTTCCTCGTGCTCTC
The DNA here is from genome assembly GCA_964461715.1 of uncultured Anaerolineales bacterium. Classification (GTDB taxonomy): domain Bacteria; phylum Planctomycetota; class Phycisphaerae; order FEN-1346; family FEN-1346; genus CAYWVR01. The sequence continues at coordinate 137,409 of CAYWVR010000004.1, forward strand.
GCTCGCGAAGATGATCTTCTCGATGCCGGGCGGGGTGCTGGCCGACAAGATCGGGCGGGCGCGGACGCTGGCCCTCGGGTGGGGAGTGTACGCGGCGGTGTACGTCGCGTTCGGGTTCGCGACGTCGGCGTGGCAGGTGTGGGGCCTGTTCGTCGCGTACGGCCTCTTCTACGGGTTTACCGAGGGGGTCGAGAAGGCCGTGGTCGCGGACTTCGTGCGGCCCGAGGTGCGGGGCTCGGCGTACGGGCTCTACGCCTTCGCCGACGGGATCGCAAAGTTCCCGGCCAGCCTGCTCTTGGGGTTCTTCTACCAGGCGATCGGGGCGCGGTTCGCGTTCGGGTTCGGGGGGGCCTGCGCGGGCGTGGCGTGCCTGATGCTGGTGGGGCTCCTCCGGTTCAAGGGTACGAAGAAAGACTGAGCCGCATGCGGCTTCAGTGCCAAACCCACCAGGGCGCTTCGGCAAGCTCCGCGTACACCACGAGATCAAACGTGACGTGGGCGGCAAGCGGGGCCCACAGGCCGCCCGGCATCTCGCGCATCGCGCCGAAGAGCGTGCCGCCGAGGAGCGTGACGACGGCCAGGAAGACGAGGTCCGTCTCGGCGCCCGGCGGTGGCGCGGCAAAGAGGGCCGTCTTGTAGGCCGTGTGCATCGCCGCCGCCAGCACCACCGCCCCGACGGCGCCGAAGGGTCGGGCCCGGCCCTGCATCCACCCTCGGTAGACAAACTCTTCGGTTCCGCCGATGAGGCCCGCCACCAGCGCGAATCCGCCGAAGCCCTGCGACAGGACCGGCTCGCCGAGGTAGTGCCGGTACCAGAACCCGAGCACCAGCCCCGCCAGGACGCCCACCCCCACGCCGCGCGCCGAGCGGCCCGGCTGGGCCAGGCCCAACACCGCCGCCGGCGCTTTCGCCCGCGCGAGCGACCGCACGAGGACCACGGCCGCGAGGCCCAGCCCCGCCCAAGCCACGGCGCGCACGGGGCCGGCCTTGTGGATGAACAGGGCGAACAGGACCATCCCCGCCCCGGCCGCGAGGACCTCGCCGAGGCCCGACCATCCACGCCCCGGCCGCGCCGGGCTCATCGCGCCGCCCGCCGTCTGCGTCGCGACCAGACCCAAGCCCCGGTGGCCGCGGGAACGAGGAGCAGGACCCAGCCCGAGCCGAGGCAGAGGCCCTTGCCCGCGACGATCAGCGTGTCCGGCAGCTTCTCCTTCAGCGCGGCGACGCGCTCGGGCTCCTTGGCGCTGACCTTCTGCGAGAGGACCAACAGGTCGAGGCCCTTGAGCTGCTCCAGCCCCGAGGGAAGGGCCGCCGCGTCCTCGCTCGGAATGACGAAGAGGGCCCGCAGCTTCTCGATGCCCGCCAGCGGGGCCACGTCCGTCACCCCTTCCGCGCCCTGGAGCTCGACGGCCACGAGGTCCGGATGCGCGGCCACGGCCTTCGCGAAAGCCTCCTGGGTGATGGCGGGCGGGACGCTGAGCCACCCGAGAGGCAGCTTCGCGACCGGGGTGAGGTCCGCGACGCCCTCGCATCCCGCGAGCGAAAGGACCTGGAGCTTCTCGATCTTCGCGGTTGCCTCGAAGTTCGGCACGGGCATGCCGAGCAGCACCAGTTCCTCGGCGCCCGCGAGGCGATCCAGAGCGTCGGTCTGGAGCGGCGTTTCGTTGGCGAGGAGGGCGCCGAAGGCCTTGAGGCCGGTCGGCAGGTGGTCCGTCTGCGGCAGGCCGCCCACGACGATCAGGCGCTCGAGGGCCTTGAGGTCCGCCAGCCACGGGGCCGGGCGGGGACGCGTCGGATGCCCCTCCTCCTCGACGGGCTTCAGGCCGGTGATGAGGACGCGGAGGGCGGCGAGGACGTCGCGGTCCCGATGCTCCGACTCCAGGAGGTCCGCTTCCTCGCAGAAGAGGAGTCCCGGCCGCGCGCCCGCCAGGAGGGCCCACGTTGCGGCGGGGCCGCCCGGGGCGTTGCCGTTCAACATGAGATCGACGGTCGGCCGGGCGACGAGGACCCGCTTGAGGGCGGGTTGCTCGGCTTCGCCAAGGGCCGTCTGGACAAGCCGCAGGGCCCTGAGGTCCTCCTCGGAGGCGGCCGCGACCCAGGCGCGTCCGTCCTCCCGCGCGAGGTCGACGACGACGGCCTTGCCCGAGAGGAGAAGCCTCCCGCCCTCCTTGCGGAGCTCGAGGGTTTCGCCGTCCTCGGCGCGGTAGCGGAAGGCGAGGTCCGGACCTCCCGAGTCCCGGCCGGGCCATTCGCCGAAGACGACGAGGTCGCCCCCACGGGCGACGAGACCGCCGGGGGTTCCTTCCTCGGCCACCGACCGCGAGAAGGGGGCGAGGAAGTAGTTGTAGGCGCGCCCCACGCCGGTGAACCGGACGACGTGCATCTTGCCGGCCGCGCCGGCGGCGCTTGCGCCAAGGACCGTCGTCGCCAGGACCGTCAGGACCTGCATCGTGCGCGTCATGGCCTGTCTCCCCGTCCGAGACCCGCGTATCGGCATCCATGATAGTCGGACGGGGGCTGTGGCCGCAAGCGCTTCGCCGCGCCGCCAAGGTCGGGTGGCATGGCCACCTAAGAGGCGTCGGGCCGCCAAGGTGGGGTGGCATGGCCACGCCGTATCGCGTGGCC
>CAYWVR010000005.1:0-3337 GCA_964461715.1 uncultured Anaerolineales bacterium
AGGTAGCCGACGAACTTCGTCCGCTCGGCCATGGCCCCCGAGACGATCGTCGCCGCCGTCGCCGCGAAGACGGTCTGGAAGATCAGGGCCGTCCAGGCGGGGGTGTTCATCGCCTCGCCGGCCATCGCAAAGCCCGAGAGGCCCACGAAGCCGTTGCCCGTCCCGAACATCAGGCCGTAGCCGACGAGGAAGAACGCGAGCGTCCCGACCGAGAAGTCCATCAGGTTCTTCATGAGGATGTTGACGGCGTTCTTGGCACGCGTAAAGCCCGCCTCAACCATCGCGAACCCGGCTTGCATGAAGAAGACGAGGAACGCCGCCACGCAGGTCCAGACGACGTCGAGGTTGACTTGGACGTCGGCCGCCGTCGGGTCGGCGGCCCGGACGGGCGCCGCCCACCAGGCCACCAGGGCTGCGGTTGCCAGGATGATTCGCAGGGGTTTCATGATCCACTCTCTCTTTCGTGCTGAAAAGCGCGCCCCGGGGACGTGCCTAGAAGCTCACCGCGAACGTGATTCCGGCCCAGAAGAGGCTGTCCTCGCCCAGGGCGCTCGAGATGTCGTCGTCGAGAATCCACGAGACGTTCGCCGAGGGGGTCACCGTCACGTGGTCGCCGATGGCGAAGGGCAGCCCGAGGCTGACCGTCGCGTCGGCCCAGCCGGAGCCGGTGCCGTAGTAGAACTGGTTGTGCTTGCGGGAGCCCCACGCGAAGCCGGCCGCGAGGTCGATGCCCATGGAGACGCCCTCGCACGGCTGCCAGCAGTCCTCGAAGCTGTGGCCGAACGAGAGGAGCATGTAGACCCCGTCGGTCTCGTCCACGTCGGTGTAGACGGTCAGCGTCGGCGAGGTAAGGACGTCCAGGCCGATCGCCCCGTAGACCTCGGTCGTGTCGAAGACGTGGGCCTGCGGGAAGGCGTAGTGGATGGCCCCGACGGAGAACTCCAGGCACTTCCAGCTGGTCGAGTAGTCGATTGTGTAGTCGATTTCGAGAAACTGGTTGTCGAAGTCGTTGACGTCGGTGGTGTCCATGTTGCCCCAGATGTTCAGGGACAGGTCGCCGCAGGCGAAGGTGACGGACGGTTGGAGCACGGGATCCTCGGTCACTTCGATGCCCCGCCACACGTACTTGGAGTTGTACGTGAGGTCGAGACCGACGCTCCAGGGCTTCTCGGCGTCCGGCGCCACGGCCGGGGCCTCGACGGGGGGCTCGCCCGTGCCGGGCGGCGGGTTCTCCGCTCGGACAACGGGCCCCGCGGCAAGCACCAGTCCCCATGCGACCCCCACGGCCAGGCTCACCCATGTCATGCGGTTCATTTCTGCGACCTCCTTTTCGGGTCCGCCCCTGCGCGGGGCGGCGCGCGTTCGTCGGAGGGAGAAGCAAGGAGCGTGCCATTGGCTTGCAGCGGGCTTGGAAGTGTGCGCAATATACCGTGAAATAAGGACTTACAGAGTACATCGGAAAGGGATGAGGGACGCCCCGGGGGACCTCGGGGCCTACGGGAATGTGGGATACGCGGTTGGGGCCCACGATATGGTGGGATCACGAGGGTCCCGGAAAGTTTGGATGTCACACGTTGCTTCGCGCCCGGAATCGGGCCGGATCGATGTCGTACTTCTGGACCCGAAGGCCGATGATCCGCTCGGTGATGCCCAGGGCGCGGGCGGCCTTGGCCATGTTCCCGCGGGCCGATTTCAGGGCATCCAGCACCATCTCCCGCTCGACGTTGGCGAGCACCGCTTGGAGGTCGTTCGGGGGCACGGTGTCGCTCGCCTCGGCCGTCTGGAGGGTGGGCGGCAGATGGTGGCCGTGGATGACGTCGTCGTCGGAGAGCAGCACCGCCCGCTCGATGCAGTTCTCCAGCTCTCGCACGTTGCCCGGCCAGTGGTAGGCCATGAGCATGTCGATGGCGGGGGTGGAGATGCGGCGGATGTGTTTGTCGTGGCTTGTCGAGTACTTGTCCACGAAATGGTCCGCCAGCAGCATGATGTCGGTTTTCCGCTCCCGGAGGGGCGGCACGTGGATGGGGAAGACGTTCAGGCGATAGTAGAGGTCCTGGCGGAACTCGCCGCGCTCGATCATCGACTCCAGGTCCCGGTTCGTGGCCGTGATCACGCGGGCGTCGGTGCGGATGGTCTCCGTGCCGCCCACCCGCTCGAACTCCTTCTCCTGCAGGACCCGCAGAAGCCGGATCTGGGTGGCGGGCGTCAGGTCCCCGATCTCGTCGAGGAAGATCGTGCCGCCCGAGGCCAGCTCGAAACGCCCCTTGCGCTGGGCCACGGCCCCCGTAAAGGCCCCCTTCTCGTGTCCGAAGAGCTCGCTCTCAATGATCGTCTCGGGTAGGGCCGCGCAGTTGACCTTGATGAAGGGCCGCTCGGCCCGGGGGCTGTTGTAGTGGATCGCGTGGGCCACCAGCTCCTTGCCTACGCCGCTCTCGCCACGAAGGAGCACGGTCGTGTCGGTCTTCGCGACTTGGGCCACGAGGTCGTAGACGACCTGCATGGCCTTGGAGCGCCCGATGATGTTGGCGGGGCGGAACCGCTCCTTCAACTCCTCCTGGAGCCGCTCGGTCTCGGTCAGGAGCCGTTCCTGTTCCTCCTGGGCCTGCTGGCGGAGGCGGACGGCCTGGGCGATCATCGAGGCGATGATCGAGAGGAGACGCACGTCCTCCTCGAAGCTGACGCCCTCGGCGAAGAGCCGGTCCGCCGAGAGCGTCCCGATGACCTGGGTTCCCAGCTTGATGGGCACGCAGAGGAAGGAGACGTCCTTGCGCTCGAGGTCGCGGCGGGCACCGGTGCGGTCGCGGAAGAGGGGCTCATCGCTGATGCGCGGGACGATGGCCGGTTCGCCCGTCTCGACGACCTTGCCCGTGACGCCTTCGCCGACCTGATAGCGGCCGCGCCGGCGCTGGCTGTTGGAGAGGCCGTAGGCCGCCTCGATGAGAATCTCGCCCGTCTCCCGGTTCAGCAGGCACACCGTGCCGCGCATCATGCCCATGTGGCGGGCCATGGCCTCCAGGATGGGCAGGAACTCGCCCCGCAGGTCCAGACTGCGGTCTAGAACCTGGCTGATCTCGAAAAGGAGCGAGAGCTCTTTCACCTTGCGTTGGGCGTCCATGGTACGGGCGTTCTGTTCGGTCAAGGCCGGGCCTCCTCATATCCTACATTTTCGTAGGCTCCACTGCCTCATCGTACGGATTCGGGGCTTGAAGCCAAGAGAAATCTCCCGGCGCGGCTTGCGGGCGGCATTGACGCCCTGCGGGAAGCGACCTAGGATAAGGGGCCGCTGGGGCGGGACGGCGCGAATCGGTGAAGCGGCCGCCCTTCGCGGGCGTCCCTG
>CAYWVR010000005.1:3437-132842 GCA_964461715.1 uncultured Anaerolineales bacterium
GCGCGAATCGGTGAAGCGGCCGCCCTTCGCGGGCGTCCCTGAAGGAAGTGGCATGGTGCGATACCCGGAGCGCTCGAAGGAGTTTAACGGGAGCTGATGCGCCGGCTCCCGCCGAAGATCGGAGACCGCACGATGAAAACCGTCCTGACGACGTGCCTGGCACTGGCGGCAACGGCCGCCGTCGCGGGTGCGGCGGACTGGCCCGCCTGGCTCGGACCCGACCGCGACGGTGTAAGCGAGGAAGCCGCCTGGACCGCCCAGTGGCCCGAAGGCGGGCCCCCAGTGGCCTGGGAGGCCGAGATCGGTCCCGGCTTCGCCGCTGTGGCCGTCGCCGGCGGCAAGGTCTACGCGATGGGCCGCGGCGAGAGCGACGACGTCCTCTATTGCCTGAGCGAGGCCGACGGCACGGTCCTCTGGAAGCAGTCTTACCCCACGAAGGAGGGCAGCTACCCTGGCCCACGGGCCACGCCCACCGTCGACGGCGACCGCGTCTACACCTCCAGCCGCTACGCCGACCTCCACTGCTTTGACGCCGCAAGCGGCCAGATCAAGTGGTCCGTCGACGCCCGGGAGGCGTTCGGCGTGAAGAAGGAGTCTCAGAACTGGGGCCTGGCGTCCTCGCCGCTCATCGTCGGGGACCTGGTCGTGTACGATTTCGGCATGATCCTGGCCCTCGACAAGATGACCGGGAAGCTGAAGTGGAAGGTCGGGGATGATAAGCCCGGCTTCTCCTCCGCCCAGAACTTCCAGTTGGGCGGCAAGACCTATGTCACGGCCTTTAGCGCCGCGAGCCTCGTGATCGCCGACGTGGCCACGGGGACGGAGATCGCAACGTTCCCATGGGAGACGAAGTACGACTGCAACACCGCCACACCCCTCGTCGAGGGCGACACCCTGTTCATCTCCTCGGGCTACGGCCGGGGCTGCGCGGCCCTGAAGTTCGACGGAACGAGCCTCACGAAGCTCTGGGAGAACGACCGGCTCAAGAGTCACTGCAACAATGCCGTGCTCTACCAGGGCCATCTCTACGGCTTCGACGGCCAGCAGGGCGGTCGCGGCGACCTCGTGTGCATGGAACTGGCCACCGGCGAGATCCGTTGGTCCCAGCGGGCCGGCCGCATCGGGGCCCTCATGATCGCCGGCGGCACGATCATCGCCCAACTGGACCGCGGAGAGCTCATCACCGCCAAGGCCACGCCCGCCGGCTACACGGAGATCGCGCGGGCCGAGGTCCTTGACGGCCAGTGCTGGACGATGCCCGTCCTGGCGAACGGGCGGATCTACGTCCGCAACAATAAGAACGACGCCGTCCTGAAGGCCCTGGACGTGCGGGGGGCCGAATGACCCAGCCGATGCGCATCCTCTATTGCCACTGCGCGTTTTTCGAGACGACGCCCGCCGACGTACGCGGGGCCGTCCTGGAGGGGATGGCGGCGGCAGGCCTCGAGTTCACGCCCGTGCGGGACCTGTGCGAGCTGGCCGCCAGGCGGGACCCGATCCTGGCGGAGATGGCCGCCGGGGAGGGCTCGCGGACGATCGTCGCCTGCCGCCCCCGGACTGTCCGGTGGCTCTTCGAGGCGGCCGGGGCGACGCTGGAGCCGTCCGCGGTCCGGTTTGTCGACCTTCGCGAATCGACCGCGGAGGAGGCCCTCGCGGTCCTCACCGAGGGAGCGGCCTGCGAGGAGGGCGGGTGCGGATGCGGGGCCAAGATCGTGCGGGCGGTCCTCGAGAATCTCGACGCGAACGCCTGGCGGCCCTGGTTCCCGGTCATCGACTATGACCGGTGCGTCGGATGCGGCCAGTGCATGGATTTCTGCCTTTTCGGCGTCTACGAGCGGGATGACGAGGGCCGGGTCGTCGCGGCCCATCCCGAGAAGTGCAAGACGAACTGCCCCGCCTGCGCCCGCGTCTGCCCGGAGGCGGCCATCATCTTCCCGAAGTACCTCGACGGCCCCATCAGCGGCCTGCCCGTCACGGAGGCCGACACCGGCGACCCGGTGCGGGTGGACCTCGCCGGCCTGGCGAAAGGCGACGTCTACGAGAAGCTCCGGAAGCGCGACGGGGGCTCCGGAGGCCGGTTCTCGGGGACCTACGACGGTGCGCAGGCGGAAGCGGAGCGGGCCGAGTGCTCCTGCGTCTCGCGGATGATGGAGCGCCTCGGTGTGACGCCGGAGGTCCTCGCCGCCAGTGCCGCCGACGCCCGCGAGGCCCTCGCGGCTCCGTCGGAGACCCCGGGGGGCGGCTGTGCGTGCGACGAGGACGCGGGCTGCGACTGCGACGGCACGGACGAGGAGCGGGCCGCCGGCGCGTGCGGGCCCCGGGGGTGCGACTGCGGCGGAACGGGCGAGGAGACGTAGGGCGGATGCTTCTTACGCTGGCCAAGCGGATGCTGTTCGAGACCGACCGGCGGCTCCTCTGGAAGTTCGCCTGGAACTTCGGTGTCCAGAGTCTCCGGGCCCACGCCCGGTTCAAGCGCGATCTGCGCCGCGGGCGGACGTACCCGGCCTTCCTCTTCATCTCCATCACCAATGCCTGCAACCTGCGGTGCCAGGGGTGCTGGGTCTCGGTCGAGGCGCCGCAGACCTTCCTGGCCCCCGAGACGTTCGAACGAATTCTGCACGAGAGTCGCCGCCGCGGGAACCGCTTCTTCGGCATCCTGGGCGGGGAACCGCTCCTTCATCCCGACCTCTGGACCGTCCTGAAGCGGTTCCCGGACTGCTATTTCCAGCTTTTCACGAACGGCACGCTCATCACCGACGAGACGGCCGAGACGATGCGGCGGCTCGGGAACGTGACCCCCTTGGTGAGCATCGAGGGCCTCGAAGAGGTCAGCGACGAGCGCCGCGGCGGCAAGGAGGTCTTCCGCCAGACGCTGGAAGGCCTGGAGCGATGTCGCCGGGCGGGGCTGGTCCTCGGTGTCGCCACGAGTATCTGCCGCTCGAACATCGACGACCTCGTCTCCGAGCGCTTCGTGCGGCAGGTTGTGGATCACGGGGCCCACTACCTGTGGTACTATATCTATCGTCCGGCGGGGCGGGACCCCCGGCCGGAGCTGGCCCTGAGCTCGGAGCAGGTGCTTCGCCTCCGGCGCTTCATCGTCGAGATGCGGGGGCGGGCCCCCTTGGCCATCATCGACGCCTACTGGGACGAGGCGGGGCGGGCCCTGTGTCCGGCGGCCTCCGGCATTGCGTGCCACATCAATCCCTGGAGCGACATCGAGCCGTGTCCGCCGGTCCAGTTCGCCGCCGAGAGTGTTCATACCAACGGCGACCTGTACCGGACAATCGGCCACTCGGCGTTCCTGGACCGTTTTCGCCGCACCGTGGCCGAGACGACGCCGGGCTGCATCCTGTTGGAGCGGCCCGACGTGCTGAGGCGGCTGATCGTGGAGGAGGGGGCTCGGGATTCGACGGGGCGCGGCACGGGGCTGGCCGAGTTGGAGGCCCGGGCCTGCTGCGCCAGCCATCACATGCCCGGCCACGAGATTCCGGAGGCGCACTGGTTCTACCGCTTCGCGAAGCGGCACTGGTACTTCGGGTTCGGCGGGTACGCTTGAGCGGCAAGCACAAGGAGACGCGATGAGCGATCCTGCGACCGGCTACGACTCGGGCGCTTGCTGCGGGCCCGGACGGCGTCCCCGTCGTCCGCCCCAGAAGGGCATCCCTCAGACACGGCCGGAGCGCGACCGCATCCGCGGCGCCGTCCGCGACCGCGTCCGCAGCCGACGGCTCGTGCCGCCGCTGTCATTCAACGAGCTCTTTGATCTCACCGAGGACGTCGCCGCGGCGGCCGAGTGCCCGGCCGACGTGCGGAAGTGGGTGGCGGTCCTCGCGAACAACGAGGCGTGGCAGGAGCGTTTGGCGGGCATCCCGTACGAGCGGCGGCTCCTTTTGCTGCCCCAGTGCCTTCGCGACCCCGAGCAGTGCCCCGGTGTGGTGGACGAGCTGGGCCTCGTGTGCCAAGGATGCGGGCGGTGCCTGATCGATACGTTCCGCCGGGAGGCCCTCCGCCTCGGCTACGCGGTCCTCGTCAGCGAAGGTACGGCCGTGGTCATGACGCTGATCCGCACGGGCCAGATCGAGGGTGTTGTGGGCGTCAGCTGCATGTCTTCGCTGGAGAAGGTCTTTCCGCTGATGGAGGCGGCGGCGGTGCCCGCGGTGGCTGTGCCGCTCCTCTATGACGGATGCGCCGAGACGAGCGTGGACGCGGATTGGGTGCTGAGGGCCATCCGGCTCTCCTCCGACGCCGCCACCGCCCGCATGGACCTCGACGCCCTGCGGACCGAGGTGGAGGCGTGGTTCCGGGCCGACGTGCTCGCGGCGCTGATGGGCCCTGCCGACGATCCCACCAGCCGCATCGCCCGCGACTGGCTCCTCGTGGGCGGCAAGCGGTGGCGGCCATTCCTGGTGGCGGGCGTTTACCGGGCCCTGGCGGACGATGCCGAGGCCCCTCTCCCCCCGACCGTGGCCCGCATCGCCGTGGCCGTCGAGTGCTTCCACAAGGCCAGCCTCGTCCACGACGACATCGAGGACCAGGACGCCCTCCGCTACGGGGAGCAGACGCTGCACGAGCGGCACGGGGTGCCTATGGCCCTGAACGTGGGCGATTTCCTCATCGGCGAGGGATACCGCCTCATCGCCGAGGCCGACTTGGCGGACGCGCGGCGGGGCGAGATTCTGGCGGCGGCCGTGACGGGCCACCGCGCGCTTTGCGTCGGGCAGGGGGCCGAGCTGGCCTGGACCGCCGACCCGCAGCCCCTGGCCCCCGAGGCCGTCCTCGACATCTTCCATAAGAAGACCGCCCCGGCCTTCGCCGTGGCCCTGCGGATGGGAGCCGTCTGCGCCGGGGCCGACGGTGCCGTCGCCGACGTCCTCGACCGCTATAGCGAGGCCCTCGGCGTGGCCTACCAGGTCCGCGACGACCTGGACGACTTCGTCCGAGCCGGGGCGGAGAGCGATGCGTGGGCCCTGCGGCCCTCGATCGTCCTGGCCCTGGCGTATGAGCGGGCCGAGGGCGAGGCCCGCGACCTCCTGGACGCCCTCTGGCGGGGCAAGGCCGACCCGGCATCCGTCGCCGCGCGGCTCGGGGCCGTCCTGGAAGACCTCCAGGTCGAGCGTGCTGCCCGGACGCTTCTGGACCGAACGACCCGCGAGGCGATCCGGTCGCTCCAGCCGCTTGCCAGCCCCGACCTCAAGGGCCTCCTCCGCCGCGTTCTGACGAAGATCTTCGGGCCCATCGACGAAAGGGCATCGATCCGTGACCTTGAGGCTCGAGATGATCCGGGCCGCGCAGTCGGCGCCGAGCCTGCTGCGTGACGCCGCCGGGCGGGTCGCCTCGTTCCTCCGGTCCCGCCGGGCCCCCGGGCGCGGGTTCACGGGGCGCGACGGCCGGCCCGACCTCTACTACACCGTCTTCGGGGCCGAGGGACTGATCATCCTCGGGGAACCCCTTGTGGACGACCTCCCCGCTTACCTGGCCGGTTTCGGCGACGGCGAGGGCCTGGATTTCGTCCACTTGGCATGCCTGGCCCGGGCGCGGGCGGACGCGGCCCCGGAGGGCTTCGACGAGGCGTCCCGCCGGGCCGTGGCCGATCGCTTGGCTGCCTACCGGAGTGGCGACGGCGGATTCAGCCACCAGTCGGAGGCCCCCCGTGGGACGGCCTACGGGTGCTTTCTGGGTGTCGGGGCTTACGAGGACCTGGGCGTGGACCTGCCGGACCCGGAGGGGCCGGTCCGCTGCCTGGCGGGCCTGGAAGCCCCGGGCGGCGGGTGGTCGAACGAGCCCGGCGGGCGGGCGGCCCTGACGCCCGCGACGGCTGCCGCGGTGACGTTGCTCGCGCACTTGGGTCGGCCCATGCCGGAAGGGGCCGCGGGGTGGCTCCTGGGCCAGACGGCCGAGACCGGGGGGTTCCGGGCCTCCCCGGACGTGCCCGTCGCGGACCTTCTCTCGACGGCCACGTCCCTCCACGCGCTGGTGGCAGCGGGGGCGGACCCGGGGCCCGTGCGCGAGGGGTGTCTGAGGCTGCTGGATACCCTCTGGAGCGAGGAAGAAGGGGCCTTCCGTGGCCACGCCTTCGACGCAGTCGTCGACTGCGAGTACACGTGGTACGGGCTCCTGGCGCTCGGGCACCTGGCCGCGTGACGGGGTCGGCGCTTGCCCGGGTTCGCGGCACAACCTACGATGAAGAGATGAAGAGCGGGCATCCGGGCGAGGAGGACCCATGCATCTTGCCTTGCGGAGGCCGATCCTGGCGGCGTGCTTGATCGTGGTTGCGTCCGCGGGCTGCGAGTACACGACCGCCCCGCCCGAGGAGAACCCCGGGGCCCCGAAGCCGCCCGAGTCCCAGTGGCGGATCTGGCGGGGCGATCCGGGCCTCTCGGGCCGGGCCGACGTGGCCCTGCCGGACGCCCTGACGCTCCTCTGGCGGGCCAAGATCGGCGGGGCGGTCCGCTCCAGCCCCGTCGTCGCCGACGGGCGGGTCTTCATCGGCTCGACGCGCGGCAAGGTGCACGCCCTGGCCCTGAAGGACGGATCGCCCCTCTGGGAGGTCCAGACCCGGGACATGGTCGAGGCCCCGCCCTTCGTCCACGGCGACACGGTCTACGTCAGCAGCCACGACAGCTTCCTCTACGCCCTCGACGCCGCCACGGGGAAGGAGAAGTGGACGTTCGAGACGGGCGACAAAATCCTCGGCTCGGCCAACCGGGTCGAGGCCGCGGGCGGCCGGACGCTGATCGTCGTCGGGAGCTACGATTTTTCCGTCTATGCCGTGGACGCCGCCACGGGCGAGGAGGTCTGGAGCGTCGAGACGGGCAACTACGTCAACGGCACCCCGGCCGTGGCCGACGGGAAGGTGGTCGTGGGCGGCTGCGACGAGGTTCTGCACGTCATCGACGGGCGGCGGGGCCGCGAGACGGAGATCATCGACGCCTACTCCTACATTGCCGCCTCCCCCGCCGTCGTGGACGGGAGGGCTTACGTGGGGAACATGGCGGGCGGGTTCGTCGCGGGGAGCCTGGAGACGGGCGACGTGGCCTGGGAGTATGATTCCGGCGACGAGATCGAGTTCTACTCCAGCCCCGCCGTCGGCGAGGCCCGGGTCGTCGTCGGCTCCCGCGACGGCAACGTCTGTGCCCTCGACCGGGCTACGGGCGAGGTGGCTTGGGCCTTCGAGACGCAAGGCGAGGTCGACGCCAGCCCCGTCCTTTGCCGCGATCGCGTGCTCGTGGGTTCGGGCGACGGGTTCCTGTACATCCTGAGCCTGGCGGACGGGTCGGAGGTCTGGCGGGAGGAGATCGGGGCCGGGATCGGTTCGTCGGCCGCCGTGGCCGGGGAGCGGGTCCTTGTGGGCGCCGACGACGGGTACCTCTACTGCTTCGGACCCGCCCCGGAGCAAGAGGCGAAGGCGAAGGAGGAGTAGCCCCTCGGGCCCCGCCATGCGCATCATCCAGCTCATCCCGGGCACGTGCGAGGCGTTCTACTGCGAGAACTGTCTCCGTGATTTCGACCTCATCGACGCCGTCAAGGCCCTCGGCCACGAAGCCCACGTCGTGCCGCTCTATCTGCCCTTGACGGCCGACCGGACGGAGGATCGCGGCGACGCGCCGATCTTCTTCGGGGGCGTGAAGGTCTACCTCCAGGAGAAGTCGGCCCTCTTTCGCCGCGCACCGGGCTGGGTGGGCCGGATGCTCGACTCGCGGCGGCTCCTTCAGTGGGCCTCGAAGCGGACGGCGATGACCAGCCCGGAGGACCTCGGCGAGTCGACCCTCTCGATGCTCCGCGGCGAGCACGGGCATCAGGCCCGCGAGCTGGGCCGCCTGGCGGCGTGGTTGGCCGAGCGCGAGCGGCCGGAGGTCGTGTGCCTTTCGAGCGCGCTCTTGGTGGGCCTTGCGCGGCGGCTGCGGGAGACGCTGGGGGTGCCGGTGGTCTGTATGCTCCAAGACGAGGACGGCTTCCTCGACGCCTTGGCCGCCCCCTACGGGCCGGAGGCGTGGGAGGCCGTCCGGGCGGGCGCTCGGCACGTCGACGGCTTCATCGCCGTCAGCCGCTTCTACCGCGACCTGATGACCGAGCGGCTGAATCTCGATCCGGAACGGGTCGCGGTCGTGCATCCGGGCCTTCAGATGGACGGCTACGTACCCGCCGCCGAACCGGCGAATCCACCCACGATCGGCTTTCTCTCGCCGTCGGTGCCCGGAAAGGGGCTCGACACGCTCGTCGAAATCCTCGCGCGGCTGCGGCAGGAGGAGGGGCTCCGGGACACGCGCCTCGCGGCCACCGGCGGCCAGACCACGGGCAGCCACCCTTTCCTCGAGGACCTCCAGGCCCGCATCCAGGCCCTCGGTCTCGCCGCGGCGGTGGACCTCCAGCCGTACCTGGGCCGTCGCGCGCGGCAGCGATTCCTGCGGGCCGCGTCGGTGCTTTCGGTGCCGCTTGCGCGGGGCGAGGCGTACGGGATGTATATCCTGGAGGCCCTGGCCTCGGGCGTGCCGGTGGTCGAGCCGCGCCTGGGCGGCGTGGCCGAGCTGGTGGAGGAGACGGGCGGCGGAGTGCTGGTCGATCCGAACGACCCCGACGCCCTCGCCGCGGCCCTCGCCGACCTGCTCCGCAACCCCGAACGGGCGCGTGAGCTGGGCGAGCGGGGCCGGGAGGCCGTCCTCGAACGGTTCGCGGCCGAACGGTCGGCCGAGGCCCTGGTGGCGACGTTCCAGCGATTCGCAACGTAGAGGAGAGGAGGTTCGCCATGGCCGAGTCGTCGCCGCTTCTGGAGCTCGACCGCGTGACGAAACGCTATCCCTCGCCGGGCGGTGAGGAGGGGGCGCCCGTGCTGAGAGAGATATCGCTGGAGGTCCGCGCAGGGGACTCGCTCAGTGTCGTGGGCCCGTCGGGGTGCGGCAAGTCGACGCTTCTCAATATCGTCGGGACGCTCGACCGGCCCACCTCCGGCCACGTGCGGCTGGAGGGGCAGGACCTTGCGGAGCTGGGCGACGCGGACCTGGCGTCGCTTCGGAACCGGCGGATCGGGTTCATCTTCCAGCTCCACCACCTCCTGCCCCAGTGCACGGCCCTGGAGAACGTTCTCGTGCCCACATTGGCGGGCGGCGCAAGAGACGGGGACGCCCACGAGCGGGCCCGGGCGCTCCTGGAGCGCGTGGATCTCGGCGACCGGATGGAGTACCGCCCGGGGCAGCTCTCCGGCGGGCAGCGGCAGCGTGTGGCGGTGGCCCGGGCCCTTGTAAATCGGCCGACGCTCCTCCTCGCCGATGAGCCCACGGGGTCCCTCGACCGGGCCGCCAGCGACCAGATGGCCGCGCTTTTGGCGGAGCTCAACGAGGAGGAGGGCGTGACGCTGGTCGTGGTGACGCACGCCCGGGACCTGGCGTCGCGGATGGGGCGGATGCTGGAGCTGAAGGACGGGACTCTGGCGCCGGCGGAGGATGGGGCATGAGGGTCTGGACCTTCATTCGTCGGAGCCTCGCCTTCTACTGGCGAACGCACCTCGGTGTGCTGGCCGGGGCCGCCGTCGCGACGACGATCCTGGTGGGTGGTTTGGTGATCGGCGACTCGGTCCGCTACAGTCTGAAGCGGATGGCCATGGCCCGGCTGCGAGAGGTGCAGACGGCCCTGGTGATGCGGGACCGGTTCTTCGCGGCGCCCGCGGAGGGCGAGGGGTCGGGCCTCGCGGGTCGCATGAGCGACGCCCTCGGCGCCCCTGCGGCGCCCGTCCTCCAGCTGCCCGGCTCGGCCTCGGCGGACGGGGGCAAGGTGCGGCTTAATCGCGTCGAGGTGCTGGGCGTGGACGCGCGGTTCTGGCGGCTGGGCGGGACGGACCCCGTGGCGCCGGCCGAGGACGAGGCGGTGCTCAATCGCCGCGCGGCCTTCCGCCTGGGGGCCGAGGTCGGCGATCTGGTGCTCCTTCGCGTCGAAAAACCGAGCGCCTTGCCCCGCGATGCCCCCATGGGCTCGGAGGCCGACGCGACCGTCGCCTTCCGCGTGAAGGTGGTCGCGGTGGCGGACGACCAGGCGTTCGGCCGCTTCAGCCTCCGCGCGAACCAGATGCCCCCCGACAACGTCTTCGTCCGCCTCGCGGACCTCCAGGGGCGGGTGGGCCTGGAAGGCCGGGCCAACGTCCTCCTGGTCGGAGGCGCCGGCGAGGGCATGATGACGGCCGAGCGGGCCGACGGGGCCTTGGCCGACGTCTGGACACTGGACGACGCCCAGCTTACGGTCCGGGCGGTGCCCGAGCAGCCGCTCCTGGAGCTCCGCTCCGGCCGCCTCTTCATCGACGAGGCCGTCGCCCGCGCCGCCGAAGGGGCGGGTCCGCGGCCGATCGGCGTTCTGACGTACTTCGTTAACGAGCTGCGCGTCGGCGACCGCGCGACGCCCTACTCGATGGTCACGGCCCTCGGGCCGATGACGGGCGCCGCCGAGACCATTGTCCCCGCCGATATGGCCGACGACGAGATCATCCTCTCGACGTGGACCGCCGCGGATCTCGGGGCCGAGGTCGGCGATGAGTTGACGCTCACGTATTTCGTCCTCGCCCCCATGGGCCGCCTCCAGACGGCGAGCACGAGGTTCCGGGTGCGGGCTGTCCTGGATTTGTCGGACCCCGCGTGGGACTCGACGCTTATGCCCCCGTTCCCGGGCCTCGCGGAGCAGGAGAATTGCCGCGACTGGGAGCCCGGCGTGCCCATCGACGTCAAACGGATTCGCGAGAAGGATGAGGCCTACTGGGACGCCCACCGCGGGACGCCAAAGGCCTTCGTGACCCTCGCCGCCGGGCAGCGGATGTGGTCGAACCGGTACGGGAAGCTGACGGCCGTGCGGTACCCGGCCGAGGGGCCGGTCGAGGCGCTGCGTTCCACGCTCAAGGAGCGCCTGGGCCCGGCCCCCGCGGGCCTTTTCTTCCGGCCGGTGCGGGAGCAGGCCCGGCGGGCGACCCAAGGGCAGCCGGTCGACTTCGGCCAGCTCTTCCTCGGGCTTTCGATGTTCCTTCTGTTCGCGGCGGTCATCCTGATGGCCCTCCTGTTCGCGTTCGGCATCGAGCAGCGGGGCGAGGAGGTAGGCACACTCCTGGCCGTCGGCCTCGAGCCGAAGCGTGTGCGGCGAATGCTCCTGGCGGAGGGGACGGTTTTGGCGGCGGTGGGGTCGGCGGCGGGCCTGGCGGGCGGCCTCGCATACACGCGGCTCATGCTCCATCTCCTCAGCACCGTCTGGGCCGGTGCGGTGGGCGGCACGAGCCTCTGGTTCCACGCCTCGCCGGTGACGGTGGCCGTCGGGACGCTGAGCGGCATCGTGGTGGCGGTCATCGCCATGGCCCTGGCGCTGCGGCGGCAGGGGCGGCGGCCGGCGCGGGAGCTCCTGGCGGGCGGGTCGGCCCTCTCGACGGCGGCGGGCGGCGGGAGGCGGCGGGGGGTCATCGCGGCCGGTCTGGGCGTCCTGGCCTTCGCGGGGGCGGGGGCGATGGTCGCCGCGGCCCTCATCATGGCTGGAGACGCGGCCACGGGGGCATTCTTCGGGGCCGGGGGGCTGCTGCTCCTGGGAGGGCTGGCGCTGGGGTATGCGCTGCTCGTGCGGCTCGACGTGGGGGCCGGGCGGCCGCTTAGCGTGGGGCGAATGGGCCTTCGCAACGCGACGCGCCGCCGCGGCCGGAGCCTCGCGACGATTGCGCTCCTCGCGTGCGGCAGTTTCATGGTCGTCGCCGTGGGCGCGAACCGCAAAAGCGCCCTCAAGGACGCCCGCGGGCGGGCCTCCGGTACCGGCGGCTTCGCCCTCTACGCTGAAGCCACGGTGCCCGTCTACCGCGACCTCAACGACCCGGACGTCCGCGAGGACCGAAACCTCGACGGACCGGAGATGGCCGATGTGGCCTTCGTCCCCATGCGTGTCCGCGAGGGCGACGAAGCCAGCTGCCTGAACCTGAACCGTCCCCAGCAGCCCCGCCTCGTGGGGCTGCCCTACGGGGCCCTCTCGCAGCGCGGGGCCTTCCGCTTTGCGAGCACCCTCGAAGGCCGGGCCGCCGAGGATCCCTGGCAGCTCCTGGAATGGCAGCCCGGGGACGGACCCGTGCCAGCCATCGTCGATTTCGCCACCCTCAAGTGGTCGCTGGCGA
This sequence comes from uncultured Anaerolineales bacterium, assembly GCA_964461715.1. Taxonomy (GTDB): domain Bacteria; phylum Planctomycetota; class Phycisphaerae; order FEN-1346; family FEN-1346; genus CAYWVR01. Next base: position 15,553 of record CAYWVR010000005.1, read on the forward strand.
AGGAGCTGGGCGAGACGCTCGAGTACGTCGACGGGAACGGCCGCCCGTTCAAGGTGCGGCTGGTCGGGGCCCTCGGGGCGTCGGTCCTCCAGGGAAGCGTCTTCATCAGCGAGGACGCGTTCCTCGCGAAGTACCCCTCGGCGGGCGGGTACCGCATGTTCCTCATCGACGCCCCGTGGGACCGCCGCACCGAGGTCGCGCGGCAGCTGATCCGGTCGCTTCGGGCCGAGGGCATCGACGTCGTCGCGACGACCGACCGGCTGGCCGCGTTCTTCAACCTGGAGAACACGTACCTCTCCATCTTCCAGCTTCTGGGTGGCCTGGGGATGCTCCTGGGGAGCGTGGGGTTGGGCCTGGTGGTCCTTCGCAACGTCCTGGAGCGGCGGGGGGAGCTGGCCCTGATGCGGGCCGTCGGGTACGGGCGGCGCGAGCTGGCGTGGCTCGTCCTCTCGGAGCACTGGCTGCTGCTGGGGCTGGGTCTCGTGGTGGGCGTGCTGGCCGCGCTGGTGGCCGTCGCGCCGACGCTGGCCGCCGCGGGAGCGGACTTGCCGGCCGTCAGCCTGACGGTGACGCTGGCCGCGGTGCTGGCAAGCGGCGTCGTATGGACCGCCGGGGCCGCGGGATGGGCCCTCAAGGGTCCCCTGATGGACGCGCTCCGGAACGAATGACACGTATCCTATGCCCGCCAGGGGGGTTGGATATTCGGAGGCCCCGCGCGTAGAATGGGACGCTTCGCCGTGAAGCTGTCCACGGAGAGTGTGTCGATGCTCCGAAAAGGGATTCCGATAGGGACCGCCGTCGTCTGCGTCCTGCTGCTGGGGTGGCTCCTCAGCACGGGGTCGGCGTACGACATCGCCCGACGGCTTCCCGGGGCCGATCGGGTCACCGGGCAGACGGACGGGGCGGCGGGGGTGGGCGGCCTGATCGCCTTCGCGGGTACCCCCAGCGACCTGCCGGGCCTCTGGCCCGCGTTTCGCGGGACGGACCTCTCGAACATTGCCGACGAGGCCGTGGCCCTGGCCCGCGAGTGGCCCCGGGAGGGGCCGCCGGTCCTCTGGCAGATTGAGGTCGGCGAGGGGCACGCGGGCGTGGCCGTCCGCGACGCGCGAGTGTACCTGCTGGACTACGATCCGCCGGAAATCTGGCTCTTCCGCCCGGACCATGTCAAGGAGGGGCAGTGGCCCGCCCTGATCGCGCGGCTGTTCGAGGGCCGAGACGCCGTCGGCACGCCCGTCGGGCGCCTGTGGAGCCGCCTGCCGGCCGAGGTGCAGATGTCGTTCGAGATGCTGCCCGAAGGCGGCGAGCCGGACGAGGCCATGCAGGCGTCCATCCTCGAAGCTCTGGATACGGTCCTCGACCAGCGCGACTTCTGGGACCCGGAGGTCTTCGCCCCCATGGAGGAGAATTTGACGGGCGAGACCCGGCGGCTCATCGGCAACATTACCGCCCCCGGGGCCGAGGAGGCCACCAGCGCCAAGGAGGAGGGAAACCCCCGCGAGGTGCGCCGCGCCAACCGCATCCTCCTCGAGCGCATCCTCGGGGACGCCATCCGCCGGGTCCGCCACGGCGACGTCCTGCGGTGCCTGTCCCTGGCGGACGGGTCGGACCTCTGGTGGTACCATTATCCCGTCAAGGTCAAGCGGAACCACGGCATGAGCCGCACGGTCCCCGCGGTGACCGAGAAGTACATCGTCTCGCTGGGGCCCAAGTGCCACGTCACGTGCCTCCGCACCGAGACGGGCGAACGGCTCTGGGCGAAAGACCTTGTGCGCGAGTACGGCACCACCGTGCCGCCCTGGTACGCGGGCCAGTGTCCGCTGGTGGAGGGCGGGCGCGCGATCCTGGCTCCGGCGGGGCCGGATGTCCTGCTGGCGTCCGTCGACTGTGAGACGGGCAAGGTTCTCTGGGAGACGCCGAACCCGCGCACCTGGAAGATGACCCACGGCTCGGTCGTGCCCATGGAGGTCGCGGGGCGGCGGATGTACGTCTACAGCGCCTCGGGCGGCGTCGTGGGTGTCGACCCCGAGACGGGCGAGGTCCTCTGGGACACGTCCGAATGGCGCATCCGCATCGCCAATGTCACAACGCCCGTCGTTCTGGACGAGGGCCGGCTCCTTCTGGCTGCGGGATACGGCTCCGGGGCGATGATGGTCCGCGTCTCGAAGGCGGCCGAGGGCTTCAAGGTCGAGTCGCTCTGGAAGGTGGGCCCGAAGGTCTTCGGGGCGAGCCAGCACACGCCCGTCTACTATGAGGGCCACCTCTACGGCGTCGTGCCGCGCGAGGGCGGGGCCACCGCCGGGCAGCTCGCGTGCCTGGACTTGACGGGGAACGTCCTCTGGACGAGTGGGTCGGAGCACCGGTTCGGCCTCGGTCCGTTCCTGGTGGCCGACGGTCTGATCTACGTGATGGACGATTACGCCCGCATGACCGTGGCCGAGGCGACGCCGAAAGGCTACCGGCCGTTGGCCCGGGCCACGATCCTGGACCACGGGCACGATTCGTGGGGTCCGATGGCGGTGGCCGCCGGGCGGCTCTTGGCCCGCGATTACGACCGCCTCATCTGCCTGGACGTCCGCGACCCGGCCTCGACGGGGGCGAAATGATGCCGCGACAGATGCTCCATCCCGCGCTTCTCGTGCTCCCGGCGCTCGCGGCCCTCGTGGCCGGCTGCGCCGACGATGGCGACCCGAAGGGCGCCTACCTCGGCGACGAGTGGAGGTATGACCTCGACGAGTACCGCAAGGTCGACCCGGCCCTGATCGGCTACGAGGAGACCGCGGCGGTCGCCACGGGCCTCCACCAAGTCCGGGGTGTGGCCGTCGGACCCGGAGGCCGGACGTGGGTCGTCGGCGACCGGAAGATCGTCGCCCTTGGCGAGGAGGGGGCCGTCGAGGTCGAGATCGCGACCTCCGGCGAGCCGCGCTGCGTCACCGTCGCCCCGGACGGGACGGTCTACGCGGCCCTGCGTGAGCGGCCCGAGGGGGCCGTCCGCGACCACGTCGAGGTTTACGCCCCGGACGGGGCGAAGCGGGCGTCCTGGGAGCCCCTCAGCCCGAAGGGACGCATCACGAGCCTCGCCGCGACCGTGGCCGACGTCTTCGTCGCCGACGCGGGCCGGCGGATCGTCATCCATTTCGGCGCCGACGGGAAGAGCGTGACCGAGATCGGGCGGCGCGAGGCCCCGGATGACGACCCCGTGTTCCTGGTCCCCAGCCCGTACTTCGACGTGGCCGTCGAGGGGGGCGGCGTGCTCTGGGTCGCGAACCCGGGGAAGTGGCAGGTCGAGGCGTACGGTTTCGACGGATGCCGCGGGTTTGCCTGGGGCCGCGCAGGCACCGACATCGAGGGCTTCTGTGGGTGCTGCAACCCGGCCCAGTTCGCCCTGACCCCCACGGGCGGGTTCGTGACGGCCGAGAAGGGCTTGGTGCGGGTCAAGGAATACGACCCGGACGGGAACCTCGTGTGCGTGGTGGCCCCGCCGGCGGCGTTCGGCGACGACGCCCGCGTGGACGTGGCCGTCGACGCCGAGGGACGCGTCCTGGTGCTCGACCCCAAGACGGCCCGCATCCGCGTATTCGAGAAGATAGCCGGCTTCGAACGCCCGGGAGAGACGCGATGACCTCTTTATCGAAGGACGAAGGTGAGCGGCGCGGGTTCCTCCGCGGCGTCCTGCGCGCGGCCGCGCTGGCGGTCGCGGGCGCGGCGGGCGGGATTCTGGGGGCACGGACCCTCGTCCCGGGCGAGGGTGGTGAGACCTGCCGGCGCGACGACGGATGGTGCCGCCGCTGCCGCCTGATCAGCGACTGCCGTCTGCCCAAGGCCCAGTCGGCCCGGCGGGTGCTCGGGGAGAAATGACCATGGCCGACGCCAAGAATAAGATGATGACGCGACGGGCGATGCTGCGGCGAGGCCTGCTGGCCGGTGGCATCGTTGGGGTCGGCGGGACGGTCGCGACCTTGGCCGCCCGGGACGGCGAGACCGAGGAGATGGTCTGGCAACTCGACCCGGACAAGTGCACCCAGTGCGGCAAATGTGCGACGGAGTGCGTCCTGACTCCCTCGGCCGTCAAGTGCGTCCACGCCTACGCCATGTGCGGGTACTGCGACCTGTGCACCGGGTACTTCGAGCCCCAGCCGAATGAGCTGAATACCGGGGCCGAGAACCAGCTCTGTCCGGCCGGGGCCATCAAGCGGACCTTCGTCGAGGACCCTTATTACGAGTACAACATCGAAGAGGACCTCTGCATTGGCTGCGCGAAGTGCGTCGAGGGGTGCGAATCGTTCGGCAACGGCAGCCTGTTCCTTCAGGTGCGGCACGATCGGTGCCTGAACTGCAACACCTGTGCGATCGCGGCGGCGTGCCCGGCCCAGGCTTTCGAGCGGGTGCCGGCGAGTCAGGCCTACCTGCTTCGGGGGAGGGACGCCGAGTCGTGATGCGCCTGCTCCTGCTGGTCCTGGTCGCCTCGCTCCTCGCGGGGGCGGCCGAGGGGGCCGAACGTTTCCCGCCGCCGGAGTTCGACTCCGGCTACCGGACGCCCGAGGTCGAGACCCCGGGCCGGTGGCAGACCCTCTGGGACGCCCTTCCGGGCTACGTCGATGTGCTGGTCCTGGGCGCGGCCTTGGCGGTCGCCACGGCCGTGATCCTCGCCTGGCGGTCGCGGACGGCGGTCTTCATCGTGATGCTGGCGGCCCTGGCGTACTTCGGCTTCTGGCGGAAGGGGTGCGTCTGCCCCATCGGGGCCATCCAGAACGTGACGGAGGGCCTTGTCGGGACGATCATTGTGCCCGTTGCGGTCCTGTTCTTCTTCGGTCTGCCCATCGTGGCGACGCTCCTTTTCGGGCGGACCTTTTGCGGGGCCGTCTGCCCGCTCGGGGCCGTCCAGGACGCGGTGCTCATCAAGAACGTCCGTGTACCGCGCTGGCTGGAGCATTCGCTGGGCCTCCTGGCGTACGTCTACCTGGGGGCGGCGGTGCTGTTCGCGGCGACAGGGACGATGTACTTGATCTGCGAGTACGACCCGTTTGTCTCGCTCTTCCGCATCGTCGATATCAAGGGCACGCAGGCGACGGGCGGGATGGGCATTCTGTGGCTGACGGCGGGGTTCGTGGGCCTGTCGCTCTTCATCGGGCGGCCGTATTGCCGCTTCCTGTGCCCGTTGGGGGCGATCTTTCGCGTCTGCGGGCGGGTCTCGTGGAAACGGACGACGGTCACCCCCTCCGAGTGCATCCAGTGTACCCTCTGCGAGGACGCCTGCCCCTTCGGGGCCATCCGGACGCCGACCGCTTCGCCGGGCGGCGCGTCGCGGACCGCCGGACGCCGCCGGCTGGCGCTGCTGCTGGCGGCGGTGCCGGTGTTGGTGATCGGGGGCGGAGCCCTGGGATGGTGGCTGGGCGAGCCGATGGCCCGGCTGCATCCGCGTCTGAAGGTGGCCGAGCGGGTCCGTCTCGAGCAGGCCGGCCTCGCCGAGGGAACCACCGACGAGTCCGATGCCTTCTACGAGACGGGTCGCAGCGTCGAATCGCTCTACGAGGAGGCGGCACAGGTCACACAACGGTTCGTTGGCGCCTGGCACCGGATGGAGATGACGCGGCGCGAGGATCGCATCCACAACCTCGTCGTGTGGGTGCCGGGGGCGGCGGTGTGGTTCGGGGCGTTCTGCGGCTTCGTGGTGGGCGGGAAGCTCGTGCACCTTTCGATCCGCCGCCGACGTGAGGACTTCGAGCCCGATCGGGCCACATGCCTCTCCTGCGGACGATGTTACGAATACTGTCCCGTCGGCGCGGAGCGGGGGGCCGAGATCCGTGCCCAGCGCGGCGGGCGGCTGAAGTGCCCGCACGAGGATCTGCCTCACTTGAGCGAAGGCAAGGCGGCGAAGGACTAGCGGATGGCCCTCCGGCGCGGCAACCGAGCGTGGTATCGGACGGCGAAGGCGACCGCCATCGTCACCGGGCTCTTTACGCTCGTCGTGGCCGGCCTGCTCCTCTACAATCACACCCAGGTCCGCTACGCCGACCCGTCCGAGTCGGCCGAGCTCCAGGCCCTGCGGGCCGGCCTCCGAGCCGATCCGCGCAACGAGGAGATCAAGGAGGAGTTTCGGTGGTTTGACCAGCAGCTCCGTTACGAGTACTTCAAGACGCAGACGATCCAGGAGCGGGGCATGATCCTGCTCCTGGGCGGCCTCATCGCCCTGGTTGTCTCCGCACGCTATGCCGCCCATTGCCGGAGGGAGATGCCGATGCCCAACCCCGACCGTCCGGATGCCGACGCCGAGCGCCGCCAGGCCCGTGTCGCCCGGTGGAGCGTGGGGACGCTGGGCGTGGCGATGCTCGCGGGAGCCGTCGTCTGGGGCCTGGCGGGCGGGACGGGATGCTACGTCGAGGTCGTCGAGATCGCGGGGCAGGGCGAGGGCGACGGGAATGGCGAGAACGGTCCGGAGCCCGTGCCCGAGGCCGGGCCTCCCACGCCCGAGGAAATCGCCGCCCAGTGGCCCCGCTTCCGCGGGCCGACCGGCATGGGCATCGCGACGACGACCGACGTCCCCACCGAGTTCGACGGGGCCAAGGGCGAGGGGATCGCATGGAAGGTCGAGCTCGATCTCCCCGGCCACAGCAGCCCCGTCGTCTGGGGCGACCGTATCTTCCTCACGGGCGGGAACGCAGGAACCCGCGCGGTCTACTGCTATTCGACGGCCGACGGCACGCTCCTCTGGAAGACGCCCGTCTCCACACCACAGGGCGACGTGGCCGCGGTCGACATCTTTGAGGACACGGGCTGGGCGGCCGCCACCCCCGCCACCGACGGACGCTACCTCTGTGCCATCTTCGCCAACAGTGATGTCGCGTGCCTCGACACCGAGGGCAAGGTCGTTTGGACCCGCCACCTGGGTGTCCCGCAGAACATGTACGGGATTGCCGCATCGCTGGCCATCGACGGCGACCGGCTGATCGTGCCCTTCGACCAGGGCCTGCGGGACGAGGGTCTCTCGCGGCTCCTGGCCCTCGACCTCAAGACCGGCGAGACCATCTGGGAGGCCCAGCGCGAGGTTGCCGCCTCCTGGTCGACGCCCGTCATCACGGAGACGACCGCCGGGCGGACGATTCTGACCACGGCGGCGCCTTTCGCCATGGCCCATGACCCCGAGACGGGGGCCGAGATCTGGCGCGCGAAGATCCTGGAGGGCGACGTCGCCGCCTCGCCCGTCTACGCCGACGGTCTCGTCTACGCGACCACCGTCGATTCCGACCTCTTCGCCATCCGCCCGGCCGGCAGCGGCGACGTGACGGACACCCACGTCGCGTGGCGCGGCGAGGGGTATATGCCCGATACGACCAGCCCCCTGACCGACGGCAAGCACCTTTGGGTCGTGACGACCGACGGCCTCCTCTCCTGCTACGACGCCAAGACCGGCGAGCAGCAGTACGAGCACGAGACGGAGATGGTCTTCAAGGGCTCCCCGACGCTGGTCGGAGACCGGATCATGCTCCTCTCGAACAAGGGCGTGCTGCTCGTCGCGGGGACGAGGCCGGAGTTCGAGGAACGGGGCCGAAGCGAGCTGGGCGAGCGATCGAGCTGCTCCCCGGCCTTTCTGCCCGGACGCATCTACGTCCGGGGTCACACGCACCTGTACGCGATCGGGCAGTGACGTGACACAGACCGCCCCCGAGATCGACCTGAGCTTTGTCGACGAGACCGTCGAGCGTCTCGGCCGCAGCCGAGAGGCCGCCATTCCCATCCTCCAGGCCCTCCAGGAGCATTACCGGTACCTGCCCGAGGAAGCGATGCGGCGGGTGGCGGAGCGGACGGACCTCACCCCGGCGGCCCTTGCGGGCGTGGCCACGTTCTACGGCCAGTTCCGCCTCCAGCCCGCCGGCCAGCACATCATCAAGGTCTGCGTCGGCACGGCCTGCCACGTTGCGGGTGCCGAGACCATCGTCCAGGCGTACAAGCGGCACCTCGAGATCCCCGAGGAGGAGGACACCGACGCCGATCGTCTCTTTACGGTCGAGCGGGTCGCGTGCCTCGGCTGCTGCACCCTGGCCCCGGTTGTTCAGATCGAGGGCGTGACCTACGGCCACGTCACCGGCGAGACCGTCGGCGCGACCGTCCGCGACTTCCTCCAGCTCCAGGCCCGGGGCGAATCCGGCCGTCGCGGAAAGCGAAGCGACCGGCCTCCCGAGGAGATGGGCGAAATCCGCATCGGCGTTGACTCGGCCGACATCGCGCGCGGCAGCGCGAAGGTCTTCAAGGCCCTCCAAGAGGTCGTCGATGAGATCGACGCCCCGGCCCGCGTCAAGACGGTCGGCTCGATGGGCATGGCCTACCTGACGCCCGTCGTCGAGGTCGTCATGCCCGGGGAGGAGACGGGCACCCTCTACGCGGGGGTCCAGGCCGACGACGCCCGCGACATCGTCCTGCGGCATTTTCAGCCAGGGAAGCTCTCCTCGCGCGTCTGCCACGCCGCCTCCCGGGCCCTCGACCGCCTTCTCACCGACGAGGCATGGGAGCCGGTGGAACGGTTCGCCTTCAACGTCCGCGACCCGCAGGTCGCCCCGTTCGACGGACCTCAGAAACGCGTCGTCACGGAGCATTCCGGCCGCCTCGACCCCACCGACCTCGGCGAGTACCGCGCGTTTGAGGGGTTCCGGGCCTTCGAGCACTGCCTCCGCGACTGGAGCCCCGAGCGGGTTATCGACGAGGTCGCGGCCTCCGGCCTGCGCGGGCGGGGCGGGGGAGGGTACCCCTCCGGCAGAAAGTGGCACGCGGTCCGCGACGCGGACGGGTCCGACAAGAAGTACATCGTCTGCAACGGCGACGAGGGGGACCCCGGGGCCTTTATGGACCGGATGCTCCTGGAGTGCTACCCGTACCGAGTGATCGAGGGTATGGCCATCGCCGCCTACGCCATCGGGGCCGACGAGGGCTACTTTTACATCCGCAGCGAGTATCCCCTGGCCATCAAGCGGGTCCAGGAGGCGATCGACGCGTGCGAGCGGGAGGGGCTCCTGGGCGAGGGCATCCTCGACACCCGCTTCAGCGTGAAGCTCCGCATCATGGTCGGGGCCGGGGCCTTTGTGTGCGGCGAGGAAACGGCTCTGCTGGCATCCATCGAGGGCCACCGCGGCATGCCTCGTTTCCGTCCGCCCTATCCGGCCGAGCACGGCCTCTGGGGCAAGCCCACCCTCGTCAACAATGCCGAGACCTTCGCCACAATCCCATGGGTCTTCCGGAACGGGGCGGCGGCCTTCGCCGGCCTCGGCACCGAGCGGAGCAAGGGCTCGAAGGTCTTCGCCCTGGCCGGGAAGATTGAGCGGGGCGGCCTGATCGAGGTCCCCATGGGCATCACCATCGGCCAGATCGTCGAGGAGATCGGCGGCGGGATTCCCGACGGCCATGCCTTCAAGGCCGTCCAAGTGGGCGGGCCGAGCGGCGGGTGCATCCCCGCAAGCCTCGCCGACACGCCTATTGATTACGAGGCCCTCAAGGAGCTCGGGGCCATGATGGGCTCGGGCGGCATGGTCGTCCTCGACGACACCGACTGCATGGTCGAGATCGCCCGCTACTTCCTCGAATTCACCCAGGACGAGTCCTGCGGCAAGTGCACCTTCTGCCGCGTCGGCACACGACGCATGCTCGAGGTGCTGACGGGTCTCTGCGAGGGGCGCGGCAAGAAGGGCGACATCGAGGAACTCGAGCACTTGGCCCGCGTCATCTCGGCCGGGAGCCTGTGTGGGCTCGGCAAGACCGCCCCCAACCCGGTCCTGACGACGCTCCGCTACTTCCGCGACGAGTACGAGGCCCACATCCAGGGCCGCTGCCCCGCCGCCATGTGCAAGCCGTTGATCCACTTCACCATCACCGACGACTGCATCGGCTGCACGCGGTGCGCCCAGCGATGCCCCGCCGACGCCATCGAGCCTCGGCCCTATGAGCTGCACGAGATCGACGACGAGAAGTGCGTCCGCTGCTACACGTGCCGGAACGTGTGCCCGGTGGACGCCGTCCACGTGGAGTAGTCCCGCCCGCATGCCCACGCTCACCATCGACGGCCGGGAGATCGAAGTCGACGAGGGCGCCACCCTTCTGGATGCCGCCCGCCGGCTCGGCCTCGTCATTCCGACGCTCTGTCACCGCGACGGCCACCCGCCGCTGACGTCCTGCATGGTGTGCCTGGTGAAGGCCCGGAACCCCGACCGGATGCTCCCGGCGTGCACCGCCCGGGCCGAGGACGGCATGGTCGTCGAAAGCGAGACGGTCGCGGTGCGGGACGCGCGGCGGACGGCGCTGGAACTGCTCCTCGGGGACCACCTGGGCGATTGCGAGGCCCCCTGCCAGGCGATCTGCCCGGCGGGGCTGGCCATCCCGCGCATGACGCGCCGGCTCCGCGACGGGGCGTGGGACCAGGCCGCGGCCATCGTTCGGACGGACCTGGTGCTCCCCGCGACGCTGGGGCGCATCTGCCCGGCCCCGTGCGAACGGGGGTGCCGGCGCGGGTCGAAGGATGCCGCCGTCTCCATCCGGGCCCTCCACCGCGCGGCCGCCGACCGGGACGCCGGCGTTTACGTGCCGCCCGCCGAGGCCGAGAGCGGCCGCCGCGTCGCCGTGGTCGGGGCGGGGCCCGCGGGGCTGGCTGCGGCGTACCATCTTCTGATGCGCGGCCATGGGGTCATGCTCATCGATGCCCACGAGGAGGCGGGCGGCAAGCTGCGGACCGACATTGAGGAGGACCTGCTCCCGCGCGACGTGCTCGACGCCGAGATCGATGTCCTGGCGAAGCTCGGGGCCGAGCTCCGCCTCGGCGAGACGGTCGAGACGCTCGGGGACCTGCGCGGCGAGTTCGACGCCGTCGTCGTGGCCACCGGCGAGGGCGGCCCGGACTTCGGCCTCGAGACCACCAAATCCGGCCTCCAGGTGGACCGCGCGACCGGTGCGACGAGCGCCGAGGGCATCTTCGCCGCGGGCGGGGCCGTCCGGAAGAGCCGCATGGCCGTCCGCAGCGTTGGTGAGGGCAAGCGGGCCGCGGCGAGCGTCGACCAGTTCCTCTCCGGCGATGCCGTCGAAGGGCCGACCTCGCGCCTTTCCGTCCACATCGGCCAGGTCAGCGACGAGGAGATGGCCGTTTTCATGAACGAGGGGGCGAACGTCCCGCGCGTCGAGCCGTCGGGCGGCGAGGCGGCGGGCCTCTCGCCCGAGGAGGCGACCCGTGAGGCTGGGCGGTGCCTCCACTGCGATTGCCGCAAGGCCGAGTCTTGTCGCCTCCGCGACTGGGGCGACGCCTGCGGGGCCAAGCCGACCCGCTACAAGCACGACGAGCGTCGCGTGTTCCGGCAGAACGTGGGAGGCGAGATCGTCTACGAGCCGGGCAAGTGCATTGCATGCGGCATTTGCATCCAGATCGCGGAGGAAGCCCGCGAACGGCTCGGCCTGGCGTTCATCGGGCGGGGCTTCGACGTCCGCGTGGGCGTGCCCTTCGGCGAATCGATCGCCGAGGGCCTTCGCGAGACCGGAGGCGCGTGTGTGGCGGCATGTCCGACCGGGGCCCTGGCCCGGATCGACCAGGACGAGTGAAGATCGCCCACGCCTCCGGCCGAACCATAGGACGAACCGCGCGGCCCGGCCGCGCCCCGTGATGGGGGCTGCATTGACGACGACGCCCGCGAAGCGCAGCCGGGCCCGGACGTGGTTCTTCCGTCTGGCGGCGATGACGCTCGTGCCGGCGGTCCTGCTGGTGGCCGTTGAGGGCGTCCTGCGGGTCGCCGGGTTCGGGTATCCCACCGACTACTTCGTTCGCGTCAGGGGCCGGGAGGCATGGACGAGCAACATGCACTTCGCGCGGCGGTTCATGCCGCCGGGCCTGGCGCGCGAGCCCACGCCGGTCGACGTGGCTGAGGAGAAACCGCCGGGAACGGTGCGCGTTGTGGTCCTCGGCGGGTCGGCCGCCCAGGGTACGCCGGAGGAGCGTTTCGCCTTAGGGCCGATCCTGGAGGTGATGCTGCGGGAAGCCTGTCCGGACCGGCGGATCGAGGTCGTGCCCACGGCGATGGTGGCCGTCAACTCGCACGTGGTGCTTCCCATCGCCCGGGACGCGATGAAGCTCGATCCGGACGTGCTCGTCGTCTATCTCGGCAACAACGAGGTGGTGGGGCCGTACGGGGCGGGAAGCGTCCTGGCGGGGTACTCGCCGAGCCTGGGGGCCATCCGGGCAAGCATCGCGGTCAAGTCGACTCGCACCGGGCAGGCCGTCTCGCGGCTCCTGACGGCCCTGGCCCCGGAGGAGACGGGCTTTGCCGAGTGGCGCGGGATGCAGATGTTCCTCGAGAACCGGGTGCCGCGCCATGACGAGCGCCTCGCGAACGTCTACGACCACTTTCGTGCCAACCTCGAGGACGTGGCGGCCTTGGCGGAGGACGGCCCGGCCGTGGTCCTCTGCACGGTGGCGGTGAACCTGAAGGACTGCCCTCCGTTCGCGTCGGTGCATCGTCCGGACCTCTCGGCGGAGGCCCTCGCCCGGTGGGCGGCGCTCTACCCGAAGGCGGACGCCGAAGCGCCGCTCGAAACGCTGGAGGCGGCCGCCGAGATCGACCACCAGTATGCCGAGCTGCAGTTCCGACTGGGACGGGCGTATCTGGCCCGGCAAGAGACGGCCAAGGCCCGCGAGCACTTTGAGCGGGCTCGGGACCTCGATGCTCTCCGTTTCCGGGCCGATTCGCAGATCAATGCCGTTATCCGAGCGGTGGCGGGACAGGGGGGGAAGGTCCACCTGGTGGACGTCGAGCGGGCCTTCGCCGGCCCGAATGTCTCTTCGAGCGGCATCCCGGGCGCGGAGTACTTCTGGGAGCACGTGCACCTTCGGTTCGAGGGGAACTGGCTCGTCGCGCGGGAGGTTTTCCGGGTGGTCCAGGCGATCGTGCCGGACGCCGACGCGGGGCCGGCTCTCCCGGCGGAGGCTTGCGCCCGGGCGCTGGGCATGACGGCCCGCGACCGCTACACCATGGCCCACGAGATGATGGGCATGATCTCGAAGGCCCCCTTCACGGCCCAATTGGGCTACGATCGGCTCCGCGAGGGCCTGAAGACGGAGGTCGACCGGTGGGCCGCCGCCGTGGCCGCGGGGTTCGAGGGGACCGAGGTCCAGTACCGTGCGACGGCAGCGCGGCGGCCGAACGATTTCCTGCTGGGCATGAACCTGGCCCAACTCCTGGTGCACGCAGAGAAGTACGAGGAGGCCGTCCGGTACCATGAGACGCTGCTCGCGCGGTTGCCGGACTACTATCCGTGCCGCCTGACGTACGGGGTGGCCCTGATGGGGGCGGGGCGCGAGGAGGAGGCCGCCGAGGCGTTCCAGCGGACGCTGGAAGTCGCGCCCACTCCCGTGGAGGCCTGCCGCACCGTCGGCCGGTTCCTGACCCGGCAGGAACGCTACGAGGAGGCCGTGACCTGGTATCGGCGGGGGCTCGAGTACGAGCCGGATCACGCGCCGACGCTCGATGTCCTCGGGCAGGCGCTGCTCAAGCTTGATCGCCCGGAGGAGGCGATTCCGGTCCTGGAGAAGGCCGTGAAAGCCATGCCCGAGGCGGCGCCGCCGCGCTACCACCTGGCCATGGCTCTGGTCGAGGCCGGGCGACATGAGGAGGCCGTCGAGTGTTTCGAGGAGGCCGTCGAGCGCGCCCCGCGCTGGGGCAAGCTTCGCTACCACTACGGCCTGTTCCTGCACGCGACGGGCCGGCGGGTCCAGAGCCTGGAGCACCTGGCGCAGGCCGTCGCCCTGGAGCCGCGGAAGAGGGCATGGCAGGTCGTCTACGCCCGAGCCCTCGAAGCGGCGGGACGAACCGAGGAGGCGGCAGCGGTCAGGCGGCGGATCGTCGAGCGCGGCCTAGAATAGGGTGTAGATCCACGGCAGGGCCGTCCCCCCGAGGACCACGAGGAAGCTGATCGCCAGCAGCACCAGGACGATCGGCAGCAGCCACCATTTCTTGTTGTGGGCCAGGAAGCCGAGGAACTCGCACAGGATGCCCCGGCGGGCAGCCCCCGCGTGGTCCTCGAACCGCTCGCCGCCGTTGCCCTCGTGGGCCATGGGCGTGTCCTCGATCAGTACTGCCGGAAGTAGCGTTTCACGTCGCGGGTCGGCTCGCGGCGGACCCAGTAGGTGTCGGCGTCCGTGTCGAAGCCCCGAGCCAGGGGATTGCGGCTCATCAGCCGCATCACCAGGCCCACCGGCGTCAGGATGCCGAAGAAGACGATTGCCAGCAGGACGTGGCTGACCACGAACCCGATGGGCCACGCGACGACGCTGATCCCGAGGTAGAGGGGCCTGAGGAGCCGCGGGGTCATCGCCCCCAGCAACCCGCACACCCCCGCCAGCATCCCCAGGGCCGCGCCCGCCACCGGCGCGGCCGTCGGTCCGAGGTCGAATCCCAGGAAGGAGTGGCGGAGCCACACCCACACGGCGATCCCGCCCAGGAGCACCAGCGACCCGAGGCCGAAGGTCCGGAGCTGCCTGTGGTCGGGGTTCCAGTTGATGGGGGCCAGGGCCATGGCTAGTCCAGTTCGAATCGGGCGAGGTAGTCGTCGATCTCGTGGGCCTTGGCTTCGGGCTGCTCCTCCTTGAGAAGCAGGCAATCCTCGAGCACCAGGGCGTCCATGTTCGTCGCCATGAAGCAGCGATACGCGTCCTCCGGCGAGCAGACGATCGGCTCGCCGCGCACGTTGAAGCTCGTGTTGATGACCACGGGGCACCCCGTCCGCTCATGAAACCGTGCGAGCAGACGATAGTACCGCCCGTGACGCCGGGGGTCCACGGTCTGGACGCGGGCCGAATCGTCGACGTGGGTGACGGCGGGAATCTCCGACCGGACGGCCTTCAGGAGCCGGTCGATGCCGGAGAGGCCTTGACTCTCGCCTTCGACGTTGCGGCGGCGGTCCGCGCGGACGTCGGCGACGAGGAGCATGTAGGGGCTGTCCTGGCCGGGGTCCATCTCGAACCACTCGTGGACGTGCTGGCGGAGGACGCTCGGGGCGAACGGCCGGAACGATTCACGGAACTTGATCTTGCGGTTCATCAGCGACTGCATCGTGGGGCTGCGGGCGTCGCCGAGGATCGAGCGACTCCCCAGGGCCCGCGGCCCGAACTCCATCCGCCCCTGGAAGAAGCCCACCACGCGGCCTGTGTCGATGAGCTCGGCGACACGCTCAAGCAGCGCCTCCTCGCCGTCGTAGCGGCGCCAGATGGCCCCCACGGCTTCGAGGAACCGGACCACCTGGACGTGCCCGTAGCCCGGACCGAGGAACGAACCCGCCTGGATGTCGTGGACGCCGTCGACCTGGCGCGGGCGGCCGAGGAGCTGGTGCCAGACGAAAAGGGCCGCCCCCGGGGCCCCGCCGGCGTCGCCGGAGGCGGGCTGGATCCAAATCTCGTCGAACGGTCCCTCTCGGAGGATCCGCCCGTTGGCGACGCAGTTCAGGGCCACGCCCCCCGCCAGACAGAGGTTCCGCTGGCCCGTCGCCTCGGCGACGTGACGCGTGATCCGCAGCATGACCTCCTCGGTCACCGCCTGAACCGAGGCCGCCAAGTCCATCTCCCGCTGGGTGAGAGGACTCTCGGGGCGGCGCGGCGGCCCGCCGAAGAGGGCCGCGAACTTCGGGCCCGTCATCGTCAGGCCCTGGCAATAGTTGAAGTAATCCATGTCGAGGCGGAACGACCCGTCCGCCTTCAGGTCCATGAGCTTCTCGAGGATGATGTCCTTGTAGACGGGCGTCCCGTACGGCGCCAGGCCCATGAGCTTGTACTCGCCGGAGTTGACCTTGAAGCCGCTGAAGTACGTGAAGGCGGAGTAGAGGAGGCCGAGGCTGTGGGGGAACCGCAGCTCGTCCGTCAGCTCGACCCGGTTCCCGCGCCCGGTGCCGAAGCTGGCGGTGGCCCATTCGCCGACGCCGTCGATCGTCAGGATCGCCGCCTCCTCGAAGGGCGACGGGAAGAAGGCGCTGGCCGCATGGGACTCGTGGTGCTCCGTGAAGATGTAGGGGCCGCGGTAGCGGTACCCGAGGCCGCGGTCCATCTCGCGCGGAAGATGGAGCTTCTGCCGGAGCCAGAGGGGCATGGCCTTCAGGAAGGAGCGGAAGCCCCGCGGGGCGTAGGCGAGGTACGTTTCGAGGAGCCGGTCGAACTTCAGGAGCGGCTTATCGTAGAAGGCGACGTAATCGAGATCCCCCGCCGCCAGATCGGCCTCCCCCAGGCAGTACTCGATAGCCCGGGTGGGGAAGCGGAAATCGTGCTTCCGGCGCGTGAACCGCTCCTCTTGGGCGGCCGCGACGATCCGCCCGTCCGAGAGCAGGGCCGCCGCGCTGTCGTGATAGAACGCCGAAAGCCCGAGAATATTCATGCCAAAGAATCCTACGCACCGGGAGCGGCGGATGCAAGACGATGTGGCCGCACGGACGCGCCGACCGCTACGGGTGGGGGGCAGACAATCGTGCGATCCCCACCCCTGGTGTCCATCTTGCCCTAGCCCCGCACCTTACCTAAACCCCCGCGACCCCCCATTATTCTGCTTTGTTGGCTTTTTCTCTTGCAAAAGCGCATTTCCTACTTAAGCTATCTTACCTAGAGTGACGATAAAGTGGGGGCAGGGGGTTCATGTCGAAGGCCTGGGGGCACAGTCGCCGCAGGGGCGTACGGGAAAACGCCCTCGGGTTGATCGACGGTCGAGCGAGTCGGGAGGACGGACAATGGCCTCAACCCAAGCCGAAGCGCACGCTTGGCAGCCCACGACAGAACTGACGGATGAGGAGGTGGCTCAAGCCTGGAAACGGCACTGGCGGCGGCCGACCGACGACACCCGCAACGCCCTCATGGAACATTATCTTCCGGTTGTGAAATATACGGGCGAATGGCTGGCCACGCGGCTCCCGAAGGAGGTCGAGACGGACGACATCATCTCGGCCGGCATCGAGGGCCTCAGGCGGGCGATCGACTCGTTCGACCCGGACCGGGGCGTCAAGTTCGAGACATACTGCTCGGCCCGCGTGCGCGGGGCGGTCCTCGACGCTCTCCGCCGCATGGACTGGGTGCCCCGTCTCGTCCGGGCGCGGGCCAACAAACTCGCCCGCTCCCGCGACCATCTCCAGGGCCAACTCGGCCGCAGCCCGACGGACCAGGAGCTGGCGGCGTACATGGGGCTGTCGAAGAAGAAATACCGGAAAGTGACCCGCGACGCGGCCGCCACCGGCCTTGTGAGCCTCGATCGCTGCTGCCACGAGGACGACGGCGGCCGCGAGCTGCATGAGAACGACTTCGTCGTCAACCCCCACACGTCCGTGCCCGAGGCGAAGCTTCAGGAGACGGACCTGCGGATGTTGGTGACGCGGGGCCTGTCGAAGACGGAGCGTCTGGTCCTGACGCTTTACTACTACGAAGAGATGACGATGAAGGAGGTCGGGGCGGTGCTGGACATGAGCGAGTCCCGCGTGAGCCAGATTCACTCCTCGATCATCAACCGTCTTCGGTCGAAGCTGGGCGACCGGGCGTTCGAGTTCCTTCCCGCGCAGGCGGTCTGAGCCTCCATGGCCGGGGCCCCCGCGGTCCCGGGCGCCGGGAGGGTCTGGGGTGGCGGGGCGCCGGTCCCCGGCGTACGCGCCGGCCACCCCCGGTTTTTGCTTGCATTTCCCCCCTCGGCCCGGAATCTTAGCCGTCCATTCGGCGATTCCTTTGTCCGGGCGACTGCTGAGGAAGGGGCCCCGTCTCATGACCACCGACCAGGCCGGCGTATTGGTACCGGAGGCGCGCGAGGGAGGCGAACGGCGGTTCCTCTTTGTCGCGTGTTTCGTTGCCCTGGTGGCGACAAGCTTCGCGTTCATCATCCGTGTCATGCTGATGGACCAGTGGCAGATCGACTTCGGTCTCAGCGAGACGCAGAAGGGCGAGATTTTCGGGGCGGGCATGTGGCCGTTCGGCCTCTCGATCGTGCTGTTCAGCCTGGTCATCGACAAGGTCGGGTACGGCCGATCGATGATCTTCGCCTTCGCCTGTCACTTCGTCTCGGCGTTCCTGATGATGTTCGCCGAGGGGTACTGGTGGCTCTATGCCGGGTCGATCCTGAACGGCCTGGCCGCCGGGACGGTCGAGGCGGTCATCAACCCGGCCATCGCCAGCATGTACCCGAAGAAGAAGACGACGATGCTGACGATTCTGCACGCGGGGTGGCCGGGCGGTTTCGTGCTGGGCGGCATCACGATCTTTATCCTTCGAGCCCTGGGCGTCGCCGACTGGCGGGTCAACGTGGGCATCATCCTGGTCCCGACCGTCCTTTACGGCGTGATGCTCCTGAAGGCGAAGTTCCCCGTTTCGGAGCGGGTGGTGGCGGGGGTTACCTACCGCGACATGCTGAAGGAAGCCGGGGCCATCGGCTGGCTGATCGTGGTGTACCTGATCTGCATGGAGATCAACCGCGTTGCGGGGCTGGGGAACCTCGTCGACACGACCTTCTTCGACTTGCCGTCGCTGCCGATGACGATCGTCATCGTCGTGCTGACCTTCGCCTATCTGATCTACACGCAGTCGGCCGGTCGCCCGATGTACATCTTCCTCCTGCTGGTCATGATCCTCCTGGCGATTACGGAGCTGGGTACGGACACGTGGATCAAGGAGTTGATGGGCCCGTCGATGGAGGGCCTGCGCATCGACGCCGGGTGGGTGCTGGTGTACACGGCGACGATCATGATGGTCCTTCGGTTCTGTATCGCGCCCATCGTCAAGGTGTTGAAGCCCCTCGGGGTCCTCTTCGCGAGCGCGCTTCTGGCGGCCTGCGGCCTGTATTTCCTCTCGACGGTCGAGGGGGTCATGATCCTCGTCATGGCCACCATCTACGGCACGGGGCAGTGCTTCTTCTGGCCGGTCACGCTGGGCCTGGTGGCGGAGCAGTTCCCGAGGGGCGGGGCCCTGACGCTGAACGCCATCGCGGGGGTCGGCATGCTCGGCGTCGGCATCCTGGGGAGCCAGCTTCTCGGCTTCTGGCAGGACACGAGTATCGACGCCCAGCTCGACGATCAGCCGGTCGTCCGCGAGGAGTACATGGGCGAGGATTCCAAGCAGAGCATCTTCGGCAACTACCGGGCCCTGGACGTCCGCGAAGTCAACGAGATGAACGACACGATGGCCCTCTATGAGTATCGCCGGGACAAGGCCAAGGAGATGGCCGGCGCCCCCGCCGACGAGGCGATCACGGCGGCCTTGGCCGACGACCCGCTCTACCAGACGCTCGTCCGCAAGGCCTACAACCATCTCGTGCGTCCCGAGGGCGATACGGAGGAGAAGACGTTCGCCGAAATGCACGCGGCCCTGGAAGCGAACGACATCTTCATCGGCGAGCAGCAGTACGCCGAGTTCCAGGACGAGAAGAAGGTCCTCGACGAGGTCCGGGCCGACGCCAAACGCGACGCCATGAAGAGCGTCGCCGTCCTCCCCCTCATCATGGCCGCCTGCTACCTGGGCCTGATCCTCTACTTCCGCGCTAAGGGCGGATACAAGGCCGTCGAGCTGACGCTCACCGGCGCCGAGGACGGCGGGACCCACGAGCCGACCGCCGAGGAGTTCGAGGAGGACGCCGAGAAGGGGCCGCAGCGGTAACGCGGCCATCGACGCATCGTGCAGGAAAAAGAGCGGGGCGACCCTTCCGGGGCCGCCCCGCTTTGCTTGACGCGCGAATCCGCAGAAGGCCTACTCCTCCTCCTTCTTCTCCCCGTCCAGGACCTGAATCTTCACGTTCCGGTACATCACCTTCGCGCGGTGGTCCTGGAAACCGATGTGCCCGTCGCGTTTGAAGTCCTTGAGGGCGGTCTTGAACTTGTTCTTCGAGCCGTCGGGGTTCTTGCGCGGCTCGGTCCACTGATCGAGGTCCATCTCGTTGATCGTCTCGCCGTTCATCTCGACCGACAGCACGTTGTCCTTGGCGGTGATGACGACCTTGTTCCAGTCGTCGGTGGCGGTGCACGTGGTGGGGGCCTTGAGGTCATAGAACGCCCCGACGTCCGTATCGCCCGGATTCTCCACGGGCTTGTGGACCTGGATCTCGATGCCCGTCTGGACGTTGTTCTGCGGGTTGTCGGTGCGGATGAAGATGCCGGAGTTGCCCGTGGTTTTGAACTCCAGGGCGAGGACGAAGTCGCCGTAGCGGCCCTCCGTCCAGATGTCCCCGCCGCCCTTGCCCGCGAGGACCATGGCCCCGTCCTCGACCTTCCAGGTGTCGCCGGGCTTCTCGCCCTTTTTGTTCGTCCAGCCGTCGAGGCTCTTGCCGTTGAACAGGACGGTCCACTCGCCGTCCTTGCCGCCGCCGAACGGCTCGCCTTCCTCGATCGGGGCAGCAAAGATGCGCATCCCGGCGGGCGTGAGAAATGCCTTGGCGGCCACCTTCGCGCTGGGCGTCGCGTCGGCCTCCAGGTCGCCCATCGCGTACTGGATGCCGTCCAGGTAGAACTGGAGCAGGTCGGGCGTCCAGAAGATGTGGTGGTTGTGGCCCAGGGAGCAGTAGAAGATGCGGCCCTTGCCGAGCTCCTTGATCCAGGCGACGGCGTAGTCGTTGTCCTCGCGTTTGCCCTTCTTCTCGGTCTTCTCCATGTCCAGGGCCAGCAGCACCCGTAGTTTGTCGCGGCTGTAGAGGTCGCCGAAGGCGTAGATCTCGTCCTTGACCATGAACCCCTGGCCCTTGAAGACCTGGGTTAGGGCGTGGTCGGGGTCGTCGATCTTGACGCCGACCGTGCTGCCGGAGCCCCACGGGTGGCTTTTGAAGGTCCCGCCAAAAATCTGGCCGTACTCGCCGTCGGTGGCCGCGTGGATGCCCACCAGCCCGCCGCCCTCTTTCACGTACGTCTCGAGGGCCGCAATCGTGGGATCGTCCTTTTTGAAGCGGCTGGTGGCGTTGTTGATGCAGACGGCGTCGAAGGCCTTGAGCTTCTCGGGCACGAGCATCGTCTCGTCGTCGGTGACCGTGACGGTGAAGGCCCCGGTCTTCTCGCCCAGGATCTCCATGGCCTTGGCGCCGATGCCGATGGAGCCGTGCCGGAAGCCCTGACACTTGTTGTAGACGAGCATGGTGCGGCCCTGGGCGGGCTCAGCGCGGGCTTTCTCGGGCGCCGCCTCGCGGACTTTCTGAATCTCCACCTCCTTGACCGGTCTCGGGGCCTTGCCCGCCAGGCATGCCGGCCCCACGGCCGCCAGCACGAGGCCTGCCAGGACCGGCAGCGAAAGTGTGGGTCGCATCAGGCGTCTCCTTCTGTCTCCGCAGTTCGAGAGGTGGCCGCGTCCCTTGAGCGGCGTATGTCCCTCTAACCGTGCCCTGACCGACCGGGTTCCGTCCGAATCGGCTCGCGGACTCTTGTGGTCATCGTTCGACAAGGGGAAATCCCTTGCATCCGGCGGGTCTGGCCGATAGACTTCCCCACTTCCATACGCGGGCGGAGGGCCCGCTTGGCGCGACCCTGAACGGCACTGGAGAGAGCCGTGGCTCAACACTTTGCGGACCGCATGATCGATGGCATTGCGCAGAAGCAAGCGCCCCTGTGCATCGGCCTCGACCCGATGTACGAGCGGCTGCCGAAACAGATTCGCGAGATCGCCTCGTCGACGCGCGGCACGCTGAGCGAGCAGGCCGCCGGGGCCCGCGAGTTCTGCCAGAGCGTCATCGACATCGTCGCCGAGCAGGTCCCGTGCGTCAAGCTCCAGAGCGCGTACTTCGAGCGATGCGGACCCACCGGCATGCGGGCCTACTTCGAGGTGGCCGACTACGCCCAGGAGTGCGGCCTGATCGTTATCGGCGACGTCAAGCGGGCCGACATCGGCTCCACCGCCGAGGCTTACGCGGACGCCCACCTCGAAGAGGTCTACGTCGGCGAGGGCGACCAGGAACGGGCCGTCACCGTCGACGCCGTCACCGTCAATCCCTACTTTGGCATCGACGGGGTCCAGCCTTTCATCGAGCGGGCGAAGGAAGGGGGGCGCGGCGTCCTCGTGGTCGTGCGGACCTCGAATCCCTCGGCGACCGACTTTCAGGACTTCCGCGACGACGAGGGGTTCCGCGTCTTCGAGCGGATCGCCGAACGCGTCAACGACTGGGCCAACCAGGCCGGCTGCGTCGGCGACTCCGGCTATAGCCTCGTCGGCGCCGTCGCTGCCGCCACCTATCCCGAGGACACCGAGAAGCTCCGGGCCATGATGCCCAACAGTCTCATGCTGGTGCCGGGCGTCGGGGCGCAGGGCGGCGATATCGGCGGCGCGACCCGCGCGTTCCACGACGACGGGTGGGGCGCCCTGGTCACCCTCTCGCGCAGCGTCATCTACGCCTGGGAACGCGACGAGTACAAGCACCTCGGCGAGGTCAACTGGGAAGAGGCCATCGAGGTCGCGGTCATCGAGACGAAGAAGGCCCTGGCCGACGCCCTCGTCCGCCGCGCCGCCACCGTCTGACCACGCCTCGAATTGGCCGTGCTTCAGGATGCCGGATGGAGGCGACGGACAACTCCCGGACCCGTGACTCGCGATCCTCCGCGCCGCGCGGACCTTCGCGCGGCCGAGCCACGGTGATGGGCCTCGGCCTGTTCGGGGGCGGCGTGGGGGCCGCCCGGTGGCTCGCCCGGCGCGGATGGAACGTTACCGTCACGGACCTCAAGGACGCCGCCTCCCTCGACCCCAGCCTCCGCGCCCTCGAAGGCCTGCCTTTGACGTACCGTCTCGGCGGCCACGATCCGGCCGACTTCACCTCGGCCGACCTCGTCGTCGTCAATCCCGCCGTCCGGCGCGATGCCGAGCTCCTGGCCCTGGCCGCGCGGTCCGGAGCGACGTTGACCAGCGAGATCGCCCTGTTCGTCGAGCACTGCCCGGCCCGCATCGTGGGGGTCACGGGCACCCGCGGAAAGAGCACCGTCACCACGCTCCTTGCCGACATCGTCGGCCGCGTCATGCCCACCCGGATGGGCGGCAACATCGGCCGCAGCCTTCTGGACGAGCTGGACGAGATCGGGCCCGAAGAGACGATCGTCCTGGAGCTCTCCAGTTTCCAGCTCCACGACCCGGGGCGTCTCGAATGGAGCCCCCGGGTGGCCGTGGTCACGAACGTCAGTCCCAACCACCTCGACTGGCACGGGACGATGGAGGCGTACGTCGCGGCGAAGTGGGAGATCGTCCGTCACCAGGGCCCCGACGACCTCGCCGTCCTGAACGCCGACGACCCGGAGGTGGCGGCCTGGGCCGAAGCCGCGCCCGGTCGCGTGCTCACGTACTCGGCCGAAGGGCGTCCGGCCGACGTGCGGGCCGAGGGCGACGTCGTCGTCTTCGGCCCGAGTCTGGTCCCGGAGGAGGAGCGGCTTGACCTGGCCGGGCGGCTGCATCTTCGCGGGCGGCACAACGTGGCCAACGTGCTGGCGGCGGCGACGGCGGCCCGGGCCCTGGGAGCGGGGCTCGTGGCGATCGCCGAGGCCGTCCACGCTCTGCGCCCGCTTCCGCATCGGCTCGAAACGGTCGGACGGCGCGGCGAGGTCCTCTTCGTGGACGATTCCAAGGCCACCACGCCCGAGGCCGCCCGCGCGGCCCTGGAGGCCTTCGAGCAACCGGTCGTTCTCATCGCGGGCGGCTACGACAAGCGCACGGACCCCTCCCCGATGCTTGAGGCGGCGCGGGAGCGGGCACGGGCCGTCGTCCTGATCGGCGCCACCGCCGACGCGATCGCCGAGGCCCTGCGAACCGGCGGGCCGCCCGTCGAGCGGACCGGTTCCATGGAGGAGGCCGTCGCGCGGGCCGTGGCCTGGGCCGAGCCGGGCGACGTCGTATTGCTGGCCCCGGGACACGCCAGTTGGGACATGTTCGAGAACTATGAGGCGCGCGGCCGGGCCTTCCGGCGCGCCGCCGAGGCCGCGGGCATGGTGCCCGAGGTCCTGTGAGGGCAAGGGGTTCGGATGGACCTGCTGAGGAAATTCGAGGAAGGCGGGCATAACGGCCGCGAGGTGCGGCCCACCACCTTCTGGTCATGGAACGACCGGCTGGACTCGGAAGAGGTGCGGCGGCAAATCCGCGAGATGGCCAAGGCGGGCTTGGGCGGCCACTTCATGCACGCCCGGCGGGGCCTGAAGACGCCCTACCTGGGGCCCGAGTGGATGGACGCCGTCCGCGCCGCCGTCGACGAGGCACGCCACACCGGCGTCACCCCCTGGCTCTACGACGAGGATTGCTGGCCGAGCGGCACATGCAGCGGCCGCGTCTACGACGGCCACGAGCAGTTCCAGGGCAAGCACCTTATGTACGAGGAGATTGACCCGTCGCGCTGGGAGATGAGCGAGCACACCGTCGCCGTCTACGTCGCCCGTCGCGAGGGCGAAGACGGCTACCGTGATTTCGAGCGCCTCGACGACCCGCACCGGGCGGCCTCGGCGAAGCTCGCCTCCGGCCAGGTCCTCCTGCACTTCGCGTACCGCATGGAGGAAGACGTGGACGTGCTGAACCGGGCGGCCACCGGCGAGTTCCTCAAACGCACCCATGAGGTCTATCGCGAGGCCGTGGGCCGCGAGTTCAGCCGCCTCATCCCCGGCATCTTCACCGACGAGCCCATGTATGGCCGGGCCGGCCACCACGTGCCCTGGTCCACGGCCCTGCCGCGCTTCTACAACCGTTCCACCGGCGCGGACCTGCTGGACCATCTGCCGTCGCTGTTCTTTCCGGTGGGTGTGTGGCGTCAGGTGCGGTTCGATTTCTACGAGTCGCTGACGCGGCTGTTTCTCCTGGCGTGGACGATGCCCGTCTACCAGTGGTGCGGGCGGAACCGGCTGGCCCTGACCGGCCACATGATGGCCGAGGATACGCTCCTCTCGCAGGTCCAGTTCCTCGGCGCCGCCATGCCGCACTACGAGTACATGCACATTCCCGGGATCGATCATCTGGGCCGCGGGCTGGGCAGCCCGGTCCTGGTGAAGCAGGCCGCCTCCGCCGCCGCCCAGCTCGGTCGCCGCCGCGTCCTCAGCGAGATGTTCGGGTGCTCGGGCTGGAACGTGAGCTTCGACGACCTTCGTTGGATTGCCGAGTGGCAGTTCGTCCTGGGCGTGAACCTCGTCTGTCAGCACTTGTCCTCCTACACGCTGGCCGGCGACCGCAAGCGCGACTTCCCGCCCAGCCTCCACTACCACCAGCCCTGGTGGCCCAACTACTGGCTGTGGAACGATTACGCGGGCCGGCTGTTGTCGGTGCTGACGGCGGGCGAGCCGGTGGTCGACGTCCTCGTCCTCCATCCGATCGCCTCGGCGTGGGCGGAGTTCTCGCCGCTCGATGCCGGGCCGGTCAAGGCCCTCGACGAGAAGCTGCGGCACCTGGTCGACACCCTCCTCGGCATGCACGCCGACTTCCATTTCGGCGACGAGCTGATCCTCGAGCGCCACGCCCGCGTCGAGAAGGGCGAGCTGATCGTGGGCCCGCGACGGTACCGCGCGGTGATCGTGCCGGACGCGACGACGCTCCGCAAGAGCACCGTCGACCTCCTGAAACGCTTTCGCCGCTCCAAAGGCAGGCTCGTCTTCGCCGGCCGCGTCCCGGAGACCGTCGACGGGGTCGCGTCGGACGATCCGGCGTCGCTGGCCCGCGGGGCGACGCGCCTCGACCCCGCCGCCAGCAAGGGACGGGCTTCCCTCAAACGCGCCGTCAAGCCCGGGGTCGCCGTCCTCGCCGGACGATCCAAGAGCGCCACCGGGGTCCTGGCCCAGTGGCGCACCGTCGGCAAGGACCAGGTCTTCTTCTTCCTCAACACCGAGCCGAAGGAGGTCAAGGCCACGGTCCGTGTGCCCGCGGTCGGGACGGTCGTCCGGATGGACCCCGCGACGGGCCGGAGCTGGGAGCTGGAGGCGAACAGCGCCAACGGCCGGTCCACCTCCACCTTCAAGCACGCCTTCGGGCCGCGAGAGAGCCTCCTGGTGCTGGTCCGGCCGAAGGGCGAACCGGTCGACGCGTGGGAAGCGCCGGCGGCGCGGCCGTCGCGCCGCAAGGTGCTGGGGGGCAAGTGGGAAATCCGCCGCCGCGACCCGAATGCCCTTGTTCTCGACCGGGCCCGCTGGCGGACCGACGAGGGGGAGTACTCCGAGCCGATGGACGTCCGGGACATCCAGCAGACGCTCTTTCGGGCCGGGGCTCAGGAACGGATCGTCCTGAAGTACAAGTTTCACTGCCGCCTGTCGGACGTCAAGGGCCGCCGCTTCGAGTTGGTCATGGAGGACCCGGGGGCCTGCGAGATGTGGTTCGCCGGGATGCGGACGCCCCTGACGGACGTCGGGTCCTACTGGGACAGTGCTTTCCGTCGGGTCGACGTCACCCCCTACGTCCGCAAGGGCGAGAACACGCTGGAGATTCGGCGGCCCTGGCACGTCGACCCCCACAAGCGGGCCTGCCTCCTGGGCCTGGCCAGCGGGTGGGAGGTTCGCACCGCCGTCCCCGACACCGAGGTCGAGGCCGTCTACGTCATCGGCGACTTTGGCGTCGCTTTCGAGGGCGGCACGGAACAAGGCGGCAACGACAGCCGTTGGATGAAGGGGCCGCCGGTCTTGGTCGAGGAGAGCGAGGCCGTTAATCCCGGCGACCTCCTCCGAAGTGGCTATCCGATGTTCGCCGGCTGCGTGACGCTCACGCGCGACGTTGTCCTTGACGCCGAGCCCGACTACGATGCCGTGCTCGAACTCCCGCCCTTCGGGGCCGTCACCGCCCGGGTCGAGGTCAACGGCCAGGAGGCCGGCCTCGTTTGGAAGACGCCGCGCACCGTCCCTGTCGGCGAGCTGCTCCAGAAGGGCTCGAATCGAATCCAGGTAACGCTGTCGACGAGTCTGCGGAACCTCCTCGGGCCGCATCACCACAAGGACGGGGAAATCCACTGGGTCAGCCCCGGCTCGTTCGCGGGGGCCACGGGCCGCTACGGCCGCGCTGCCGTCGCCAATCGGTCCTACCGAGCGGACTACAATGTGGTGGAGCCGGGATTCGACGGCGAGGTGGCGCTGTACTACTGATAGGCCCGGCGAAGCCGATTGTGTCATGGGCGGGCCCGCGAGAGGTCGAAATACGGGCAGGGAGAGCCGCGCCATGACCGCGTACGATTCTTGACATGGGAAGGCTGAATGCTACACTGACCGGTGAAAAGGGGGCGTCTGTGGCGACCGTCGCATCGCGCGAGGGAAGTAGGTCCTGCCTGCGACGGGACCGGGGCCCGGAGGGAAAACGCAGGCCCGTTGCCCTTGCCGAGTGATCCGAAGGAGCCTAGAGGTGGCTAAACGCCTACGTGCTGCATCAGCGCGGCCCTGCGGGCGTCGCGCGGCCCATGCGATTCTTCTGGCGGCAGGGGCCGCAGCTCTGGCGGCGCTGGCCGTCGGGGGCTGCACGCGGTACCACACCCTGGCCCAGAACGAGATCGGCGCGTACGGATGGGACAGCCGTCCCAGCACCGTCGAGAACCCCCAGCGCCGTCGCCTGCCCATCGTCGACAACGAGAACTACTGGATTCAGAAGGAAGTCCAGCCCGAGGAGGCGTTCCCCGGCCCCACGCCGGCGGACCTCCGGACCCCCGAGGGCGACTACATCCTCGGCCCCGGCGACCTTGTCGATATCATCATCCAGGAGCTGCTCCGTCCCGGTGAGCCCTACGGTGTCCAGCAACGCATCAGCCAGAGCGGCCAGATTTCGCTCCCCTACGTCGGCACGATCAAGGCGGCAGGCCTGACGGCCCGGGGCCTGGAGGAGAAGATCGCCGACATCCTCGAACCCGACTACCTCATCGGGCCCCAGGTGTCGATCTTCGTCCGTGAGTTCCGGAACCTGAGCGTCGCCCTCTTGGCGGGCGTCTTCCGGCCCGGCCTGTACGAGATGCCCAAGCAGGACATGACGTTGCTGGAGCTGATCGCCCAGGCGGGAGGCGTGGTGCAGCTCGTGGAAGACTACGGCTACATCATCCGCGAGTACGCCCCGGAGGAGGCGGACCTGCTGATGCTCGAGCAGGGCCTGCCGGGGATCGAGGAGACGCCGGAGATGCCGGCGCTGCCGGCCCTGGAGGTCCCGCCCGCTCCCGAAAGAGAGGAGACGGACGAGACGGAGTCCGAGCCACCCGCGCCGGCCGCCATTGGCATCATGCCCGGTGGCGAGGACGTTGAGGAGGCGATGAACGAGACGGCCCCCGAGGGCGCCCCCGGCGAGCGCACCGCTCCGCCCGCCGACGCCCGCGAGATGCTCGAACGCATGGCCGTCGGCGAGATGCCGGAGGTCCGCGAGATCGAGCGGGCCGAGACGGCCCTGGCCGCCGCGACCCCCGCGCCCGACGCGACCCGAGCCGCGGCTCCCGCCGACGGCGAGGAGCTGGGCCGATGGATCTGGATGGACGGTAAGTGGGTCGAGGTCAAGCCTGCGGCCCCGCCGGCCACACCCGAACCGCCGCCGGCTGAGACGCCGCCCGCGGAAATCCCGGCCGAGGAGGCCCCGCCTTCGGAGGAAGCTCCCACCGAGACGGCCGTCGTCGAGGTCCCGCCTCCGACCCGCGAAACCCCCGCCGAAGTGCCGGTGGAGGACGGGGCCTTCGCCAAGGCCCGCCGCTCGCTCGAAGAGAAGCTGCGGCGGCTCGGCGTCGTCCAGGGCTCCGGGCAACTCCGGCGAATCATCCGCTTCGACGTCGAGGCCCTCCAGGCCGGCGACCCGACGCAGAACATCGTCCTTCGCGACGGCGACATCGTCACGATTCCCTCCCCGCCCGTGGGCGACTTCTACATGGTCGGCCAGGTGTCCCGGCCCGGCGTCTACAGCCTGACCGGCCGCAAGATCACGGTGCTCCAGGCGGTGGCGGCGGCGGGTGGACTGACGGCCGTGGCCGTGCCCTGGCGCACCGAGCTGGTCCGCCGCGTGGCCGAGGATACCGAAGAGATCGTCTACGTGGACCTGGCGAAGATCGCGCGCGGCGAGGCGCCGGACTTCTATCTGCATCCGGAGGACGTCGTCCGCGTGGGGACCGACCAGGGGGCCATCTTCAACGCCGTCCTGCGCAACGCCTTCCGGGCGACCTACGGTCTCGGGGCGGTTTACGACATGAACTTCGCCGACTTCTACCCGTGGACCGACGCGGCGTATCCGCTGTTCCCCGGGTTCCACTAGCCGCGGGGGATGGGAGCGCGCGGCGCCGCAACGGGGCGGGAGTGGGGGCGGAAAGGACCGCGTGTGGCTGAGGCGCAGGCGTCGAGCGGCGACCGGCAGCATCCCGACCGCGCCGACGGCCCCGCGCCGTGGCGATGGAACGACGTCCTTACTCCGCGCACCGTCCTGCAGCTCGTCCTCCTGCTGGGCCTCGTCGCGTGGCTCTACTGGTACCCCTTGGTCCGGTGGGAGGCGATCTGGAACGCCAACGACGCCTGGAGCTACGGCTACTTCATTCCCGTCGTGGCCGTGCTGATCACGCATTTTCGGCTCCAGGAGAAGGGGGGGCGGCCCATGCGACCATGCGCGTGGGGACTGGCCCTCGTCCTCGGCGGACTCGTCCTTCGCATCTGGCCCCAGATGCTCCGCTTCTCCTATCCGGGGGAGATCACCTTCGTCCTCGTCGTGGCGGGAGTTGTGCTCTGGATGCTCGGGTGGGAGATGTTCAAGGTCCTCTGGGTGCCGGTGGCGTACCTGTGGCTCATGATCCCGTGGCCGGATCGCATCTACGGCCGGATCGCGCTGCCCGCCCAGCAGATGGCCGCCATCTTCACCGAGAAGTTCCTGGCGATCATCGGGACGCCGGTGCTGAGGCGCGGCAACGTTCTGGAGCTGGAGAGCGGGCCGCTCCAGGTGGCCGAGGCGTGCTCGGGCCTGCGCTTGCTGCTGGCGTTCGTGGCCCTGGGCGTGATGATGGCCTTCATCAACAGACGTTCGAGCTGGCAGCGGGCCGTCATCATCATCTCCAGCGTGCCCATCGCCGTCTTCTGCAACTTCATCCGCGTCACGCTCATGGCCCTCTCCTCCAACGCCCTCCACTACGAGGCGCGGCGGCTGGCGGCGGGGGACCCCACGTGGAGCTCCTGGATGCCGCGCGTCGTCACTTGGTCGAGCACCGCCTGGGTGGGCGTGGTGCTGGTGTGCCTGGCGGTGTTTCTGCTGGTGACGGGCGGGAGTCGCGGGGCGATGGGGCGGCTGGGGTCGCCGCTGGGGATTCTAGGGCTTCTGGTGGTGGGCGTCGCGGTGGTGCTCGGAACAGCCGACCTCGTCCTCGGGTATCCCGAGCCGGCCCAGCTTCAGGCGGTGCGCGAGACGGTGCTGAACCCCGAGAGCGCCCCGCACCAGGCTTTCGGGTTCCTCATGCTCGGCCTGGCGTTTGTCCTGATGTGGGCCGAGCTTCGGATCATCGACAAGCTGGTGGACATGTTGTTCATCGAGGACGACGTTTCGCCGGAGAAGGCGGCGTCGGGGGGCTAGTCGAAACGAGCGCAAGTGCTTATGATGCAAGGCGTTAAACCGAATCTGAACCGGCGTTTGGCTCTGGCGGCCGCGGCCTTGTTCGTGGCGGTCACGGTGGTGGCGGCCGTTCAGGCCCGCTGGGCTTCGGCCCGGGCCGAAGGAGTCGAGACCGGGACCACCAGCCGCGACCAGGCCGCCCGCAACGTCGCCTTCGCGTGGGCCGCGGTGGGGGCGGCCGTCGTGGCGGCGGGGCTGTCGGCGGCGGCGGGGATGGGCGTCCCGCACGGACGCATGGTGGCGTGCGCGGCAACGGTGCCGGCGGCGCTGGTCTTCATTGGCAGCGCGCCGCCCTTGGCGCCGCATCTTCAAGGCGTCCTGTCGGGGTCGGCGATCGTGAACATCGCGGGGTTCGTGGGGGCCGGCGCGGCTGCCACGTTGCTCATCCTGCTCGTCCGGCGGTTCGATCCGATGAAACACTACGGCATGGCAGTGGGCGTGCTGGCGGTGGCGAGCGTGTTTTTCACGCTCTGGGAACCGCCGCCACCCAAGCCCCTCGATCCGCAGCAGCCCCTCGACGCCCTGATCGACCGACTCGTGCCGGAGGGATGGCGGGCCCGCCCGGTCCCCATGCAGCCGGGCGTCGAGGAGGCCCTCGGGGCCGACGAGTACCTGAGCATCGAACTGGAGTCCGTCGGCGGCAAACGTCGCGCGATGATCTTCATCCCGTACAATGCCGACGCAATGTCGAACATCCCTCACGTGCCGTGGGTCTGCATGACCCAGGCGGGGTACGCGCTGGTCAACATGCGCGAGGACGCGTTGCCCATGCTCGACGAGACGGGCCGCGAGATGCCTGTCAACGTGATCCTCTTCGAGCCGGGCCTGGAGCTGGCGGGACGGCCCGGGGCCCTGATGTTCCACACGTTCAACGTCGGTTGGCAGTTCACGGCCGATCGGCAGATGGCCCGGTGGCTGGCCACGACCGGCGCGCTGGGCGAGACCGGAAGCTACCTGACGCAGATTCAGGTCGTCATTTATCTGACGCCGGACGACCGCGAGGCTCCGCTCGACGAGAAGGGCGAGGCGTACCGTCTCGGGGCGTCCCTGGTGCAGCACATGGTGCCCATCCTGGAGAAGGCATACTACCCCCGGCCGCAAGGGGCTGAAGGAGGCTGATTTCCCATGGCCCGACGACTCAACAAGAAGCTGCTGATCCAGCTCCTGATCTTCGTCGGCGTGCCCCTGGCGCTGCTGGCGTACGCGATCCTGGCCCTGGACATCGGCGCCCTGTTCGGCGGCGGCGACCCGGAGGAGCTGATGGCCGAGGCCGAGGAACTGATGGAGAAGGAGGATTGGGCCGAGGCGTTCATCCGTATCCGCATGGCCGCCGGGGCCGACAGCGACCGCGAGCATCCGGAAATCCAGTTCCTGATGGGAAAGATCGCTCTTCGTCAGGAGCCGCCCCAGGTCATCGCCGCCCGCGGCGCGTTCGAGAACGCCATTGCCGCCGACCCGAGCAATCTGGAGGCCCGCCGCGAGCTGGCCGCCCTCTACGTCCTCCATCCGCTGAACCTGCCGGAACCCATCGGCCGCGTTTCGGCCCGCACCCTCGGGCTCGACCGTCTCTATGCCCTCTCCAGCCGCTTCGGCTACTGGAGCCAGGTCCTCCCGGCCGCCCGCCGCGCCATCCGCGCCCTGAAGGAGGCCGATCCGGACTACGCCCCCGTCCACGTCTGGGACGCCATGATCGAGCTGATCCTCGCGGACCGCGAGACGCTTCGGCAGGAGCAGATTCCCCACTACGAGGAGGCGGCCCGGCTCGCGGTCGAGGGTATCGAAAAGACCCCGCAAGAACTGGACCTCTACCGGGTGCTGGCCCGCGCATATGAGAAGCTGGACCGTCCGGAGGACCTGGAGCAGGCCCTGGACCTGGCCATCGAGAACAATCCGCAGCTCGCGGAGGCGTACGCGATGAAGGCGTCGCGCCTGATCGACCTCGACCAGCTGGACGAGGCCGTCGCCATCCTGGAGCAGGGCCGGGCCGCCGCCGGAGAAAACGCCGGTCTCCGTGTCACCCTCGCCGAGGCCGCCATCCGCCGCGGGCAGGGCGACGTTGCCGTCGACCATCTCGAAAAGGCCATCGCCCTGGAGCCGGATCGGGAGGCGGCTCATCTGAGGCTGGCCCTGCTGTACCGGTCGCAGGGCGAACGGGAGAAGGCTGCCGAGGCGCTGGCGCGCGGCGTGGAGGCGAACCCGGAGGCGGTGCGCCTGCGCGTGGAGCAGGCCGACCTGTTCATGGATGAGCAGGAGTACGAGAAGGCCGACGCCATCCTCGCCGACTTGGAGGACTCCCGGGCCGACGCCGAGATCGCCTACCTCAAGGGCAAGCGGGCCCTGACCGAGCAGCAGTACCGCCGGGCGATCGTACACCTCGAAGAGGCCTGCCGCCTCGGTGCCGCGCCGCGCGCCCGGCTCCTGCTCGGCCGGGCCTACTACGTGACGGGCGAGCTGGGGGCGGCCGAGAACGAGCTGCGTCAACTCGTCGCCCAGACGCGTCTGACCGCCGCCCATCGGACCCTCGCCGAGGTCGAGCTGCGGCTCCGGAAGTGGGACCTGGCAGCCCAACACGCCACGGCCGTCCTCCAAGCCAACGCGCAGGACGCGGAGATGCGACGACTGCTGGCCCGGGCGCTGCTGGAGGAGGGCCGGCCGGAGGCGGCCCTGGCCGAGGCCCGCACCGCGGCCGGCGATGCCCCCGAGGACCCCGCCGCCCTCGTCCTCCTCTACGAGATCTACGCCCGCCAGGACAAGCCGGCCGAGGCCGAGGCCGCTCTCCTCAAGGCCAAGGAACTGGGCGAGGATCTCGAAACCGTCTACCGGCTCCTGCTCGACTTCTACCGCCGCACCGGCCAGGAGGAGAAGCTACAGGCCCTCGCGGCCGAGGCCCGCGAAATCCTGCCGGATGCCCTCCTTCTCCAGGGCGACCAGACGCCTGAGGAAATGGTCGAGCAGTTGCGGGCCCGCATCCAGGAGGACCCGAGTCGCACCCGCGACCGGATCGCCTTGGCCGCCCTTCTCGGCATGCTTGATCGGGGCGACGAGAGCCGCCAACTCTACCACGAGGTCCTCGATCGGGCCGAGGCGGGCTCGCGCGAGTGGCGCCGGGCCTGGCAGCAGCTCTTCATGTCCGCCCTCCAGGGACGCGACTACGAAGTGGCCGCGGACCTCATCGATCGCTTGAAGACGGCCAGCCCGGATGCGCCGGAGGTCCTCTTTGCCGATCCCATCCTGGACCTCGTCCAGGGCCGCCTCGACGCCGCCATCGAGAAGCTCACCCTCGTGCTCCAGGATAACCCGTCGCTGTCGGCGGCCCACTTTCTGCTGGCCCAGATTCTTCTGAACCAGGGGAAGACGGAGGAGGCGGCGGGGGCCCTGCGGCGGGCGGTGGAGACCCGCCCCAACCTCGTGGCCGCCCACATGATGCTCGGCCGCATCTACCTGGACCAGGGCAACTATCCCGGGGCGATGGTCGAGGCCGGCGAGGCCCTTCGGTTCTCGCCGCGGTATCTGCCGGCCCTCGAGCTCAAGGCCGCCGCCCAGGTCGGGCAGGGGGCTTGGGACGCCGCCGCCGAGACTCGCCGCGAGATTGCCCGCCTCGCGCCCACCCGCGTCGATAACCTCCAGGCCCTCGCCAACCTCTACATGCAGCTGCGCAAGATGGACGAGGCGGAGGCGGTCCTGAAGAAGGCCCGGGAGCTCGCCCCGGACGACGCGCGCCTCGTGCTCGCGCTGGCGGAGTTCCATGCTCGAACCGGACGCCGCGCCGACGCCGACGCCTTCATCGAGGCTTACGTTGCCGAGCATCCCGACGACCCGGGCGCCCTGGTCATGAAGGCCAATTTCCTCGCCGAGTACGAAACCGCCGAGGCCGCCGAGCCGTTCTATCACCAGGCCTTCGAGGCCAACCCCGAGGATATCCGGCCGTTGCTCATCCTCGGCGACCAGTACGCCATGCGCATGGACTGGCCGAAGGCCGAGGCCGTCTATACGGACGCGCTGACCCGGTTCCCGGACAACGCCCTCGTCAAGAAGCGGCTCGCCGACGTCTACATGCTCCAGATGGAGCTCGACAGAGCCGAGGCGCTCGTCGAGGAGGTCCTCGAAGCCGACCCCGGGGACGCCCAGGCCCTGATCGTGCGCGGGCGCATCGCCGGACGCCGTAACGAGATCGAGCAGGGCCGCCGCTACATCGAGCAGGCCCTCCGGATCAACCCCTCTTTCGGCGAGGCCCGGTACTGGATGGCCGGGCTCTTGGCCGCCTCCGATCCCGTCGAGGCCGTCAACCAGCTCAACGTGGTCGGTGCCAACGACCCGTCCTTCGAGAAGGCCATGCTTCTGCGGGCCCGCATCAACATGCGTCGCGGGAGGGCCTCCGACGCCATCCTGGACCTGCGGCGGCTCCTCGACTACCGGCCGACGAGCCTCGACGGGCGGCGTCTGCTCGCCCAGTACTACCTCCAGACGGGCGAGCCCGGCCGGGCCCTCGACCTGCTGAAGGAGCTGGTCGAGGAGCGGCCCGACCCGCAGCTCCAGCTCCTTTACGGCGAGGCCCTCTACGGCGCGGGGCGCCATGCCGACGCCCTGGCCGTCTTCGAGGCCGCCCGTGCCGCGCAGCCCGAGCTGCCGGCGGCCCTCGAAGGCGAGGCCCGCGCGCTGGTCCAGCTCGGGCGGACCGAGGAGGCCGAGAAGCGGATCTACGACGTCATGGCCCGGTTCGAGAAGGAGGTCTGGCCGCGCCTCGCTCTGGTCCGCGTCCACGAGATGACCGACCAGTTGGACAGGGCCCTCGAAGTCCTCGGCAACGGTTTGCTCCAGGACCCGCGGTGGGAGGCGGGCTACCTCCTCCAGGCCCAAATCCTGCTCCGCTCCGCCCGCGAAGGGCATCCCCGAAAGGACGAGCTCAGGGCTCGGGCCCGCCAGACCATCGTCGCCGGGACCCAGCGGGTCCCCGAGAGTCTCCCTCTGCGGACGCTGCTTGCCCAGATGGCGCTCGAAGACCAGCGGTACGAGGAGGCCCGCAAGGTCCTCGAATACGTCGCCCGAGAGTTCGAGCAGCGCTACAGCCTCCTGCCCCAGGACCTGCCGGAGCTGCGCCCCTATCTCCCCGGCGTCCGCCTCTACAGCCTGACCTACTACTACATGGGCGAGACCGCGAAGGCCCTGGAGTGGGCCCGAAAAATCTGGAATCTGGACCCGACGGACGCCCCCAACGCCAACAACCTGGCCTGGCTCCTCGCGACCGAGGAGAACCGCCTCGACGAGGCCCGGGCCATCATCCGCAAGGTCCGCGACATCGTCCCCAACAACCCCCAGATTCTCGACACCGCCGGCTGGATCGAGCACCTGCGCGGCGAGACGCCCCGGGCCGTCGAGCTGCTTACCGAGAGCATCCGTCGCGGCGGCAACCCGGAGGCCCACTATCACCTCGGACGCATCTACGAGGAAACCGGCCGCCTCGACGACGCCGCACGCGAGTACCGCCAGGCTCTGGAGATGGGGCTCCAGGGCGAGGATCGCCGCGAGGCCGAAGCCCGGCTTCAGAAGCTGCCTCAAGCCTGAGCGGCACGGGAGGGCAAGAAAAGTGTTCGACTCCGAGACGCTTTTCCGATATACCTTAAGCCGGATCGAGGAGATGAGACTATGACGCAGCAACCGCCCCCGGGCTCGTCCTCCGGCTTGGCCGCCATGGGACCCCGGGACTTTCTGCGCATCCTCCGCAAGCACGTGTGGCTGATCGCGGCGTGCTTCGTGGTCCTCGGCTTGGGCGGCACGGCCGCGCTCGTCGCTTGGGACCGCCTGGCGCCCTTCTATACCTCCGAGGGCGTCATCGCCATCGAGCCGGGCCAGCAGACCGGCGGCCCCGTCGACATCACCGCTGCTCCTGCCACCATCATCCCCCCCAACCTCTTCGAGCTCTACGTCCAGGGCCAAGTCATGATCATCAAGAGCGACCGGGTCCTGAGCAACGCCCTCGAGCGGGTGCGCGGCCTGCAGGCCATGTACACGACCGGCCAGGCCTCCTACGAGCTGAACAAGGACCTCGAAGTCGCCTACATCCCCCGCAGCCAGAACATCCTGGTCAGCCTGACCGGCGGGAACCGCAACGAGCTGAAGCTCATCGTCCAGGCCGTCCTCGACGCTTACCGCGAGCAGGAACGCCAGATGCGCGAGGAATCCGAGCGGCAGCGGGCCATTACGCTCGAACAGCAGCGCGCCGAACTGCAACGGCAGATCAGCGACATCGTCCGCCAACTTGAGCTCCAGCGCGGCGAGGCCAACGCGGTCATCCTGGACGAGCGCGGCAGCGAGGAGCTGGCCCGCCTGACGGCCCTGGTACGCCAGCTCGTCCAACAGGAGGTCGAGCTCGCCGAGGCCCGGGCCGCCTGGGAGCAGTTCCTCCAGCTCCGCCAGCAGGCCGAGGACGAGGGCACCATGGCCCCCCTCATCATGACCTACCCCAACCTGACCGAACGCATGCGCATGAACGCCACCATCCTGGCCATGACGCAGCAGGTGACTCGCGGCGGGCAGGAGCTCGCCTCCCTTCGTCAGCGCCTGGGCCCGCGCCACGAGTCCGTCAAGCGGGCCGAAGCCACCGTCCAGGAGTTCCAGAACGACCTCGAAACCCAGCAGAACCGCATCCTTGGCGAGCTGCTCCAGGAGCATGCCGCCACCCTCAAGCACGAGTACGACCGGGCCCGCGAGGCCGAGGCCTCCCTCCGCGACAGCGTCGACCAGGCCCGCCTCTCCGCCATCAAGGTCTCCGAGCGGGCCGCCAACTACCGCCGCGAAGAGGCCGAGTACGAACGCCTCCGCGGCCTGCTGGACCAGGTCCAAGCCGGCATCGCCCGCATCCGCATCCAGGCGGCCCTGACCCAGCCCCACATCCGCATCGCCCAGCAGGCCAGCATGCCCGTCGAGCCCAGCGAGCCCAAGCTCCTCCTCTATATCCCGGCGGTCATCGTTTTCAGCCTCCTGGTGGGCGTCGGCCTGGCGTTCCTGATGGAGATGGCCGACACGCGACTGCGGAGCCCCGCGGAGATCGCCCGTCAAGTGGGCGTGCCCCTCCTCGGTAGCGTCCCCGACCTCGCGGAGGACGAGCGGCTCTCGCTCGACACCGACGTCGTCCACGTCAGCCACACGTCCCCGCAATCGCTTCTGGCGGAGGCCTTCCGCCAAATCCGGACCAACCTCCTGTTCGCCTCCGATCAGCCCCTGCGCACCCTCCTCGTCTCCAGCGCCAGCCCTGGCGACGGCAAGACGACCGTCGCCGCCAACCTTGCCATCACCATAGCCCGCAGCGGTAGCCGGGTTCTTTTGATCGAGGGCAACTACCGCCGCCCGAGCATCGCCCGAGCCTTCGACATCCCCGACCGCGTCGGGCTCTCCAACGTCCTCGTGGGCCTGAACCCCCCCGAGGAAGCCATCCAGGCCACCCGCATCGAGAACCTCGACGTGATGGTGGGCGGCACGCCGCCCCCGAGCCCGGCGGACCTTCTCGGCTCGGACCGCATGAAACAACTTCTCCAGGAGCAGGCCGGCGATTACGACCGAGTGATCCTTGACGGCGCCCCGGTGCTCGTGGTGGCCGACATGCACCTGTTGAGCGAGTTTGTCGACGGGGTGGTGCTCGTCTACCGGGCAGGAGAGAGCAAGCGGGGCGTGGCCCAGCGGGCCGCACGCCAAGTGCTGGACCTCCGGGGACGCCTCCTCGGGGCCGTTCTCAACGGCGTCCGGGCCACCAAGGGCGGCTACTTCCGCGAGGTCTACCAGGCGTACTACGATTACTCCGGAGCCGAACCCACCGCCGTCACCAGCCGCTCGACGCCGCACGAGTTCACGGCTCGGCCCGCCCCGGCGCCGCCGAAGGCCGAGACCCGGTTGGAGTCTGAGTCCGATATCGCCATCGAGCTCCCCGACGAGGAGCCCGACGAGGCCGAGCCCGACGAGGGCGGGACGAAGACCTAGGCGTTTCGCCTGACCGCGGCGCGCCCGCATCGCAAAGCCGTCATCGGATTCGGATCCTGCCGTGCGCCCTGAGGCCGTCGCCTTTAAGCCGACCGTCCCTCGCCCGCTCGTCCGCGCCGCCCTCGCTGTCTTCTTCGTCGTCCTGCTGCTCTACTTGACGCTGGCGGTGACCATCCACGGTCACCTCCACCGGTTCGGCAGCGTGGGGCTGCTGTTCGGGGTGGGACAACTGCTGGGGCTGTGGGTCGTCGTCTCGCTCCTGGGGTTTCCGCTCCGATACGTGCGAAGTCCCGCCAACCTCCTCATCTGGGTGCTCCTCGGCCTCGTGCTCCTCCAAGTTCTGCCCCTGCCGCGCGCGGGGCCGGTGGGGGAGAATCCCGACGCGCTCGGGGCCGCCCGGCGGGTGCTCCTGAACGACGGAAACCTTCAGGCCGGGCGATCCGCCGGCTTCCGGGCGGGACGCTACAGCGTCATTCCCGGTGCGTCGGTTGGGGTGTTCGTGCTGGCGGCGTCGGCGGCAGGCTTGTACTGGCTGATGGCGTCGGCGGTCGTGGGCCGCAAGAGCATCCGCCGCACCACCTGGGCCGTCGCCCTCGGTCTCGGGGCCGCCGCCGTGTGGGCCCTCATCGCCGCCCTCGATCCCGGCCGGACCGCCGTGACGGGCCGCTCCGCGCTGCCCGCCCTCGTGCCCGTGCTGGGCGGCGACAGCCTGGTGCCGGCGATGCTGATGGCCCTGCCGCTCACCCTGATGCTGACGCTGAGGCCCCTGGGATGGACGCCCCGTCGCCGACCCGAGCGGCGGCAGAGCCGCTTCGGATGGTTCGTGCGGTCCGGGACGGTCTGGTCCGGCATCGCCCTGGCCATTACGGTCCTCGTGGGGGCGGCCCTCGGGGCGAGCCACGTCTCCCCGCGGTTGCGCGCTGCGGCGGTGGGACTGGCGGCGGGGACCGTGCTGGCGGTCTACGTCGCCGGACCGGCGGGGGGACTCGGTCGGGGCGGGATGCTGAAACTGGCCGTCGGCCTGGGCGCGATCGTCGCCCTCGGCGTGGCCCTCGGGGCCACCGTGGCCGGACCGGCCGTCGAGACCCACGCCGCCCCCGTCGAGGCGCTCCACGGCCTCGACCGCGTCCGCGACGCGTTCGGGTACGGGGCCGGCGTCACGAGCCCCACCGCCGTCTACGGGGTGCCCGGGTGGCCCGTTCGTCCCGGCGATGATGGCGACACAAGCGGCTACGCCGTGCTCATCGTGGAGATCGGATGGGTCGGGACGGCCCTGGTCGTTGGCCTGGGCATCGGCCTGGCCGTGCATCTCGTGCGGCGCGTCGGGCGGGCCCGGAGCCCCTGGACGCGGCTGGCGGCTTCGGCGGGGCTCGCGGGCCTGGCGGCCAACGCCCTCTACTTCGGCTTCGACGCCTCCGCGCTTCTGGCCCCGAACCTGCTGGCCGCGGCGATGGTACTGGGGCTGGTGGCGGCGTGGGGGATTCACGGCCTGGCTTGGCGGGCCAGCGGACGCGGGAGGCTGGGCGAGGCCCATTGGCCCTTCGTCATCGGGGCGGTCGGCCTCGCGGGGGCCTTGGCCCTGGCGGAGAATGCCATGCTGGCCGGGGGCGTCGCGGGCGGACACGACAAGCTCATGCATTTCGGGAGCTTCGCCGTGATCGGGCTGCTCCTGTGCTACGCGCTCGGCCCGGAGCCGGACGTGCCCTACCTGAAGACGCGAATCGTGGCGGCGGTGCTGCTCGCGACGGCCATGGGCGTCGGCATCGAGTACGGCCAAGCCTACCTGACCGCCGGCCGCGCCTTCGAGACCCTGGACATGGTTGCCGACGCCGCCGGCGCGGGGCTGACGGGCCTGCTCTGGTGGGTGCTGCAAAAGACGCGCTCACCCCACCCGTCTGCGGCTTGAGCCTGATCCCGACCCGGGGCCGTCTCGCCGCTGCGTGGGTGCCACGGGAAGCTTGCCTGCCCGAGCTGGGGCCGGGCGTCAGGGCTTCTTGCGCTTCTTGCTTCGCGTTTGGCGCAGCGTCTCCGCGCCCTTCTCGCCGAGCACCGCCTTCCGTCGCAGCAGATGATGGTAGTGCTGCGCGAAACGGTGGGCCTCGTCCCGGACGCTCTGGAGAACCTTGAGGGCCGCGTTCGTCCGCGCCAGGCACAGCGGCTCCGCGTCCGCTCGCCCGTGGACGTACACCTCCTCCTGGCGCTTCGCCAAGCTCACGAGGTGCGGCCGGTCGGCCCCGGCCTCCTGGATGGCCTCGGCGGCGGCGCGGAGTTGGTTCGGGCCCCCGTCGACGAGGACAACGTCCGGCAGGACCGAGAGTTCCTCCTTCAGCCGTCGCCACCGGCGGTAGACGACCTCGCGGATGCCCGCCACGTCGTCCGGCCCCGGCCCGCGGACGCGGAACCGGCGGTACCCGGCCTTAAAGGGGCGGCCGTCGATGAACGGGACGATGGCCCCGACGATCTCCGTGGGTCCGAGGTTCGCGATGTCGACGCCCTCAATCGTCCGCAGCGGCGCCTCGGCCCCCAGCAGCTCCGTCAGCGTCTCCATGCCCGAGGCCGGGTCAAACGTCGGGGCGAAGACCTCCGGCTGAAGGTGCTCGTCGATCCGTCCGCGCTCGCCCAGCGACTGGATCGCCCGAATCTGGTCCCGCACCACGCCCGCCTCCTCGTACTTGAGGTCCGCCGAGAGGGCCTTCATCTCGCGCGCCAGGTCCGCCAGGACCCGCGTCCGCTTTCCTTCGAGGAACCGCCGCAGGCGCGTGATGCTGCGGCGATAGGCTTCCCGCTCGACGTGCCCGGCGCACGGGGCCGTGCACCGCTTGATGGAGTAGAGGATGCACGGGCGGAAGTACCGGCGCGTCGGGTCGTCCGAGCGGATATCGAGCGTGCACGTGCGGAAGCGAAAGATTTTCTGGAGTTCCCCGATGGCCGCCCGCAGGCCGGCGGCATTCGTGAACGGCCCGTAGAGCTTCGTTCCCTTGGGGCGGGGGGTGCGCGTGAAGTAGACGCCGGGGAACTCCTCCCGCGAGGTGATCTCCAGGTACGGGAACGTCTTGTCATCGGTGAGGCGGGCGTTGTAGCGGGGGTGGATATCCTTGATGAGGCGGGCTTCCTGGAGGAGGGCGTCGACCTCGCTTTCGGCCTCCAGCACCTCGATGTCCGCGACCTCCGCGACCATCTGCTCCTTCTTCGGCCCGAGGTCCGCCGACGGCTGGAAGTACTGGCCCACGCGGCTACGCAGGTCGGCGGCCTTGCCCACATAGATCACCCGTCCGCGGTCATCCTTCATCAGGTAGACCCCGGGCCTCTTCGGCAGCCCTTTGACCTTCTCGATGAGCCCGTCGCGATCCATGCGTGTAAGGATAGGCGGGGAGCGACTCGCAATTCAAGCCGCAGGACCTGAGAGACGCATCCGGCCAAGGGGCCCGGCCCGTGCCTGGGGCCCGTTTCGCCGCCTCGCTTGCAGGGCGGTCTCCGACGCATACATGGCTCCAGGACCATGCGCGCTCTCGGCGCGAAAGCGGGCCGCAAGCGGCCCGGCAAAACGGGGCGCCGAGTGCCTGTACGGCTCGGCATCCTACAACCCGACCCCCACGTAAATCCCCACGTACAAGCCCAGCGCCAGCACCGCCACGCCGCTCATCAGGTGGTAGAACCGCCGGTCGAAGATCGTGCCGGCCCAGGCGAAGTAGAGGATCAACGCCGAGTAGACCGAGAGGCCCAGGGCCCAGTCCCCCGCGTCCCGCGTCTCGCGCCAAACCGCCGCCGGAAACGCCGGCGACACCGCCAACGCCACCGCGAACCCGATCCCCAGCACCCCCAGGATCACCGAGCACGCCCGGGCCGGGCTCGCCAGATGGAAGACCTCCCCGCGAATTCCGTGCAACCGATGGCCGATGCCCACCCACACCAACGCCGAGAGACCGAAGATGAGGGCGTTGATGCCCACCCGGTGCGGCGTCCAGTCGGTCGGATGCGCCACGTTGTGCCACACCGACAGAATCCCCAGGGTCACCATCAGCACGGCCGGGTACAGCATCTCGCCCCGCAGCCACACGAACGACCAGAGCAGGAACACCAGGGCCATGACCCCGAGCATGATGAGCGACGCCGGGGCCGCCAAGCGAAACGCCGCCAACACGGCCCCCAGGCCGCACGAGATGACGGCCAGCGTGAAGATGGTCGTCGAGGCCCGCCGCTCGTCGCGATAGAGGGTGATCGAGCGCGACAGCAGCCCCATAAACCGGGCCTCGTAAAGGTACACGAGCAGGTGCGCCGCGCCGTAGCCGGCCACGGCATAGGTCAGGTGCGAGTAGAGCACGTCGCGATACGACGCCGCCCCCTCCGCCCGGGCAAACAGGCCCAGGTAGCACGTCGCCAGGATGCCCACTACGTAGAACAGGAACGTCCGCGCCGTGTGCCGCACCAACCACATCGACAGGAAGAACGCCAGCAGCACGGCCAGCCACCCGGCGAGCCCCCATCCCGGTCCGAGGATCGGCCGCAGACCGCTTTCGCCCTCGGTCATCAACTGATGATAGGCCCGGACCTGCTGGGCCGTCAGGTATGCCGCCAGCGCCAGCGTCATGGCCATGCCCGTGACGGCGAGCGGTTCGGCCTGACGCCGTGCGGTCCGGTCGGAGGACGCGCGGCGGATGACCTCCCGGAGGCCCAGGGCCAGAAGAATCCAGATCGTGCCCCCCACGGCCAGCACTTGGATGAATCGGTGATGCCAGACCTCGTACGGGAACGGGGCCGCCAGGTGCGCCAACGCCGCCGCCCCGCCCGTCGCCAGCCCGGCGGCCAAGTAGTTGACCCACGCCGGGGCCCCGTGGGCGTGGGCCAGCACGAGTACCAGGGCCGCCACCAGAAGGTCGATGCCCACGTACTTCGCGACCATGTCGAAGGGCTCGACGGTGATGGCCGCCACGGCGATCGCCACCGCCGCCAGATAGAGCGCCCGCGCAAACGCCCGCCGCATCGTCCAGGTCGGGCCGCCCGCCAGCAGCGCCGAGAGCACGGCCGCCCCGAAGGCCATGCCCATCAGCACCGCCGGGTACCGTCCCCAGTACCCGCTCCTCTCGTCCCCGCCCAACACGGCAAAAAGCGCCAGCGCCGCCAGGCCCGCCCCGAACGAGCTGAACCCGAAAAGGTCCGGCTGCTTCAGGCCGATCGCGCTCGCCAGCAGCACCCCCCACCACACCCCCAGCGCCGCCACCGTGTGCCACGTCACCCCGTACCAAACCGCCTCGTACCCCGCGGCCGTCGCCGCCAGCGTCGAGACCACCAGCGGCACGATGAGGAGCCCCTGCCGATACCACCGGACGTTGCCCTCCTGCCGCCGCTTGAGTGCCAGGAGCGACGCCGCGGCCGCCATCACGGCCGACACGAGCGACGCGGTGGTCGTGGTCCACGCGGGTCGCGAGGCCGCTACATGGACCGCCTCCGGCCCGCCGACCGCCGAGGCGAGATACGTGGGCGCGGCCAGGACGCCGGTGACGGCCACGGCGAGGATGCAGAGGTAGACGAGCGTCTCGGCCTGGAACCGCCAGACGGTGGCCACCAGCAGCAGGGCCACGGGAGCCTGGACCCGGAGGGTGATCGCAGGCTGGTACGCCGCCCTCAAAAACGCCGCCCCCGCCAGGGCCACCCCCGCCAGCAGGAGGCTCGACCGCCGCCACTGCCGGTCCCCCGGCTGGAAGACGATGAAGGCCGCGAGGTACCAGACGGCGCCGGCGGCCGCCAGAGTGATCGTGGCCGCCTCCCCTCGCCGCAGGTAGGCCCCGAAGGTCATGGCCGGGCGGGCGAGCACGTACACGCCGCACAGGGCCACCCACGTCAGGGCCAGGGCCGCGAAGAACCGCAGGAGCATGGCCGCCCGGCCCGTGGCCCGGAGCATAAGAAAGGTCGCCGCCGCGGCCCCCAAGCCCAGTCCCGCCCCGACGGCCGGGACCACGAGCGGATTCGATATGGCAAGCAGCGTCGGATGCACAATGGTCCCCGCGCAAGGGAAGGGCGCCCCGCGAAATGATAGACGGGCGCCCCGGATGCGCCTAGCGAAAAGGGCTCGCGTTACAGCCGGGCCCCGGCCCCCGCTTCGCCGAGCCCGGGGGGGCGGGGGGCGGGGGGACGGCCCGCTTGCCTGCCCGTGGCGCCG
Organism: uncultured Anaerolineales bacterium; assembly: GCA_964461715.1. Classification (GTDB taxonomy): domain Bacteria; phylum Planctomycetota; class Phycisphaerae; order FEN-1346; family FEN-1346; genus CAYWVR01. The sequence continues at coordinate 60,150 of CAYWVR010000005.1, forward strand.
TTCTCGGTCCAAGGCGGCGGAAATGGCCTCTTGGCCCCCCGGAAGAATTCCGTTGCATTGCCGCCCGCGGGCTTTACAATGCCCAGTTGGTAGTGGACTTGCGCGCTGCGGGCGGCAGGGGCGGTCGTCGCGGCGCACCGTGGGAGGGGCTTCGGCGAGTGAAGCCGGCGGCAGTGCAGAAAGGCGTGACGCTCCTTGGCGCGGCCGCGCTGGCGTGCGCGTTGGCGGTCCTGTTACGCGGGGACGGCCTCGAAACGCCGCTTCTGGCCCAGGCGCCCGGCGCGTCGGCCCCCGGTGTCCTCATCTCCTCGACCCCGCTCGGCGACGGAAGCGTCGTCGTCTGCCTCCTGGACACGGTCCGCCAGCGGCTGGCCGTCTACCAGGTCGAGGGCAAGCGCGGACGCCTCAAGCTCCTGGCCGTCCGCGACATCTCGGCCGACTGGCGGCTGTCCGATTACAACAACGACCCGCCGTTGCCCAAGGACATCCGCCGGCGCGTCGAATCGTTGCCCCCGAAGACGGAGGAAAACTAGCCCTCGAACGCGTATAATCAGGGGAGCGGTCACGGGCGGCCGCACGGTCCGCAGAAGGAGAACGAGCCTTGGAATTTGTGAACTTCGAGGACGCCAAGAATCGCCTGGGCAAGACGGACGACGAGCTCCAGGGGATGATCAAGAGCGGCGAGATCCGCGCCTTCCGAGATGAGGGAACCTGGAAGTTCCGCAAGGAGGACATCGACGCCCGGGCCGGCGCGACCCCGCCCGAAGGCCCCGAAACGACCCCCGCTCCCGCCGCCGGCCCCGAGCAGAGCATCGAGCTCGGCGAGGACGCCTTCGAGGAAGACGCGGGCGACACCCTGATGAGCATCGACGCCGACATCCTCTTCGCCGAGGAAGAGGACGTCCCCGCCGATTCCGCCGCCGAGACCTGGATCGCCGCCGACACCGAGGGCGTCTTCCCCGGCGGCCGGCCCGGCGAGGAAGTGCCGCGCGGCGTGGAGGAGGCCATGGCCGCCCCCGAGACCGAGCCGGCCCCGCTGGCGTTGAGCCCGGAGACGGACGAATCGAGCCTCCAGGAGGTCCTGAGCGACGAGGACCTGGCCGCCGGCGAGGACGTCTTCGCCGAGGAACCGGTCATCGCCGTCGACACCGAGAGCGGCCTGGCGAGCGTCATGAGCTCGAGCGCCTCCGGCACGGCCGTCGCCCCGAGCCGCACCCGCGTCGTCACGCTGGTCGAGGCGGCCAGCCATCACGGCAGCTTCACGGTCCTGATGGGCCTGGCCGTCGTCGCCCTGGGCTTTGCCGTGACGACGATCATGGCCCTCCTTCAGAACAATCGCCTGTCCACGGCGTACTCGCTGGGCACCGAGCAGAACAGCCTGTACCTGCTCCTGGTCGGGGCGTTCATGGTGGGCGTCGTGACGGTCGTGGGCATCGTCATCGAGAAGCAGCGCCAGCGCCGCGAGGCGCTCGGCGGCGTCTAGTCAAGCAGGCGGGGGGAGAACACGTTCCGCTCGCCGGCGCGGCATCCCTGAGGAGGGAGCCGTCCATCATCGCGCGTCCCCGGAATCCGGGTCCCGGAAGGCGACCCGGGAAAGGAGAAGCCTTATGCATCGCGTATCGGCGGCCGTTTGGTTCATGTTGATCGGAGCCCTCGGGCTCTCGTCCGGCTGCTGCGTCAGCCAGGAGAAGTACAACGCGGTCCTCTTGAGGAACCGTGAGCAGGAGAAGCTCTTGCAGGAAAAGGAGGCCGGGATCGCCCGTCTCCAGGAGCGGGTCAACGCTCTCGACGCCCGCCTCGCCGACTGCCAACGCCTGATCGAGGAGAAGAACGATCAGATCGCGAGCATCCAACGCGAACGCGACGAACTCCGCAAGGCTTTCGACGACCTGATGGAGCAGTTCAAGGCCCTCTCGGGCCGGCCCGCCGTCGCGCCGATGGCCGGCGGTCTGCCCGGCGAGGTCAGGATCGGTATCCAGGCCCTGATGAGCGAGTTCCCCGGCCTCTTCCAGTTCGACGAGGCCGAGGGCCGGCTCCGCGTCGCCTCCGATATCACCTTCGACTCCGGGTCGAACGTCGTCAAGCCGCCGGCCCGGAGCGCGCTGTCGAAGCTCGCTCAGATTCTGGCGACCGACGTCGGCAAGGATATCCGCGCCACCGTGATCGGGCACACCGACTCGGTGCCCGTAAAGAAGGCGACGACGATCGCCCTGCTGAAGGAGCTCGGCAAGGCCACGAACAACCAGGGCCTGAGCCAGGCCCGGGCCGAGTCCGTCCGCGACATCCTCGTCGCCGGCGGCGTGGACGCCCGCCGCATCCTCACGCAGGGGCAGGGGGCCTCGCAGCCCGTCTCCTCCAACGATACCCGGGAAGGCCAGGCCCAGAACCGGCGGGTGGATATCTTCCTGAGGTAGGACCGACGCGCCGCGAAAGGCAAGCCAGGCGGAAAGGCCCGGCGCCCCCGGGCCGAGGGCCTACTTCCGGGTCGGCTGGACGATCAGGGCCTGCCAAGCCCGTTGGGCGTCAAACGCCGCGCCGTCGCACCACAGCAGAGGGATGTCTTCATTAAACAGGCTCGTGGTGATGAGCCCGACCTCGTCCGCCAGCCGCGCCCGGCCGTCCGGCGTCACGGCAACGTTCACCCACAGAGACGTGTAGCCGATCCGGCCCGAGAGCCACGCCCCGTAGCCCTCGACGTTCGGCACCGCTGCCTGGGCGGCCCGGAGGGTCGAGGCCGAGACGCTGCCCTCAGACGAGATCACTTCGAGCATCCAAGCCGGGCCCTGCGGCGTGCGCGCCACCGTGACCTTGCCGTCCGCCGGCCCGGTCAGCGGGCCGCCGACGATGTCGCCCGTCCATTCCTCCAGGGCGAGGCTTCGGCCCGTGACGACGACCTCGGTCCGCCGCGCGTCTTCGTCGCCGCCCTCCGCGGGCCAGTTCCACGCCGCCTCGACGTCGATCGCCCCCGTCTCGACCGGCAGGTCGACGGCCGTCAGGGCCGACACGGCGTTGGCCGCCGGGATGTCCGTCAGGGACAACCGCAGAGCGTCGAACACGCCGCGATCGCTCGTCGCGTCCAGGCGCAGCACGGCGGCGGGCGGCACGGGCCGGGTCCACGTCGCGTACGCTTCCGTCGGCCAGACCGAGACCTCGTACACGCGGTCCGATCCTGCGAGGGCCACGGCCCGAAGGGGGGCCTCGACGCGCAGCTGTCCGAGGTCGAGGGTTGTTGCCAGCCGTTCGACGGAGAACGAGACGAGATGCGGGCCGGCGTCGCGCTGGACCAGGCGGTCGTTCAAGGCGCCGAGGGTGGCACGCGGGGTCGGGCCCGAAAGGTCGAGGTTCCCCCGGCCGGCCCGCACGTACCAGCCGTATGCGTTGGATTCCGCCGCCACGTTCTGGAGGCCGAGCCGTAACGTCCCGCCGTGGGCCGTCCAGGTGAGGGTCACCGTTTCGAGGGCGGCCGTCTCGATCCCCGTGGGCCTCAAGCCCACGACCTGCGCCTCGCATCCCAGCCGCCGCGCGAGCGTCTTTTCGAGCGCCGCCTCCGGCCCCCCGCGCTCCACCCACACCGCCCACGTCCCGAGCCCCACGAGCGGCAGGAACAGGACGACGAACAGCAGCAACGCCGTCAGCCGTCGGACGTGTTTGGATCGGAGGGGCATGGGCCTGGCCTACGGTTCCGCGGGCGCCAGGGGCAAGCCAGCTGCCCGTGCCACCGCGTCCTGCGTCTACACCTTGGAAGATTTATATCCGTCGGGCCGCCTCCCGCCACGCCTCGTACGCGGCGCGCATTTGGCCGACCGTATCCCCCGCGAACCGGTCGATCATGGCTGCGGCCAGTTCGGTGGCAACCACCGCCTCGACAACGACGCTCGCCGCCGGGACCGCGCAGACGTCGCTCCGCTCGTAGACGGCCTCGGTGGGTTCGTGGTGGATGAAGGTGGCCGAGGGCAGGGGGGTCTTCAAGGTCGCGATGGGTTTCATGGCGGCCCGGACCACGAGCGGGGCCCCGTTCGTCATGCCGCCCTCCAGGCCCCCGGCCCGGTTCGTCGGGCGCGTCCAGCCGAGCGACGCCTCGTCGGCCCGCGCGGGGTCGTAGGCGATGGCGTCGTGGACCTCGCTGCCCGGCTGCGCCGCCACCGCCATGCCCGGGCCGATCTCGACGCCCTTGATCGCCTGGATGCTCATGACGGCCCGTGCCAGCCGCCCGTCCAGCTTTCGCCGCCACGTAACGTGGCTGCCCAGGCCGGGTGGCAGACCCGTGGCGACGCACTCGATGAGGCCCCCGAGCGTGTCGCCGGCGGCCTTCGCCTCGTCGATCGCCCGCTTCATGGCCGCGCCCGCCGCCGGGTCCGGCGCGTAGACATCGCTCGCGTCCCGCAGGCGCCGAAGCGCCGCGAGGTCTTCCGGCACGGTCTCGACCGCCGCCGGGCCGATGCGAAGGACGTAGGCGGCGACGTCGATGGCGAACTCGTCAAGCAGCGCCGTCGCCAGCGCCCCCGCCGCCACGCGCCCGGCCGTCTCGCGGGCGCTCGCCCGCTCCAGGATCGGCCGCGCGTCGGGGGTCAGGTACTTGAGCGCCCCGGCGAGGTCGGCGTGGCCGGGTCGCGGTTTCTCCACCGCGCCCGCCTCCTCGATCCGCTCGTCGCGGTTCCGGACGACGAGGACGACAGGGCTGCCCAGGGTCCGGCCGCGGCGCGTGCCGGCGAGGACCTCGACCGTGTCGGTCTCGATCTCCATGCGCCCGCCTCGCCCGTAGCCGCCCTGGCGACGGGCGAGCAGGGCGTTGATGCGGGCGGCCTCGGCCGGGACGCCGGCGGGCATCCCCTCCAGGAGAGCGACGATCGCCTTCCCGTGCGATTCCCCGGCCGTGGTGATGCGAAGCTGGGGCATGCGGCCCTCAATCGATGATCTTGCCCGTCAGACGCTTGTACGCCTCCGCATATTTCGCGCGCGTCTTGCGAACGATCTCCTCGGGCAGCGGCGGGCCGGGCGGCGTCTTGTCCCAGTCCAGCGTGTCGAGCCAGTTCCGCACGAACTGCTTGTCGAAGCTCGGCTGGTCCCGCCCCGGGGCGTAAACGTCCGCCGGCCAGAACCGCGACGAATCCGGCGTGAAAACCTCGTCGGCCAGCACCAGTTCCCCCCCGAGGTCCCCCCATTCGAGCTTCGTGTCCGCGATCAGAATGCCGCGCTCCTTCGCGTACGCGGCGGCCCGGTGATAGACCTCCAGCGTCCTCTCGCGCAGCGTCCGGGCGACGTCCTCGCCGACGATCTCGGCCATCCGCGCGAAGGAGATGTTTTCGTCATGGCCGGTCTCGGCCTTCGTGGCGGGCGTAAAGATCGGCTCGGGCAGGGCCTCGCACTGCTTCAGGCCCTCCGGCAGCTCGATGCCGCACACGGTGCCGCCGGCCTGATACTCGCGCCACCCGCTCCCGGCCAGGTACCCGCGGACCACACACTCGATCGGGTAGACGTTGACCTTGCGGACCTTCATCGTGCGGTCGGCGAAGAGGGCGGCCTGGGCCCGGACGGCCTCCGGCATCTTCTTCATATCGGCCGTCACGAGGTGATTCGGCGTGATCTCCGAGAGGAACGTGAACCAGAAGAGGCTGAGCTGCGTCAGAATCCGCCCCTTGTCGGGGATGCCTGTGGGCATGACGACGTCGTAGGCGGAGATGCGGTCGGTGGCGACGATGAGCAACTCGTCGCCGAAGTCGTAGATGTCGCGCACCTTGCCTCGACGAATGTCGATGCCTGGAAGATGGGTCTGCATGACGACGGGGCGCATCGGATTCTCCCGGGTGTGAGCCACGGTTCGCGGGCGGGCACGCGACGCGTCAAGGGCCGCCCTCTCTCCCCTTCCTCGGGGACCCTTTGTAGCCCCCCGCCCGGCTCGGCGTCAAGCCTATTCAACCCTGAACTTGCCCTCGGGGCCGCGCCGAGGGCCGAACGGGTGGATTTTTCATTGAGCGCCCCCGGCGCGCCGCATATAATCGCGGCCTTGGCCGGCGGCGCGTGCCGGCCGCGAGGCCCGGCGCGACCGCGGGCGAGCGGGGTGGACGTGCTTTTGTTTCGCGTGCTGATCGACGGCAAGACGCCCAAGGACTTCGACGGCGGGCGGCTGTACCTGACGAGCCTCGAAGGCCAACCCATCCGGGCCCGATTCCGCTACAGCGCCGAGCACGGGCTCCTCTTCTGCGAGCGCCGGAGCCAGGGGCTGGCGGCCCTGAACCTCCCGTGGTCCACGCGGGGCGGATCGTGCCTGATGCTGAAGACCGCCCTGCTCCCCGACCGCGACGAGCCGTACCTGTTGCCGCTCGAGCTGGCGCGCGGTCAAGTGGCGGCGACGTGGCGCAAGAAGGACGAGTGGGGCTACGTCGACGGCGAGTCCGCCGACGGGTTCCGCAAGGCCTTCGGCGAGGTCAAGCTCATGTTCGCCCGGGCCGCCACCGTCCAGAACGCCCCGGCGGCGGCGGCGGACCTGGCCGAGGAGGCCCTGGCTCGGGCGGTTCGCCTCGGCGAGCAGCTTGCCATGACCGACGCGCGCCACGGGGTGGGGCGGCGGCGGGAGAGCGGCCAACTGGCCCGCGTCGATTTCGGGTGCCACTGGGACCTGATCGAGGAACATCCCAAGGTCCAGGACCGTTTCGCCGAGACCTTCAACTACGCCACCCTCCCGTTCCGCTGGCGTCGGATCGAGCCGCGGGAGCAGGAGTTCGACTGGACGTGGCACGACGGGTGGATTCAGTGGCTGGAGCGCAAGGGCGTGGCCATGAAGGGCGGAGGCATGGTCCGCTTCGCCGAGACGACCCTCCCGGATTGGGTCTGGATCTGGGAGAACGATTTCGAGACGATCCGCGACTACGTCTTCGACCACATCGAGCGGTGTGTCCAGCGGTATCGCGGCCGCATCGACCACTGGGACGCCGTCACGGGCCTGCACGTCGAGAACTGCATGGGCTTCTCGCTGGACCAGATTCTCGAGCTGTCGCGCGTCGGCTGCCACGCCGTCAAGCGCGCCGACCCGTCGGCCCGCGTCGGCCTCGAACTCATCCAGCCCTGGGGCGAGTACTACGCTACCAACCAGCGGTCCATCTGGCCATACCACTATGCCGAGATGTGCATCAACGCGGGCGTCCCCTTCGACCTCGTCGGCCTCCAGATTTTTTTCGGCACCGCCGGCAAGGGCTTCCACTGCCGCGACATGCTCGCCGTCAGCGACCTCCTGGACCGCTTCGGCACCCTCGGCAAACCCGTTCACGTGACCGCCGTCGGCGTCCCTTCCGCCTGTTACGGCGACCCGCAGGCCGTCGTCGGCAAGGAGGCCCACGAGGTCGGGGCGGGGGGCGTCTGGCGAAAGCACTGGGACGAAGTCGTCCAGAGCGACTGGGCCAATGAGTTCTACCACGTCGCCATCTCGAAGCCCTTCGTCACCGCCGTCTCCTGGCGCGACTTCTCCGACCACCAGCCCCACTACTTCCCGCACGCGGGCTTGCTGCGCAAAGACCTCCACCCGAAGATCGCCTACCAGCGGCTCGTCAACATCCGCCACGAAATCTGGCCCGAAGGCGGCCCGCGCGAGGGCGGGAACGTGCTCTTCGAGGGCTGACGAGGCGGGCCGCCGCTTTGCACATCCCACGCATCCATGGTTCGACGGGCCGCCGGGCCGGTCTACAGGCAAGGTCGCACGCGAGACCGGTAGGCGTAATAGGCGTCGTCGAACCGGGCCTCCCGGCCTGGACCCGGCTTACCCGCGCCCACGATTGAAGTATGGTACCGTTATGCATATGCCATGGCCAGGGAAGCGTATGCAGCCATGAGTATCCGACAGATCGAGCTGCCACGAACACGGACTTCGAGGCGGCCGAAGGAGCGCGCATGGACATGCGTCACCGCGGCCGCTCCGCCCCGCTGAAGTGGACAAGCACGACCCACCCCAGTCGAAGGCCAACGGCCGACGAGCATGGGTCGTGTGCGCCAAGATCGCCCGCGCGGCCGGCCCACGTCGGTCAGCACCGCCGGACGCGAAGGGCCTCTCCCCGGAACCTCCGGGGGCGGGAGAGACTGAGATGTAATGCGTTTACGGGAATGCGTCCGGCGGGGCGGCGATGGGTACCGGGAAGGGGTCAAAAAGGGGGTGAAAAGTTGCGAAAAGGGGGCAACTTCGTGCAAGAAGCCCCCGAAAAGTGTGTCGCCGAGAGATAAACGGTTTACGGAATTGCGGCACACAGGCACCGCCGAGCACAAGGGTTGTGCGCCTTGCACGCCCATGAGGCAGAACAGGGGGGCGGCGCAGCGCACACTCCAGGCTACGTGTGTAGCCTCAGGTATCGGTTACACGGAGCACCGCGGCACCGGAAATATCGCTATGCTTAACCTTCGCGAGGACGGCGTTCGCGTCCTCGAAGGGAAAGGTCGTGACGTCGGTGTGGAGGGGAATCTCGGCGGCCAGCCGCATCAATTCCTCGCCGTCGCGGCGAGTGGCGGCGGTGACACTGGTGAGGGTCTTCTCGTAGTAGAGGTGCTCGTCGTAAGTCATTTCAGGGATGGGACTTACATGGATTCCGGCAAGGGCCAGCGTACCTCCGCGATCGAGCGCTTCCAGCGCCGGCGGCACGAGCTTTCCGGCCGGGGCGAAGAGAATCGACCCGTCGAGCGGCTCCGGCGGCTCCTCCGGGACCTCGCCCACCCAGGCCGCCCCGAGGTCTCGCGCGTGCCGCTTATGCTCCTCGGCTCGCGTAAAGACGTAGACCTCCATGCCGCGGTGCCGGGCCGCCTGGAGGGTCACGTGGGCCGAGGCGCCGAAACCGTAAATGCCTAGCCTGCCGCTACTTACGACGCGACTGCGGTCCAAGGCCCGGAGGCCGATGATGCCTGCGCAAAGGAGCGGCGCGGCCTGTTCGTCCGGAAATCCGTCGGGCACCGCGTAGGCGAAATCGGCCGGGACGGTCAGGCATTCGGCGTAGCCGCCGTCGGCGTGAAGGCCCGTGAAGCGGGCGTCGGGGCAGAGGTTCTCGTCCCCGCGGCGGCAGAACCGGCACGTGCCGCACGTCTCGTGGAGCCAGGCGACGCCCACGCGATCGCCCTTCTTGATGCCGCCCACGCGGTTTCCGGTGGCCTCGACGGTCCCGACGACCTGGTGGCCGGGGACGATGGGCGTGCGGGGGAGGTCCAGGTCGCCCTCGGCCTCATGCAAATCCGTATGACACACGCCGCAGACGTGGACGCGTACGAGAATCTCCTGGGGGCCGGGCTCGGGCTTCGGGAGGTCCCGGAGGACGAGCGGCTCATCCTCGATGGGAGCCGGATTTTCCAGAACAAGGGCTCGCACGCGTGCGTCTCAGTAAGAGGTCGGGGAGCGTCCAACGCCGATTTTAGGGCCTTGAGGCCGGTTTCGCAAGCGTTTGCACGGATGCCCGGGCGGGCGGTGGCGTCGAGAGATTATCATTTGACGGGGGCCGACGGGCGTCCTAGAATGTTGAGAGCCGGTCACGTTTTCCTATCCTGCTTGGAAGGGGGCATGCCATGCGGCAGCCCGTTCTTGTTCTGACCACGCTGGTGGTCGCGTTGGGTTTCCTCGCGCCCGCGGCCCGGGCCTTCACGTGGGACGACGCTCCGAAGGCGGAGCCCGAACCCGAGACGCAACCCGGGAAACCGCCAGAGGTTATCGATCCGAAGGTCCGGGAGCTGGAGGCGGCCCTGGAGGCGGGCGAGTTCGACAAGGTTATCAACGAGGGCATGGCCTTCGTCCGCGCCACCCGCAACGAGGACGCCAAGACGGCCGCTTTGAAGCTTGTCGCCGACGCCACCCGCGAAAAGGGCGACTGGCGGCAAGTGCATCCCGCCTATGCCCGTCTGCGGGACCGGTATCCGAAGGGATCGGACTGGTATCTGCGTTACGATGCGGTCTGCGAAGTCGTCCGATCTGCCCCTGGAGGGGTCTACGGGGCCAAACCGGCCGAAGGCACCGCCCCGACGCTGGCCGACGAGGCGGTCCTCGCAAAGGCCCTCGAAGACCTCGCGGAGACGCGTGCGGCGAAGCTTAAGAGCCGCCATACGGCCCTCAAGCGTGCCCGCCGCCCGCAGGACGTCATCAGCCGGCTCTCGGAGCTTGCGGAGGGCTACAAGGCCGTCCGGGCCATCTCTCCGACCATCGCCGAGCCGGGCGAGCGCGAGGCCGCCACCGCGGCCGGCCAGCAACTTGCGTCCATGATGAAAACGGTCGGGAAGAAGCTGCAGATGAGCCTGGCCCAGATTCGCGAGTCGGTCCGTCTGGGCCGCATCAGCAACCGCCTAAGGGCTGAAACCGCCCAATTGAAGGCCTTGGCCGAGGGCATGGCCGACGCCGAGGCGGCCTACCAGAAGGGCTTGGGGCAGCTTGGCGGCAAGGATTGGGACGAGCGGGCCCAGCTTCGCAAGGAGAGCGAGGAGCGGCGGACGAAGTACCAGGACCTCTCGAAGGAGTTCTTCATCCCCGAGCCGGAAGATGATGACGACGAGGATGACCGCCGGTGGTAGGCGGCCTGCGACGGCGCCTCCAGGGCCCCGAGAATCGGCCTGGAAGCCCGAGAACGCGTCTTTGTGCAGGGGGTGTGTCATGAAGTCGACGGCGCTGGCATGGGCGATGGCGACGGTGATTCTGGCGACCGGGGCGGCCTTGGCGGGCGACGCGCCGGCCCCGTGGGGCCCGGACGGTCCCGTGAAGGAGGGCGACGCCGGGCGGGAAGGCGGCCCGGAAGGGGCCTCGCAGGGCGATGCCCCGGCCCTCAGCGAGGACATGGGCAAGGCTGCGGCCATCGAGGCCAAGCTCAAGGCCGGGGAGATTGACGCTGCCCTGGCCGAGGCCACAAGCCTCTACAAGACCACGAGCGATCCGATCGCCAAGAGCGAGGCCCTGCGGATTCTGGCCGAGGGCGTCCGCAAGAAAGGCAACTGGAAGATGGCCCTGGCGGCCTATACGAAGGTGCGGAACCAGTTTGCCAAAGATACGCCCGAGTACACCCGCTGGGACGCCTGCGTCGAGATTCTGAGGGCCAGCCCGGAGGGCATGTACGCCCCGCTGGCCAGGAAGCTGGGGGCCGAGGCCCAGGGCAAGACCCTGGCCGACGACCGGCTCATGGACGAGGCCCTGGTGGTCCTGGCGGAGCAGAAGACGGCCAAGTTGGCCCTACGCGTCCGGTCGATCCCCCGGGCCGGCAACCCGAAGGCCCTGATCGATGCCCTGGAGCCCATCATCGAGTGCTACCGGGAGGCCCGGGCCATCGCCCCGGCGTTCCCGCCGGAGGCGTCCCGGGAGGTGGCCAACGCCTCCGCCAAGCGGATGCAGGGCCTCGCGGACAAGGTCATGATGCCGCTGCGCGGTCGTCTGGAGGAGTTCCGGCCGAAGATGGAGCGGCCATGGTCGTTCACGAACAAGGAGAAGCAGGAGATCGGGAACACGAACCTTATGCTCCGCGAGCTGGCGGGCCTGGAGGCCCAGTTCCAGGACGCCCTCCAGCGTCTGACGAGCACGGACTGGGCCGAGCTGGAAGCCCTGAAGCGCGAGAGCAACGACCGGGCCGACGCCTACAACGGCTTGGCGGAGCAGTATGTGGTTCCGGCGTACACCACGGACGTGTGGTAGGGCGAACCCCAGGCACGCGAAGCGCGGCAGGCATGAGACGTCCTGCTGCGCTTTCTCTTTGTTCCGGACGGGGTCCGAAACAGCGCTCTCGGGCCCTCCAGGCCGGTTTCTAGATGGTCATGGCCAGGAATCCGCCGTCGACCCTCACGAGGGCCCCCGTAACGAAGCCGGAGGCTTTCGGGCTGGCGAGCCAGATCACGGCCCCCAGAAGCTCCTCGGGCTCTCCGTAACGGTTCATGGGGGTGTGGGCCATGATCTGGGCCTCGCGTTCGGCCGTCAGGAGCTTGCGGTTCTGCTCGGCGGGGAAGAAGCCGGGGACCAGGGCGTTGACACGGACGTTCGCCTCGGCCCATTCGCGGGCGAGGAACTGGGTGATCTGGTTCACGCCGCCCTTCGCGACGCCGTACGTGAAGACCTTGGACAGGGGCGGGCCGCTGGAGGCGCTGGAGATATTGATGATCGAGCCGAGTTTTCGTTCGACCATGCCCTGGCCGAAGACTTGGCAGGCGAGGAAGACGCCCTTGAGGTCGACGGCGATGAGCTTCTCCCATTCGCCCTCGGTGATCTCGAAGAAGGGGGTGGCGGAGTTAAGGCCGGGGGCGTTGATGAGGATGTCCGTGCCGCCCCACGCCTTGTCGATGGCGTCGGAGGCGGTCTGGAGATCGGTTTTCGAGCAGACGTCGGCCTTGAAGGCGAGCGCCGTGCCGCCCGCCTCGGCGATCTCGTCGGCCTTGGCTTGGGCGGCATCGGGGTTGAGGTCGAGGATGGCGACCTTGGCCCCGGCCTTGGCGAGGGCCGCGGACATGGCTCCGGCCAGGACCCCGCCTCCGCCGATCACCGCCGCCCTCAGGTCCTCCAGGCCGAACATCCCTGTCAGATACGCCTGATCCATCGTGTGCTTCCTTTCCCGCCGGGTTCCGTGGGTAGCTGCGAAGGGCGACATGATACCGCGCGGGGTGGAGGGTTCAAGCGATTTGCCCTGAATGGGCCCATTCTCGGTTGCAGCACGGGGGGCGGGAGGGTAGGCTGGTTTCCATCCTGCCGCGCGGCGATGCCGCGGTGCGGCCGAGGTGGAGGGTGGCCATGATCCGTGCATTTCCGCTCGCGTTTGCCGCGCTGCTTATGGTGGTCCCGGCCGCCGGGGGTGCCGAGGGACCGACGCCCCCCCGCATGCCCGCCGACGACGAGGAGGGTTTCGTCTCCCTTTTCAACGGCACCGACCTCGAAGGCTGGGACGGGAACCCCGACCTTTGGTCCGTCAAGGACGGGGTCATCCACGGCGAGACGACGCCGGAGAAGCCCACCAAGGGCAACACCTTCCTCATCTGGCGGGGCGGGGAGCCGAAGAATTTTGTCCTGAAGATCGAATTCCGCATCGAAAACGGCAATTCCGGCATCCAGTATCGCTCCAGGGAGGTCGCGAAGTGGGTTATCTCCGGCTACCAGGCCGAGGTCGAGAACAAGCCCGGCAAGGTCGGCTTTCTCTACCACGAGAAGGGTCGGGGCTGGCTCGTCAACGTCGGAGACGTCGTCGTCATCGACCCCGAGGGCAAGAAGCACACGGTCAGCAAGGTTGCTGACACGAAGAATCTCGTCGACCGGGGCTACTACAAAGAGAAGGACTGGAACGAGTACACGATCATCTGCCGCGGCAACCACGTGGTGCACCTCCTGAACGGGTATCAGACGGTGGAATTGATCGACCAGGACAAGAAGGGGCGGTGTATGGAGGGCCTGCTGGCCCTTCAGATTCACGCCGGGCCGCCCATGGTCGTCGAGTTCCGCGACATTCGCCTGAAGACCCTCCCGGACCACTTCGGCGAAGCCCGGATGCTCTTTAACGGCGAAGACCTCTCCGGCTGGATGCCCATGAGCGAGGCGGTCGCCGACACGTTCGGCGTGGCCGACGGCGTCATCACGAACACGGGCAAGCCGTCCGGGTACCTCCGGACGGAGGAAACGTTCACCTCGTACGCCCTGCGGCTGCAACTGAAGCACGAGAAAGCGGGGAATTCGGGGATTCTCTTGCGGATTCAGCCGCCCGAGAAGGTCTGGCCGAAGAGCATCGAGGCCCAAGGCCAGAAGGACAACCTCGGCGACATCTGGAACATCGATCAGTTCCCCATGAAGGTCGACGCCGACCGCACCAAGGGTCGCCGCACCGTCAAGCTCCACCCCTCGAACGAGTTCGCCGTGGGCCAATGGAACCGTTACGACATCACCCTCTCGGGCGGCGACCTGGTGATCCGGGCCAACGGCCTCATCCAGAACACGGCCACCGAGGTCGAGACGATTCCCGGCTGGATCGGGCTCCAGAGCGAAGGAACGCCCCTCCGGTTTCGCAACGTCGTCCTCATTCCCATTGACGCGGCCGGGGGCGGGGAGTAAAAGGGTCGGCTTGCGGCGTGCGGCCTTGCCATCCATCGCGTGCCGGCTAAGGAGGATCCGGTGCCCTCAACGGTCACCCCGAGTTGTGCCCTTAAGCGAACGCCCCTCTACGAGCAGCATGTGAAGCGCGGTGGGCGGATGGTCGAGTTCCACGGCTGGCTGCTGCCCGTCCAGTACGAGCCGGGCATCCTGGCCGAGCACCGCCACACCCGCACCGCCGCCAGCGTCTTCGACACCAGCTACATGGGCCAGTTCGCCGTCCGGGGCCAGGATGCCGCCCGGGAGCTCGCCCGGCTCCTCACGCGGGACCCGCGGGGCCTCGAAGTGGGGCGGGCCTTTTACACTCACATGCTGAACGAGAACGGCGGCATTATCGACGACACCATCCTGATGCGCCTCGGGCCCAGCGATTTCCTCCTCGTCACGAACGCCGGGCCCCGCAAACGAGATTTCGCCTGGCTCCGCAACCATCTCTACGGCAAGGTCGAGCTGATCGAGGAATCGAACGGGTGCGGCAAGATCGACGTCCAGGGTCCCCGGTCGGCCGAAATCCTGGCCCCGCTGCTCGATTTCGACCTGGCGGCGGTCCCGTACTTCGGCGTCCGCCGGGCCTCCCTCTGTGAGGCCGAATGCGTCGTCAGCCGCACCGGCTACACCGGCGAGCTGGGCTACGAGTTGATGATCCCGAACCCCAACCTCGTGGCCGTCTACGAGATGATCATGGAGGCCGAGGGGGTGCTGCCGGCGGGGCTGGGGGCCCGGGACTCGCTCCGCCTCGAAATGAGCTACCCCTTGCACGGCCAGGACATCCACCCCGACGCCGACCCCCTGGAGGCCGATCTGGAGCGTTTCATCAGCCTCGATCACGATTACGTGGGGGCCGCCACCCTACGCGACCGCCTGGCCGAGGGCCTCAAGCGGCGTCTGGTGGCCTTTCAGGCCGAATCCCGCCGTAGAACCCACACCGGCGACCCCATTTTCGCCGACGAAAAACGCGTCGGCGAGGTGACGAGCGGCGGGTTCTCGCCCACTCTTGAGGCCTCCAGCGGCCTCGGTTACGTGGCCATCGAGCACGCTGAGCCGGGCACGGCCCTCACGGTCCGCACGGAGCGGGCCGACGTACCCGTTACCGTCCACGCCAAACCGCTCTACACGGGCGGCACGGCCCGCACCGCCCACCCCCCCACGGAGGCCCGCCGATGATCCCTGACGGACTCTACTACACTCAGGAGCACGAGTGGCTGAAGGTCGAGGACGGCGCCGGCACGGTCGGCATCACCGACCATGCCCAGCAAGCTCTCGGCGACCTCACGTTCGTCGAGCTGCCCGAGGTCGGCCGCGAGGTCACTCAGGGCGGCGAAACATGTGCCCTGGAGTCCTGCAAGGCCGCCGCCGACGTTTACGCCCCCGCCTCCGGCACGATCACGGCCGTCAACGAGGCCCTGGCCGATGCCCCCGGAACGATCAACAAGGCCCCCTACGGCGAGGGCTGGATCTACAAGCTCGACCTCCGCGACGCCGACGAGCTCGACAGTCTCATGGACGCCGCCGCCTACCGCAGGCTCATCGGCGAGAAGGCCTGAGGATGCCCTTCGTCCCCCACACCGACGCCCAGCGGCAGGCCATGTTCGAGGCCGTCGGCATGACCGCCGACGAACTCTTCGCCTCCATCCCCGAGACCGTCCGCGACCCCGATCTCGACCTCCCAGAGGGGGAATCGGAGGCGGCCGTGCGGCGGGGCCTGGCCGAGCTGGCCGCCACGAACGACGTCTGTCTGACCGGCTTCCTTGGCGGCGGGTTCTACGACCACGACACCCCGGCGGCGGTCGACGCGATTCTCATGCGAAGCGAGTTCTACACCGCCTACACGCCCTATCAGCCGGAAGTCTCCCAGGGCACTCTCCAGGCCATCTACGAGTGGCAGTCCGCCGTTTGCCGCCTCACGGGCATGGACGTTGCCAACGCCTCACTCTACGACGGCGGCACGGCGGTCTACGAGGCCGGGATGATGGCCCTGCGGGCCACGCGGCGGGCGAAACTGGTCGTCTGCGAGAGCGTCTCGCCCATCTACCGGCGGATGCTCCGGACGCACCTCAGGCACCATAGCGTCCAGCTGGTCGAGACGCCGCACGCCGAGGGCGGGACCGACCGGGCGGCCTTGGCCCTGGCCCTCCCCGGCGCCGCCGCCGTCATCGTCCAGAACCCCAACTTCTTCGGGGCCGTCGAGGGTTTCGCGGATTTGGCGGAGGCGGCCCACGAGACCGGGGCCCTGCTCATCGTGGCCGCGAATCCGGTCAGCTTGGGCCTGCTCAGGCCACCCGGGGCGATGGGGGCCGATATCGCCTGCGGCGAGGGGCAGAGCCTGGGCCTGCCGCTCTCGTTCGGGGGACCGTATCTCGGGTACCTGGCCGCGCGTGAGACGCTGATGCGGAAGATGCCCGGCCGCATCGCGGGCCGGACCGTCGACGCCGAAGGGCGGGAGGGCTTTGTCCTGACCCTCCAGGCCCGCGAGCAGCACATTCGCCGCGAGAAAGCCGCCTCCAACATCTGCACCAACCAGAACTTATGTGCCCTCGGGGCCCTCGTGTACCTCTCGCTGCTCGGCAAGCAAGGCCTGCGCGAGGTGGCCGAGCGCTCCGCCGCCAAGGCCGCCTACGCCCGCGAGCGGCTGACGGCCGTTCGGGGCGTGTCCGCTGCGTTTCCGGAGCGCCCCTCCTTCAACGAGTTCGCCCTCCGCTTGGGCCGGGACGCCCGGGAGGTGGCCCGGGCGATGCTCGATCAGCGGTTTGCCGCCGGGCTGCCGCTGGGGACGTGGTATCCGGACCTGGAGGACGGGCTGCTGGTGGCCGTGACGGAGAAGCGGACGCGCGGCGAGATCGACGCCCTTGCCGATGCCCTGGAGGCCGTGCTTTGAGGCTCATCTACGAGAAGAGCGCGCCGGGACGCCGCGGGTACCGCCCGCCGGCCCTGGACGTCGACGCGTCGCACGCCATCCCCGTCGATCTCCTCCGCGACGATCCGCCGGCCCTGCCGGAGATGTCGGAACTGGACGTGGTGCGGCACTTCACGGCCCTGTCGCGGCGGAATTTCGGTGTGGACACGGGCTTCTACCCGCTTGGCTCCTGCACGATGAAGTACAACCCGAAGATGGCCGAGGTCGCGGCCCGGCTGCCGGGATTCGTGGACCTGCACCCGTGGCTCGCGCGGCTTCCGGGCGGCGAGAAGCTCGTCCAGGGGGCCTTGGAAGTCGTCTGGGAGGTCCAGCGGTGGCTTCGCGAGGTTTGCGGCATGGCTGCCGTCACCACCCAGCCCATGGCCGGGGCCCACGGCGAGCTGACCGGCGTCCTCCTCATGGCCGCCTACCACGCCGACGGCGGCACGAAGAAGTCGGTCATCCTGATCCCGGATTCGGCCCACGGCACGAACCCGGCGAGCGCGGCCCTGGCGGGATTCGACGTGCGGACGGTCCCGTCGGACGCGCGGGGGGTGATGGACGTGGGGGCCCTGGAGGAGGCCCTCGCGGACGACGCCGTCGCGGGGCTCATGCTCACCTGCCCGAACACCCTCGGCCTCTTCCATCCCGAGGTCCGCGAAATCTGCGACACGGTCCACACCGCCGGGGGTCTGATCTACTGCGACGGGGCCAATCTGAACGCCCTTCTGGGCCGGTGCCGCCCGGGCGACCTGGGCTTCGACATCGTCCACGTCAACCTTCACAAAACCTTCGCCACGCCGCACGGCGGGGGCGGACCGGGGGCCGGGCCCGTGGCCGTCTCGGAGCGGCTCGTCCCGTATCTGCCCGTGCCGCGCGTGGGCCAGGACGAGAAGGGGCGGTTCTTCCTGGACGAGGCCCATGCGAAGTCGATTGGCCCCGTGACGCCGCTCCTGGGAAGCTTCGGCATCATCCTGCGGGCCTGGGCGTACATGCGGATGCTCGGCCGCGAGGGTCTCCGGCGGGCCAGCGAGGCGGCGGTCCTGAACGCCAACTACGTCCGCACGGAGCTCCAGCCGCATTACGATCTGCCACACCCGGGCCCTTGTATGCACGAGTGCGTCTTCAGCGCCTCGCGGCAGGCGCAGCAGGGCGTTCACGCCGTGGACGTCGCCAAGGCCCTCATCGACCGTGGATTTCACCCGATGACCGTCTATTTCCCCTTGGTCGTCGAAGAGGCCCTGATGATCGAGCCCACCGAGACGGAGTCCAAGGAGACCCTCGACGCCTTCATCGAGGCGATGATCGAGATTGCCCGCCTCGCTGAGACCGACCCGGAGGCCCTCCGGCGGTGTCCGACCACCGCCTCCGTCGGTCGCCTCGACGAGGTCCGGGCCGCGCGCAGGCCCGATCTGGCCTGCTGCTGACCCGTTTCCTGCACGCACCCCCCGAGGAAGGGCCCCGGTAGCCGCGGGCCCGGGCCGTGTTTATAATCAGGACGACGGCGGAACCGTGCCGACGAGACCGGTGAGGTGATATGCGACGACGAAGCGTCATCCTGGCCTTGGTGCTCCTGGGGGCGACGGCGGCTCTGGCGGCCGAGAACGAGGCCGAAAAGGGCGAGAATCCGCCCGAGACCGCCCCCGAGGAGGTCCCCGCGAAGCCGGCCGAGGAGGAAGCCGATCTCCTCGTCGGACACTGGGTCGGCGCGTGGTACAGCGACGCGCGCGGCTACGGCGACGATCTCGAATGCATCATCGTCAAGCTCACGGATACCAAGTACGAGGCCCGCTTCAAGGCGACGTTCTGGAAGGTGTTCACGTGGCGGCAGCGGGTGCTCCTGACCGTCGGGAAGGGCGAGGCCGAGTGGACCTTCGAAGGGGAGCAGGACCTCGGCTGGATCGCCGGCGGCCTCTACACCTACAAGGGCACGACCGACGGCGAGACCTTCGAGAGCACCTACAAGGCCAGGTCCGACGCGGGATCCTACACGATGAAGCGGGTCGCCGCGGTTGACGAATAGGCCGCGGCGCGTCTATGATGCGTCCGCCTTCGGGAGGACGCTCCGCCTTGCGCATCGCCTACGGGGTCCACGGCTACGGGCGCGGCCACGCCACACGGGCCCTGACGGTCCTGCCGGAGCTGACGTCGCGGCACGAAGTGCTCGTGCTGGCGGGCGGCGACGCCTACGACATGCTCGCCGAGCGGTATGACGTCGTCCGCATCCCTCACCTCCGCTACTACTATCGCCGCGCGGGTCGGCGATCGGCCGTCCTCACGATCTGGCGCAACCTCCGCCTGCTGGCGGACTTGAAGTTCGGCACCGGGGGGGTGCGGCAGGTGGCCGACACGCTGGCGGAGTTCCGGCCGCAGGTCGTCCTGAGCGATTCCGACGCGTGGACGCTCCGGGCCGCCCGGAAGCAGGGCCTGCCGCGCCTCTCGTTCGACCATTATGGCATCATGGTCTATTGCTGCCCGCCGCTCGGCCCGTGGGGACGCCTCAAGTGCCGTATCGAGGCCGTTGCCTACAAGGCCCTGATGGGGTGGCCGGATCGGGTGATCGTGTCGGCGTTCTTCGAGGCCCCGCCGAAGCGGGAGGGGGTGACCGTGGTCGGGCCGATGCTCCGGCCCCTGGTCCGCGAGATGCGCCCCACGCGCGGGGAGCACCTGCTCGTCTACTTTTCGAGCGGCCGCCTCCACTTCACGCCCCGCGTCGAGGAAGCCCTCCAGGGCATCGACTGGCCCGTGATCGTCTACAACAAGGAACGCGAGGGCCGCGAGGGGAACCTCGATTTCCGCCTCCTGGACACGGTCCGCTTCGTCGAGGACCTGGCCGCCTCACGGGCCGTCTTCGCGACCGCCGGGAACCAGCTCATCGGCGAGACGCTCCACTTCGGCAAGCCCCTCCTCGTCTTGCCCGAGGACAGCCTGGAGCAACGCGTCAACGCTGCCGTCGTCGAGGAGATGGGCGTGGGGATGCAGACGAGCGATGATTCGTTCAGCCCAACGGTGCTGGACCGGTTCCTCGCCCGCGCCGACGAGTTGGCCCACAACGTTCCCGCCCACGCCCGCGACGGCGTTCCCGAGGCCCTTGCCGCCATCGAACGCGACCTCGTGGCCTTGGCGGGCGTTACTCCATCAGGACCGTGAAGACCACGTCGCCGCGTTTCTTCTCCCCCTCCCACGGCGTGCCGGCGTTGTCCTCTGCATCGGGGCCCAAGCGGTAGATGTGGAGGGTGTCGCCGCGCCGGCCCATCTGGAGCGGCTGTCCGGTGAACGGGGCGAGGGGGACTTGGGCAAAAAGCTGCGGCGGCACCACGTCCATGCGCAAGACGTACCGCATGAGGAGCAGCACGCCAAGCCCCATCGCGAAGGGCAGGACGGCCGCCAGCGTGCCGAGGATGCTCCCGGCTCGCCTGCCGCGGGCAGCCAAGGACGCCAGGAGGGCTGCCCAGAGCAGGGCGACGCCCAACGCCTTGACGCAGATCAGGGCCCGGACCGCATCGGGTTGTTAGGCGGTGCCCGTCCGCACCGAGATTTCGATCCCGTGGCCAACGGCGCAGTCGCAGCTCGTGAAATCGGCGCGGGCGCGGATCATGGAGAGGTACGGGGCGAGGTCGTCGGGGTGGGTGTGCGTGTTGTCGAGCGTGACGACGGCCCGCGGGGCGAGCTTCGGCTCGACCGCCCGGAAGAAGTCGAGCGTCAGGGATTTCGTCGAGTCGAGAAAGACGAACTCCACGCCCGAGGGAAGATCGGGCAGGAGGTCGAGGGCGTCGCCGGTGTGGAGGATCACCGTTTCCGAGAGGCCCGCCTCCTCGAAGACGCCCCGGGCGTGGGCGTGCTTGCGCGGCTCGACGTCGATGGTGTGGAGCGTCCCGCCGTTCGCTCGGGCGGCCGCCGCGAGAAACACACCGCTGTAGCCGTAGCTCGTGCCCACCTCCACGAGGAGCTTGGCGCGCGAGGCGAGGGCCACGGCGTGCAGGAGCATGGCCTCCTCGCGGGGGACGTTCCACGCGTCGGAGCGCGGGGCCATGAAGGCTTCGAGACGGTCGATGGCGGCTCGAATCTGCGGGTCGATCATGAGGCGGCGTCCTCGTCCCCCGTGTCCTGCTCCAGCCGCGTGCCGAAGCGTTTGTTGATGGCCAGGGCCGGATCGAGCGGCACGTCGACCGGCTTCGGGTCCGGCGGGATGTCGATGGTCGGTGTCGGGCGGACGGTCGTGCCCTCGAACGGCGGCCGCCAGGGCCACTCGGGCTCCAGCATCGCCGAGACCATCTCGTGCCTCCCCTTGAGCGTCAGCACGGCACATGGGGACGCAAGGTTTCCGATCCGCGTCGGCTGGACGCCCGAGGCGTCGGCGAAGGTCTCCATGCGCCGCGGCTTCGACTCGGTGCGGTTCATGAGGGCGTACTCGGCCCCGGCGAGGGCCGGGGTGGCCATCATGTCCGAAACGAGGGTCTTGCAGAAGACGACACGTCCCGCGCCGATCATCGCGACTTTCGGGGACATCGCGGGCTCCTTCGGCTCAGCCGGGCGCAGTATGGGCGGGGGCCCGAGCGAAGGCAACCCTTTTCGAGCAGGGATGATGGCACGAGCCGCTGCCTGCGCGTGTTCGGAACCCAAGCGCGCTCGCCTCGCTAGTCGGACGCCAGGAGCGCGTCGGGATCTTCGAGCAGGCGCACGAGGGTCTGGAGGAGTTCCGCCGCCGCGACGCCCTCGACGATGCGATGGTCGCAGGAGGCCGTCAGGCGCATGACCTTGGCGACGTGGATGCCGCCCGCGCGGACGACGGGGGCGTCCAGGGCCGCCCCCACGCCGAGCGTGACGGAGGAGGGCGGGTTGATGATCGGCTCGAAGTGCTCGACGCCGTACATCCCGAGGTTCGAGACGGTGAAGGTCGGGTGTCGGCGATCCTCGGCCTTGAGCTTGCCGGCGCGGGCCCGCTCGACCAGCTTGCCGGACGTCTCGGCCAATTCCGCGAGCGACATCGTCTCGGCCTTCGGCAGGACCGCCACGGTCAGCCCCTCGTCCGTCTGGATCGCCAGGCCCAGGTTGACGTGCTTCCACGCGTAGACCTGGCCGCGGTCGTAGCTGCGGTTGACGTCGGGCCGCTCGGCGAGGGCCTTGAGGACGGCGAGCATGACGACGTGGGTGACGGTGGCCCCGTGCTCGGCCTTGAGGGTCTCCTTGCGTTCCAGGAGCCGCGTCACGTCGGCCCCGGCGGTCATGTAGAAGTGGGGGATGACGTGCTTGGCAGCGACAACGCGGCGGACCTGAGTGCGCATGCGGAAGGGGGCGTCGGAGACCTCGGCCTCGTCCTCGTCGACTTCGAGGGCGGGGAGCTCCTCGTCGGCCGAGGGGCGGGTCTCCGCGACGGTGGCGTGGCCGCCGGCGACCTCCTCGACGTCGCGGGCCATGATGCGCCCGCCGACGCCGGTGCCCTCGATCTTCGTCACGTCGAGATCGAGTTTCTCGGCGAGCTTGCGGGCGTAGGGGGAGATGCGGACGCGGCCCTCCTCCTTCCCGGGGGCCTTCGGGGGCGCCTTCTTCTCCGGCTTCTTCTTTCCCCCCGCCTCTTCCTTCTCCGGCTCCTCTTCGGCCTTGTCCTTCTCGGGGGCCGCCTCGGCCTCTTCCTCCTCGGGGGCCTCCTCGGGTTCCGGCTTCTCCTCTTCCTTCGCCTCGGCGGGCTTCTCGGGCTCCTCTTCGGGGGGCTCCTCCTTCTCGCGCGGGGCCTTCTTCTCGGGCTTCGTCTCCTTGGCCGCGGCCTCCTCGCCGGGCGGGGCGATCTGGGCGATGGTCTCGCCAACAGGGACCTCCTCGCCGTCGCCGTGGGTGATTTCGGCGATTGTGCCGTCGTGGAAGCACTCGAGCTCCATGGTGGCCTTGTCGGACTCGACGTCGGCGAGGACGTCGCCCTCGCTCACAATGTCGCCCTCGGCGACCTTCCACTCGATGATTTTTCCGACCTCCATCGAATCGGAGAGCTTCGGCATCGTGACGTCGTACATGGCGTTCTCCACGGCGGTTCGGTCAGAGGTTCAGGAGGCGTCGGACGGCCTGGGCAACGTCGTCGGGGGCGGGGATGCAGGCCTGTTCCAGCTCGCGGGCGTAGGGCAGGGGGCAATCCTCGCGCGAGACGCGGGCCGGCGGGGCGTCGAGCTGGTCGAAGAAGCGCTCGGAAATCGTCTGGTTCACCTCGGCGGCGATGCCGCACTGCGGGGGGCATTCCTCCACCACGACCACGTGATGGGTCTTCGCGACGCTCGCGCCGACCGTGTCGACGTCCCACGGACGAAGCGTTCGAAGGTCGAGCACCTCGGCGCCGACCTTCTCCTCGGCGAGCTTCTCGGCGGCCCGGTAGGCGACGTGGGCCATTTTGCCGTAGCCGACGAGAGTGACGTGCTCGCCCTCGCGTCGGACCTTGGCCTCGCCGAAGGGGGTGGGCTCAACGTCGTCGGGCACCTCGTCCTCGAAGTTGTACAGGGCCTCGTGCTCGAGGAAGATGACGGGGTTATCGTCGCGGATGGAGGTCTTCAGCAGCGCCTTGGCGTCGGCCGGCGTCGCGGGGTAGGCGACCTTCAGACCCGGCGTGTGGACGAAGAGGACTTCGAGGCTGTGGGAGTGCTGGCTGCCGAGCTGGTGCCCGCCGCCCCCGGGCATGCGGAGGGTGACGGGCATCAGGGGCTGGCCGCCGAACATGTACCGCATCAGGGCCAGGTGATTGCAGATCTGGTCGAGGGCAAGGTACGCGAAGTTGACGGTCATCAGCTCCGGCACGGGCCTCAGGCCCCCCAAGGCCATGCCGATGGCCGCGCCGACGATCGCCGCCTCCGAGATGGGCGTGTCGAAGACGCGGTCCGCCCCAAACCGGTCCAGCAGGCCGCGCGTCACCTTGAACGAACCTTCGTACTGAGCCACGTCCTCGCCGAAGACGAGAACCTTCTCGTCGCGCTCCATCTCCTCGTGCAGGGCCTCGTTGATGGCCTCGCGGTAGCTCTTCTTGGGCATCGGCGGCTCCGGGGGTCTATTCGACGTAGGCGTCCTCGTGCACGCGTTCGAAGGGCAGTTCCTCGCCCGCCTCGGCGAACTCGACGGCTTCGTCCAGTTCCTTTCGGACCTTCTGGTCGATCTCGTCGAAGAGGTCGTCTCCCTCAAGGTCGAAGTCGTGCTTGATCTGGGCTTTAAGCTTCGGGATGGGGTCGCGTTCCTTCCAGAAGGCGACCTCCTCCTTCGCGCGGTAGGTGGCCGGGTCGGACATGGAGTGGCCTCGGTAGCGGTAGCACTTGGCCTCGACGAAGGCGGGCCCCTTGCCGCTTCGGGCGTGAGCGATCGCCCGCTCGGCCACGGACTGCATCTTGAAGAAGTCCATGCCGTCGGCGGTCCAGGTCGGCATGTCGTAGGCCCGGGCCTTGGCGGCCATGGAGACCTCGGCGCTGGAGCGGGCGACGCTCGTGCCGATGGCGTAGAAGTTGTTCTCGCAGACCCAGACGACCGGTGCCCGGTACAAGGCGCTCATGTTCAGGGCCTCGTGGTAGACGCCTTGGTTGGTGGCCCCGTCGCCGAAGAAGCACATGACGACGCGGTCCTGGCCCTGCGTGCGGATGGCCATGCCGACGCCCGTGGCGATGGGACACTCGCCCGCGACGATGGCGTAGCCTCCAAGGAAGTTGATGTCCCAGTCAAAGAGGTGCATCGACCCGCCCTTGCCCTTGCAGCAGCCGTCGGAATGGCCGAAGAGCTCGGCCATCGCCTTCTTGGGGCTCCCGCCGCGCAGCAAATAATGGGCGTGATCGCGGTAGGGGGCGAGGACGTAATCGTCGTCCCGCAGGCGCCACATCGCGCCCAGGGCCACCGCCTCCTCCCCCGAGTAGAGGTGGCAGAACCCGCCGATGCGTCCCTTGCTGTACTGCTCGGCCACGCGCCTCTCGAAGTCGCGGGCGAGCTTGAGCATCCGGTAGGCCTTCAGCATCTCGGCCTGGTTCATGCAGGGCCTCCGTGTCCGGGGCAGTCGCGGGGACCATTATAGTGGACCCCCGCGCGGCCTGCCAAGCATTCGTGGAAATGGGCGGACGCGGGGTCTCTGGAGAAGGGCGGGGGCCCCAGTCTCACATTCGCTTGTCGCCGGCTTGGGTGGAGGCTACACTGGCGCCCGTACCTTGGGCGCGGGGAGGCACCGTTGGCGAAGAAGCAGCGGGCAAGCGCGGCTCGGCGGTGGAAGACGCTGGCCGCGCGGCACGGGACGCCGCTCCTGGCCGTCAGCCGGGCCGCGCTCCAGGCCCAGCTTCGAAGATTCCGCCGGGCCCTGCCGCGCGTCAAGCCCTTCTACGCTGTCAAGGCCAACAGCCACCCCGAGATCGTGGCGTTCATGGCCAAGGCCGGGGCGGGCTTCGATGTGGCGAGCCGGACCGAGATGGCCCTGGCCCTGGAGGCCGGCGCGACCCCCGACCGCCTCGTCTTCGCCAACACGATCAAGCCCGTCGAGGCCCTCCGGGCCGCGACCGAGGCCGGCGTCGACCTCCTGACCTTCGATTCCGAGTACGAGCTGGACAAGATCGCCGAGCACGCCCCCGGGGCCCGGGTGCTGGTGCGGATCAAGGTGCCCAACGTCGGCTCGTCGGTCGAGTTGTCGCTGAAGTTCGGGGTCCTCCCGGCCGATGCCCTGGACATGCTTATCAAGGCCCACGGCCTGGGTCTCGTGCCCGTGGGCGTGAGCTTCCACGTGGGGAGCCAGTGCACGCGGGTGGCGAACTTCGTCGACTCGCTCGAAATGGCCGCCATCATCCTCCGCGACGCCCACCTGAAGCGCCTGCCGCTCGCGATCCTCGACATCGGCGGCGGGTTCCCCATCGCCCGGACCGAGGACGAGGAGGACCCCTTCGACGAGATCGCCCGGGTGGTCGCGGCCGAGATCGACCGCCTCTTCGACCCGAACGTGCGGATTCTGGCCGAGCCGGGCCGCTTCCTCGTCGGCCCCGCCGCCACGCTCGTGACGCGTGTTGTCGGCAAGGCCATCCGCGAGAACAAGCATTGGTACTACCTGGACGACGGCGTCTACGGGAGCCTCTCGGGCCTGGTGTTCGACCACGCGAAGTACACGTTCCGGGCCCGGAAAAAGGGGCCGACGCGCCTCTCGACGCTGGCCGGCCCGACGTGCGATTCCTTTGACATTATCGCCCGGGGCGAGGCCCTGCCGGAGCTCGACGTCGGCGACCTCGTGACCGTCCCGAACATCGGGGCCTACAGCGTGGCCAGCGCGTCGAGCTTCAACGGCTTCCCGCCCGCGAAGGTCGTCATGGTGCCGTGAACCCTCTTTGCCCAAGCCGAGGTGAACAATGAAACGCAGCCACCGTACCCGCAAGGACCTGTCGGACCTGCCGGACTGGATGAAGAAGAAGGAGTGCCCCCGCAAGGAGGCCTACCTCTCGGGCAAGCGCATCCAGCCGTCGCCCATCACCGGGCGCGAGAAGCTGGCCGACCTCGTGGACGCGACGTTCCTCGCCTACAACGCGGCGCGCCTTCGCGAGGGGTGCGAGCTTTTCACCGAGAAGATGCTCGCCGACGACGTGACGGTGGGCATGAGCCTGGCGGGGGCCCTGACGCCGGCGGGGCTGGGGTGCTCCTCGATCATCCCGCTCATCAAGGCGGGGTTCGTCGACTGGATCGTCTCGACCGGGGCGAATCTCTACCATGACCTCCACTTCGCCTTCAACATGCCGTTGCACGTCGGCACACACCTCGTCGACGACGCCGACCTGCGCGCCAACGACGTCGTTCGCATCTACGACGTCCTCCTCGGCTACACCGACTGCCTCATGGCCACCGACGAGGTCCTCCGCGAAATCCTCGTCCAACCGGAGTTCCAGAAGGAGATGGGCACGGCCGAGCTCCACTACCTTCTCGGCAAGTATGCCGCCGAGTGGGAGCGGAAGAACGAGCTGAAGGACGTCTCGGTGCTGGCCGCGGCGTACCGGGCGAAGGTGCCGGTGCACACCTCCAGCCCCGGCGACTCGACCATCGGCATGAACATCGCGGGCATCGAGCTGCGCGGCAACAAGCTGCGCGTGAACCCTTCGATCGACGTCAACGAGACCACCAGCTACGTGCTGGCGGCCAAACGCGCGGGCGGCAAGAGCGCCGTCGTCCTGATGGGCGGCGGGAGCCCGAAGAACTTCATCCTCCAGACTGAGCCCCAAATCCAGGAGATTCTCCGCATCAAGGAGGTCGGCCACGACTACTTCTTCCAGGTGACCGACGCCCGGCCCGATACGGGGGGCCTGTCGGGAGCCACGCCCCACGAGGCCGTCTCCTGGGGCAAGGTCGACCCGAACCGCCTGCCCGACGCCGTCGTCTGCTACGCCGACTCGACGCTGGCCCTGCCGATCCTCGTGCACTACGCCCGCTCCCGCCACAAGAAACGCAAGCTCAAACGCCTCTACGGCAAGCGGGCCGAGATGATGGACGCCCTTGTCCGCGAGTACTTCGCCCATAACAAATAGCCGGCCGGGAGCCGGCGCGGGAGGAACGCACATGAGGCCCCGCGCGATCGCGCTCGGACTCCTCGTCGCGTGCCTCCAGGGAAGGACTGCTTACGCCATGAACGATATCGCACGCGAAGCCGCCCGCGTTCCCGAGACGGTCGACATCATCGTCTACGGGGCGACCCCCGCAGGCATTCTGGCCGCCGTCGCGGCCAGGCGGGAGGGGCGGTCGGTCCGGGTGATCGAGCCGAGCCGGTGGGTGGGAGGCATGCTGGGGGCGGGTCTGAAGCCCACGCAGGACCGCCCCATGCCCGAGGCCGTAGGCGGCGTGGCGGACCGCGTGTTCCGCGAGGGCGGGAATCGCCCGGCCGACACGCGGGCCTGGTTCCGCGAGTTGCTCGCTGCCCACGGGGTCCCCGTCCTCTACGAGCACCGCGCCGCGGCCGTGGAGACGGCGGACGGACGCCTCCGTCGGCTGCGGCTGGAGAAGGCCCCGCCCGACGCGTGGGGCATTCCCGCGCCGAAGGCCGAGCCCGGCCCGCCGCGGCTCGTCGAGGCCCGGGTCTTCGTCGACGCGAGCTACGAGGGCGACCTCATGGCCCTGGCCGGTGTTCGCTACGCCACCGGCCGTGAGGCCCGCGACACCTACGATGAGCCGCCCGCCGGCGTCGGCCTGCCCACGAACTGGACGCCCCTTGATCCGTACGTGGAGCCGGGCGATCCTTCGAGCGGCCTTCTGCCGCACGTCGAGGCGGACCACGGCAGGCCTGTCGGGGCAGGGGACAACTACACGCAAGCCTACAACTTCCGCTTCTACGTGACGGACGACCCCGCCCGCCGCATCCCCTACACGCCGCCCGAGGATTACGACGCCGCCGAGTTCGAGCTGGTGGGACGGTACGTGGCGCACCTCGTGGCCGAGGCGAAACGGGCGGGACGGCCGCCCCGCCTGGACGGCATCTTCCCCGGGTGGCGGAACCAGGGGGA
Source organism: uncultured Anaerolineales bacterium (assembly GCA_964461715.1). Taxonomy (GTDB): domain Bacteria; phylum Planctomycetota; class Phycisphaerae; order FEN-1346; family FEN-1346; genus CAYWVR01. Next base: position 88,561 of record CAYWVR010000005.1, read on the forward strand.
GTACAATTACCAGCGGAAGTCGCTCGTCTCGATCGCACCGTTGGGCCTGTCCCGCGCATACCAGGACGGCGACTGGGCGACGCGTTCGCACCTGTGGCGGGCCCACGTCGACTGGCTCCGCGGCCTGCACCACTTCCTCTCCACCGATCCGCGCGTGCCGCCGGACGTGCGGGCGAGCGTGGCTGCCCTCGGGCGGGAGAAGGGGCATCACCCGGATACCGACGGCTGGCCGCACCAGCTCTACGTGCGCGTGGCGCGGCGGATGGTGGGGCGCTACGTGCTGACGCACGGTGACGTGATGAACCGGACCCGGGTCGACGACGCGGTCGGTCTCGCCATCTTCGGGGTCGATACGTACCCCGTCCGCCGCATCGCCGTACCCGACGCCGCCGGCCGCCTCGGCGTCGCCACCGAGGGCAACATGTTCATCGGCGGGAATCGCGGTACGGGGGTGCCGTACGGCGTTCCGTACCGCGCGGTGACGCCGACGCGGGACTCATGCACGAACCTGCTCGTGCCGGTGTGCTTCTCCGCCAGCTACATCGCCTATGCCTCGGCCCGCATGGAGCCCGTCTTCATGGTTCTGGGCGAATCGTGCGGGGTGGCGGCGGCCCGGGCCGTCGCGGGGAACCTCGACGTCCAGGACGTCGACGTGCCGGCCCTCCAGGACCGGTTGCGGGAGCTCGGCCAAGTCCTCGCCCGGCCCGAGGGAACATGATCCCGCGAGACATGACATGAAACGTTTCGCCATCGCCCTGATCCTCGCCGTGGCCGCGACCGTACCTGCGGCTGCCGTCCGAGACGCCCGAAGGAGACCGGCCATGACCGACGACGCCCAAGCCCCCGCCATCGAGACGCTCGACCCCGCCTTCGCCGAAGTCGTCGCCCCGGACGCGAAGGTCCGCACCCTCGCCGAGGACCTCCGGTTCGCCGAAGGGCCCGCGTGGCTGGAATGGGAGGGCGGGTTCCTCGTCTTCTCCGACATCCCCGCGGACCGCCTCTACCGCTTCACGGAGGGCAAGCCGCGGGAGGTCTTCCGCGAGCCGTCCCACCACGCCAACGGCAACGCCGTCGAGGCGGAGGGACGCCTCGTCACCTGCCACCACGGCTCGCGCCGCGTCACCCGCACGACGCCCGAGGGCGAGGTGACGACGCTTTGCTCGACGTACCAGGGCAAGAAGCTGAACTCGCCCAACGACGTCGCCGTCCGCCGTGACGGCACGATCTGGTTCACCGATCCGCCCTACGGCATCAAAGAGAACGAACGAGAGCTGGAGAAGAACTACGTCTTCCGCCTCGCCCCGGGGGCCGACGAGCCGGTCGTTGTGGCCGACGACTTCGAGCGGCCCAACGGCCTCTGCTTCTCGCCGGACGAGTCGCTCCTCTATATCGCCGACAGCGACCACGGCCGGAGCGAAATCCGCGTCTTCCGCGTGACGCCCAAGGCCGTGCTGGAGGCCGGGCGGCCCTTCGCGAAGATCGATCCGCCCGCCCCGGACGGCATCCGCTGTGATGCCGCCGGGCGGCTCTACGTCACCGCGGGCGACGGCGTCCACGTTTACGATGCCGAGGGGAAACTGTTGGGGAAGGTCCGCCTGGCCGAGCGGCCCACGAACTGCGAGTTCGGCGGCGCCAAGCGCACCACGCTCTACGTCACCGCCCGGACAAAGCTCTACGCGATCGAGATGAAGGCGAAGGGCGTGCGGCACTGAGGCGGCCCCGCGAGGGTCGGCCGAGGGCGCGCTCGTGCCTCTCGGCGTCTTCGAGCCACGATTCACAGATTTCGACGCCCCATCCCGGCCCGTCGGGAACGGGTAGGGCCCCGTCCTCGGCCGTCACGCGCCCCAGGCCGATTGGGTCCCGGACGAAGATTTCGATGCGGGTGATCCTCATCGGTCTGCCTGCTCGCCTTGATCCGCCAGGTCCGCGATGGCCTCGATCCGCCGCCGGATCGGCAGGTGCTGCGTGCACCGTTCCTCGCACGCGCCGCACAGGGCACAAGCCTTGGCAGCCTCGGGCGTCATGTTCCAGTGCCACTTCAGGCGGTCGACGATGTGCTTTGGGTCCTCACCGTGCATCAGCCGCATGTTGAACGCGTCCATCAGCCGCGGGATGTTGACGCCCTCGGGGCAGGGCAGGCAGTAGCCGCACCCTGTGCAGAAACCATCGAAGGAGTCGAGGATTTCACCGCGGATCGCCGCGATTCGCTCGTCGTCGTAGGGCTTGAAGTCCTGGACGGCCTCGACGGCCTCGTCGATGTGCTCGCAGGTCGTGAAGCCCACCAGGGCGCAGGTGATGTCCGGGTGCGAGACGACGAACCGCAAGGCCGCCGCCACCACGGACGCTTCTTCCGGGCCCTGGAGAAACGAAAACCGGTCGGCGTGCTGGGGGATGAGGCCGCCCGCGAGCGGGTTCATCGCTGCGACGCCCAGGCCCAGCCGCCCCGCCGCCTGCACGGCCTCCTCGCGGTAGGGGAAGTTGACGGCCGAGTAGCCGAGCGTTACCCCCTCGACGACGCCCTCCGAAAGGACCGACGCCAGGTCCTTGCCCGCCAGGTGGGCCGAACAGACGACGTGGCCGACGAGGCCCTCCTCCTTGGCCTTCTCGGCCGCGGCCACGGCCCCTCCCGCGATGCGTTCCTCCCACTGCCCCGGCGTCACCAGGCACCAGATGTGGAAGAAATCGATCCGGTCGACTTGGAGCCGCTTCAGCGACTTTTCGAGGCTCGCCCGGAACTCGTTCCCGTCGGCGGCCATGCACTTCGAGGAGACCGTGAAGCTCTCGCGCGGCAGCGCCCGCAGGGCCGCCCCCATGATCTCCTCGCTCTTGTCCTTGCAGTAGAAGGGGGCCGTGTCGAAGTACGTGATCCCCCGCTCGTGGGCGTAGCGGACGATCTCGGCGTTCTTGTCGATGTCCTCCGGATCGGCGAACCGCATCCCGCCGAACCCGACGACCGTCACATCCTTGCCCGTCTGCCCGTACGGCTTGGTCCACATACCTTGCACCTTTCCCGTCGTCCTGGCCATCCCTCCTCGAAGCGGCAAGGTTACGCGAAACGCGGCACCCGTTCCAGGAGCAAATGTATCGCGCCGTTGAACCGCGTTTGCCGCCGCCGGTAGAATCGAGGGCAGAAGGAGGGCAAACGATGGGTGACGTACAGATCAAGTCCCGTTCGTCGGAGACCTTTCGCGACCGGCCCGAGGCCGGCCGCCTCCTGGGCGAGGCCCTCGCGGACCTGGCCGACCGAAACCCCGTCGTCCTCGGCGTGCCGCGCGGCGGCGTTGTGGTCGCGAGGCACGTCGCCGAGGCGCTCGGGGCGGAGATGGACGTTATCCTGGCCCGCAAGATCGGGGCCCCCGGCCACGGCGAGATGGCCATCGGGGCGGTCACGGAGGAGGGCAAGCTTTTCCTCGACCCGGCGCTCGCCCGCCGCGTCGGCGCCGACGAGGCGTATGTCGAGCGCGAGAAGGAGGACGTCCTCGCCGAGATTCACCGCCGCGCCTCCATGTGTCGCGACGTTCGACCCAAGGTGCCCCTGGAAGGCCGGACCGTCATTTGCACCGACGACGGCGTGGCGACGGGGATGACGATGAAAGGGGCCTTGTGGGCGGCGCGTCAGGAGGCGCCCAAGGCGCTGATTTGCGCCCTGCCGGTTGCTCCGGGCGAGACGCTCGAAGACCTCGCCGACCAGGCCGACCGCGTCCTCTGCCTCCGCGTGCCCCCCGTCTTCGGGGCCGTCGGCCGGTTCTACGCCCGCTTCGACCAGACGACCGACGACGAGGTCCGCGCGGTCCTCCGGGCCGAGAGCACACGATCGAGACCGTCCTAGAGGACGCGCCACGCCTCCGCGGCAATTTTGCGGGCCCTTGCACGCACTGCCGCAGGCGCGCGAGAATGTCCCGTGTTCGGAAAGTCCGGACCCCGGAAAGGCGGCCATGCGAGCGTACCTGGTGAGGCACGGTCAGGCCAAGTCGAAGGACGAGAATCCCGAGCGCCACCTGACCCAGAAGGGCGCCGAGGACGTCCGGGCGGTCGCCTGCTTCCTGGCGGGCTTGAAGCTCGACATCCGCGAGGTCTGGCACAGCGGCAAGACGCGAGCCGCGGAGACGGCCGAGGTCCTTGGCAAGGCCCTGAGCGCCGAGATTCGGGAGGCCGAGGGCCTGGAGCCCAACGATCCCCCCAAGACCGTTCGCCGGGCCATGGAGGACGGCGACGCCTCGGTCATGCTCGTCGGCCACCTGCCGCACATGGAGCGGCTGGCCTCATCGCTGGTCGGGGCGGAGGCCGACGCCGAAGTCGTGGGCTTCGCCACCGCCGCCGTCTGCTGTCTGGAGCGCGACGAGGACGGCGCCTGGCACATCTTGTGGATGATCACGCCGGCGCTCGCCGCGTCGGCCCACGCCCCCTGAACCGACGCCCGGAAGGAGACCCCCGTGAAAGCCCTCATCCTGGCCGCCGAAGGCTTCGAGGATTCCGAGCTCTATTACCCCTACTACCGCCTGCTCGAAGAGGGTCACCGTGTCGACGTCGCGGCCCCCAAGAAGGGCGCCCTCACCGGCAAGCACGGCTACGAGTTCAAGGCCGGCAAGACCATCGGCGACCTCAAGGCCCGCGACTACGACCTGCTGGTCATCCCCGGAGGGAAAGCTCCCGAGACGGTCCGCCTCGAGAAAAAGGCCGTGGCTCTCGTCAAGAAGATGATGGAGGCGGGCAAGCCGGTGGCGGCGATCTGCCACGGGGCCCAGGTGCTCGTCTCGGCCGGCGTCCTCGACGGCCGTCGCATGACCTGCTACAAGGCCGTCCGCGACGATGTCAAGGCCGCCGGCGCCAAGTACGTCGACAAGGAGGTGGTCGTCGACGGGAACCTCGTCACCAGCCGCAAGCCGTCCGATCTCCCGGCCTTTTGCCGCGAGATGTTCAAACTCATGAGCTGAGCCGCACCGACCGACGCGAAAGGAGACGCACCATGGCGGAGATGGACCTGTTTGCCGGCGTCAACCGGCCGAAGGACATGGAGAATCTGACAGACCTGGAGAAGAAGCACCTGCCGGTCATCTCGGCCCCCGATGAGGTCAAGGCCGGGGAGTGCTTCGAGGTGACCGTCGAGGTCGGCAAGCTGCTGAAGCACCCGAACGAGCGGGCCCACTTCATCCAGTTCGTCGACCTGTACGCGGGCGAGCGGTACCTGGCGCGGCTCGACCTGACGGCCGTGGCGACGTGCCCGGTCCTGAAGGCGTGCGTCCAGCTCGAAAAGGACGTGGGGCCGCTCCGGGCGTTCGACGAATGCAACGTGCACGGCACTTGGGAAGCCACGAAGGACATCAAGGTCACCTGAGCCCAAGATTCCGCCCGGCCAGGCGTTGGGTTGCCCCCTGAGAGAGGACGCACCGACGTAGTCCCCACGGGCCCGGCTGGCCGGGCGGTCGGGCCCTCCGATTACGCCCCCGCCCACCGCCGATACCGCCGCGCCCGCGCGCTGCCGCCCCAGTGGGCGATGTCCACGAGCACCGCGATCACGATCAGGATGATCCACCCGGGACGCATCGGCCCGGCCGAGTTCAGCACCCCCGCCATATACGCGAGCGTCGTGTACGGCAGGAAGAGGAACCCGAGCACCGGCCATACCCAGAAATCGTACGCCGCCGCGAACCACGGTGTGAACAGCCAGATCAGCACGATGGCCACCCGCGGCAGAAAGAGCGCAACCAAGACGAGCAGGCATCCCACGGGCCTCTCCTTTCGCTCGCTTCCACGCGTCGCCACACGCGACGTCGGTCCCATCCTAACGTCCGACGCCGGCGCCGCACAAGCCGCCGCCGAACTTCCCCCGAGGGCTTGCATCGGACGCGCCCGGGCGGCATACTCAGCTTCTCGGTGGGGATTCGGGAGACGCATCGCATGAGACACCTGACGGACTATGACGTGGTCGTCGTGGGAGGCGGACCGGGCGGATGCGGCGCGGCCGTCACGGCCGCCCGAAGCGGCGCGCGGACCCTCCTCGTGGAGCGCGAGGGGTTCCTTGGCGGCGGGGCCACCGCCATGTACGTCCATCCCTTCATGACCGAACGCACCAAGCCCGGCCCCCACGGCGAAGCGAGCAAGGTCTGCAACGCGGGCCTCTTCAAGGAGATCATCGATCGGCTGATTGCGCGCGGCCGGGCCCGCCCCTGCGAGGGATGCGGGCCGGAGTTCGACGACGAGGCCCTCAAGGTCGTCCTCGACGAGGTTGTCACCGAAGCCGGGGCCGACGTCCTTTTCCACGCGGCCCTCTTCCACGCCCGCACCGAGGACGGACGCGTCGACCGCGTCGGCCTCGCCCACAACGGCGAGCCCATCGAGGCCGTGGCCAAGGTCTTCATCGATTCGACCGGCGACGGGCTCCTCGCGGCCCAGGCGGGCTGCCCCTTCCAGGTGGGCGACGAGGAAGGCCGCGTCATGCCCATGACGCTGAACTTCTCCGTCGCCGGCGTCGATCCCAAGCGGGTCCCCCGCCGGGAGGAGATGAAGAAACGCTGCGCCGCCGGCGCCGACGACGACCCGCCGCTCATCAACACCAATTTTTCCACCGCCCACTTCAACCCGAACGGGTGGTACCACGTCAACGCCATCCGCGTCGGCGGCGACACGCTTGACCCTTTCGACGTGAGCCGCGCCGAGATCGAGAGCCGCCGCCGAGTCCAGAACTTCGTCGCATGGCTCCGGGCCCGGGTGCCCGGCTTCGAGAACGCATACCTCGCCAAGACCGGCCCGCACATCGGCATCCGCGAGTCGCGCCGCATCGTCGGCGAGTACACCCTGACGCGCGAGGACTGGGCCCGCTGCGCCCGCTTTGACGACGCCGTCGCCTGCACCAGCTACAACATCGACGTCCACAAGCAGCAGCAGGGCGTGACGCAGCTCGAAAGCCTGCCGCCGGGCGGCAGCTACCAAATCCCGTATCGCTCCCTCTTGCCGAAGGGCGTCTCGAACCTCCTCGTGGCTTCGCGCAGCATCTCGGCCGACGTCGAGGCCCACTCAAGCCTCCGGGTCATGCCGCCCGTGATGAGCCTGGGGGAAGCGGCGGGCTATGCCGCGGCGCTCGCGCTTCCGGAGGGCGACGTGCGCGCGGTCGACGTGAAGGCCGTCCAGGCCAAAATTGTCGAGGGCGGCGGCCTGGTCGAACCGCGAAGCTTGGACGAGTGGCCGGATCACTATGCCGCCGACGTCGGCTCTGGCACGCCCCCGGGCGGCGCGGTAGGATAGGACACGCGCCCCGGGCATTGCCGGGGACCGAAAGGAGCCCGTGCCATGGTCACCGCCTTCATCCTCATGAATGTCGACCGCGACCACATCGCCGCCGCCGCCGGGGAGATCGGCAAGCTCGAAGGCATTGCCGAGGTCTACAGCGTGGCCGGGCCGTACGACCTGGTGGCCGTGGCCCGCGTCGCGGAGAACGAGCAGCTCGCCCACCTCGCGACCGAGAAGCTGATCGATATCGAGGGCCTCCAGCGGACCACCACCCTCATCTCCTTCCGCCAGTACAGCCGCTATGACCTCGAACGCATGTTCGGCATCGGCGGGGAAGGGGCTACGATGTAGACGCAGACCGCGGCTCATTCCTCGATTGCTCAACCCCCACCGCCACGCCGTCGGCAAACCGAAGCGCCCCCGGCTTGGCGACCTCCACGCGCGCCCGCTCGACGCGCGGCTCCTCCATGACGATCTCAAGGATGTGCGAGGCCAGCTTCTCCAGCAGCCCGAACCGTGACGCCTCCACCGCCTCCAGCACCCGCAGCTTCAGGGCCCGGTAATCGATCGTGTCCTCGATGCGGTCGCTGGCGGCGGCGGCCGACCCGTCGAACTCGATCTCCAGGTTCAGCACAACCTCCTGCGGCCGCTGGCGTTCCCAGTCGCGGATGCCGATGATCGTGCGCGTGTGAAGGTTCCGGATGCGGATGAGCATGGTCGGCCCTCAGAACCTAGAGCAGATGCTGGCCCCCGTCGACGAAAAGAAGTTCGCCCGTCACGTACGGCTGCTCCACCAGAGCGACGACGGCCGCGGCCACGTCCTCCGGCGTCCCCGCCTGCCGAAGCGGCACCTCCGCCGCCAACTGCGCGAGATACGCCCGATCCTTGCCCGGCGGCGGGAGGACCGGTCCGGGGCACACGCCGCAGACGCGGATGCGGGGCCCGAGCTCCACCGCGGCCATCTCCGTCAGGGCCGCCAGCGCCTTCTTCGTCAGACCGTACGCGAAGTGCCGTGGGTCGCTGCCCGTGATCCGCTGGTCGAGCAGGTTCACGATGACGCCCGTCTCAACGTTCGCCGCGAAGTCGCGACACAGCAGCAACGGGGCCCGCAGATTCACGTCGAACGTCCGAGCGTAGAGGTCGGCGTCGGTTTCGGCCAGGCCTGCCCGCTCGAAGATCGAGGCGTTGTTGACGAGCACGGAGAAGTCCGGACACGCCTCCCGGACCTGTGGCACAAGACGCCGCACCTCCTCGACGTCCGCCAGATCGGCCTGAAAGAGCGTCGCCTCTCCGCCGCGCGCGGCAATCGCCCCGGCCGTCTCCCGTGCCGCGTCCCCGCTCGAGCGATAGTGCAGGGCGATGCGGTACCCGCGATCGGCCAGGGCGAGGGCAATGGCCCGTCCGACCCGCACCGCCGCCCCCGTCACCAAGGCCGTCCCGCTCACCGGCCCGCGCCTCCTTCCGGTTCCCGCTCCCACTACACACGCCCGCCCGTGCCAAGTCAAGCGCGCGCAAAGACCCCCGGTCACGCCACAGCGATTCTGTCACGCCCTTGGTCGATCGCGTCTCCGAACCCGTGGGGGACGGAGAAACCGAATGCAGGACCAGGAGGGCATGTTTCCCGTGGAACCGGTTCGGCGGTGCGAGACGATCCGGGCCGCCCTCGAAGGGCGGCTGATGGTTCGGCATGGACACGTTCGACGTGGGGCGCGGCGGCCGGAGGGCGTCGTCGAGCGGCTCGCCCCGTTGGTGGAGGAGGGGGCTTCATCCCCCACTGCGACCACGGCGTCGCGGCCGACGTGACGCTGGCGGACTACCTGCACTACGTCCGCGGGGCGAAGCGTGTGTGGGGCCGGGGGGCGGACGACCCGGGACCGACGCCGGAGGTGTAAGGGCCACGTCGGCGCCGGCCGCGCTGGCTCTCGGACCCGTCGCGTCAAGGTGCGGGCTTCGCCGAAACATGCCCACGCATGCGGCGTGGGCCTGCCACCTACCCCAAGGCGTGAGCACGGGCAGACCAGCTGTCCGGCGCCGGCATTTACCGCCGCCGCTTGCCCTTCTTCTTCGGCTTCCCGGGGCGGCCCTTGGCGCGGGCCAGGCGGGACTTCGAGTAGCCGTCGCGCGGCGTCTTCTTGCCGACGTCCTCGCGATGGGGGCGAAAGATGAGGCGGAGGGGCACCTCGGGGAAGGGCAGTTCGTCTCGGAAACGGTTCTCGATGAATCGCCGGTACGACTGTCCGAAGAGCGAAGGGTCGTTCACGGAGAAGACGATCGTCGGCGGCTCGACGGCCACCTGCGTCGCGAAGTAGACCTTGGGCAACTTGGCCGTCGGCGACGGGGGCCGATGGGCCCGAAGGGTCTCCGCGACGACGGCGTTCAGCCGGCTCGTCGGCACGCGCGTGCGGGCCTGCTTGTGCAGGGCGCGCGCCAGGTCGATCGTCGCCTCCACGTTCTTCGCGTCCTTGGCCGTCGTGAACGAGAGGGGCGCCCACGAAAGGCCCGGCATGACCTTCGTCAGGTAGTCGGCATAGTCGCCGGTCGTCGCGCGGTCCTTCGCCCGGTCCCACTTGTTCACCACCAGGACCACCGGCTTCATCTGCGTCTCGACCTCGTGGCCGAGCTTCTTGTCGACGCGACTGACGGGGGTGGTGGCGTCGATGAGAAAAAGGACCACGTCGGCCCGGCGGATGGAGCCGAGGGCGCGGGTCAGGCTATAGAACTCGATGTCGTCCTGGAGGCTCTTTTTCTTGCGGACGCCCGCGGTGTCGATGGCCACGTAGACATGTCCGTCCTTCTCGAAGCGGATGTCGACGGCGTCGCGCGTGGTGCCGGGGATTTCCGAGACGATGACCCGCTCGCACCCCGCGAGGGCGTTGATGAGGGTGCTCTTGCCGGCGTTGCGCTTGCCGACGACGGCCAGCTTCATGATAACGGCGGCGGGCGTCTCGCCGGTCTCGGCGGGGAGGCGGTCGACGACGGCGTCCAGCAGCTCGCCCCGGCCGCGCCGGTGCTTGGCGCTGGTGGGGATGACGGGCTCGAAACCGTAGGCGTAGAACTCCCCCGCCTGGTCGGCCAGCGTCTTTCCGTCGGCCTTGTTGGCGGCGACGACGACGGGCACGTCGACCTTCCGGAGCCGGGCGGCAACCTCGTCGTCGAGGGGTGTGGGCCCGTCTCGGACGTCCGTGACAAAGACGACGACCGACGCTTCCGTCAGGGCGACCTCGATCTGGCGGGTGATGTCGGCGGCCAGCTTGGCCTTCGAGTCGAACTCCATGCCGCCGGTATCGACCAGCTCGAACCAGCGTCCCCGGTGCTCCAGCAGCACCGAGACCCGGTCGCGCGTGACGCCGGCGGTGGGCTCGACGATGGCGATGCGGCGGCGGACCAGGGCGTTGAGGAGGCTGGACTTGCCGACGTTGGGCCGGCCCACGATGGCGACGACGGGCAAAGGCATGGGGCGTCCGCCTGCGATTCCGAGCCTGGCCGGACGGCTCTACGGATGAAATTCCTCGAGCGGCATCTCGATTTCGACGTTGTCGCGGGCCGAGGCGTAGATCGCGCAGATCAGATCGACCGCCCGCCGCGCCTCGGCCCCTGTCACACAGGGGCGGCCGCCGGTGCGGGCGGCCCGGGCGATGTCGTCGAGGTTGCGGCTGAAGAGGTTCTCGTGAAGGACGGTGGGGTCGCTGGAGGCGACCTCCGTCTCAGCCGCCGCCGCGGTCTTCTCGTCTTGGTCGCCTTCCTCGTCGCGGAGCTTCCAGAGGTCGATCTTGTCGCTCTTCAGGTACGCCATCCCGCCGTCGCCCATGACCTTGTGCAGGACGCCGGAGCCGGGGTAGGCGGCGGTGGTGCCCTCGACGACGCCGAGGGCGCCGCTCTCGAACCGGACCACCGCGACCGCGACGTCCTCGACCTCGATCCGCTCGTGGGCAAGCATCGCCGTGTAGGCCTGGACGGTCTTGACGGGGCCGCCGAACCAGAGCATGAGGTCGATGGCGTGGATGGCCTGGTTCATGAGGGCCCCGCCCCCGTCCAGCTTCCACGTGCCGCGCCACTCGCCCGAGTCGTAGTACTCCTGCGATCGCCACCACGGGGTACAGCAGGTCAGGAGCGCGAGCCGCCCGAGGCGTCCGGCGTCGACGGCGGCCTTGAGCTTGCGGGTGTCGTCGTGGTAACGGTGCTGGTAGATGCCGCCCAGGAGGGTGCCGGACTTCTCGAACGCGGCAATCATCTCGTCGCACCGCTGGGGCGTGACGTCGAGGGGCTTCTCGCAGACGCAGTGCTTGCCGGCCTCGGCGGCCATGAGGGCGACGTCGCCGTGGTGGCCGCTGGGCGTGCAGACGTCGATGAAGTCGATCTCCGGGTCGTCCATGACGGCCGAAACCTCGGTGTAGCAGGGGACGCCCGCTTCCTCGCCGAGGGTGGTGGCACACTTGTGGTGGTCGTCGACGACGGCCACCAGCTCGATCTCCGTGCAGTCCTTGTAGGCCTTCGCATGGCCGCGCCCGATGTTGCCCGATCCGACAATCGCCGACTTGAACATGCAGAATCCTTTCTTCCGTGCGTGGTCAGTCCACCTTGAGTGTCGCCCAGCGGCGCTTTCCGACGCGGAGCACCTGCCCCGAGGCCGGCGTAAGGTACGCCTTCGGGTCGGTCTGAATCTCGTCATCGAGCCGGACGGCGCCCTGCTTGATGAGGCGCATCGCTTCGCCGTTGGAGGACGCAAAGCCCGCCAGCACCACCAGCCGCGCCAAGCCCACGCGTCCCGCCTCGTCCAGCTCTTCGGCCGCGATCGCCACCTCCGGGATCGCGCTCGGCCTTTCTTTCTCGGCGAAGACGCGCCGAAACTCTTCGGCGGCGTCGTCGGCGGCGTCGGGGCCGTGGTAGCGGGCGACGATCTCCTTGGCGAGATGCTCCTTGGCCTGCCGTGGGTGCTCGGCGCGGAGGACCTCGCGGATGTCCGTCAGCGGCGTCTCCGTCAGGAGCGTCCAGTAGTTCTCCATCAGGGCGTCGGGGATGCTCATGACCTTGCCGAACATCTCGTCGGCCGGGTCAGTGAGGGCGACGTAGTTGCCCTGGGACTTCGACATCTTCTGCGTCCCGTCGAGGCCCACCAGCAAGGGCATGACGAGGACCACCTGGGCCTCGGCTCCCCGCTGCCGCTGTAGCTCCCGTCCGGCCAAACAGTTGAACGTCTGGTCCGTGCCGCCCAGCTCGACGTCCGCCTCGATGACGACCGAGTCGTAAGCCTGCATGAGCGGGTAGAGGAACTCGTGAACGCCGATGGGGTCGCCGGCGGTGTAGCGTCGCTTGAAGCTCTCGCGTTCGAGCATCTGAGCCACGGTCATCGCGGATGCGAGCCGCAGCGTGTCGGCGAAGCTGAGGGCACCGAGCCACTCGGCGTTCGGGCGGATTTCAAGCTTCGCCGGGTCGGTGTCGAGGACCCGCCCGGCCTGGTCGAAGTACGTCCGGGCGTTCGCGTCGATCTGCCGGCCGGTCAGCACGGGGCGCGTATGGTCCTGGCCGGAGGGGTCGCCGATGCGGGCCGTGTAGTCGCCGATGATGAGGACGGCCTTGTGCCCCAGATCCTGGAACTGGCGCATCTTGCCCATGACGACGGTGTGGCCGAGATGAATGTCGGGGGCCGTGGGGTCCATGCCCAGCTTGATGCGAAGCGGGCGGCCCTCGTGGACGCTGCGGGCGAGCTTGGCGCGGAGGTCGTCCTCGGTGTAGACCTCGACCGCCCCGCGGCGAAGGTCCGCCAGTTGCCGCTCGGCTTCCTCGCGGGCGGCCTTCGGAATGTCGTCGAGCGCCGTCACCATACCGCGACCTCAAGGCCTCATGGGCGAGGTGCCCATCATAGGAAGGAAAGCGGACGCGTCAAGCGCAAGCCGCGACGCCGCTTTGGCCGCGGGCCGAAGGCGAGGGCGTGTCATTCGGAGGACGGGCCCTCGCCCGAGAGCCTCTCGATCACGGTCCCCAGCTCCCGCATCGTCTTGCCGTACCCCGCCCAATCGCCCTCGCGTTGCTGCCGCAGCGCCTCCTCGAAGAGCGCCTGGGCGCGGGCGGCGAGCTCGGCGAGTGTCTCGGGCACCGGGGGCCGTTCCGTCGGCGGCGTTTCGAGGGGCGGGGCCTCGGGGCCCTCGCCGAAGAGGGCCGCCAGCGCCTCGGCCAGCGTCTCCCGCATGACCATCCGTTCCTTGGTGGCCACGATCACACGTTTCAGTTCCGGGAAGGGCGTCTGCTCGCTGTCGAGGTACAGCGGCTCGACGTAGAGCACCGAGTTGCCGATGGGGTAGACGAGCAGGTTGCCGCGAATGACGCGGCTGCCCATCTGGTCCCAGAGGGTGATCTGCTGGCTGATCGTCTCGCTCTTGTCAATGCGGGCTTCCACGAGTTGTGGGCCTTGGAACGGCCGATCCTTCGGGAAACGATACACGCGGAGCTTGCCGTAGTGCTCCCCGTCGCAGCGGCCCGCCATCCATCCGACCATGTTCTTTTTGCCGAGGGGTGTGAAAGGCAGCATGAGGACGTACTCGGGGTTGGGCTCGCCGGGCAGCGTCATGATGACATAGTAGCTGGCGACGGGAATGGTGAGGTTCTGGTTGCGGCCCGCGCTCCAGTACAGCTCCTGCGGTCGCTCCCAGAGGTCCTCCTTGTTGTAGAAGACCTTCGGGTCGGTCATGTGGTAGAGCATGTAGCGGTCGGCCTGGATGTTAAAGAGGCCGATCGGGTACCGCAGGTGCCGGCGCAGCGCCGCGGGCATCTCGTCCAGGGGCTTCAGAAGGCCCGGGAATATCTTGGCCACCGTTCGGATGAGGGGGTCGTCGGGGTCGGCCACGTACAAGTCCACGGTCCCCGCCCACGCGTCGACGACGATCTTGACGGCGTTGCGGATATAGTTGGGGAACCGGTCGATTCGGCGCCACCGGGGGTCGGTGTGGCCGATCTGGGACGAGTAGGGGAAGCGGTGGGTCTCGGTGTAGGCGTCGAGAATCCAGACGACCCGGTCCTCCAGGAGCACCGGATACGGGTCGGTCCGCGGGTCGGGCAGACCGCCGCTCCGCCCGGGCCGGCCGAGCAGCGACTCGGTGCGGCCGCTCCGCGACTCGAGGCGCAGGAAGTGGGCCAGCTTGCGGACGCGCGTGCCGATGTCGCGATCCCAAAGGACGCGGCTGCCCTCCTGAAGGCTCCCGGAGAGGAGGATATTGAGATCGCCGAAGTAGTAGGCGAACAGGAGCTTCCGCCCCAGGCCCGCGATGGGCACGCCCGCGGGACCGTCGTATCGGTTGTAGCGGTTGTCGTCGCCGAGGGGATAATCGAACTCCTTGTCGGCGGTGTTGACGAGCACGTAGCTCCCCGCGTACGGGTTGTACGTGTACTCGCCGAAGTAGATGCGCGGCTGGGGGACCGCCAGGGGCACGTCCGGGGCGACCTCCGGCGGGATGTTCTGGACCCAGAACTTCGGCCCGCCGCTCGGCTCCACCCGGTTCACGGGGTTCATCACGGGGCCGTACCCGTGGGTGAAGAGGAGGTGCAGGTTCACCCACGTCTGGCTCTGGCGGTCGAGGAGCGTCTGGTCCAGCTCGCGCACGGCGACGCTCACCTGGCGGTACTCGCCGTCCAGATGATACCGGTCGACGTCCGGCTGGTTGAAGCGGTAGTAGGTCCGCAGGCCCTGGAACTCGCGGTACGTGTCTCGAAGGACCCGGTAGTCCCAGAGGCGGATATTCTTGATCGTGCCCTTGGCCGCCTCCACCTCCTCGGCCGTCAGCTCCCCCGTGTCGCCG
This sequence comes from uncultured Anaerolineales bacterium, assembly GCA_964461715.1. GTDB lineage: Bacteria > Planctomycetota > Phycisphaerae > FEN-1346 > FEN-1346 > CAYWVR01. Next base: position 103,578 of record CAYWVR010000005.1, read on the forward strand.
TACTCCCGGACCTCCACCTCCTCGATGCCGAAGGCGGTGCGGGTGGCGACGATGTTGTGCTCGATGTACTTAACTTCGAGGTCCAGTTCGTTGGGCTGGACGTGGAAGCGCTGCACCAGAGCCGGGGCGATCCACATGAGGACGACGTGCCCGGCGATGACCAGGCCCACCGCCCCCAGGGCCAGCCTCGGGCGCCGCACCGTCCCCGCCGCCACCACTAGCCCCGCCGCCGCCACCGACACGACAACCATGACCCAGGCCATGGGCATGCGGATGTGGACGTCGGTGTAGCCGGCGCCGAAGACGGTCTCGCCGGGGTCGCTGGTGTAGATGAGCTGGAACCGGTCGAGCCAGTATCCCCACGCGACGGTCACCAAGAGCAGGGCCCCCAGGGCCGCCACGTGCTGCATCGCCGACCGCGTCATCCGGACGTACTGGGCGCTGACGGCCCCGCCGACGAAGTAAGCCGCCATCGCCGCCACCAGCCCGAAGACCGCCAGCACCAGCAACAGGCTCTGGAGGGCCCCCAGCACAGGGAGCGTGAAGACGTAGAACCCCGCGTCGTACCCGAAGATCGGGTCGGCGTGGTCGAAGGGCGTGCGGTTCAGGAACTGGAGCACCGGGAACCAGAAGTCCGCCGCACGCATCGCGAACGCCAGCCCCAGGGCCGCGCTGACAAGCCCGGCCGAGCCGCGCAGCACCTGCCGCAGACGCTTCGGCGTGAACCAGGGGTGGACCTCCGTCAGCTCGATCCGTCGTCCCGGCGACAGACGCGTCGCCAGGGCCGCGTGCCCCAGCAACCACCCCAGGATCACCGCGAAGACCGCGCCGCCCAGGGCCACCTTCGACCAGAGCATCGTCTCGAAGACGTCGGCGTACCCCAGGACACCGAACCAAAGCCAGTCGGCGTAGAGCGTGACGACCCGCCCGACGGCCCACAGGACGAACCCGACGGCCGCGATAACGATAATGAGCTTGTGCTGTCGTTTCATGCCCCCATCATAGGGCTTCGAGGGGCGACCTGCAAGACGCGGGCGAGGCGCTCCCGGTTTGCGCTTGACTTATCCTTCAACCGGGACGATACTCCTGCCCTCATGATGATGCGCGGAGCCAACCGGACCCTGGGCCTTCGGACGTAAGTCCCCGGGGTCGCCGCGCGCTCAGACCGTCCGACACGCCGGCCTCGGGAACTCCCCGGGGCCGGCTTCTTTTCTGCACCGGCGGGAAAACCGTTGCCGCCACCGTGGCGGCATGCACAATACGAGAGCGAGGAGGGAGTCCCATGGCCCAGCGCAAAGAGGACCGGGTCGTCATCTTCGACACGACCCTGCGCGACGGGGAACAGTCCCCCGGCGCCAGCATGAACCTCACCGAGAAGCTCGAAGTCGCGCGGGCCCTGGAGCGCCTCGGCGTCGACGTCATCGAGGCCGGCTTCCCCATCACCAGCCCCGACGACTTCGAGGCCGTCCGGGCCGTCGCCCGCGAAGTCAAGCGCCCCGGGGTCGCGGGCCTGGCGCGGTGCGTGGCCAAGGACATCGACCGCGCCGCCGAGGCCGTGGCGGAGGCGAAGAAGCCCCGCATCCACGTCTTCCTCGCCACCTCGAAAATCCATCGCGAGCACAAGCTTCGCAAGGCCCGAAGCGAAATCCTGCGCCTGGCGGTCGAGGGCGTCGAGCGCGCCAAGGCCGCCGTCACGGACGTCCAGTTCTCTCCCGAGGATGCCGCCCGCACCGAGCCCGACTTCCTCGCCGAGGTCGTCGAGGCCGTCATCGACGCCGGGGCCACGACGGTCAACATCCCTGACACCGTGGGATGGGCCACGCCCGACGGGTTCGGGGCCCTGATCGCCGAGCTCTTCCACCGGGTGCCGAACATCCACCGGACCACGATCGCCGTCCACTGCCACGACGACCTGGGCATGGCCGTCGCCAACTCGCTCCAGGCCGTCAAACACGGGGCCCGCCAGGTCGAGTGCACGATCAACGGCATCGGCGAACGGGCCGGCAACGCCGCCATGGAGGAGATCGTCATGGCCCTGGCCATGCGCCCCGACCAGTTCGACGGCGCTTGGGCCGCTATCAAGACGGAGCGGCTCTACCCCACGAGCCGACTCGTCAGCCGCGTGACGGGCCTCGCGGTCGCGCGGAACAAGGCCGTCGTCGGCGAGAACGCGTTCGCTCACGAATCGGGCGTCCACGCCGACGGGGTCCTGAAGGAGCGGACCACCTACGAGATCATGGACCCGAAGGCCGTCGGCCTGACCGAGAGCCGCCTCGTCCTCGGCAAGCACTCCGGACGCCACCAGTTCCGCGAGCGCCTCAAGGATCTGGGCTTTCGCCTTTCGGCGGCCCAGGTCGACCGCCTTTTCTTCGGACCGTTCAAGGAGCTGGCCGACCGCAAGAAGGAAATCTTCGACGAGGACCTCGAAGCCCTCGTCGAGGCCGAGCTGGTCACCGTGCCCGAGACGTGGCGACTGAAAGGCCTCCAGGTGGCAAGCGGCACGGGCGGCATGCCCACGGCCACGGTCGAGCTGGTCCAGGCCGACGAGCCCCCCGTCCGAGATGCCGCCACCGGCGACGGACCCGTCGACGCCATCTTCCGGGCCATGGAGCGGATCACCGGCGTCGGCCTCAAGCTCCACGACTTCCAGCTCCGCGCGGTCACCGGCGGCAAGGAGGCTCAGGGCGAGACGCGCCTCGAAGTAGTCCACGAGGGCCGGACGCTGACGGGGCGCGGCGTCTCAACCGACATCATCGAATCGGCCGCCAAGGCCTACCTCTCGGCCATCAACCGGGTCCTCGCCCGGCAGACCGCGCCGAAGAAGAAGGGAAACAAGAGGGCCGCAAAGCGCAAAGCGAAGCGGAAAACGAAGGGCAAGACCCGGCGATCCTAAGCCGTCACCAACGCTAGAAAGGCACGGTCATGGCAGAACCCAACGTCAAGAAAGCCGTCCTCGCCTACTCCGGCGGCCTCGATACCAGCGTCATCCTCCCCTGGCTGCGGGAGACGTACGGGTGCGAGGTGGTCGCCTTCTGCGCCGACCTGGGGCAGGGGGGCGGCGAGCTGGACGGCATCGTCGAGAAGGCCAAGGCCTCCGGCGCCGCCGAGTGCGTCGTCGAGGACCTCCGAGAGGAGTTCGTCACCGAGTACCTCTGGCCCATGGTCAAGGCGGGGGCCATCTACGAGGGTCAATACCTCCTCGGCACGAGCATCGCCCGCCCCCTCATCGCCAAGAAGCAGGTCGAGGCCGCGCGCGCCGTCGGCGCCGACGCCGTCGCCCACGGCGCCACCGGCAAGGGGAACGACCAGGTCCGCTTCGAGCTCACGTTCATGGCCCTCGCGCCGGACCTCGAAGTCCTCGTCCCCTGGCGCGACCCCCGGTGGACCCTCACGAGCCGCGAGGCCGCCGTCGAGTACGCCGAGGCGCGCGGCATTCCGATCCAGCAGTCGAAGAAGTCGATCTACTCGCGCGACCGGAACCTCTGGCACATCAGCCACGAGGGCGCCGAGCTCGAAAGCCCGGCCAACGCCCCGAGCGACGACGTCTACGTCCTTTCCACACCCCTGGCCGGGACGCCCGACGAGCCCGAGACCGTCACGCTCGACTTCGAGAAGGGCGTGCCGGTGGCCGTCGACGGGAAGGCCCTCGGGCCCGTCGACATCGTCGAGTCCCTCAACGAGGTGGGCGGGCGCCACGGCGTCGGCCAGATCGATCTGGTGGAGAATCGCCTCGTCGGCATAAAGAGCCGAGGCGTGTACGAGACGCCGGGCGGCACGATCATCTACGCCGCCCACGCGGCCCTGGAGGCCCTCTGCCTCGACCGCGACACGCTCCACTACAAGCATCAGGTTGCCCTGCGGTACGCCGAGCTGGTCTACTACGGTCAGTGGTTCTCGATGCTCCGCGAGGCGATTGACGCGTTCGTCGACCGGACCCAGGCGAGCGTGACCGGTCAGGTCAAGATGAACCTCTTCAAGGGCCACGCCCGCTATGCCGGGGCCACCGCCCCGAAGAGCCTCTACTCCGAAGACCTCGCCAGCTTCGTCATGGGCGAGGAATACGATCCGACCGACGCCACCGGGTTCATCCACCTCTTCGGCCTGCCCATGAAGGTCCGGGGCCTTGTGCGACGAAAGGAGACGTGATGATGCAAGGGGGCGAGGCGTGTCTCGTGGTGAGCCTGTTGGTGGTCCTGACCGTCGGGTGCGCGGCACCGACCGGGAGGCTGGTGCATCTGCGCCTCAAAGGGGCGATCCCGACCGAGACGGAGCCGCGCGACGTCGACATCCACGGTCGCGTCCACGAGGGCCGATGGACGGCCGCGTTCGCCACGGCCCGGAGCTGGAACGCGGCGGCCCATGCCGTCGACGCCTCCGACCTCGTCTTCCAGGACGGGGCCCTCGCGGGCACGCTCGCCGTGCGGTTCCTGCCCGATGCCTGGAAGCCGAAGGACGGGCGGCCCCGCGACCTGGCGGTGGGAATCCAGGCCGAGCTTGCCGGCGGCGAGATCGACGGCGTGTACCAGAGCACCTTCGAGGGCACGCCCGTGGAGGGCGACGTGACGGGCGAGGCCGGGCCCGCCCCCGCCGAGCCGACCCTCGACGATTGGGGCCTCGTACGCACGTTCCTCCCCGCGCCCGACGGCAAGCGCACCGAGGTGGTCCTGCGGTTCGAGACGGCGGGCGGGAAGGGAATCGCCGTCGAGGCGACGAAGGTCCGGGCTCGCGGCGGGTGGCTGGAGCTAACGGCCGACCGCTTGAGCGGTCGGTACGAGATCGCCTGGCCGCAGGGCGAGCCGTTCATCGTCGCGTTCGACCTGGCCCGCGTGGGCGATCACTTGGGCGGACGTCTCGTTCTGCCGGGCGACGTCGAGGCCGCCGCATCGGGGTGGCTCGACGAGGCGGCCGACGCGCACCTGGCGAACTGTCCCGATCCGCTCAAGCCCTTTGGCCCCGGACGCCAAGCCATGCTCGATGCCGCCCGCGCGAACGCCGAGGCTTTGAACTGGGAGGCCGTCTTCGCCAAGGGCGTACACCGCGGCGAGGACCGCCGCGCGATGCCCTATCGGCTCTACGCCCCGCCCGAGACCGCCGGCGTGAAGCGGCCGCTGGTCGTCTTCCTGCACGGGCGCGGGCAGCGCGGCACGGACAACGAGGGGCAGGTCACCTGGCCCGTGTCGTACCTTGCGACGGACGCGGTCCAGGCGGTCGAACCGTTCTACCTGCTCGTCCCGCAGGCCGCGGCCTCGTGGGGCGATGTCCCGCCGGATGCTCCGGAGGGCGCGGCGACGTACGATGCGCGGCTGGCCGAGACGATCCGCGAGCTACTGGCGACGCGGCCCATCGACCCCGCGCGGGTGACGGTGACGGGTCTCTCGATGGGCGGCTGGGGGACGTGCGTGATGCTCGCGCGGCACGGGGACCTCTTCGCCGCAGGGGCTCCGGCCTGCGGCGCCGACCCCGACCGGGCCGAGGCCATCGGCCGGACGCCGATCTGGGTCTGGCACGGCGACGCCGACGTGACGGTGCCGGTCCGCTGCTCGCGGGACCTCGTCCGGGCCCTCCGCGCCCGCGGCGCCTCGCCCCGCTACACCGAGCTTCCCGGCGTCGGCCACGGCGTTTATCGCTGGATGGTCACCGACCCCCGCTTCGTCCCCTGGCTCCTGGCCCAAAGGAGGGCCCCATGAACCTCGTCCTCATCGGCTATCGCTGCACGGGCAAGACGACCATCGGGCGGCTGCTGGCGGAGAAGCTGGGGTGGCCGCTCGTCGATACCGATACGCGCGTGCAGGAGGCGGCCGGGAAATCGATCGCCGAGGTCGTTGAGGAGGGGGGCTGGCAGGAGTTCCGGCGGCGCGAGAAGGAGACCGTCGCCGAGGTCGCGGCCCGCGATGGGCAGGTCGTCAGCGCCGGCGGCGGGGCCGTGCTGAATCCGGAGAACGCCAAGGCCCTCCGCGCCTCCGGCATCGTGGTGCTCCTCACGGCCGACGCCGAGACGATCCGGGACCGCATGCAGGCCGACCCGAAGACGGCGGCCGAGCGGCCGGACCTGACGCGGGAGGGTGGACTCGCGGAGATCCGCACGCTCCTGGCGAAGCGCCGTGAGGCATACCTCGCCGCCTGCCACTACGAGATTCCCACCGACCGATTCTCCGTCGAGGAGACCGCCGGCCGCATCCTCGTCTGGCTCAAGGCCACCGACCGCCTTTAGAAGCCGTTTCCTGGCCGGGCCTATTCCTCCAGCAGAATCGCCGCCATCAACACGCGATACCCGTTGAGGTCCGTGCACTCGAACTCCAAGTGCGTTGCGCCCCGGGCATCCTCAACGGGCAGCGGCACATCGTGGATCACCGGGTCGCCGGGGGCGCTCGCGGGCAGGGCGACCGTCGTGGCGCCGACGCGCACGAATCCCTCGCCCGGCTCCGCCCCGCTCGTGACGACGCGCAGGAGCGCGGCCCGGGGCGAAGCGGGGGCGTCGCGCCAGTGCACTTTCCCGGCGACCGTCTCGCCGGGGGCCACGTCCGCGAGATGGATCGCCGCGAAGTGCTCCGAGATCGCCCGCTGCCGCGTCGGCTCGGCGAGGGGGAACGTGAAGCGGACGGCCTCGTACGCCCCGAGCCGCAACTCCTTCCCCTTCGGCGCGGGCTCCTCGACGATTCTCGTGCCCGCCTCCGGGTCGAACACGACCCGCCGCCCCTCGGCCTTCGAGAAGTCCGCCTTCCCGGCGTGAAGGACAATCGTCCGCGGATGCACCGAATCGTTGAAGACGAGGAGCGTGCCGCGGTCGTCCTGGCGGCACGCGAGGACGGCGACGTCCGGGTCAGTCGAGGTGGCCGCGAGCATCGTCCCGCCGACCGCGCTCAGAATCTCGAAGCAGTGCCGCTCGCCCACTTTCCGGAACGTCCCGCTCCAGAGGGCGTGCACCGCCCGGCCGCGCGCCTTGTCCGGGCACTGGGTGATCATCGTCATGATGTCGCGGAGGTTGTAGCGGAAGCGGAGGAGGTCGTCGGCGTGCGGCGACCAGGGGGCGGCCAGGCCCTCGTCGCCCATCGTCGGCGTGTCCACGAGGTCGTTCGTCTCGGTGTTGTAGATGGGAATGCGGCGGCCGTGGACGGTGTCGCAGTACGCGGTCACGACCTCGTAGCTCGCGGCATAGGACTCGGGCGTCCCCCCATAGTGGTGCTCGGTGAGGAAGTCGAGCTCCGCCGCGGTGCGGTCGATTATGGGTCGCACGTAATCCCAGAACACGCTGTAGGCGTCGCTCGAGAAGGCGGGGGCGGACGGGCCGCCCAGCCGGACGTGCTCGTTGACGCTCCGGGCGCCCTTCTTCGCGGCCCGGAAGGCCTCGGCGTACTTGCGGGCCCCGAGCTCGGCCGGGATGTAGCCGTGCTGCGTCGAGTCGGTCCACTTCGGGTCGTAGGCGTTGATGTGGCGGCCCCACATGAAGGGCTCGTTCCAGAACTCGACAAGGCGGAGCGGGTTCGCGTCCTCGCCGGGGGTCCAGGCGCTTTCGCCGAGGGCCTTGCCCCACGCCTCGACGCCCGGCAGGATGTCCCCGCCGCCCATCCATGGGGCGCGCCCCCAGAGGTTGCCCCACGTGTAGCAGATGACGCTCGATGCCTCCAGGCCGAGGTGATGGAGCGTCTTCGCGTTCGGGACGCCGACCCGCCTCGTGGGCGTGAAGCTCGTGTGCTGCAGAGGGCGGCCGAAACGGACGTGGATCGCCTCGAAGTACGCCTCCGTCTGCTTCGGATCGTCGGGCTTGACGTCGCCGACGACGTGGACGCCCATGAGTCCTTCGGGCACGCGGCCGACGCCGTTCAGGCTGACGGCCGTGGTCGCGTCAAGATCGATGCGGACGGGGGCCTCGTGCGCGGCGGCGTAGCCATTCTCCGTCCAGCGGACGAGTTCGATGGAGGTGACGGTGAAGCGCACGTCGCCCACGCCGAAGGGGTTGTGGGCCCCGACGGCCAGGCTCTGGACGGCCTCGGCGTCAAACGCCGCGTTCGCGTCGAAGCTGCCGCGCGTCAGGACGAAGTCCGCCCGCACCAACCGGTCGAAGGGGAGGACCCACGCGTTCACCTTCTTCGTCAGCGGACACGCCGCCGGGCTGAAGTACCAGGCCCCCTGGCCCTCCTTCAGGCCGACGGCGACGCTCGCGTCGGTGCGCGGCGCGTCGGTCTCGACCGTGAGGCGCAGGCCGTCGAAGCCCCCCGCGTCGATCGGCTCGTCGAAACGATGGATGGCGAACCCGCCCGCCTCGGCCGCCACGCGCCGCGCCGGCAGGTGAGCCGTGAAGGCCAGCCCGCCCTCGGCCTTCGCCACCTTGATGGCCGTCCAGGGGACGAACTTCCCGGCCACGGGGTGGGGCTTGAGGTTCATCTCCGCCTCGCCGGTGAATGTCTCGCCGGCCGCCTCGTACGTGAACGTCCCGTAATAGTTGAATCCGAAAACTGTGGGCATCCACCAGGGCGGCAAGCCCGTCGGACGCGGGTGCTTCGCCTCCGGCTCGAGGGGCAACGTGACGCGAACCGTCCCCTCCTGTGGCACGAGGTCCCAGGCCCGTTTGGGTACGGTGCCGACGGCGGCCCGATGGACGAGTTCCTTGAGCGGCTTGGCGAGCTTCCATCCGACCGCTCCCTCCAGGCCGCCCTCCTTCGTCCACTTGAGACTCTCGCCCACGGCCTCGCCGCGCACACGGATGTTCGAGATGACGGGGGGCTTGGGCCAGTGGTAATCGTAGATGTTGGCGGTAAAGCCCTCGGGGGCGGGTTGCCAGCGACCGTCGGCCCGGGTCAGCTCGAAGCGGAACTTGAGGACCTTCGCCCCTCCGAGCGACGCGACCTCCATCGAGATGACCACGTCCCGGTTCGCCGCTTCGGCCGCATAGGCCTCCGACAGGTTCACCAGCGGGCGGGCCTCCCGGACCGGCGGCCCCCAGGGATTGGCCCTCTCCTCGGCGTCACAGACGGCCGGACCTACGATCAGAACGGCGGCAAGGGCGAGCACGGTGCGCACGGGCGACTCCTTAGGACGGGTGCGACGGCCATCGTAGCATGGCCGGCTGTCCCTTGCCAGCCCGCCGGACCGTTGACTTCCCCGCCGCCCTCCTTACGATGGTCGCTCAGGCGTTCGAGCGCCGGGTGCCCCAGGCGGCCAGTCCGCCCGTGCGAGGCCCCCGTGGCGTGAATACGGGCGGGCAAGCCGCCAGTGCCACCCGTCCGAAGGAGATACCGCATGGCCAAGCTTGCCCTCCGCAATAAGCGCGCGAAGCCCACCGTCCCGCCGGGCTCGGTGAAGCCCTGGCCACACATCACGAAGGCCGACACGCGAGCCGTGGCGCGGGCCCTCGAAAGCGGCCAGATCTGGGGCGACGGGCCCGAGGTCGAGGCCCTGGCCGAGGAGTGGGCGGCGTACTGCGGGACGAAGTACGCCGAGACACTGGCGAGCGGCACGGCGGGCCTGCACGCGGGGCTCGTCGCCGCCGGCGTCGGGCCGGGCGAGGAGGTCATCCTCCCGGTCTTCAGCTTCCACTCCACCGCCTCCGCCGTCCTCCACCAGAACGGCGTCCCCGTCTTCGTCGACATCGACCCCGAGACGTTCACGATCGACCCCGAGGCCATCGACGCCGCCGTCACCGACCGTACCAAGGCCGTCATCGCCGTCCATCTCTGGGGCCTCCCGGCGGACATGCGGGCCCTTCGCAAGGTGGCGCGGCGGCATAAGCTTCTCCTCATCGAGGACGCGTGCCAGGCCCATGGCGCCGAGTACCGCGGCAAGAAGGTCGGGGCGCTGGCCGACTGCGCGGCGTTCAGCCTGAACGGATCGAAGAACCTCCCGGGTGGGGAAGGGGGCCTCTTCACGACCGGCAAGAAGTGGGTCCTGGACCGGGGGGCCAAGATGCAGATGCGGGTGCGGCTTCGGAGCGGCCGCCGCTACCCCGCCTATTCCCTCGGCTACAACTGGCGGATGCACGAGATGGTGGCGGCGCTCGCGCGGAGCCAACTGAAGCGTTTGGATCGCCTGAACGCGGGCCGCATCCGCAACGCCGAGTTCCTCTCCAAGCGGCTCGCGCGCCTGCCCGGCCTCGTCCCCCCGCGGACACCGCCCGACCGGACCCACGTCTACCATATGTACCCGCTGCGCGTCGACCCGAAGGCGCTGGGCATCGACCTTCCGGCCCGCGTCTTCCGCCAGAAACTCGAACGGGCCCTCCAGGCCGAGGGCGTCCAGGTCCATCAATGGGTCGACCGGCTCTTGCCGGACCATGCCGTCTACCAGGTCCGCGAGGGGTACGGGAAGGGGTGTCCGTGGACGTGCCCGTTCACGTCGCGCGAGGTCTCGTATCCCCCGGAGGAATTCGCCGTCCGGTACCCCGAAGGGGTGCGGATGCTGGAGGAGACGACACTCATCTGGGGCTTCGCGCCGCCGAACACGCTGGCGCTGATGCGGCTCTACGCAGAGGCCTTCGAGAAGGTCTTCGACCACCTCGACGAGGTGCTGGCGGACTGAAGCGTCCAGGCTACGGCCCTTGCTCCTCTTGCTCCTCGATGGGGGCGAGGCGCTGCTGGCTCAGGCGGAAGAAGGGCGGGCCGCCCTTGAGCTCTTCGAGCGTCATGATGGGGTCCTCGTCCCAGTCGTCGGCGGGCTTACGCTCGATGACGTCGACGTGCCCGTCGTAGTAGGCGACGACGGTGCGGCTGCGGCGGCCCTGGTCGCCGGGATGGCGCGCGGCGATGCGTCCGCGCTCCGGCATGGCCACCGCCCCCCACCACACGCCGTCCGTGGCCAGGACCATCGTCGAGTGCTTCCGAATCTCGCTCATGTTGTGCAGGTACCCGCGTTCCAGGTACGAATCGTCCTCGTCGCGGATGAGGATCGAGGGGAAGTCCCGCCAGCCTTCGACATCGTCGTCGGTGCACCCGTTCCAGTAGTAGGAGCAGTCGTTCATCAGGTCGACCGTGCCCGACCGGTACCAGCCCTGGGCGTAATCGACGCCCTCCTCCTCGTAGGCGGTCGTCTCGTTGACGATGGCGGGGACGGGCACGAGGTCGTCGATCTCGACGCGGATGTCGACCGATGTGGGGCACAGAAGGACCGAGTCCTCCTCGGTCGGCATGTCCGCGTCGAGATCGACCGTGTTCGGGGCCGACAGGTATCCGCCGCGTTGAAGGATGTTGCACCACGAAAGGCCGGTGGCCTCGTACTCGGCGGGAGGAATCGTGCCGCGATTCCGCCCGGCGTAGGCCTTGACGGCCGAGGCGATCTGGCCGAGCTGGTTCTTGCATTTGGTCATGTTCGCATAGTCGACCACCGCCGCGTAGGCCGGGAAGAGCATGGCCGCCAGCAGCGTGACGATGGTGATGACGACGAGCAGCTCGACCAGCGAGAAGGCGCGACGGGGGGCGGGTTTCATGGTCACCTCGCGACGGGAGCGGGTTCTCCGGACCAGCCCATTATAGGGCTGTCCGGGCCGGCGGGAAAGAGATTCCGGCCGGGACCGCCGGCGGGTTGCGGTCGGTTGGCGGCGTGTCCGGACACTTGGGGCGCCGGGGGCCGTCGGTCGCCTACGGATCGTCCAGCCGGAAGTACGGCGGGCGGTCCATGCGGAGGCCGTTGTCCCAGAGCGGATCGTCGCGGTAGTCGTACGCCCAGTGGTACATGTCCACGTGGCCGTCCCAGAAGACCATGTTGGTGCCCGTGCGGTCGCCCTGGTCGCCGCGATGGCGGGAGGCGATGCGGGTCGAATCGAAGCTCGTGCCGTTGACGGCCACGCCGTCGCAGGCCATGACCATGGTGGAGCGGTCCTTGATCTGGGAGAGGTGGTTGTGGTAGGCCCCGGGGTCGTGGATCCAGCGGGTCGGGTCGGCCTTGACGGCGGCCTCCTGGCCTCCGTCGGAGGGGGCGCCCTTGCCGGGGGCGTGGCCGTAGAACGTGTGGCCATTATAGTAGTACCAGCAATCCACGCCGCGCTCCGTCACGGCCCCCGATGCCGCGCCCCCCCAGCCCTCCTGGTTCGACTGGTAGGCGAAGCGGTGGAATCCCATGATGGACGGGTCGGCGGGGCTGGGGGCCTCCAGCCACCCGGTCCAGGTGTCGATGCCCGACGGGCATCGGAAAACGTTGTTCTCGGGCGTGACGTCGGGCCGGTCGCCGTGGATGGCGCTGTTGGGGGCGTCGATGTACCCGCCCTCCACCAGGACGTTCACCCAGTACGGACGCCCCGCGGGCCATGGATTGCCGCCGGCGTCGAGCTTGTAGCGGCAGGGAAGGATGCGGCCCTCGTTGCGTGCCGAGAAGAGTATGACCGCCCGGCCGATCTGGGCCAGGTTGTTCTGGCACTCCAGCGTCCGGGCGTACTCCAGGGCCCCCGTCACGCCCGGCACCAGGAGGCTCACGAGCAGCAGGATGATCGTCAGGACGATCAGCAGTTCGGTCAGCGTGAAGGCCCGTAGGCAGGTTTGTCGGGACCGCATCGCGTGCACCGCCTTTCCGGTCCTCGGTGTTCGCGGAGCTCTACGGCTCGGCGTTGAGGATCGTCTCGGCTTCGGCCGGAGCGATCTCCTCGACCGTTCGCCCGCCCTCGCCGCAGGCCGGACACGCCGGGCGCATGATGTCGAAGGCCCGGGGATCGCCCTCGAAGTGCCACGGGCCGCCGGGCAGGGCGACCCGGGTCACTTCGAAGCCCTCGTCCGGATGGACGGCCCGGCGGGTGTGATAGCCGACGAACTCGGTGTGGTCGCGGCGGCAGCGGAAGACGTGGGCGCGGACCCAGAGGTCGCCGGGCGGCGCGTCGGTCGGGGCCCGGTCGGGGCGGGCCGTCCGAAGGGCGCCCGCCTCGTGGAGGGCGAAGAAGACCTCGTGCGTCCAGCGCTCGGTCGTGGACGTCTCGCAGGGGCCCACCAGGCCGCCGAGGGCCACGAGCACAATCAGGAGACACAGCGAGCCCAGCACCGCCTCGGCCGTCGACAGCCCTCGCCGGGATGCGGGCATCGGTGCCCTTCCGAGCCCCCGTGGTTCGTCTCTATTGAATTGTACGGGGGGGCCGGGAACGGGGCAAGGCGGGCGGAGCCTTGCCCTGCGCGGCGGGGGTGGTGCGCTCGGGGGGGAGACGATGCGGCGCGGCCTAGCCGTCGATGACGATCTCCCTGCCCGTCCCGCCGCCCGAGCTCCCCATGCTGCTCCCCACGGGGAACACGAACTGGGGATTGAGGCCCTGGAGGGCGTCTCGGATGAGGATGGGGTCGTCGTCCCAGTCGAACTGCGGGACGCGGTCGAGGCTCTCGACGTGGCCGTCGTAGAAGATCAGATTCGTTCGGGTGCGGTCGCCGTAGGCCCCGTTGTGGCGGGCGGCGATGCGCTCCGGGTCGTCCGCGCCGTCCGACCAGACGCCGTCGGCGGCCATGACGAACTGGTCGCCCCCGCGCGTCATCTCCGAGACGGAGTGAAAGGCCGTGGCGTCCCACGCCATCGAGGGATACCGGTCGTCGGGCGTCGAGTCGGTCGGGTTGAGGATGGCCGCGGTGCTCTTGGGCGCCGCGGTCGACCCGTTCCAGTAATAGCTGCAATCGACCTTCAGGTGGGCGTCGCCGACGCGGTACCAGCCCTGGGCCTCGTCGGCGTCGGGGGACGCGACGTTGACCGTGTGCTCGACCCTCAGATCGACCGTGTTCGGACAGATGAACGGGTTGGTCTCGCGCGTCAGATGGTCGTCGGCGTAGATATCGGCGTTCGGGGCCTCGATGTACCCCTCCAGGACGAGGACGTAGCACCAATCGGCCTCGCCGTTCGCGACGGTGGCGGCGGGGGGTATGCGGCCCTGGTGGGCCCGCTGGTACTGGGCGACGGCCCTCCCGATCTGCTTCAGATTGTTGGCGCAGGAAAGCGTGCTGCTGTAGGCCAGGGCCTCCGAGATGGCCGGCAGCGCCAGCGCCACCAAGAGCAGGATGATCGTCGTGACGATCAGCACCTCGACCAGCGTATAGCCGCACGCCCGGGCGGTCGTGTGACGTCGTTCGGTCATGATCCTCGTCCTCTCTACCCCGCCGCCTCGACCGGCGCCGCACACCCCCCACGCGCGTGACTTGGTCAGTATACCTCAGAAGGGGGCCCGGGGCAAGTCGCCGGCCCTCAGTACCGCGCACACGCGTTCGGCCGGTTGCAGGCCCCGGGGGGAGGCTCGAGCTCGTCGCCGGAGGGTTGGTGGCGCACCAGCACCTGGCGTTCGCGGCTGCGGTCGCGGTAGACGGTGATGCCCTTGCAGCCGAGGGCGTAGGCTTGGCGGTAGATGGCGTCGACGTCCTCGACCGTCGCGTCGTGGGGCAGGTTGACGGTCTTCGAGACGGCGTTGTCGACGTGTCTCTGGAATGCCGCCTGCACCCGCACGTGCCACTCCGGCGCCACCTCGTGGGCCGTGACGAAAACGCGCCTCACGTCCTCCGGCACGCCCTCGACGCCATCGAGTGTCGGGGAGGCGGCGACGCGGTCCATGAGGTCCGGGCTCCAGAAGCCGCGGTCGCGGGCCGTCTCCAGGAACGGGGGATGGACGTCGCGCAACCGCGACCCGTCCAGCACGTGCCGCTCCAGCGCCAGGGCGAAGATCGGCTCGATGCCCGAGCTGCACCCGGCCAGGATCGAGAGCGTGCCGGTCGGGGCGACGGTGGTGCGGCAGGCGTTGCGGTAGACGGGCCCGTCGGGCCGGTCGCACGCGCTGCCGGGAAGGTTCGGGAACGGGCCGCGCTCCCGGGCGAGGTGGGCGCTCGCGGCGTCGGCCTCGGTCTTCAGGAAGCCCATGACTTCCTCGGCCGTCTCGATGGCCTTGGGGGAATCGTAGGGGATGCCCAGGCGGACCAGGAGGTCCGCGAAGCCCATCACCCCCAGACCGATTTTTCGGTTGCCGCGCACCCGCTCGGTGATGGCCGGCAGGGGATACTGGCTCATGTCGATGCAGTTGTCGAGGAATCGGACGGCCAGATGGATGATGGTGCGGAAACGGTCCCAGTCGACGCGGTTGCCCTTGGCGACGGTATTCAGGTTGATCGAGCCGAGGTTGCAGGCTTCGTAGGGCAGCAGGGGCTGCTCGCCGCAGGGGTTCGTGCACTCGATGTCGCCGAGCTGGGGGGTGGGGTTGTCGGCATTGATGCGGTCGAGGAAGATGGCCCCGGGGTCGCCCCCCGCGTGGGCGCAGCGGGTCAGGGTCTCCCAGATGCGCGGGGCGGGGAGACGGCCGGCGCCGGAGCGGTTGTGCGGGTTCACCAGCTCGATCTCGCCGCCGCGCTCCAGTGCCTCCATGAACGCCCCCGTGCAGGCGATGGAGATGTTGAAGTTCTCGAGTTCGCCCTCCTGGAGCTTGCACTTCGCGAAGCGCTCGACGTCCGGATGGTCGCACCGCAGGACCCCCATGTTGGCCCCGCGCCGGAAGCCGCCCTGGTTGATGGCCCCGGTCGCGTAGTTGAAGACCTTCATGAACGAGATGGGCCCGGAGGCGCTGCCGCGGCTCGATTCGACCAGGTCCCCCCGGGGCCGGACGCGGCTGAAGCTGAAGCCCGTCCCGCCTCCCGACTTGTGGATGATGGCGGCATGCTTGATGGCGTCGAAGATTTTCTCGATGTCGTCCTCGACGGGCAGGACGAAGCAGGCGGCAAGTTGTTGGAGGCGGCGGCCGGCGTTCATGAGCGTCGGCGAGTTCGGCAGGAACTCCAGCCGCGCCATCAGCCCGTAGAACTGTTCCTCGGCCCGGTGGGCGTCCGCGGCCGTGCCCCGGGCCAGCTCCGCCCGGGCGATGTTTGCCGCCACCCGGTGGAGCATGTCCTCCGGCGACTCGATCGGCTCGCCGCGGTCGTCCTTCTTGAGGTAACGCTTTTCGAGGACGCGGCGGGCATTCGGCGCGAGATCGATCTCGGCGGGGATGTCGGCTTCCACCCGGGGGATGGCCATTGTGGGGCTCCGGCGCGCGGCTTACGTGTGGTCGTCCTCATCGTCGGGGGCGTCGAGAGTCTCGTCAAGGGGCGGCTCGGGACCGGCGGGGGGTTCGTTTTCGGGGGCCACCGGCGTGTCCTCCTCCGCCTCTGTCTCGGCCTCGGCGTCGGTCTTGCCGAGGAGCTCGTTCTTGGAGTAGATGGGGCGGAAGGGCTCGACGTCGGGCACCTCGACCGAGTCGAGAATCGTGTCGAATTCGGTCTTCCCGAGCTCGACGTCCTCCATCATTTCGTGGAGGGCCTCCCGCTGGCGTTCGGTGGGGCGGCGGGGACGGGACCGCTTCAGGCCGTCGGCCGAGGCCCCCGCGCCGCGGGGACGCGTGGGGCGGTACGTCTCGCTCTCCGGGTCGCGGAGGTAGATGCGAATGTCGCGGAAGTCGGCCTCCTGCTCGACGCCCACACGCCGCTGCCGCATCAGCTCCAGAAGTGCCAGGAAAAGCGTCATCGCGTAGCCCCGGCCCTTCTCGCGGTCGAAGAGGTCGACGAAGAGGATGCTCCGCTCGGCTTCGAGGCGAACGATCAAGTCGTCGGCGGCCTCCTCGACGGGCGTCTCGTCGTAGACGACCTCCCGCGGGCGGGCATAGCCGAGGGTCCGGACGACTTGGCTGAACGCCTCGAAGATGTCCCAGACCTCGACGCCCTCCAGCAGGTCTGCCGCCGGCGCCTCCACCTCGTCCTCCTTCGCCAAGTCCCTAAGCAACCGCTCGTCCACGCCGCGCGGAAAGCGCCGGGCCATCTCGTGGCCCCGGTCCGAGAGGTGTCCGGCGGCTTCCTTGAAGCGGCGGTATTCGAGGAGCTGCCGGATGAGCGTCTCGCGGGGGTCCTCCTCGTCCTCCGGCAGGTGGTCCTCCTCCTCGGCGGGGGGGCGCGGCAGGAGGGCCCGGCTCTTCATCTCCAGGAGCGTCGCGGCCATGACGAGAAAGTCCGCCGCCACCTCGATGTCGAGGTCCCTCAGGGCGTCCAGGTATGCGACGTACTGGTCGGCCACCCGCGCCACCTCGATGTCGCGGATGTCCACCTCGTCCCGCCGGATGAGGTACAGCAGCAGATCCATCGGACCGTTGTAGACGGGGAGATCGACCTTGTAGGTCATGCGATACGTGCCTTACGATGCGCCGGCGGGCAGCGGCCCCAGGCCCACGCGTTCCCGGACCTCGTCGAGGGTGGTGCGGGCGACGGCCCGAGCGCGGGCGGCCCCGTCGGCGAGGATCGCGTCGAGACGCTCCGGGTGGGCTTCGAGCTCCTCGCGTCGGGCGCGCGGCCCGGCGAGGTGCTCGACCAGGATTTCGGCCAGGCGTTTCTTGCAGTCCGTGCAGCCCCACTTGGCCTCGCGGCACTTCTCGGCGATCTCGTCGTACTCCCCGGGCGCGAACGTCTTGTACCACTGGCAGACATTGCATTGCTCGGGGTGGCCGGGGTCGGCGAAGCGGATGCGCTTCGGGTCGGTGATCATCGTCCGGACCTTCTCGCGGATCGCCTCCGGCGGGTCGGCGAGGTCGATCTGGTTGCCGTAGCTTTTCGACATCTTCCGGCGGTCGAGGCCCAGGAGACGCGCCGAGGCCGTGAGCTTCGCGCGGGGCTCGACGAGAACCTCCCGGCCCACCAGGTGATTGAACCGGCGCACCAGTTCCCGCGCCAGTTCCAGGTGCGGGAGCTGGTCCTCGCCGACCGGAACGGCGTCGGCCTTGTAGATGACGATGTCGGCCGTCTGGAGGACGGGATACCCGAGGAACGCGTAGTTATGGATATCCTTGTTCTTGATCTGCCGGAGCTGCTCCTTGTACGTGGGGTTCCGTTCGAGCCACCCGATGGGGGCGTAGGCCGAGAGGATCAGGTGCAGCTCGGCGTGTTCCGGCACGTCGCTCTGGCGAAAGATGACGCTCCGCTCGGGGTCCAGGCCGCACGCCAGGAAATCGACGGTGACCTCGCGGGTGTGGTCGGCGATGGCGTCGGGGGCCTCGTACTCGCTCATGAGGGCGTGGTAGTCGGCGACCATGAAGAAGCAGTCGCAGGTGTCCTGGAGGTCGCGCCAGTTGGCGAGGGCCCCGACCAGGTTCCCCAGGTGGAGCTTCCCCGTCGGCCGCATCCCCGACAGAATCCGCGTCCGCTTCTCCTTGCCCTCGGCCATCGCCTGCGTCCTCCTATCCAAGCCACTGGGGGTACAGGTACACGCCCGCGTCGATGCCCGTGGCGAAGAGGACCACGAAGATCACCGCCAGCGACAGGAAGCCCGTCATCAGGTTCAACACCACCACGCCCATCAGCAGGATGGGCCCGAACCGGCTCAGCGCGTTGTAGCGCATGGCCGCGTTCCGGGGCAACAGGTTACGCAGGATATGCGAGCCGTCAAGCGGGAAGATGGGCAGGAGGTTGAAAAGGCCCAGCCCGAAGTTGACAAGGATGGCCATGCCCATCATCTGCCAGAGGGCGACCGCCACCTCGCCGGTCGGCACGAGGCCCGCCATCACCAGACCCCGGGCCAGCAGCGCGAGCCCCGCCGCCACCACGAAGTTGGCCGCGATCCCCGCCCCGGAGATGAGGATGTCGTCGCGGCGGGCGGTCTGGTCGTCGAGGTTCCGCCGGTCCACCGGCACGGGTTTGGCCCATCCGATGGGGCCGAAGAGGAGGCAGATCGTGCCGATCGGGTCGAGGTGGGCGATGGGGTTGAAGGTGAGCCGCCCCGCCCGGGCCGCCGTGTCGTCGCCGCACCGGAAGGCCACGTAGCCGTGCATGAACTCGTGGAGCGTCAGTGCAAACAGGACGACCGGCAGCCGGATCACCAAGTCCAGGATGTCGAGGCCGAAGAGCATGGGGCGACTGTAGCCGGTGCGACGGGGCAGGGCAAGGGCGAAGCGCCAAGGCGGAAGTGGGAAGTCGGAAGTCCCTTTGCCGCACTTTCCACTTCGCACTTTCCACTGCCGACGGGTCGCACTATAATCGCGCCACGCGTTTCACGGGGAGGACCGTATGCACTTTGCCAAGCTACACGGGGCCGGAAACGATTACGTGTTCGTCGACGGGTTCGAGACAACGATCGCCGATCCTGCCTCGCTCGCCCGCCGCCTTTCGGACCGCCACTTCGGCGTCGGGGCGGACGGGCTCATCCTGTGCCTCCCGCCCGCCGAGGGGGGCGACGTCCGCATGCGCATGTTCAACGCCGACGGGTCCGAGGGCGAGATGTGCGGCAACGGGGTCCGCTGCCTCGCGAAGTTTGCCGCCGACCGCGACCGCGCCTCGGGCGACGTCGTCCGCGTCGAGACCCTCGCGGGCATGCGGGAGGTGACGCTCCTCAGGGAAGACGGGGTCGTCGTGGGAGGCCGTGTCAGCATGGGGCGGCCCATTCTCGCCCCGCCGGAGATTCCCGTCAACGTCCCCGGCGACCGGGCCGTCGACGTTCCCCTGGCCGTCGAGGGACGCGACCTCGCCATGACCTGCGTCGGCATGGGCAACCCCCACGCGATCTTCTACGTCGAGGAAGCCGCCGCCTGGCCCCTCGACGCGCTTGGGCCGATCATCGAGCACCTGCCGATCTTCCCGAATCGCATCAACGTCCACGTTGTCCAGGTGGTGGCGGCGGACGAGGCGATCGTGCGGACGTGGGAGCGGGGAACCGGCTTGACGCTGGCCTGTGGGACGGGGGCCGGCGCCGTGTGCGTCGCGGGGGTCCTGACGGGACGGACCGGACGGACGCTCCGGACCCGCGTCCCGGGCGGCGATCTGGAGGTGGCCTGGCCCGCCGACGACGCGGAGGTCATGCTGACGGGGCCCGCGGCCGAGGTCTTCACAGGGGAGGTCCCGGTCGAGTGAGAGGCGAGAGGGTGGATCGGGCCGGGATGAGGAGCGGGCCAAGAGCGGCCATGCGGCGTGGGTGGGGGTGCCGCTGGCGGTTGGTCCACCCGGGGCACACGACCGGCGCCGTGCTCCTTGCCCTGTTCCTCTTGGTCGGTCCCATCCTGGCCGAGATTCCCGACTTTACGCCGGAACAGACGGGCGGGACGCTGCGGCGGAACATGAGCAGCGAGCCCCAGAACCTTAATCCCCTCACCGGCAAGGACCTTTACGAGCGGATCGTCAACGATTACGTCTTTGAGACGCTCCTGACGCGGAACCTCGACACCCTGGAGCTCGAGGGCGTCCTGGCCGAGCGTTGGGAGATGAGCGAGGAGGGTCGCGTCATCACCTTCCACCTGCGGCCGGAGGCGTGTTTCTCCGACGGGACGCCCGTGACGGCCGACGACGTCGTCTTCTCCTTCGAGACGGTCCGGAACCCCGAGATCGACGCCGGAAGTGCCGCCTCCTACCTCGAAGACTGCGAACGGTGCGAGAAGGTCGACGACCACACGGTCCGATTCGTGTGGACAAAGAAATACTTCAAGACCCTCGAATCGAGCGGCAACCTCTTCCCCATCCTTCCGAAGCACATTTACGAGACGCACGTGACGGGCGAGGGCGGGGCCACGCGCTTCAACGACTTGACGCAGGGGTTCGTCGGCTCCGGGCCGTACGTCTTCGAGCGGTGGTCGACGGGCCAGGAGATCGTCCTGGCGCGCAACGCGCGGTACTACGGCAAGCCCCGGGCCTTCGACCGCATCGTCTTCCGCCTGATCAGCGAGGAGCAGGCCTCCGTCCAGGCGTTCCTGAGCGGCCGCCTTGACGACCTCTCCCTCAGCCCCGAATGGTGGGTCAAGCTGAAGGACCACCCCGAGCGCGGCCGGGCGTTCCGGATGTACCGCTACTCGACGCCCGCGAACGGGTACTCGTTTATCGGCTGGAACAACGAAAAGTACGCGTACGGGACGGGCACGGAGGCGGGCGAGACCGCCGTGGGCCACCCCCATCCCCTTTTCGGAGACCCTCGCGTCCGCCGGGCCATGACCCACCTCGTGGCCCGCGAGGTCCTCCTCAAGCACCTCTACAAGGACGTCGGCCAAGTGGCCACGGGGCCCTTCTGGCCGAAGTCGCCTCAGCACGACCCGACGATCGAACCCCTCTCGTTCGACCGGGCCCGGGCCCTGGCCCTGCTGGCCGAGGCGGGCTGGAAGGACCGCGACGACGACGGGTGGCTGGAGAACGAGGCCAAGGAACGCTTCGCCTTCGAGTTCTCCATCCCCGCCGGGAACCAGATGACGCGGGACCTCGCGCGGATCCTCAAGGAGGAGTTCCGCCGCGTCGGCATCGACTGCACCATCCGCTTCGTCGAGTGGGCCGTCTTCGTCCTGAAGCTCGATACGCGGGACTTCGACGCCGTGACGCTCGCCTGGGGCGGGGGCGGTGTGGAAAGCGACCCGTTCCAAATCTGGCACAGCCACCAGATTGCCAACCGCGGCCATAACTTCATCAGCTTCCGCAACGCCGAGGCCGACCGCCTCATCATGGAGGCCCGGGCCGAGCTCGACCCCGAGCGGCGGCACGTCCTCTACCGCCGTTTCCACCGCCTGCTGCACGAGCTCCAGCCTTACACGTTCTTCATCGCGCGGGAGAGCCTGCGGCTCGTGTCGACCCGGGTGGAGGGCGCCGTGGTCCGGCCGGGGGGCATGGACACCGAGGAATGGTGGATTCCGCCCGAGAAGCGGCGCCGCTAGGAGGCCGGTTCTGAAGACGTACGTCGCCAAGCGGCTGCTCTTGATGATCCCGACGCTCCTCGGGATCACGCTGCTGGCGTACGCCATCGTCCGTCTCGCCCCCGGCGACCCCATCGAGGCGATGATCCGGACCCAGGCCGGCGACATCAACCCCCAGGTCTTCGCCACCGAGGCCGACGCCATCCGCGAGCGGCTCGGCCTCAAGGACTACAACCTCTGGGGCACGGACCCCGACCGCATCGACGCCGCCGAGAAGATTCTCAACCTCTTCTACGGCTATGGGCGGTGGATGGGGAACATGCTCCGGGGCAACTTCGGCGAAAGCATGACCCGGACGACCGCCGAGGGGTCGAAGAGCCCGGCGGCCCTGTTCCTGGAGCGGGCCCGCATCACGGTGCCCCTGAACATCGCCGCCCAGGTCCTCATCTTCGTCGTCGCGATCCCCATCGGCCTGGCCTCGGCCCGGTACCAGGGCCGCGCCTTCGACCGGGTCTCGACCCTCGGGCTGCTTCTGTTCTGGAGCATCCCGGCCATCCTCGCGGGGACGCTGCTCCAGGGGTACCTGGGGCAGGGCGGAGGGGGTGTCGGGTGGTTTCCGCCCTACGGGCTTCACGGCGAGGACTACGTCACCTACGACATCTTCCCCGCGTGGCCGGAGGGCGAAGGCGTCGGCGGGTACCTCGGCCTGATGTGGAACCACTGGGGCGCCGCCGCCGGGCCCACGCCGCACACCGGCCTCGTCGGATACCTCCTGGACCTGGCGTGGCACGTGGCCCTGCCGCTCGTGTGCCTGGTGTACGGGGGCCTGGCGTACCTGGCGAAGCTCGGGCGGGCGAGCCTGCTCGAGAACCTCCGGGCCGATTACGTCCGCACGGCCCGCGCCAAGGGCCTCCCGGAGAATAAGGTGATCTATCGCCATGCCCTCCGCAACAGTCTTCTGCCGATGATCACGACGATGGTCATGATGCTGCCGGCCCTGCTGGGCGGGGCCGTCATCGTCGAGAAAATCTTCACCATCCACGGCATGGGTCTCCTGATGGTCGATGCCGCCACCAGCCGCGACCTCGCCGTCGTCATGTTCGGCACGCTCGTCTTCGGGACGCTGACGCTCGTGGCGATGCTGGCCGCGGACCTGTTGTACGCGTGGGCCGATCCGAGGGTCCGCTATGAGTGAGCCGGTCACGATCCCCGAAGGCCAGGCCGCCGCCTCCGTCCTCGGTCCGCCCAAGACGTACGGGTCGATCGTGTGGGGCCAGCTCAAGAAGCGTCCGAGCGCGATCGCGAGCCTCGTCGTGGTCATCCTCCTGGCGGTGCTGGCGGTGGGGGCGCCCTTCATCGGCGGCGAGGTGCCCATTCGCTGGGTCGAGGACGGCCGGGCCACGTGGCCGATCTTCGCGTACCTGACGAACGCCGAGTACGTCGCCATGGCGGCGCTCGTCCTGGCCCTCGCCCTGCCGCTGACGACGCGGCTCCTCCGGCCGCGCGCCCAGCGCATGGGCGGCAACCCGCTGCTGCGGGCGATCGGGCTGCACCTGGCGATCCTGGCGGCCCTGGCCCTGGCGCTCGAAGCCGCGCGCGACCCGGTCCGAGCCTACGGCTTCTACCTGGAACGGGCCACGCAGGCCGACGCCGCCTGGTTCCCGCCGCTGGCCTACCCGCGGAACCCGGGCTACGCCGAGCTGGCGAACAAGCTCCAGCCGCCCTCCCGGGCCCACCCTTTCGGGACCGGGCGCCTGGGCGACGACCTCCTGATCGGCATCCTCTACGGGGCCCGGACAGCCCTCTCCATCGGCTTCGTGGCGGTGGGTATCAGTCTGGTGATCGGAGTGCTGTTGGGGGCGGCGGCGGGGAACTTCGGGGGCACGCTGGACCTGGCCCTGACGCGGCTGGCCGAAATCTTTATGTGCATTCCGCGCCTCATTCTCATTATCATCATGCTGACGGTCATTCCGCCCCAGTGGCTGCCGCCCGTCTGGACGACCGTCGTCGTGCTGGGCCTGACCGGCTGGACGGGGACGTACCGGCTGATGCGGGCGGAGCTCTTGCGCATCCGCGGCGAGGACTACATGACCGCCGCCCGGGCCCTCGGCGTCGGCACGGGGCGGCTGCTGGTGCGGCACGCGGTGCCGAACGGCTTGGCGCCGATCCTGGTGGGGGCGACGTTCGGCATCGCCGGCGCGGTGTTCCTCGAATCGACGCTCGCGTTCCTGAACCTCGTCTCGACGCCCTCCTGGGGCACGGTCCTCAACGACAGCCGCGAGCAGCTTGAAGCTTGGTGGATGTGGGCCGCCAGCGGCGGCGCCATCTTCGTCACCGTCTTCGCGTATAACCTCCTGGGCGAGGGGATCAGGGACGCCATCGATCCGAGACTGAAGGTATGATTTTCGAGTGCCGATGGTCGAGTCAGCGGCGACGGCGCGCGGGTGCCCGTGCCGTTGCCGTCAGATCGAAAATCGAGAATCGACAATCGTAAATCCAGGACAGGACCGCCTTGTGGCCAACGAGAGTCCAACCCGCCTTCTGACCGTCGCCCGCCTCTCGACGCATTTCTTTACCGACGAAGGCGTCGCCCGGGCCGTCGAGGACGTCTCCTTCGAGGTCCCGCGCGGGCGGACCGTCGCCCTCGTCGGCGAGTCGGGGTGCGGAAAGACCGTCACCGCCCTCTCGATCCTCCGTCTCGTGCCCGACCCGCCCGGACGCATCGTCGAGGGCACGGTGCGTCTTGAGGGCGCCGACCTCCTGACCCTCTCGGAGGACGCGATGCGGCGGGTGCGCGGCAACCGCATCTCGATGATCTTCCAGGAGCCGATGACCAGCCTCAACCCCGTCTTCACCATCGGCGACCAGATCGCCGAGGCCGTCATGCTCCACCAGCGCGCCGCCCGACGCGAGGCCCTCGACCGCGCCGTTGACATGCTCCGCAAGGTCGGCATCCCCGACCCGGAGTCGCGCGTCGGCGAGTACCCGCACCAGATGTCGGGGGGGATGCGGCAACGGGCCGTGATTGCCATGGCCCTGGTGTGCGGCCCGGCGCTCTTGATCGCCGACGAGCCCACCACCGCCCTCGACGTCACCATCCAGGCCCAGATTCTTGACCTCCTCGGCGCGCTGCGGGACGAGACGGGCATGGCGATGCTCCTCATTACCCACGACCTGGGCGTCGTGGCCGAGGTGGCCCACGACGTCTGCGTCATGTACGCGGGGCGCATCGTCGAGCGGGCCGAAATCCACGAGCTCTTCGACAACCCGCTCCACCCGTACACGGTGGGCCTGTTCCGGAGCCGTCCGCGCTTCCGCGACGAGGCCGCCTTGGTGCAGATTCCCGGCACGGTGCCGAACCCACCGGCCGTGCCCCCCGGGTGCCCGTTCCACCCGCGGTGCCCGCTGGCCGATGCGGCCAAGTGCCCGAAGGACCGCCCGCCCTTGGAAGCCAAACCCGAAGGGCAGAGGGGCCACACCGCCGCCTGCTGGTTCAGCGACCGCTTGGCCGACGCCCGCCGCCGCGGGGAGGAGGTCTACCCCTCATGACCCATGCCGCCCCCGCTCCCCCCGCCGATGCCGAGGCCGTCCTCCTCCGGGTGCGCGACCTGAAGACGCACTTCCCCGTGCGGCGGGGCCTGTTCGGCCGGACCATCGGCCACGTCCGCGCCGTCGACGGGGTCTCCTTCGACCTCAAGCGGGGGCGGACGCTCGGCCTGGTGGGCGAGTCGGGCTGCGGCAAGACGACGACGGGCCGCACGCTGCTTCGCCTCATTCCCGCCACGGGCGGCACGGTTCGCTTCGAGGGCCGAGACGTCTTCGACCTCGACGCCGCCGAAATGCGGGCCCTCCGCCGCGACATGCAGATCATCTTCCAGGACCCCTTCGGCAGCCTGAACCCGCGGATGACCGTTGGGGCCATCGTCGGCGAGGCCCTGAGCGTCCACGGCGTGGCGCGCGGCCGGGAGCGCCAGGACCGCGTGGCAAGTCTGCTGGAGCGGGTCGGCCTCAGTCCCGCCCATCGCAACCGCTACCCCCACGAGTTCTCCGGCGGGCAGCGGCAGCGGATCGGCATCGCCCGGGCCCTCGCCCTCGAGCCGAAGTTCATCGTCTGCGACGAGCCGGTCAGCGCCCTGGACGTCTCCATCCAGGCCCAAATCCTCAATCTCCTCGAGCGGCTCCAGGAGGAGCTGGGCTTGGCGTACCTCTTCATCGCCCACGACCTGGCGGTCGTCAGCCACACGAGCGACGACGTCGCCGTCATGTACCTCGGAAAGATCGTCGAGATGGCCCCCTCCGACGCCCTCTACGCCGGGCCGCTCCACCCGTACACCCAGTGCCTCATGTCCGCCGTCCCCCGCGAGCATCCCGACGAGGTCCGGGAACGCATCGTGCCGCGCGGCGAGGTGCCCAGTCCGATGAACCCGCCCTCCGGGTGCCCGTTCCATCCGCGATGCCCGTGGGCCTTCGAGCGGTGTTCGGTCGAGGCGCCCGAGCTGCGGCCCGTCGAGCATCGGCCCGACCACGTCGTCGCGTGCCACCTGCAGCACGGACCGGGGCCCGAGGCGGCGGCGGCCCGTGAATAATCTCGCGACCTTGTCCGACCGATAAAGAAGGGCGGGACCCGTGAAGGAGAAACCATGCTGCCGCGATTGACCCTGGCCGTCGCCCTCGCGCTCCTGGCTGCCGCGCCCCGGGCGCGCGGGGCCGAGGCGGCGCGCCCGGACCTTCCCGCCCTGGCCCCCGTCCCGGCCGAGGCCGTCGGGTTCGTCCACGTCCCGAGCATCCGCTCCTTCGAGGCCGACCTCCAACGCTTCGCCGAGCGAACCGGCTGGACGATCGGCGAGGGCGAGCATCCCGTCTTGGGCGCCCTCGCCCTGCGCACGGACCTGGCCGCCGGCCTCGACGCCGAGCGCGGCTTCACCATCGCCTGGCTCGATTCGAAGCGCTACCGCGACCGTTACACGCTCTACGTCCTGCCCCTGGCGGACTGGGACGCCGTGCTCACCGCCGGGGCGGCCGAAGAGGTCGGCACGGGCATCTTCGCCCTGACTGGCACGCGGGGCCCGCGGTACGTCCTGAAGTGCGACGACCACGTCCTCGTCACCAGCTCGGTGCGGACGATGGACGCCGTGACGCGCTCGAAGGCGAAGCTCGTCGAGGTCCTCCCGCCCGCGACCCTCCGCCGCATCGCCGCCGCCCGCGGGCCGTATGTCCGGGCCGACGTCGGGGCCCTGACGAACATCTATGCGGGCGAGATCGCCTCCTGGTTCCGGGCCGCCAGCGGCCAGGTCTACCTCCAGCCCGACGTCATGCCCTATGCCGAGATTTTTGTCACCTACATGCTCGGCATCGCCGACGTCCTGGACCAAGTCGAGACCGTTGAGGCCGAGGTCGCGTTCGGGGCCGAGGGCGTGGCCGTCCACCTGGCCGTCGACGTCGTCCGGGACGACTGGCTGGGCGCATTCCTGGCCCGCCAGGAGAAGGGCGCGGCCCCGATCGCGCCCCTCGGCGACGGGCCCATCACCCGCGTCACCACCCTCCGCCTGGACCCCGACACCGCCGCCGACACGGCCGCCAAGGTCACGCGGTTCTTCCTCGAAAAGGCTCCGCGGCCCGAGCCATTGCCCGAGCCGCTCAAACGCGAAATCCGCGAGGCCGTCGCCGCCCTGACCGACAGTCTCGGCGACCACCTCTCGATGCTCTCCGCCCCCGCCGGGCCCGGCCAGGGACTCTCGGCCGAGGTCTCCGTCTACGCCGTCCGCGACCCGGAGGGATTCCGCAAGGCCGTTCAGATGCTCGCCGCCGCCTGGGAGCAGCTCGCCGACCAGGTCGACTTCTATCTCCGATTCAAGGTCGTCCCCGACGCCGACTCCGTCGACGGCGTTCCCGTCACTTTCTACGTGCCGCAGATGCGATACGGGATTACGGCGCGGCACCTGCTTTTCATGGAGCAGCTTCGGTCGCTCTACGGGCCGGAGGGGCTGGTGTACCGGTTGGCGGTCGTGAAGGACCACGCCGTCGTGGGCGTCGGTTCGGACACCCGCCTCTTCCGCCAGACCGTCAAAGGCCTGAAGGCCGGCCAGATGGACGAACCCTCGCCCGCGATGCGGCGGCTGGAGCCGCACCTTCCGGAGGCGCGGCACATGTCGGTCGTGACGAGCCTGCCGCTCTACGTGAGGCAGGCCCTCATCCGGGGCGGGACGAAGCCGGAGGTGATCGGCTCGGTCGATCCCGGAAACGAACGGGCGGGCGTCGGCGTCGAGATGACCGCCGAGGGCCTCCGGATCGGCTCCTGGTGGCCGCACGAGCAGATTCGCCTCGCCAGGGAACTCATCGACCGCGTCGCCCCTGGCCTCGCCGAATCCCCCGAGTCGCTCTTCGTCCCTCCCGAGGAAGGCCCCCCGCCAGTGATGCCCGAGCAGACACCGGAGCCCTTGCCTGTGCCGCAGGCGCCCTGAGTCCCGGGGGCGGCGTCGGGACATCTCCGTCCAGGCCTGGCCGTTCGCTCCGCGCAGCGCCTTACCCGTTCGTCACGCGCCCCCGTAGTACATCCCCACCACCATCAACGTGTTGAACGCCGCGTGGCCGACGACCGGGGCGAGGAGGCTGCGGGTCCGGTAGGCGGCATAGGCGAGGGCCAGGCCGAGGATGAAGAGCGGGACGACAGCCTGTGGTTCGAGGAGGGCGTGGGCGGCGGCGAAGACGAGGCTGGAGGCGGCCATCGCGCCCGCCGGACGCATGTATCGATAAAGGGCCGTCATCAAGAGCCCGCGGTACAGGAACTCCTCCGCCAGCGGCGCGAGCACCCCCGCCTGCACGATCGCCAGCATCAGCGCCGGCGTCGTCGGCGTCCGGGCCAGCTCCTCCAGCAGCGGATGCTCCTTCGGCGGAATGCCCATCGCCCGGAGCACCAGGCCCGCGACGATAAGCGTCGCGACGCAGACCGGCAGCGCCGCTGCGAAAACCCCGAGCCCGAGGCCCGTCCCCCGAAGCGGCCGACCGAGCCGCACCCCGATCGACGCGGCCGCCCCCCGCCCGAGCATGGCTACCACCGCCAGTCCCACCGCCGCCGGCACCCCCTGAGCGAGCAGCATCGTCGGGCTGGCCAGCGACGCCCCCGACTCCTCCCACGGCAGCAGTCCCCGCGCCGCCAGACCGTTCGCGATCATGACGATGGCATACGTAAGAACAAAGCAAAACGCGTACAGCACGAGGCCAAAGGCCGACGGAACGCGCACGGCGGGCATCGCGCGGCCGTCGGGATCGGGGAGCCCTTCGCTCCGCGCCCACCGCGCCAGCGCGATCCACCCCGCCGCGCACGTCGCCGGGACGCACACGAGCACCACCACGCCCAGCCACGCTGGCGGCGCCAGCGCCCCTGCCGCTTCGCTCATCCCTTCCTCCACCATGGCCGCCCTCGCTCCCGGTGCTCTCGTCCGCCCGATGATACGCCCCGCGAAGCCTCGACGCCAGCTTCGTCCACGCCGCCTGGGCGTCATGTCATGCACACAGGTAGCCGCCCTTCCTGGGCCGCTCCGAGGTTGAAATCCGACGCTGCTCGGGTATCCGGCTACGGAGGCGCGCGCTCCTTGCGTTTTTGCGTCAACGATTTCACGAAATGCGTCACCTTGGGCTTTGGAAGCCGTCATCTCGCTTCCAGGCTCGCCCAAAAAGAGGGGCAAAAGGTGCAAGAAACCCCCCGGTACCCCCCCGGTACCCCCCCA
>CAYWVR010000006.1:0-55505 GCA_964461715.1 uncultured Anaerolineales bacterium
GGGGGGGGAAGTCGCACGTTTTCGGCCCCTTTCTGCGCGAAGCGGCGCGCGAAACGGCTCGCCGGGGGCCTCGGCGCGACGCCTATGTGTTGGGCGTGTGCGCTGTTGCGACAGGCCGCGGCGCGGAGCTCGCAGCGCGGAGCGCGGAGCGGGCGCCGGGCGCGCTCGGGCTATGTGGTACGCATCGGCATGCATGGCGTCCGCCCTGGCCGCCGGGAGGGTCAGCGTCGTCAGCTCGGGGCCGCGCGGTAGGTGCGGCGCGGTTTGGGCTTGGCCCGGGCCGAGCGGGGCGCGGGCGGCGGGGAGCGCGGCGGGGCGGGCACGAGGCCCCCGCCGTCGGTCTGCCGCGGCGTCGCGAGTGCCGTCGCCATCTCCGCCGCCAGCCAGTCGGTGAGCGGCGCATCGGCGCGCGCCACCGGCGTCCCCTTCTCGTACGCCTCCGTCTCGACCACGAGCCGCGCCTCGCGGGCCTCGGGCCGCATCAGCACCATGGCCCGCACCCGCCCCCCATCGACGCGCCGGCCCGCGACGCGGTCGGTCCAACCGGTGTAGATGACCCCCATCCCGTCGGGCCCGTTCTCGACGGCCCGCTCGACGCGAAACGAGCCGGTCATGAGCGTCACGGCCCGCAGGTACGCCTCGGCGGGCGAGACGCCCTCGGGTACGGGCACCTCGGTCCACTCGTTCTCCGCGTCGTCCCAGAGCGCATACACCCCCGCCGCCGCGACCGCGGCGACCACCAGGAGCGTCAAGGCGGTCCCCCACGGTTTCATCTTGTACCCTCCGCGCGCGTCTTTCTCCGCCGGTTCATCGGCCGCCTGGGCCGTGGGGCTTGAGGCCGCCATCGGGCGAATGGCAACGGTACAGAGTCCCCCACTCTCTCCCGCAAGGGGAGAGCGGAACCACGGCATGGCGGCGACGCGAACGGGGGGGAACGGGCTTGACAGGCGGGAAACGTGAGGTATAGTAACGGGCGATCGGACAAGTGAAGAGGGAATTGGAGACAGGGAAGGTGGTGAGAGTCCACCGCGGTCCCGCCGCTGTGAGCGAGGACGAAAGGCCCTGACGATGGCCACTGTTCCCCATGCGTGGGGGCGGGAAGGCCGGGCCGAGTAGGACGATTCGCGAGCCAGAAGACCTCCTCCGATTCCGCAGTCAGGCCGTCCCCGCGGACAGGGACCGGCCGGCGAACGTGGGACCAGGGAACCTTCGGCGCTTCAAAAGGCCGAAGGTTTTTTTGTTTCCGCGCTCGCGAAGAGAGAGCGGGCCGACCTGCCGCGCGGCAGGTCGGTCCACGAGTCGCACCCGGGGAATCACGAACACGGGCAGAGGCGCGCTTTGGTGCGTCCGGCGACCGTGCCGCGACGGTTCGCCTCGGCGCCCGCGGCGCGCCCGCGTGAAGGAGGGCTGGACCATGTTGCGATCGATCATGGTGGGACTGGCGGTGGTGGCGGGGGCGGGGGCGGCGGCGCGGGGGGAGGTGCTCCTCGACTTCGACGACGTCGCGCTGCCGGCCGAGACGGCCTGGTACGGGGCCCCGTCGGTGCCGGGCAATCCGGGCTTCACGGCCGCGTACGAGGTGGCGAGCGGGGAGGCGGTCCTCAATACCCACTACGCCATCGACCCCGACTACGCCGTCGAGTTCTGGGGTGGGTGGGCCCTCTCCAACACGAGCGACACCACGACCGGGGCCTACACGAACCTCTCGGCGGTCCCCGGCGCCGCCCACAGCGGGGCGAACTACGGGCTGGCGTACGTGGACACGTGGAACGGCTGGACGCCGACGGTCACCTTCGCCGGGCCCACCGTCGTCGACCACGCCTTCGTCACGAACGCCACGTATCCGTATCTTATCATGCGGGACGGCGACCCCTTCGGTTGGGCCAAGCAGTTCGGCGGGGCCGACGGGACGGACCCGGACTGGTTCCGCCTGACCATCGCCGGCAAGGATGCCGCCGGCGACCCGACCGCGGCCCCCGTCGAGGTCTACCTGGCCGACTTCCGCAGCTCCGACCCGGCGGACGATTACATCGTCGATGCGTGGCTCCAGGTGAGTCTGGCGAGCCTGGGCGAGGTCGCGTCGCTCGAGTTCACGCTCGACTCCTCGGACACGAACGCGTGGGGCCAGATGAACACGCCGTCGTACTTCGCCCTCGACTCGATGAGCGCCGCGCCGGAGCCGGCGACGCTCGTGCTGGCGGCGGCGGGGGCGGCGCTTCTGGCGGCCCGGCGACGGCGGGGGTGAGGCGATGGCCCGCGGCGGATACACGCTCGTCGAGGTGCTCATTGCGGTGACGATCGTGCTGCTGTTGGCGGCCCTGGCGATGCCGGCGCTGACGGACGCGCTGGCGCTGGCGCGCGAGGTCGAGTGCGCCTCGAACCTCCGGCAGATCGGCCGCGCAATCCGTCTCCATGCGAAGGACCACGACGGGTGGCTTTTTCCGCTCCGGCGGGACGACCCGGACGGCGTGTTGTGGTACTTCGGGCTGGAGCCGACCGGATCGGGCGCCCTGGGGGAGGGCGCCCGCATCCTCGACCGGACCCGGGCGGTCCTGTATCCGTACCTGGAGGCCCCGGAGACGATCGAGACGTGCCCCTCGGTACCCTTCGGCGGGCCGTACAAGCCGAAGTTCGCCGGTCGCGGGTGGACCTACGGCATCAACTATTTCCTCTGCAGCCATCACGGCTACGGGAACCTGCGGTGGATCCGGACGCAGGACGCGTCGCGGACGCTGATCCTGGCGGACGCGGCCCAGGTCAACACGTTCCAGGCCCCGGCCTCGCCGTCGAACCCGATGGTGGAGGACTGGTACTACGTCGAGCCGGGCCGGCGGTTCGTCCAGTTCCGCCACGGCGGCCGGGCGAATGTCCTGTTTGCCGACGGGCACGTCGGGGCCGTCGAGCCGCTTGCCGGGAGCTTCGACCCGCGGATGCCGGAGGCCATGATCGGACAGGTGGATGAGACGCGGGTGCGGCTTAAGCCGCATCATTGGGACATTTCGGAGTGCAGGCCGTAGGGGCGCACGGGCCCCAGGCACGGCCCGGGATCGCTCATTGTCGGACCGCCGCCCGGCCGATAACCTTCAGGAGACGCCTGGAGCCCGGAAGGAGAGTCTGCCCATGGTCCGTCGCCTCTTGCCGCTGGTGCTCGTTGCCTCATGCGCGGCCGGCGCCTTTGCCGCCGATCCCGCCCTCGAGCCGGAGGGCTCGAAGGTCGAGGTCCGCCGCGAGACGATCGTCTATCCCGTCAACCAGAAGCCGCCGCCCGACCGGTACGCGTATCTGAAGGTCAACCCGGCCCTGGCCGGCAAGGACGAATACGCGACCGAGGCGATCGTCCTGGAGAACGAGTACCTGGCGGCCACGGTGCTGCCGGAGTTCGGGGCGCGGCTCGTGCGCGTCACCTTCAAGAAGCCGCGGCGCGACGTCTTCTGGATCAACGACGTTCTGGAGGACCACCTGCCCTGGTCGATGGGCGGGACACGGTTCACGTTCCCCTTCTACGAGCACGGGCGTCACCTGGACGAGGGGGCGGGTTTCCGCGTCATCGAGGGCCCCGACGGCTCGGCCACCGTCGCCCTGGACATGCGCTTCAGCCAGTACGCCGGCGAGACCCAACGCTACGGCCGCTTCTCGACCCTGCGGCAGGCGACGATCGTTCGCCTGCGGCCGGGCGAAGCGCTGCTGGAATACACCTTGCGCGTCGACAACCCGCTGCCCGTGCGGCACGGGTTCCGGTCTTGGAACGTGGCCCATTTCGCGCGGAAGGCGGGGGCGCACCTGCTTTTTCCGGCGGGCGGGGTGACGGGCCACGGGGCCCCGTCGCTTGACCCCTGGCCCGTCTGGGACGAGACGGACCACCGCGTCCTCGGCACGTGGGGCACCTCCCGCTTCACGGTCGACCTCCAGGGCGACTGGGCGGGCGTCTACTACCCGGGCGCCGACGCCAACCATCTCCTCCTCCGCCCGCGGTTCACCGTGCCCGGCCTGAAGCTCTACGCGAGCCGTCTGCGCCCCGACCAGCGGGGGCGGTGGGATTCGATGATCGAGATCTGGAGTGGCTCGAATCGCGTCTTCGAGCACCCCGGCCACTACCTGCCGCCCTTCGGCACGTACGTCCTGCCGCTTCGGGTCACGATGATCGCGGGGATCGGGAAGGTCCACTGGGCGAACGACGAGGTGGCGGTCGCCTACGACCCTGGGGACGAGACCCGCGGGCCCGTGATCCGCATCGCGGGGTTCCGAGCCCGGGCCAGGGTCTCCGCGGTGGCGCGCGGCGGGGGGGCGGCGCGGTCGGCCGAAGGGCCCCTCGGGCCGGACCGGCCGCTTGTCCTCGAGCTGGGCGAGCCCGCGCGCGAGGTTTTCCTGGTCCTTCGCGACGAGGAGGGCGACGAGATCGCCGAGGTCCGTCTGCCCTGGAAGCCCGAGCCGACCGACCCGAAGGCCTTCGAGGCGCTCAAGGCCGAGATGGAGCGGGACTGGCTCTCGATGGAGCTTTCGGACTGGCCCCGCGAGCATGCCCCGAACCTCGCCTCCGCCGCCGAGTGGTTCGCCAAGAACGTCTCGTCCGACGATCCGGAGTCGGTCGTCCATGCCGCGCGCATCATGATGCGGACCGAGGCGCCGGGGTCGGAGCGATGGACCCGCATCCGCGAGATGCTCCGGGGCGTCCTGCGCACGAATCCCGACCACGCCTACGCGAACCTGTACCTGGGGATGATGCGGACGCTGGAGGCGGGGGGCCTTCCGAGCGAGGAATCGGTGGCCCACGTCCGCAAGGCGGCGCGCCTGCCGGGCGCCCAGTTCCTGATGGCCCTCGAATCGATCCACCGGGGCAAGCGGGTGGTGGCCGTCAAGCTGCTCGATGACGTCGCCGCCCACGCCCCCCCCGTCGCCATGGGCATGGGCAAGCGGGCCCTCCAGGGCAACGAGCGGCTCCACCCCGCGGCGACGCTGGATGCGGCGTGGCCGACGCTCCTGAAGGCGGCGGTGCTCTTGGGGATGGATCGGCCGCGGCCGGCGGTGGGGGCGCTGGAGCTTCTGCTCTTGCATGATCCCGCGCGGCCGGAGGCGATGGCCCTCTTGGCCGAGGCCCTCGAGGCCGCCGGCGAGGACGAGAAGGCCGCCGCCGCTCGCGCCGACGCCGACACCCTCTTCCTCCGAAACCCCCGGGCCCGCCGCGACCTCGACGCCCTGCGGCGGCAGGCGGAGACGGGGGAGCTGCTGCCGATCGCCAAGCCCTGATCCGGGCGGGCGCCAGGGCCGCGCTGCAAACGCGTGGCCATGCGCCGGCGGGCGCGCGCGGCACGGGCATGCGCAGGCCGGACCGCATGAGCATGCCGCCCTGTCGGCTGCCGATGCATCGGCCGTCCGAAGCGGTCGGCCGGGGTCCGTTCGCTTCAGTATGGCATGGCGCGAAGGCCATCCCGGCCCAAGGTGGCTCTCACGTCGGCGGGCGCGGCATCACGTAGGGCCGGCCCGTCGCGTCGTCGGTCCGGACCTCGACGGGCGTCTCGTAGACCTCCGAGAGCCTCTCGGCCCGCAGGACCTCGGCGGGCGGCCCGGAGGCGGCGACCTGCCCCGCGCGGACCAGCACCACCCGGTCGGCGTACGCGGCGGCCAGGTTCAGGTCGTGGCTCACGGTCACCACCGTCAGGCCCCGCTCCCGAACGAGCCGCGCCAAGAGGCCGTAGATCGCGTGCTGATGCCGGATATCGAGGAAGCTGGTCGGCTCGTCCAGGAGCACCGCGGCCGGCTGTTGCGCGAGCGCCCGCGCCACGATGACCCGCTGCCTCTCGCCGCCCGAGAGCTCATCGAGCGGCCGGTCGGCAAACGCCTCCGTGCCCGTCAGGGCCAGGGCCTCCCGCGCCGCCGTCCAGTCCGCCTCCGTCTCGAAGCCCAGGAGGCCCGTGTGCGGACTCCGCCCGAGGAGCACCGTCTCGAGGACCGTCCGCGCCGTCGGGCCTCGCGTTTCCTGCGGCACGTACGCGACGTGTTTCGCGAGTGTCGGGCGCGGCCAATGCGGAAGGGGGCGTCCGGCGAAGCGCACCTCGCCGGCCTGCGGCGCCAGGAGCCCGAGCGCCAGGCGCAGGAGCGTCGTCTTGCCGCTCCCGTTCGGGCCGAGGATCGCCACGAGGCGCCCGGCCGGGGCCTCCATCGAGAGCCCGTCCAGCACCCGCGCGCCCGGGCGATACGCGAAGACGAGGTCGCGGGCCTCCAGGGCCGCCCCCTCGGTCACCGGATTTGGGCCGTCCTGTGCCATCGGGTCCTCAGAAGGTAGATGAAGAACGGTCCGCCGCACATCGCCGTCAGGACGCCGACCGGCAGCACAGGCCCGCCCGCCCCCTGCACGAGTCGCAGCGCCAGGTCGGCCGCCACCAGAAACGCCGCCCCGAAGAAGCACGCCGCCGGCACCAGTCGCCGGTAGTCCGGGCCGAGGATCATGCGCAGGATGTGCGGGCATACGAGGCCGACGAAGCCGATCGGCCCGGCCAGCGCCACCGCCGCCCCCGTCATCAGGCTCGCCGCGACGAAGGTCAGGATCCGGAGCCGGTCGATCCGCACGCCCATCGCTCCGGCCGTGTCCTCGCCGAGCGCCGCCAGGTTGAACCCCTTGGCCCGCGCCGCGAACGTCGCCGCCCCCCCCGCCGCCAATGCTCCGACGACCCCGACCAGCGTCCATCGCGGCACGAGGGGGGTGATGTTGCCCATGAGGTAATAGGTGATGTCGGCCCGCCGCTCGGGCGGGACGAGGGCGCTGGTGAGCATGATGGCGGCCGCGTAGAAGGCGTTAAGGATGACGCCCGAGAGGAGCAGGGTGTACGGCTCGATCCGCCCGCGTCGCTGGGCGAGGGTATAGACGATCCCGACCGTCGCCAACGATCCGAGGAAGCCGAAGAGCGGCTGGAGCGTGACGCCGACGAAGAGGCTCGCGAGAATCACCGCCAGCATCCCGCCGCCCGAGACGCCCAGGACGTACGGGCTGGCCAGGGGGTTCCTCAGCAGCGCCTGGAACCCGAGGCCTGCCAGCGCCAGCGCCGCCCCCACGACGCTCGTTGCGGCCACCAGGTACAGCCGCATCCCCAGGACGTCGGCCCGGGCCGCCGGCTCCCACGTCCAGATGTTCTGCGACCCGAGAAGCACTCCCCCCGCCGCCACGACCGCCCAGAGCCCCGCCCACCCGGCCGCGCCGCGCAGGTACCGCCCCGGCGTCAGCGGCCGGACCGTCGGGCGATGCGTTGGGGCCTCAGCGGGCACGGGCGGTCCCCTCACCTCGCGTGGCCATGGGGGGCGGCACGTCGTGGCGCGGCGGGTATCCGACCCACCGCGGCCTCGTTTGCATACCGGGCGCGGCAGGCCGGAGACCCGCCGCGCAAAGAGCGTGCGGCACGCCCGCTTCCCTGCCCGCCGGCTTGGGATGCACCATCCGCGCGACGCGCATCGCCGCTTCTCCGACGCGCGGGCCGGGGATCGTGATGAACCCTTCGGTTAAGATATGCACGCGGCCCGACGCGACCGCCGGGATGCTCCGCCACCGGTCCCACGCGCGGCGAAGGGCCCGGACGCGGTCGCCGGCCGGGTCGGCGTCGGCGGCATGGACCAAGAGGACCTCCGGCGCCAGCTCGACGATCCGCTGCGGGCTCACGGTGGGCCAGTCCGCCCGCTCCGGGTACGCGTTCTGTGCCCCCGCCACCTCCAGGAGCTCGTCGACGAACGTCCCTCGTCCCGCCACCATCACCTGCACCGCCCCGACCGTCATCGGGAACGTGAAGAGGACCCGCGGCCTCGGCCGGTCGCGGACGAGGCGGCGGACGGCCTCGAGGTCGGCGGCGATTTTCGTCAACAGGTCCGCGGCGGCCTCCGGGTGGCCCGTGGTTTCGCCGATGGTGCGGATCGAGCAGAAGAGCTCCGGCATCGTGTCCGACTCGACGGCCACGGGGCGGACCCCCAGCGACTCGAGCCGCGCGAGCCGCTCCGACCGGCCCGTCACCAGGAACGCCATCGTCGGCCGAAGCGCCACGACCCGTTCGACGTCCAACGCCAGGGCGTCGCCCACGGCCGGGACGTCGAGGACCTCCGGCGGGTACGTGCAGTAGCTCGACCGCCCGACGACCCGGTCCCCGAGGCCCATCGCGAAGAGGATTTCCGTGACGTTCGGCGCGAGGCTGAGAATCCGCAACTCGCCCTCCTTCGCGCCGCCCCCCGCCGACCCGCCTTCCTCCGCGCACCCGGCAAGGGCGAGGGCCAGACCGAGGACGGGAACGACGAGGCCCGTCAGGATGGTCGCACGGGTTGCGGGCATGGGGAAGATTCTAGTCGCCCGGCGGGGAAACCGAAACGGCAAATCCCTCGAGCGCG
This sequence comes from uncultured Anaerolineales bacterium, assembly GCA_964461715.1. Classification (GTDB taxonomy): domain Bacteria; phylum Planctomycetota; class Phycisphaerae; order FEN-1346; family FEN-1346; genus CAYWVR01. The sequence continues at coordinate 8,359 of CAYWVR010000006.1, forward strand.
AGCGTCACGCCTCCGCCAGCGACCGGTGGTAGTCCTGAAGGCTCCGGACGCCCAGCTCGCCGCGCGCCAGCTCCTCCAGGCCCAGGACGATCGCCCCGGCCCCGGCGATGGTCGTGACGAGCGGCACGCCCAACCGCACGGCCATCGACCGGATGTTGACCTCGACGGGCCGGTAGTGGCGGCCGGAGGGGGTGTTGATCAAGAACTCGACCTCGGCGTTCTTCATCAGGTCGAGGATGTTCGGTCGCCCGCCCTCCTGGACCTTCGGCAGCTCCCGCACCTCCAGGCCCCCCGTGCGCAGCACCTGGGCCGTCCCCCGCGTCGCCACCAGCGCGAAGCCCAACTGGTCCAGCCGTTTCGCGATCGAGACGATGTGCCGCTTGTCCCGGTTGTTCACGCTCAGGAACACCTTGCCGCACGATGCCAGGACGTTGCCGGCGGCGATCTGGCTCTTGGCGAAGGCGACGCCGAACTTCTCGTCGATGCCCATCACCTCGCCCGTCGAGCGCATCTCCGGCCCGAGCACCGGGTCCACGCCCGGGAACCGCGACCACGGGAACACGGGGGCCTTGACGGCCCAGTGCGTGGGCCGCACCGGCTTCGTGAGGCCGAGCGACTCCAGCGTCCGGCCCATGATGGCCTTCGTCGCGAGCCGGGCCCACGGCACGCCCGTCGTCTTCGAGACGAACGGGACGGTCCGCGAGGCCCGCGGGTTGACCTCCAGCACGTAGATCTGGTCGCCGCGCACCGCATACTGGATGTTCAGGAGGCCCCGCACCCGGAGCTCGCGCGCCAGGGCCTGCGTCTGCTCCTCGATCTCCGCGACGATGTTCTCGGCCAGCGTAAAGGGGGGCAGGGCGCAGCAGGAGTCGCCGCTGTGGATGCCCGCCTCCTCGATGTGCTCCATGACCCCCGCCACGATCGTCCGCTCGCCGTCGGCGACGGCGTCGACGTCGACCTCGGCGGCGTCCTCGAGGAACTTGTCCACCAGGACCGGGTGCTCCGGCGAGGCGATCACGGCCTTGGCCATGTACTCCTCGAGCTCCTCCGGCGCATACACGATCTCCATCGCCCGACCGCCCAGAACGTAGCTCGGCCGAACCAGCACCGGGTACCCGATCCGCCGCGCGACGCGCAGGGCCTCCGGGCCGCTCCGGGCGGTGCCGTTGGCGGGCTGGAGGAGGTCGAGCTTCGCCAGCAGGTCCGTGAAACGCTGGCGGTCCTCGGCCCGGTCGATCTCGTCGGGGCTGGTGCCGAGGATGTGGACGCCGGCCCGCTGGAGGGGCAGGGCCAGGTTCAGCGGCGTCTGGCCGCCGAACTGGACGATGGCCCCGACGGGCCGCTCGACCTCGACGATCCCCAGAACGTCCTCCAGCGTCAGCGGCTCGAAGTAGAGCCGGTCGGAGGTGTCGTAGTCGGTCGAGACCGTCTCGGGGTTGCAGTTGACCATGACGCTCTCGTAGCCCATCTCGCGGAGGGCGAACGAGGCGTGGACGCAACAGTAATCGAACTCGATCCCCTGGCCGATGCGGTTCGGCCCTCCCCCCAGGATCATGACACGGTCGCGGCGCTCGCCGTCCTCGTTGGGCGCGGCGTCGGCGCCGGGCTGGACGCGGGGCTTCGCCATGGCGCGGGTCGTCCTCTTGTGTTCGGTTCGGGGGGTCGGCGATGGGCCGACCCTTGGCACCATAGCAGGCAGGGCGCGGCGTGACAATACTTTTCGCCCGCAGGGCCGGGCGGACGGGCGCCCGAGGATGGGCCCGCGATCGCCCGGCGAAGAAAAAAGGTGCGGCGGGCTCCCCCAGCCCGCCGCGACCGTTCCCGCGCGGCGTGCCGGAGCGCGGAGATGCTCCGGGCGCACGGGTCCTCCATCCTCGCTCCCCCCGGACCCCGTCGCAGGCCCGGGCCGCGAGGCACAGATTTCCTTCGAACCGCCTTCGCCGACCGCCCCGAAGCACCGCCGAAATGAACGGGGCCCGAGCCGCCAACGCGGCCGAGCCCCGGATGCGCGCCCTTCTTGCCTGCCAACTATACCCGACAAATCCCCGCCTGTCAAATCAGTTGGGGGCTACGATTTCGGGCGAGGCCGGGGGAGGTGAGGCTTCCGGGCCGCGGTAGCGGCCGAGGCGGCGGAGGATGCGGCGGGCGGTGAGGCGGACGCCGCGCTCGCGGTCGTGCTGGAACCGCTCGAGCAAACGCACGGACTCCGGCGTGTCGAGGTACGCGAGGACCCGGGCGGCCTCGTAGCGCATGGACGACTTCGGGTCCTCGAGAATCCCATCGAGGGCCGCCTCCAGCGATTCCTCCAGCCCCCGGTCGATCATCCGCGCCAGCTCCGGCTTCTGGCCCGCGCGGCCCCGGGCGAGCGCCTCGCGGGCCGCGGGGGTGGCGGCATGGAGGAGCCCGGCGATCGCGACGAAACGCTCCAGGTGCGACCGGCTCGTCAGGCGAGCCCGAAGCGCTTCGACCGACGACTCCGGGGCGACGAAGCTCAGGGCGTAGGCCGCGACCCAGCGGACGTCGTCGTCGCCGTCGGTGAGGGCGGCGGTCAGGGCCGGGGCCCCGGCCGGGTCGCCGATATCGCCGAGGGCGGCCGCGGCGGCCACGCGGAGGCTGTCGCTCGTGGGGTTCACCACCGCCTCGGCCAGGGCCGCCACCCCCGCCGGGTCGCCGACGTAGCCGAGGGCGCAGGCGGCATCGCGGCGGACGTGGATCGAGGGGTCCGTCATGGCCGGGAGGATCGCCTCGGCGCCGGCGCCGGTCCAGCCGAGGGCCTCGGCGGCGTTGGCCCGGACATACTCGCCGGGATCGTCGAGCAGCTCCACCAGCAGACCGATGTGCCGCGCGTCCCCCAGGTGGCCGATCGACAGGGCCGCCGACGCCCGCACGTCTTTCGTGCCGCGCCGCGCGGCCTCGACGACCAGGGGCAGGGAGGACGGGTCGCCGATCTGGCCGAGGGCGCTGAGGACGGCGACCTGGAAGTGCTCATCCGCGGCGCCGCGGAAGGCGTCGGACAGGGGCGCGACGGCCCGCGGGTCGCCCAGGTCGCCGAGGGCGCGGGCGGCGGCCTCGGCCACCGAATCGCGGGAGGTGCGGCTGTCCCGTGCGGGGCGGGTGAGGGCCTGGATCAGGGGACCGACGGCCCGCGGGTCGCCCATCTCGCCGAGGGCCCAGGCGGCCCGGTAGCCCACGTCGGGGTCGGAATCGGAAAGGGCCGCCATCAGCGGCGGGACGGCCCGCGGGTCGGCCCTCTCGCCCAAGGCCTCGGCCGCCTCGGCCCGCACCGCCGCGTCCGGCATCGTCAGGGCCTCGATGAGGAGGGGCACGGTCTCGGCAGAGTCGATTCGGGCGACGGCCTTGATCGCGCGGCGTCGGACCCACGAATCGGAATGGCCGCGCAGCGCCCCGCCGAGGGCGGGCAGGGCCGCCGGGTCGCCGATCTGACCGAGGGCCTGGACGGCGGCGCCGGCGACGACGGACTCGGCGTCCCCGACGTATCGGGCGAGCGTGGGCACGGCGCCCGGTCCGAGGGCCGCTGCCCGGTCGACGACCTCGTCCTCCGACATCGACGGCGGACCGCCGGCCGGGGCCCCGCCGCGGGCGAAGACGCGGTCGAGGCCTGTCTCGTGGAGAAGCCGGGCGAAGACGCCCCGCGACGGCGGCCGCAGCTCGTCCGTCAACAGGGCCACCTCCAGCGCGAACGGCTCGCCGGGGATCGACGCCGAGGCCGCCTCCTCGTCGGCCGCGAAGACGAAGTACCCCGCGCCGGCCGCCAGTGCCGCAACGGCGGCGGCGAGCGGCACGAGGAGCCAGACCCACGGCCCGTGGCGCCGGGGGTGCGGGCGGCGGTCGCGTCGAGCGGTCATGATGCGAGCACTCTAGCGGCTGACGCTGGGATACGCAATGGCGCTTGCGGCGCGCCCCCCGCCGCGCCATAATCGGAGTTCACCGTGCAGCCCGGAAGGAGTGCAGCCATGGCGGACCTCGCGGGGCAGGCGATCCTGGTGACGGGCGCGTCAACGGGCATCGGGCGTGCGGCGGCGCTGGCGCTGGCGGAGGCCGGAGCCGACGTCGGCGTCCACTTCCTCTCGAGCGAGGACGAGGCCCGCGAGGTGGCCGAGGCGATCGAGGGCATGGGCCGCCGGGCCCCGCTCCTGAAGGCCGACGCCACCGATTCGGACCAGGTCGATGCCATGGTCGACCACTTCACCGAGACGCTCGGCCGTCTCGACACGGTCTTCGCGAACGTCGGGGCGCTGGTCCAGCGGCGGCCGGTCGTCGAGGTGACCGACGACCTCTGGCGCGAGGTCTTCGCCGTCAACGTCGACAGCGCCTTCTTCACGTGCCGCGCCGCCCTTCGACACATGCTCCCGGCGGGGCGGGGGCACCTGATCCTGAACGCGTCGGTGGCGGCCCGGACGGGCGGCGGGGGGCACTCGGTGGCGTATGCGGCATCGAAGGGGGCGCTGGTGAGCTTCGTGCGGGGCCTGGCAAAGGAGGTGGCCGGGAGGGGCGTCCGTGTCAACGCCGTTGCCCCCGGCGTCACCGAGACCCCCTTTCACGAGAAGTTTACCGAGCCCGAGCGGATGCAGGCGTTCCGCGCCAAGATCCCCGTCGGCAGGGTCGGCGACCCGGCCGACATCGCCCGGGCGGTGGTGTGGCTGGCGGGGGAGAGCGAAGGATTCATGACAGGGGAGACGATCTATCTGACGGGAGGTATCTGATCTTGTCGATTTTCGATTTGCGATTTTCGACGGAGCGACCGGCCCGGCGTCCGCCGGCGAGTCGTCGCCGTTCCATTGAAAATCGAGAATCGTCAACTGAAAACTAAGCCCGCTCCGGCTTGAATCTCGCGGCCCCCGGAGTACACTCTTCGCATCACCTGAACCGACACGGAAAGGCATTCGATGAAAGCACTGATCGTTTACGGCGGTTGGAAGGGGCACGAGCCGGGGCCGGTGGCGGAGGTCTACCGGGAGGCGCTCGAGGCCGAGGGCCTCGAGGTAAAGATGCACGAGTCGCTCGAGCCGCTCGCCGACGCCGAGGCCCTGAAGGCCCTTGACCTGGTGGTCGTCAACTGGACGATGGGCAAGATCGAGAAGGCCGAGTGGCAGGGCCTCTCGGCGGCGGTCCAGTCGGGCGTCGGCGTCGCGGGGACCCACGGCGGCATGGGCGATGCGTTCCGCGAGGCCACGGAATTCCAGTTCATGGTGGGGGGCCAGTTCGTCGCCCATCCGGGCGGCATCCGCCCGTACCGCGTCCACCTTCTCGACCACGCCGACCCGGTCACCGCGGGGCTCGACCACTTCGACATCGAGTCCGAGCAGTATTACATGCACGTCGACCCGACGAACCACGTCCTGGCGGCCAGCACGTTCCCCGACTCCGGCGCGACGATCCCCGCCGTCTGGAAGCGGACCTGGGGCGCCGGACGCGTCTTCTACTCGAGCCTCGGCCACGTGGCCAAGGACTTCGAGGTGCCCGAGGTCCGGACGATCACCCTCCGCGGGTTCCTGTGGGCGGCCGAGGGGAAACAGCGGGCGAGCCAATAGCCCGCAAGGCAACAGGACGGTTTCTGTCCGGGCCGCGCGATGCCCGACTTCGTCGCCGATACCCTGGCCCGCCTGAAGGCCGACGGCCTCCACCGGACGCTCCGCGCGCTCGCCTCGCCGCCCGGGCCGCGCATCACGGTCGAGGGACGCGAGGTCCTCCAGTTCGCGTCGAACAACTACCTGGGCCTCGCGAACGATCCGCGGGTGCGGGAGGCCCTGGCGAAGGGCGTCGAGCGGTGGGGCTGGGGCGCGGGGGCCAGCCGCCTCGTCGCCGGACACACCGACGCCCATGCCGCCCTCGAGGCCGACCTCGCCGCCTTCAAGGGCACAGAGGCCGCGCTCGTCTTTCCGACCGGGTACCAGGCGAACCTGGCGGCGATCTCGGCGCTCGTCGGTCGCGGCGACCGGGTCGTGGGGGACCGGGCGAATCACGCGTCCATCTACGACGGGGTCACGCTCTCCGGGGCGCGACTGGCGCGCTACGCCCACGCCGACGCGGCGGACGCGGCCCGGGTGACGGCGAAGGCCGCGGGCGCGGGCGGCCGGTGCCTCCTCGCCACCGACACCGTTTTCTCGATGGACGGCGACACGGCCCCTCTGGCGGCCCTGACGGGGCTGGCCCGCGAGCACGGGACCATGCTTCTGCTGGACGAAGCCCACGCCACCGGCCTCCTCGGCCCCACCGGCGCGGGTCTGGCGGAGGCGGTCGCGGATTGTACCCAAGGGGACGGTCCCCTTTTAGCCGAGGGCATCGTCAGCGTCGGAACGCTCTCGAAGGCGCTCGGGGGCGTGGGGGGGTTCGTGGCGGCGTCGCGGGGGGGGGTGGAGTTGCTCATCAACCGGGCCCGACCGTTCATCTATACGACGGCCCTTCCGGCGGCGGCGTGCGAGGCCGCCCGGGCGGCGCTCGCGATGGTCCGGTCCGAGCCCCAGCGGCGGCGGCGGGTCCTGGCACTGGCCGGGACGCTCCGGGCGCGGCTGCGCGACGCCGGCTTCAACGCGGGCGCAAGCACCACGCCCATCGTCCCGGTCCTCGTCGGCGACCCGGAGCGGGCGCTGGCGCTGGCGTCGCGTCTGCTTTCGCGCGGCATTTTCTGTCCGGCCATCCGTCCGCCGTCGGTCCCGCCCGGCACCAGCCGCCTGCGCGTCAGCCTGACGTCCGAGCACACGGAGGCGGACGTCGCGCGGCTGGTCGAGGCGCTGGGTCGGCCGGATTCTGCCCCCGAGTGACGCAAGGCTGTCACCGCCGGGGCGAAAGCGGTGCGCGGGGCCGGTTCCATGGGTGTATAGTCAGGTACCTTTCTTTCCCTGCGCTGGGACCGGGGGGAACGGGGCCGATGCCTGTCGAGTCGGCCCCCGGGGGTGGGGCGCCGGGGCCGCCCGGTCCCGGCGCCGCGCCTGTCTTGCGCACCAGTGTACCTGTGGCAAGCGCGGCGACGGCCCGCTACAATGCTCCCATGAGCGATCCCGCCCGCCGCGCCGTCGACCGCATCCTCGATGCCAACGCGAACCGGGCCCGCGAGGCCCTCCGCGTGGCCGAGGAGACCGCCCGGTTCGTCCTCGAAAGGCCCGGGCTGGCCGAGGCCTTCAAGCGGCTGCGGCACGATCTGCGGGCTGCCCTCGAACCGCTCCGGCCTCGGGACCTGCTGGGGGCCCGCGACACGGCCGGCGACGTGGGCACCCGAGTCTCGACCGACGCCGAGGCCGCGCGCGAGGGCCCCGCACAGGTGGCCCGGGCGGCCATGAAGCGGCTCACCGAGGCCCTCCGCGTCCTGGAGGAGTACGGCAAGACGATCGATGCCGGCGCGGCCGGGGCCGTCGAGGCCCTCCGGTACCGGGCGTACGACCTGGAGACGCGGCTGGAGGCGGCGCTCGAGCCGGCGGGACGGCTCGCGGACGGGGGCCTCTGCGTGCTCCTCACCGAGTCGCTTTGTCGCCGGCCGTGGGAGGAGGTCCTTCGGGCCACCCTCGCGGGGGGCGCGGCGTGCGTCCAGGTCCGCGAGAAGACGATGCCCGACCGGCCGCTCCTGGCTCGCTGCCGCGCTGTGACGGAGGCGTGTCACGCGGCGAGGGCCCTGGCCATCGTCAACAACCGGCCGGACCTGGCCGTCCTGGCGGGGGCCGACGGGGTGCACGTGGGGGAGGAGGACCTTGCGCCGGGCGAGGCGCGGCGGATCGTTGGGCCGGACCGGATCGTCGGGGCGTCGACGCACAGCGTGGCGGATGCCCTCGCGGCGGTCGAGGCCGGGGCCGATTGCATCGGATGCGGGCCCATGTTCCCGAGCGCCACGAAGCCCCGCGATGAGGTACCCGGGCCGGCCCTGGCGCGGGAGGTGACGACGGCGGTGGGGATGCCGGTGATGGCCATCGGGGGGATCACGGCGGAGCGTGCCCCCGAGGTGCTCGCGGCGGGGCCGACGTGGCTGGCCGTCTCGAGCGCGGTCTGCGGGGCCGCGGACCCCGAGGCCGCGGTGCGGGAGTTGGTGGCGGCGATGGCAAGATGAACCTTGGACGCGGGTTGGCGCATGGCCCCGCGGCACCGGGGGGCCATGCGGCACCGAGCCCTCAAAGGGCCGCGCGAAGGGGGGTGCGTGGCGCCTACGTCCCGTACTCAACCGGGGCCGGGGCCTCCTCCTTCGTCTCCGGCTTCGGGCGGATCGTGCGGGTCACCGTGTTGCCGCGCGTCGGGCCGGAGGGCTCGACGTAGACCCGGGCGGCCTGGCGCTGCTCGGGGGTCAGGACCTGCATGGCCCGCTCCTGGGCGGCGGCCATCATCTCCTCGCGTTGGGCGGTGACGTCGCGATAGGCCTCCCGCAGGAGCCGGGCCCGTTCCTGCATCGGCGTGTCCGCCGGCAGGTCCGCCACCGCCTGCATCGTTCCGCGCGCCATCTCCATGACGTCGGCCCGGGTCTGGTCGAGGATGGCCCGGATGTCGGCGACCTGGGTCTGGTCGAGGCCGAGCTCTTTGGCGACCTCGTCGCGCGTCAGGCTCCAGGCCCCGCCGGGGCCGCGCCATCCCCTCGGGCCTCCCTGTCGGGATTCCCGCCGCGACTGCGCGACGGCGTCCAGCTTGCCGCGCTGGTCCTCCGTGAGGGTATCGACGGTGGCCTGGTTCAAGTCGGAGAGCTGCCCGCGGACGTCCTGCCAGACCTCGCGCATGGCCTGCCACCGGGCCCGGGCGGCCTCCTGGCGCTGCTCCTCGGTCATCTCCTCGGGCGGCAGGGCGCCCTCCTCGGGGTCGGCGGTGCGGGCGGCCATGGCCCGGGCGGCGGCCAGGGACACCGTCTCCTCGGCCTGGGCCAGGAGGTCGGCGAGGATCAGGTCCTGGTCGGGCGTCAGGCGGAGGTCGGCCCGGACGTTCTCGTCCCGAAGAAGCATCAGGGCCAGCGGCTGGCCGCGTCCGAACTCGCGCCTGGGCCGGCGTCCTTCCTCCTCGCCCTCGGCCGCGGGGGCCGGCTCCGGCCCGTCCTGGATGAGCAGGAACGAGGCGGGTTGGGCAGGGGTCGCCTCGGGGGCCGGACCGTCGCCGGGACGATGGCGGCCGCGACGGGGCTTCTCGGGCTCGGGCTTTCGCGGATGCGGTCGGGCGGGTCTCTCGGGGCCGGAACCCCGGCCCGGCCCCATGCGCGGACCCATCATGCAGGGCGGCCCGTCCTTCGGGCGCGGACCCCTCCCGGGCCCCCCTTGGGGGGCCATCATGGGACAGCGGGGGCAGCGGGGCGGGGGCCCGTGGCGGCCCATGTCGGTTCGCTCCTTCCACCGGCGCGTCCGGTCCTCGCGCTCCAGGTGCCGCATTCGCTCGTGGAACTCGGGGGGCTCGTCAAGGCCCTCGGCGATGATCGAAAGGAACTCGATGACCTCCGGCGGGCCGATGACGACGACGGCGTTGGCGGGCTCGTTCAGGGCGAGCGGAATCCGCTTCAGGCGCGCGCCGACCTCTTCGTGCTCGCCGAGGCGGCGGAGCGTGTCGAGGAACGATTCGGCCGGAATGTGCTCGAAGCGGAAGACGTGCGGGCGGATCGCCTCGGGCGGCCGGTCCCGCTCGCGGCCGCGCTCCGTGGCCTCGCGGCGGGCTTCCTCCATGTGCTCGCGGAGGTTTCGGATACGGCGCTCGGCCACCTCGCGGCGGCGGTCGAGGTCGCGTTCGCCCTCGCGGAGGCGGCGCTCGACGTCGCGTCCCCGGCCGCGACGCTCGACCTCGTCGAGGGCGCTTTCGGCGGCGCCGGCCCGGGCGGCCAGGGCCCCCGCAAAGGCGACGATCATCAGGCAAACGGCGGTTCTCGCTCTCATGGTCCCTCTCCTGGCTCTGGTTCCCCGGCGTGATACGGACGGACGTCCGGCGCCCGATACGGGTCTGAACGCGTCCGCCGGGCCGTTATTGCGACCCGCAGCGACGGAGCGTCATTGTACACGAAAGGCGGGACGGGCGGGAGAGGGGATCGTCCGGCTGCGGGAGGCTACTTCTCGATGGCCGCGGGGCGGTCGTAGAAGAGCTGGCCTTCGCCGCCCGTGACGAGCATGACCCGGTCGTCGGTGATGAAATGGCCCAACTTGTGCCAGTCGAACTTCTGCTGATCGTAGCGGTTGTCGGCCCCGATGCGCGAGCGGAGGACCTCGAAATCGATGCCATTTTCGGAGAGAATGCGTTCCCAGCCCGGCGTGCGGGGGTCGTCGGTCTTTCCCAGAATCTCGGCCGTCCGGAAGCCGTGGAAGAAGCTCCGTGGATAGAGGCGGAACTTGGGGCGGGCCTCGCGGGGCAGGTGGCGGGCGATGTACTCGAAGACGTCGTCGTGCGTCAGGCTGCCGACGATGATCACGTCGAACCGCTTGGCCAGCTCTTCGCAGGCCCCGAAATCGATCCGTTGCTTCGTCACGCCCCCGCGCGTCGCGGTCTTGCGCAGGGGGGCGGTGGAGGTGAGGATGGCGATCTTTTCCATGGTGCTCCGGTGGACTTCGCGCGCTGTGCGACGCCGCCCGCGGCGACGTCGCCGGACATCTCTCGGACTCTCCGGGGCCTCGGTGGGGGTTTCAGCCGAGGCTGTCCTTCGTATACCCCAACTCCTTGATGATTGCAAGGACTTCGCTCCAGGTCGGGAAGGGTCGGTCGAACTTTCGTTTGTACCGGTCGATGGCCCGGACGAACTCGATCTCCTCCAGCGTCAGGTCCCCCTCCTCGACCCGTTTCTGAAAGATTTCCTGGTCTTCGTTGCGCCGAAGGTCCGTCCGACGGTCGCCGCTGGACCGCCGGTCCGAGCCGCTTCGCCGATCCCTCAGGACCCGCCGGTCTCGCTTTGCGCGACGTTCCGGGCCGGCGTAGGCCGACGGTTTGCCGCTGCGGCGGTCCTTTCCGGCGCGACGGTCCTCGGCGCTCTCGCGGCCGTCGGTCAGGGTCTCCTCGAGCGTTTCGAGCATGTCGTCGGAAGCCATGAGCCGTCCTCCTGCGGTCCGAATGCCGCAGGCATATCGACCAACCCGACGGCTTCCAACAGCGTTTTCCGGGGTTACGCGGGGGCCCCGGGCTCGTATACTAAGGGGCCCGGGGACGGGCTCCGCCGCGGTTTCAGGTGGCGTCGTGCCCTTCGGGCGTGTATAAGCACACGCGCATGGGAGAACCCCACGTGAACCGTACGGCCATCCTCGTCATCCTGGCCGCCCTCAGCGTTGCCCTCGGGGCTGCCACCGTCTGGTGTGCCGCCACCCGGGCCGGGGCCGAGCCGGAAGTCCGCTACGACCGCGAGAGCCGCTACTACCGCATCCGCGTGGTCGATTACCCGGACCGAGGTCGCCGGTGCCTGCACTTTTCGAAGACGCGCGGCGTGCAGTCGGCGATGCGGCTGGACGCCCCGGTGGCCCTGGAACTGCAGTACAGCCGCAGCATGATGGCCGCCTTCGCCCTTGTGCCGGAGGCCAAGGACGTGCTCCTGGTGGGCTTGGGAGGGGCGTCCATCCCCAAGTTCATCCAGACTCACTTCCCCGAGGTCCGCCTGGACGTCGCCGAGCTGGACATGGACGTCGTCAAGGTCTGCCGGACGTTCTTCGAGTTCAAGGGCACCCCCAACGTCCGCGTCTTCGTCATGGACGGGCGGCTGTACCTGAAGCGGGCCGAGAAACGGTACGACCTGATCCTGCTGGACGCCTACGCCTCCGAGTACATCCCGTTTCACCTGACGACGATCGAGTTCATCCGCCTCGTCCGCGACCACCTGAAGCCCGGCGGGGCCGTCGCCTCCAACCTCTGGGAACGCAACGTCAACCGCTTCTATCATGCCGAACTCCGTACGTTCCAGGAGGTCTTTCCCGAGAGCTACCTCTTCCCCTCGGGCACCAGCGGCAATGTCATCCTCTTTGCCACCCGGAGCCCCGAGCGGGTCACGAAGCCCGAGTGGGCCGCCCGGGCGCGTAAGATCATCCAGGGAAAGGACTTGGGCTTTGATCTGCCGGAGCTTGTCGGACGCGAGTACCGGGTCCTGACGGACCAGGCCATCCGCGAGAAGGTCCTGACCGACGACATGGCCCCCGTCAATACCCTCCGCCACGAACATCCCAAGACCTTCGACAAGGGCCCCGAATGAGTCCTGACGGCACTGCGAACGCCGATTCCGCCCCTCGCGGCGGGTGGCTCGAGGTGGTGGTGACGCGGGGCACGTGCTTCCTGGCGGTCTTCTGGAGCGGGGCCAGCCTGATGAGCCTCGAAATGACCGGTCTGCGCCTCGTTCAGCCCGAGTTCGGCAGCACCATCACCGTCACCGGAAGCATCATCAGCGTCTTCCTGGGCGGCCTGGCGCTCGGGGCCTACGTGGGCGGCAAGTGGGCCGACCATCGGCCCGCCCTCTGGAAGCTGGCCCTGGTCCTCGCCGGCGCGGGGGCCCTTGCCCTGACCCTTCCGCTCTATGCCGATATCATCCTTGAGTGGACCTTTCCCGACGAGGCCGGCTACGAGGCGGTGGCCGATACCGGCGAGCTGCAAGTCTTTGTCCCCACGGACCTTAAGTGGCCCACGCTGGCCACGGGGCTGCTGCTCTTCCTGGCCCCGGCGCTGCTGTTGGGGATGGTGACGCCCTACTACGCCAAGCTCCTCATCCACCGTCTCGGACGCCTCGGATCGGGCGTCGGGAAAATCTCGGCCCTCTCGACCGGCGGGGCGATCGTCGGGACCCTGGGCACGAGCTTCTACCTCGTCACGTGGCTGGGGACGCGGTGGCTGCTGGCGATCAACGGCCTCGTGCTCGCGGGCCTCGCGCTGCTGTTGATCCTCGCCGAGCTCCTCACCCGCCGCCGGGTCCCACCCGGCGAAACTGTTGATTCCCCGAGATAGTCGTCCCCCATGAATATTCTTTAAGCTATCGTCCTGGGCGGCGCGCTAATCTGGGCAAGCTGGGCAAGCCACTTCCCCGGTTTGGCGGGATTCGTGAAGCGGTTTATCCCTAAGCGACACACTTTTCGCGACTTTTCGGGGGGTAGTGGGGGGGTAGCGGGGTACTTCTTGCACCTTTTGCCCCCCTTTTGTGCACGAACTTGCCGCCTCTTCACCCGCTTGGACCGCCGCTTCGTGCGCTTTTGCGTCACCGCACATCCCCCTTTGCGACACGCCGTGCCCGACAGGCCACGGATGGAAGCTCGATCCATAGATCAAGGCATATCTAAGTAGGAAATAAGCGGCCGCGGCCGGGATGGTGGCACGGGTCTCGGCACGCCGGGAGCGGCCCGGGGGCGCGCGGTGCGCCCAACCGAGACGCCGCGCGTGCGGTCCCAACAGGCGGCCGGCAAAAATACGCGTCGCCCTGCCGAAACTTGAACGGGCACACATGCTTAACGCACTTTTGTCCCGTCGATACCCGGGCCCGAGGGGGTTCGCCTCCGGGTGCACGGGGCAGGAGGTCGACAGGAGAGCCGGTCGCATCGGGCGATGCCGTTTCCCTCCTCTCCCGCAAGGGGAGAGGAGGAACGAAGGCATGACCCGGGCCACCCGCCTGCCGAATCGTTGCCGCGCGCCGGGTCATGAGGTATAGTGGATGGGGTGCCGACGGGGGAAGCGGCATGAGCGGACGAGATTGGGTTCAGGCGTTCGACGAGGGGCTCTGGCTCCGCGACGATGAGGGGGCCGAGGACCAGGCGGCCTTCATCAAGCGGGCCCTCAAGCTCCGCAAGGGTCAGACGGTGCTCGACGCCCCGTGCGGGGCGGGGCGGATCATGCTCGAGATGGCCCGGGCGGGCCTGCTGGTCATGGGCATCGACCACAACCCGCACTTCGTCGACCGGGCCCGGGCGGCCCTCGAGGCCGAAGAGCTGCCCGGCGAGCTGGCCGTCGCCGACATGCGCGAGATCGGATTCGTCGAATGCTTTCACGGGGCCTTCAACTGGGGCGGCAGCTTCGGGTACTTCTCCGAGGAGGAGAACCGGCGGGTTCTCGAGCGCCTCGCCCACGCCGTGCGGCCGGGGGGGCGGGTGCTGGTGGACCAGCCGAACCGGGAGCACCTCCTGCGCACGTTCCGCGAGCGGATGGAGCTTCGGGGAGCCGTCGTCGAGAACCGCTGGAACAAGCGGACCGAGACCGTCCAGTCGGCCTGGACCCTTCGCCGCCGCGGGTCGACGCACACCTACCAGGCGTCGGTGCGGCTGTACACGCGGGCCCAGTTCGACCGGCTCTTGAAGCAGGCGGACCTCGCGCCGGAGGCCCATTACGGAAGCGCCGGCGGCGAGGACTTCGCCCGTTCCTCCCCCCGTCTCATCGCCGTCGGCCGCAAGGCGTGACCGGTTCCGGCCCCGCACCGCCAAGCGCCCCGCCCTGTTCCGCAAGCCGCTTGCGACTTAGCCACCTGTTTATAAGCGATATATCATGACAGTAAACGCCACGCGAAAACAAGCGGTGATCTTCGACCTTTTCGGGACGTTGGTCAACATCTGGACCCGGGCCGAGGCCGACCGGTGGTACGGGCGGCAGGCGGCCCTGCTGGGGGCCGAGCCGGACGCGTTCTTCCGGGCGTGGGTCGAGTCGTGGGAGGACCGGGCCCTCGGCCGGCTCGCGACGACCGAGGCGTGCTTTCGCCGCGTCGCCGGGGTCCTCGGGATCGAGCCGGACGCGACGGCCCTTGCGGCCCTCGTCGAGCTTCGCCGCCAGGGCACGAAGACGGCCCTGTCGCCGCGCGCCGAGGCCGTCGCGACGCTCGGGCGGCTGCGCGCCGGGGGCCTCAAGATCGGCCTCCTCAGCGACGCGAGTTGCTCGGACGTCGAGGTGTGGTCCGTCTCGCCGCTCGCGCCGCACGTCGACGTCGCGGTCTTCTCGTGCGTCGAGGGCCTGAAGAAACCCGACCCGGCCATTTATCGTCTCGCGTGCGCCCGTCTCGGCGTCGAGCCGGCCGGGTGCCTGTATGTCGGCGACGGCGGCAGTCACGAGCTGACGGGGGCCGAGGCGGTGGGCATGACGGCCGTGATGATTCGCGGCCCGCATGACGGCCCCGCCGCCCACCGCTACGACGCCGAGGACGACTGGCCCGGCCGGCGGATCGATTCCCTGGCCGCCGTCCCCGCGCTGGCGGGTTTGGACGGCCACGCGTAGCCGCCGGGCGGGACGCGTGCGGCCTGGCCTTTTCGTTTTTAAATACATGGAATGACACATATGCCTAACAAGATCGCCGCCGCCATCTTCGACCTGGGCGGCGTCCTGATCGAGGTCGACCCGGAGCGGACCGCCCGGGCGTGGGCGGCCCATCTGGGGATGACGGCCGAGGCGCTGGAGGCGCGGCTCGGCGGGAGCGTCCTGTCGGACGCGTTCGAGCGGGGCGAGGCGACGCTGGAGGACGTGCGGACCGAGGTGACGCGGACGCTGGGTCGGGAGGTTCCGGCGGAGGTGTTTCGCGACGGGTGGACCGCGTTGCTGGGGCGGCCGCTCGCGGGCGTCGACGCGCTGCTCGACCGGCTCGCGGGGCGCGTGCGGCTCCTCGTGCTGACGAACACCAACGCGACACACGCCGAGGCGTTCCGCCGGACCGACGCGGCCCTGCTCGAACGGTTCGAGCGCGTGTTCATGAGCTTCGAGATGGGCTCGCGCAAACCCGAGCCCGCGTGCTTCGAGGCGGTGCTCGCGTACCTGGCCCTTCCGCCCCAGCGGGTCGCGTTCTTCGACGACAACCCCGCGAACGTCGAGGCCGCCGCGGCCCTCGGCCTCCAATCGCGCCTCGTTCGCGGCCCGGCAGAGACGGCCTCGGCCCTCGATGCGATGGGCGTGGTACTGTAACAAAGGGGACATTCCTGTTTTTCGAACCGACCTGGCGCTAGCGCCATGTCGGTTTCGTGGTCGTAGGTCCGCGAAAAACAGGAATGTCCCCTTTTTTTCTCCCCTTTTCTGGCCGAGGCGTGGCCGGAGAAGGAGACACATGGCCGCTCGGCCATGGGACGCGCTCTGAGACCCGCGGCACGTCCTTGCGCGCGTCCGATGCCGGACGCTCTGGGCCGGGGCCGTCGGGATGCGGGACCTCGCGTTGCCCATCCGGTCGGTCCAGCGGTCGTGCCGGGCGGCGGCCGGGCCGCATGCGGTGCATATGCCGCGCGCGTACAAGCACGGTCACGAGGAGGGCCGGCGTCAGTCCAGCTCGGGGCGCATCACGAGGTCGACGAACAGGGCGGCGGTCCAGCCGTAGTCGGCGACGGGGGCGAGGCCGGCGCCGGTGGCGAGGCGACTCTTTCGGTCGAGTTCGCCGGGGGGCGTCTCGAGGTCCGGGTCGTAGAACTCCCACAGGCACCCCGTCTGCTCGTACGTCTTCGTCAGGGCCCGCACCGTTCGGCCGCGCAGCTCCTCGGCCTCCGCCCGGAACCCGTAGCGGAACAGGCCGCGCGTGATCAGGTAATTGATATGGACCCACGTCGGCCCGCGCCACATGTCCTTGGCGAAGGTCGGGTCGTCCTTGGCGACGCCGGGGACGGGCAGGGCGGTCCAGAACTTTTCTCGGTTCTTGAGGTGCTGAAGCAGCGCCGCGGCCTGCTCGGGGGTCGCGAGGCCCGCCCAGAGGGGCAGAAAGCCCGCGTGGCTCCACACGTGGACCCATTTGCCCCCCGGGCCGCGCCGGTCGAAGAAGAACCCGCGGTCGGCGTCCCAGAGCTCGGCCCGCACGGCCGCCGAGAGCGCCTCGGCCCGCCGCTCCCACGTCGCCGCCAGGACCCGGTACCCCAGGACCTGGGCCATCCGCTGGAGCGTCTTGCATTCCACGATGAGATAGCACGAGAGGTCGATGGCCGCGAGGCCTTCCGTCCCGCCGTCGAAGCGGGGCGAGTTGTCGGCGCCGGACTCGTCGCCGGAGGCCCACGCGTAGAGGGGCGTCGCGTATTCGAGGGGCCGGTTCGAGGGCGGGGCCCCGCCGAGGCGCCGGTTCTTCATGATCCACTCGACGTGCCCGGCCCCGGCCTCGTACGCCTGGCGGAGGAACTCGCGGTCGCGCATCTTCTCCTTGGCGTAGACCTGCCACGCGGCCCAGGCGAGGACGGGCGGTTGGGTGATGGAGCTCGAGCCGGAGGGGCTCATTTGGTGGGGGATGAAGCCCTCGTTGCTCTGGAAGCCGTAGACGGCCCGCAGCGCCTCCTTCGCCAGCTTGACGTCCAGGTGCATGAGGCCCAGGCTGTGGAACGCCGAGTCCCACAGCCACATGTCGCGATGCGGCCATCGGCTGGGCGTTGTCCAGCGGCCCTTGATCGGCTTCTCGGGCGCGTAGATATTCACCTTCATCACGCTGCACGCCTTCGCGAACGCCCGCACGAGGCCGGGCGACGGGTCGCCGGGCACGGGGGGAAGCGTCTCGAAGAACCCGAGGCGCGACTCGACGAGGCTCTCGATGCTCGTGGCGAGGCCGGCGGCGGCGATCTCGGCGGCCCGGGCGGCCCCGGAGGGGTCGTAGCCGAAGGCGAACTGCGTGCCGCGCCCGGCGCTCTTGCGGAGCATGGCCGTGTGGCTCATCTTGCCCTCGACCGCGACGCGGACCCCCTTCGGGACGCGGCCGACGATGAGGTTCGGCGTTGCGCAGCCGATGACGATCGCCCGGTCCGCGCCCTCGACGTCCGCGACGATCAGGTCGCCCGTGACGACGCGATACCGGAGGGCGTCGCGCGCGCGGCCGGGCAGAAGGACCCGGATTCGCGGGGCGCCCGGCACGTGGAGGTCCAGGCCGGGGCCCCGGGCCGAGGCGCTCGAGACGAAGGGGATGGCCCAGGCGGCGTCTCCGTCGAGGGCCGAGAACGCGACGAGGACCCCGCCGCCGTAGACGTTGGGCACGTCGCGCAGGGTCACGCTCCGGTCGGCGGTCGCCGCCGGCGCGATCGCGAGGACGATCAGGACGACGCCGAGCACGGTCCGCCCGAGATGGGTGCATCGTATCATGGCTATTCCTCTCTTATTGCCCCGCGGGGGGGCCCGGCATTCTAGCCGCCGGCGGCGCCGGGTGCAAGCGGCGTCGCGGCTTCCTTTTCCCTTGGCACGGGGGCCCCCTTCTTCTACGCTTAAAGACGGTCGAATCACGGGGCGGATTCACTCGTCCGAAGAGAGGCACGAGCGACGGGTCCGAGTCGCTCTTTTCATGGGAGGATGGGCCATGTACGCGACGACGCTTCTTTCCTCGGCGGCAGGAGCGGCCGCGATCCTGGCGGCGTGGGGGCTGGGCGGACGGACGCCCGGCGGGGCCCAGTTCGGGGCCGACCCGGAGCACACGGGCGTCTACCGGGCCGAGCCGGTCCGCGTCCTCTCCGGCGTCCGCTGGCGCGTCAAGACCGACGATGCGATCGTGAGCACCCCCGCCGTGGCGGGCGGCATGGTCTACTTCGGTTCGAACGACGACCATCTCTACGCGGTCGAGATCGCCACGGGGCGGCTCCGGTGGCGGTTTCGGGCCGACCAGGACATCTCCTCCAGCCCGGCCGTCGCGGGGGGCCTGGTGCTCGTCGGTTCCGACGACGGCCACCTCTACGCCGTCGCCTCCGACTCGGGCCGGATGCGGTGGCGTGTCAAGACCGACGGGGACGTCCGCTCCGGCATCCTCGTCACGGGCGGCCGGGCCGTGTTCGGGAGCGACGACAAGCACCTTTACGCCGTGGACCCGGCCGAGGGGCGGCTCGTCTGGCGGTTCCGGGCCGAGGGCGGGATCGTCGCCACCCCCGCCTCCGACGGCGACCACGTCTTCGTCGGCGACACGAAGGGCCACCTCTGGGCCGTCGACCTCGCGACCGGGCAGGAGCGGTGGCACGTGCGGACGGAGGGGTCGGTCGAATCGAGCGCGGCGGTGGTGCGGGGGACCGTGTACGTGGGCGACAACAAAGGCTATCTCTATGTCCTCGATGCGGCCACGGCCCTGGAGCGATGGCGTTTCCAGGCCGACGACGACATCCGCGGGGCCCCGGCGGTCCTCGGCGGGACGGTCTTCGCGGGCTCCAACGACGACCATCTCTACGCCCTCGATGCCGCCACCGGCCGGCCGCTCTGGCGGTTCCGCACGGACGACGACGTGCGGGCCGGGCCGACGCTGGCCGGCGACGTGGTCTACGTCACCAGCGAGGACGACCACCTCTACGCCCTCGACGCCTCGAGCGGCCAGTTGCTCTGGCGGTACCGGACCGGCAAGGACGTCCACGGCCGCGCCGCGATCGCCGACGGGGCGGTCCTTGTGGGCAGCCAGGACGGGTGGTTCTATGCCCTGGACTGATTCGCCCCGACTGAGCGCCGGCGTCTATCCTTTCTATATTGCGGCCGAGGGGCATCCGGAGGCCGAGGTCACGGACGCGCCGATGGCGCAGGTGGTCGAGCGGGTCCTGGCGCTCGGGCTCGGGGTCGAGATCTGGGGCTGGGAGGCGGGACGCCGGCCGTTTACGCCCGCGGCGCGGGGGGCCCTGGAGCGCGCCTGCCGGGCGGCCGACCCGATGACCGTCCACACGGTCCTCGAGACGTGGGCCCCGGCGGCCCTGGCCGAGGAGGTCGCCCTCGCCGCGCGCCTCGGGGCCGAGACGCTCGTCGTCCACGTGGGGACGCTGGGGCTCGTCGGCGAGGGCGAGCCGGACTGGAGGGCCGTCGGCGACCTCGCGGCACGGGCGAAGGCGGCGGGCCTCGCGCTGGCGCTCGAGAACTCCGGCCTCCGCGGCATCCGGCCCCTTCGCCTCGCGATCGACCGGTTCGGCGACGACCCGGCGGCCACGGGTCTGGGCCTCTGCATCGACGTCGGCCACGCCCATCGCAGCACCCGTCTCGACGGGGCCCGGCCGGAGGCGTTCCTTACGGAGTTCGCCCCGGCGATCCTCGAGGTCCACCTCGCCGACAACGTCGGCGACGAGGACCTGCACCTCGTCCCCGGGGAGGGGAGCATCGATTGGCCCCCCGTCTTCGCCGCCCTTCGCCGCCTGGGTCCCCGGACGATCCTTTGCATGGAGATCAAGTGCGTCGACACGCCGGAGGCGACGCTTCGTCGGGCGTGGGGATTTATTCACAAGAATATGAATGTGGGCTAACCACGGCCCGGCGAAACGGGGCGCACCCGTTTCTCCGGGCCGCTTGCGGCCCGCGTGGATGCCTTGGGCGGCGAGATGGAAAACCGTCGCGCCCTTGCCCGGCCTTTGCCCCGCCCCTATCATCAGTGAACAAAGGCCGACGATCCGAGCGTCTCAGGACGGGACGGAAGAGGAGACACCTGATGCGACGCATGCGACCCCTGGTGATACTGTTCGTGGCGATGGGTGTGCTGGCCGGGGCGGGGATTCTGGTTCCGCTGGTGCTGGAGGGTCCGGCGCAGCTCCGCGCGCGTCCGGAGGCCCGGGCCGAGGAGGCCCCCTTTACGCCGCCCCCGGCCATGGAGGCCCTGTCGGCGGGGTTCCGGGAGGTGGCGAAGGCGGCGGGGCCGAGCGTCGTGGCCGTCGCCACCACTCAGGTCGTCGAGGTGCCGCGCTTTGCCCCCTTCGGCGACGACTTCTTCCGCCGCTTCTTCGGGCGGCCGGGCGAGGAGGACGACGAGGGCGGCGGGTCCGAGCGGCGCGTCCCGCGGCGCGTCCCGCGGCAGGGCCTCGGGAGCGGCGTCATCATCGACGGGGACGGACACATTCTCACGAATAACCACGTCGTTGAAAACGCCGAGGAGATCGAGGTCGTCCTCGCCGACGGCCGCGAGTTCGAGGCCGAGGTCGTCGGGCGCGACCCGCCGACCGACATCGCGCTGATCAAGATCGACGCCGGCGACCTGCCCGTCGCCCGCCTCGGCGACGCCGACTCGATGCAGGTCGGCGACTGGGTCATGGCCATCGGCGCCCCCCTCGGGCTCAAGAAGACCGTCACCGCGGGGATCATCTCCGCCACCGGCCGCGCCTCGGTCGGCATCGCCGACTACGAGGATTTCATCCAGACCGACGCGGCCATCAACCCCGGCAACTCGGGCGGGCCGCTGGTGAACATGCGCGGCGAGGTGATCGGCATCAACACGGCCATCGCCAGCCGCTCGGGGGGCTTCCAGGGCATCGGCTTCGCCGTCCCCATCAACATGGCCCGCGAGGTCATGGGGCGTCTCAAGGACGAGGGCGAGGTCGTCCGCGGATGGCTCGGCGTCGGCATCCAGGAGATCACCCGGGACTTGGCCGAGTCGCTCGGTCTCGATTCGACCGACGGCGTGCTCATCAACCAGGTCTTCGAGGGCGGCCCGGCCGACGAGGCGGGCGTCGAGGCCGGCGACGTCGTCGTCGAGTTCGCCGGCGAGCCCGTCGAGGACATGGTCCGCTTCCGCAACGAGGTGGCGTGGGTCGAGCCCGGCGAGAAGGCGAAGATGGTCGTCCTGCGCGATGGGAAACGCAAGACGCTGACGGTCGAGATCGGCCGCCGCAGCGAGGCCCCGCAGATCGCGGGCATGGAGCCGCCGGGGCGGAGCACGGAGCTCGAAGAGCTGGGAGTGGAGGTCGGCTCCGTGACGCCCGAGGCCGCCGAGCGCTTCGGCTACGAGCGGGGCAGCGGCGTCCTGGTGACCCGCGTCGATCCCGCGGGTGTGGCCGCCAAGAGCGGCCTCCAGCCGGGGATGCTGATCCTGCGGGTGGGCGGCACGAAGACGGGGAGCGTCTCGGCGTTCCGTGCGGCCCTGAAGGAAGCCGACCTCGCCAAGGGCATCCCGCTCCTGGTCAAGATGGGCGACCGGCAGATGTTCGTGTTGCTCAAGAAGAAGTAGCAAAGCGTACGGGGACGTCACGGGCGCCACGGGCGGGCAAGCCGTCCGTGGCGGCCGCCGGGGGACCCTATGCCGGGCACTGCGTAAGGTGTGCCAGCAGGGCCTCCAGGCCGCACGTCGCCGCGCCCACGTACCGGTCGCCGGCGCCGTAATAGACGAACAGGGTCCCGTCGATCACCACGTTCCCGCACGGGAAGATGCAGCCCTTGTAATATCCCTCCATTTCTTCGTGGGTCTCCGGCTCCATGAGCGGCGCCGGCGCGCGGTGCGTGACGCGCGTCGGGTCGGCCAGGTCCAGGAGCATGGCCCCGATGCGGTAAAGTGTGTCGGGCCTGACCGCGTGATAGAGGACCAGCCACCCGGCGTCGGTGCGGAGGGGCGGCGTGCTGCCGCCGATCTTCCGCTCCCAGTCGAGCTCGGCCTTTGCGAGGAGCCGGCCGCCCGGCCAGCGCATGACGTCGTCGGAGAAGCTGATCCAGATGGCCGGCGCGTCGGTCCCGTACGCCGGGCCGACCCACTCCATCGGCCGGTGCAGGAGGACGAACCGGCCGCCGACCTTCTCGGGAAAGAGGATGGCGTCGCGGTCGTCGAGCGTCGGGTCGGTCATCCGCCCGGCCCGGATGAACCGCCGGAAGTCGCGCGTCAGGAGCAGGCCCGAGCTACTGAGGTTCTCCCGCAGGCACACCGGCCAGTCCGCCGTCGCCTCGGGCGGCCTGTACTGCGTGTGCCCGTGGAGCCAGTACTGCCCCGCCGGCATCGGCCGCGACGCGTACACGATAAAGTACCAGTCGCCGAACTTGACGATCCGCGGGTCCTCGACGCACCCGCCGTCGAAACCGTCGCTCGGGACGACCGCCGGCTCGTCGCCCCTGCGCGTGAAGGCCAGCCCGTCGCGGCTCTCGGCGTAGCCGAGGTAGACCTTGTGCTCGACGTCGGCGGCGCTGGCGCGGTAGAGCATGCGCACGAGGCCCGCCTCCTCGTCGTACCACGCTCCCGGGTTCGCGGTGACTGCGCTCTCCCAGGCGTTCGCGGGGTTCGGGGCCAGGATCGGGTTGCCGGGGTGACGGGTGAGCTTCATGGGTATCTCCTGGCGATGGGTTGCATGTCCACGGTGTTTCGCGTGGGCCTGCTCGTACGCGGCCCGCACGTGCGCATCGCCACGCCACACGGCGTGGCGATGCCAGCCGATGATACACCGGCCGTCTCAGAAATGCACGCGCTCCGGGCCCGGCCGCCGCAACCGTTGCATCCGGCTCCGGTTCGCGATAGGGTGACGGCTCGTCCTGCAACCCGGAAAGGAATCGCATGCCGGATGCCGCGCCGCCGAAACGACCGAATATCGTCCTCATCCTCGTCGACGACATGGGGTTTTCGGACATCGGATGCTTCGGGTCGGAGATCGAGACGCCCAGCATCGACCGCCTCGCGCGCGAGGGCGTCACGTTCACCCAGGCCTACAACTGTGCGCGATGCTGCCCGACGCGGGCGTCGATCCTGACGGGCCTCTATCCCCACGAGGCCGGCGTCGGCGACATGGTCAACGACCTTGGCCCGCGGCCCTACCAGGGGTTCCTGCGGGACGATTGCGTGACGATCGCCGAGGTCCTCGGGGCCGCCGGGTACCGGACGCTGATGAGCGGCAAGTGGCACGTGGGGGGCCACTTCAGCCGCCAGGATTCGAGCGACTGGACCCTGGACGACCCGCGTCGGCCGCTGCCCGTCGACCGCGGCTTCGATTCGTGGTACGGGACGCCCGCCGGGGCGGGAAGCTACTGGAACCCCAAGCCGCTCTTTCGCGACCGGCGGATCATCGACCCCGACTTCGACGACTACTACTACACCGACGCCGTCACCGAGCACGCCGTCCGCATGATGCAAGGGTCGGCCGCGGGCGGGGACCCGTTTTTCCTGTACGTGGCGTACACGGCGCCGCACTGGCCGTTGCACGCCCCGGCCGAGACGGTCGCGAAGTACGAGGGCCGGTACGCCGCGGGTTGGGAGGCGCTCCGGAACGAGCGGTTCGAGCGGATGCGGGGCCTCGGCCTCCTGGCCCCGAAGTGGGACCTCTCGCCGCGCGACGAGGAGGTGGGCCCGTGGGCCGACGCGCCCGAGAAGGCGTGGGAGCAGCGGCGCATGGAGGTGTATGCGGCGATGGTCGACCGAATGGACCAGGGGGTGGGCCGGATCCTGGCGGAGCTCGAGCGCCTGGGCATCGCCGACGACACGCTCGTCCTGTTCCTCTCCGACAACGGGGGCTGTCACGAGGGGATCGGCCGGAGGCACGACCGGGAGTGGCCCGTGACGCGCGACGGGCGGCCCATGCAGTTCGGCAACCGGCCGGACCTCATGCCCGGCCCGGCCGACACGTTCCAGAGCTACGGCCGCGCGTGGGCCAACGCGTCGAACACGCCGATGCGCCTGTTCAAGCACTGGACGCACGAGGGCGGGATCGCCACGCCGCTCCTCGTGCGCCGGCCGGGGCAGGCCGCCGCGGGGGCGCGGTCCGCCACCCCCTGCCACGTCATCGACGTCATGGCCACGTGCGTCGCGGTCTCGGGCGCGGCGTATCCGAAGGAGTTCGGCGGGAAGGCGATCCAGCCGATGGAGGGCGAGAGCCTCGTGCCGAGCCTCGGCGGGCGGACCATCGAGCGCGAAAGGCCCATCTTCTTCGAGCACGAGGGGAACCGGGCCGTCCGCGACGGGCGCTGCAAGCTCGTCAGCCGGTACCGCGGCTCGTGGAAGGCCCCGGTCGACGATCTCGGCCCGTGGGAGCTTTACGACATGATCGAGGACCGGACGGAGCTGACGGACCTGGCGGCCCGGGACGCCCCCCGCGCCGAGCGGATGGCCGCGGCATACGACGACTACGCCAGGCGCACCGGCGTCGTGCCGCGCCCGGAGATTCTGAAGAAGCGGCGGTCGTCTTAGCGGAGCCGCCGGTGAGGCTCACGCCAATCGCCCCACGACCCGCTCCAGCACCGCTTTCGGGTAGCGGGGCATGCCTTGGAGGGCGGATTTCATCCGGGGGAGGATGGGGCGGGCCTTCTGGCCGAGGTGCGAGAGGGACCCGGCGGCCAGGAGACGCGTCTTCTCGAGCGGGGCCTCGAGGGCCTCGGCGAGGCGCGCGAGGCCCTTCTCCGTCTCGCCCCAATCGACGAGCGCTTCGGAGCGCGGCCGCTTCCGCCAGTGGGCGCTCTTTCCGTTGATGTCCCAGGCCCCCTTGCTCAGCCAGAGGATGTTGGGCCGCCTCTCGGGCTCGCCCCCGTGTGGGGGTGCGGCCAGCCACGTCGGCGCGAGCATCGCCCCCGCCGCCCCCGCCGTCCGCGCAAGGAACTCCCGCCGCGTGCTGCGCCCTGTGACCACGAATCTCCGAAGGGAAACGCCTCCCCCAGGCGTCCGCACATCCGCTCCGCCCCAAGCGAACCGGCCACGCACGAAAAAACTCTGAACCGGGAACTTTGAACCGGGAACTCAGCCCCCGAAATACTCCGGATACGCCCGGTGGAGGACCAGGATGATCGAGATGATCCACAGGTACGCCATCACCCGGGCCGCCAGCACCAGCTTCATTCGCGTCCGGCGCCAGTGGAACCAGGAGGCCGCGACGAAAAGCACCGCCGCGATGGCCTCCGCCTTGGCCCATTCCGTCCGGCCGAACTGGCCCGCCCCCTCCGGCCACCGGAAGTACAGGGCCACGTGCACCGCCAGCCCGGCCAGCGGCACCAGGAGCAGCACGGCGGCCAGGGCCTTCATCGCGGAGGAAACGGTCCGTCGGTCCTCGGTCGCGTCCGTGGTCATGGTCCGCCGCCTTCCGGGGTCTTCTTCCGCTCGGCCTCGCGCTCGGCCGCCTTCTCGGCCACCTCCTGGCGGAGGGTGGCCTGCCTGCGTTTCCAGCTCTCCCACTCGCGGACCGGGACGAGCTGGACGTCGCCGTTCAGGAGCAGGACCCGCACCATCCCGTCCTTGTGAGCGTCGAGGGGCAGGCCGTCGCTGACGATCATCAGGTCCGGCGGGAAGATCGGGTCCCGGACGTTGATGGGCAGCGTCGGGCTGAGGTACGCGGTGTAGGTCACGGTGCCCGGCACGACCTGCTGGGCGGGGCACCGGAGCCATTCCTTGGCTTCGAGGTACCCCTCCTCGACGAGGCGTTCGAGGCTGGTGGGCATGAGACGTCCGTCGTGGTCGTCGGCATGGGCGCGGAGGGCGGTGTAGATGACCTGGAGCCGGTCCTCGCACGTGGGCTGGGAGAGGATCCGGTAGACGCCCGCCAGCGCCCCCGCTCCCATGCTGATGCAGAGGAGCCCCCCTGCCGCCATCGCGATGAGCGCCAGCGTCTTGCCGCGCTTCCGGCCCCGCGAGCGGCGGACGTTGTGATAGGAGGGCAGGCCCGTCATCGCCGCCAGAAACGCCACCAACGCCCCGAGGCCCATGCCGGTCGTCCACGGGAAGGCCAGCGGGATGAAAAGCGCCACCACGACCATCAACGCCACCGACAGCACCGCCAGCACCACGCTCACCAGGGCCATCGTGTCGACCGGCGGCATGACCTCCACCGTCTCGCCGCCGATCTTGACGGTCGTGACGCCGGGGCGCGGCTTCTCAACCATGGGGCCGACGGGCACGGCCTCCTCGGCGCGCGGCACGCGCATCTCGACGCCGCACGTCGGACACCGGGCCGGTCGCCCGGCGAAGGCGTCGTCGACCTCCATCTGGGAGTCGCACTTCGGACAGCGGAACCGGATCATGGGCGTCTCCGGGTGGTTACTCGTTCGCGACGACCGATTCGGCGTACCCGCCGGCGAACTGGACGCCCGCAATCGCCAGCAGCACGACGCTAAGGACCGGCAGGGCGAAGAAGCGGCCCCAGTAGCAGGCCAGGGCTGCCGCCGGCGCCGCCTCGGCCGACCCCGCCGCGTGCGCTTCCAGCAGCGCGTCCAGCGTGTAGAACGACCCGAACTCTAGGTCCGGGAAGATGTAGTGCCACGGCAGGGCCGTCGCCAGAAACACGAGCAGCGTGAAGAAGGCGTTCGTGATCTGGCGGATGCCCGAGAGGCGGCCCAGGAGGCCGATCTGGAGGTACAGGAACGTGGTGATCCAGAGGAGCACCGACGCCAGGGCCCCCAGGACCCGCAAGGGGCGCATCACCGCCCGGGTGATCTCCAGACGCCGCGCGGGCGTCATGGGCTCGTCCTCCGGCTCCTCGGCCCCGACGGGCTCGGGCGTCTCGGCGGGGGTGGCGACAAAGCCGGTCGCCTCCTGCTCCGCGTCCTCGTCCGGGACTTCCTCGGCGGCGGCGACGGACTCGAAGAAGAGGCCGCCCGCGCGGGGCTCGCCTTCCGGGGCCGTCTCGGCCGGCTCGTCGTACCACCGAAGCCACTCCGTCCCCACGAATGCCGCCACCTGGGCCAGCATCGCCACCATCGCGATCCAGAAGAAGATGACGGCGAAGAAACGGACCGTCTTCAGGGCGGTGACGAACGGCTGGGCGCTCGGGTTCGGCAGGCGCACGGGCTGATCACGCCGTGTGTCGGTCGCCATGATAGGTCCTCCTTGCTCGTTCCGGACGGCGGCTCAGTCGGCCATCGCCTTGAGCGTCTGGCGGGCCGCTTCGGCCGTCCGGTCGATCTCCTCCCGGCCGTGGGCCAGGCTCACGAACCAAGCCTCGAATGCGCTCGGCGCCAGGTAGATGCCCCGCCGGAGCATCCCGCCGAAGAACCGCCCGAACGCCTCCGCGTCGGCCCCCCGGGCGTCGGCGAACGTCCGGACCGGCCCCTCCGTGAAGAACACGCTGAGCATCGACCCGACCCGCTGAATCCGGGCCGCCACCGGCCCCTCGGCCAGGGCCTCGCCCAGGGCCGCCTCCAGTGACGCCGACGTCTCCTCGATCCGCTCGTACGTGCCGACCTCCTCGAGGACCTCCAGCGTCGCCAGGCCCGCCGCCATTGCCAGGGGGTTCCCCGAGAGGGTCCCGGCCTGGTAGACCGGCCCGACGGGGCTGACCTCCAGCATCAGGTCCCGCCGCCCCCCGTACGCCCCGACCGGCAGCCCGCCGCCGATCACCTTTCCCAGCGTGACCAGGTCCGGCCGCACCCGGTACCGGGCGCAAGCCCCGCCGAGGGCCACGCGGAATCCCGTCATCACCTCGTCGAAGACGAGCACTGCCCCCGTCTCGTCCGCCACCCGCCGGAGGCCCTCCAGGAACCCTTCCTCGGGCGGCACGACGCCCATGTTCCCGGCGACGGGCTCGACCAGGATGGCCGCGAGGGTGTTGCCGTGCTGGGCGGCGACGGCCCGGACGGCTTCCAGGTCGTTGTAGGCGACGACGTGGGTGTGCCGCGTCACCTCCTCCGGGACGCCGGGGCTGGAGGGCGTGCCGAAGGTGGCCGCTCCGCTGCCGGCCTCGACCAGGAGGGCGTCGACGTGGCCGTGGTAGCATCCGGCGAACTTGAGGAGGCCCGGCCGTCCGGTGGCGGCCCGGGCGAGGCGCACGGCGCTCATCGTGGCCTCGGTGCCGGAGTTGACGAACCGGATCATCTCAACGGCGGGCATGGCCCGTCGGATGCGGGCCGCCAGCGCCCCCTCCCGCTCCGTGGGGGCCCCGAACGAGGCGCCCTGCTTCAGGGCCGCCCCGACCGCCTCGACGACCTTCGGATGGGCGTGGCCGAGGATGAGCGGGCCCCAGGAGCCGACGTAATCGATGTACGTGTTCCCGTCGATGTCGCGAACCGTGGCCCCGGCGCCGGAGGCGATGAAGGGCGGGCACCCTCCGACGGCCCGGTAGGCGCGCACGGGACTCGAGACGCCCCCGGGCATCAGCTCGAGGGCCTTCTCGAAGGCCGCCGCCGAGCGGTCCGTTCGCAGGTTCAGGCCGCCTTTGCGCACCATCGTATCGCGGTCCGGTGAAGGGTTCGGTAAGCGACGACTATCTTAGGGGCGAGCGGTGCGCGCTGTCAACGCAAATGGGTGGGCCCGCCCCGCGGGCACGCGCCCTTCGGGGCCCGTTCTCCATCCGCGCCGGCCTGCAGGTACGGCGAGCCTATCCGGTCCATGAAAGGCGGATCGACGACCCATCCGCCGCGCGTGGCAAAGGATTCGGCCCCGACGAGGACCTCGGCGGCGAGGGCCACCGGCGCAGCCGCGAACAGGGCGAACAGAACCGCGACGCGCTTCATGGGGGCCTCCCGGAGGTCGTGTGGCGGGGCGGCGGCCGCGTCGCCACCCGCCGATCCCATGAACGCGGATGCGGCAACGCCGTGGCGGATGCGGCAACGCCGTGCCGGTTTTTACGGGGTTTTCACTTGCCTGTCCCCAGGAAGCGGCTTAGTTTAGGTTTTCACGATTCTGCGGGGGGTTCTGAGCAGGAGGGGGCGTTCGATGTCGGACCGTGACCGCGCCAGACGAGGGGGGCGGGACGGACGTGGCGGACGACCTTTCCGCGGCGGGCGGGACGACCGCTCCGGCCGCGGACCCCGGCCCTCCCCCGAGGAACGACTCAGCCGGTTCCTCGCGTACGTCCTCCGCCACCATCCCGAGGAGGCCGATCTGGAGCTCGACGAGCGTGGCAGCGCCGACCTCGAGGCGCTGGCCGAGGCGATCCGCCGGCGTTCCGGCTACGACGAAGTGACGGCCGAGACGCTCCGGCGGCTGGCGGGCGGCCACGGCGCCGCCCGGTTCGAGATCGTCGGCGACCGCATGCGGGCCCGCTACGGCCACAGTCTCGAGCGGCCCATTGAACACGAGGAGGCCGAGCCGCCGGCGGAGCTCTTCCACGGCACGACGCCGGAAGCCGCCGAGACGATCCTGGCCGAGGGCCTCGAGGCCCGCGAGCGGCAGTACGTCCACCTCTCGGTGGATATGCCCTCCGCCCGCGAGGTCGGCCGCCGCCGGGCCCCCGAGCCGGTCATCCTCCGCGTCGACACGGTGTGCGCGTCGAAGTCGGGGGCCGCGTTCTACCGGGCCGGCCCGGCCGTCTGGCTCTCGGACCCGATCCCGCCGGAGTGCATCGTGCGGGTGGAGTGAAGCCGGCCCTCCCCATGCCGGGCCGCACGCGGCTTTTTCCATAGGCAAACGGCCCGTCCTCTCCCTATACTCTCGCGGAGAGGTGTGACCATGAGCCGCCGACCGCGATGTTCCGCCCGCTTCCGCCCGCATCCCTGGCGGGCGGGGGTCTGGGCCCTGGTGGCGGCGGCGGGGCTGGCGGCCCTGGCCCCGGGGGGCGAGCCGGAGGGCGAGAAGAACGCCCGGGCCCCCGAGCCCGAGCCCTATTCCGCCGCCCTTATCCCCATCGCCGGGGTGATCGACACGGCCCTGGCCACCAGCGTCGAGCGGCGTCTCGAGGAGGCCGTCGATGACGGCCATACCCTCCTCGTCCTCCACATCACCTCGGGCGGCGGGTTCCTCGACGACGGCATGGAGATGAGCCGGGCCGTGGAGCGCCTGGGTCGCCGGGGCACGCGGACGGTCGCTTACGTCGACGCGAAGGCCTACTCCGCCGCCGCCATCCTGGCCTTCTCGTGCCAGGAGATCGTCATGACGCCCGAATCGTCCATCGGGGCGTGCACGCCTTACATGGCCGGCCTGAGCGGGCCGGTCGAGATGGAGGACCCGGTCCGGGCGAAGATGGAGGGGGCCGTCATCGAGCGGATGGAGACCCTCGCCGACGCCCACGGATACCCGAAGGCCCTGCTGAAGGCCATGGTCAAGATGGAGACGGTCGTCGTCGAGATTACGAACACCGAGACCGACGAACGCCGCTACATCGAGGAGGAGGACCTCTTCTCCCACGGGCCCGAGTGGACCCGGACCGAGACGGTCGACCAGGCCGACGAGGTCCTGACCGTCGGCGGCGAGGACGCCGAGACCTACGGCATCGCCGCCCACACGGCGGACCGCCTCGACGACCTCTACGACCTCTATCCCCTCGCCGAGCGGCTCGACGTGTATCCCGTCACGGCGAGCGAGACGGTGGTGGCGTGGCTGAACAGCGTCTACCTGAAGAGCCTGCTGGTGCTGGTGGGCCTGATGGGGCTCTACATCGAGCTGAACACGCCCGGATTCGGCGTGCCGGGGGCGGTGGGGATCGGGGCGTTCGCGATGGTGTTCGCGGCGTCGTTCCTGGCGGGGAATCCGGACTGGCTGCCGCCGGGCCTCTTCCTCCTGGGGCTGGTGATGCTGGGGATCGAGGTCTTCGTGACGCCGGGCTTCGGCGTGCTGGGGTCGTTGGGGGCCCTGGCGATGCTGGGGGCCATCGTCCTGGGGCTGGCGGGGTTCCGATACCTGCCCGAGCGGTCGTTCGAGTGGGACGAGTTGGTGGGGGCTCTGGCGATGACGGGGATCGTTCTGATCGCGTTCGTGGCCGGGGCGTTCGTGGTGGGCCGGTTTCTGCCGCGGATGCCGCTGCTCGGGCACATCGTCCTGGGCGAATCGGAGGTCTCGGACGGGTCGAGCCGCGCTGCGGCCGCGCGCCAGGAGTCGGCCGCCCGGGTGGGCGAGGTGGGCCGCCTGGCCACACAGCTTCGGCCCGCGGGCAAGGCCCGGTTCGGCGACCGGCTCGTCGACGTCGTGACCGAGGGCGACCTCCTGGAGGCCGGAATCACCGTCGAGGTGGTCCGGGTGCGGGGTAACCGGATCGTCGTCAAGCCCGCCGCCGGGGCGGACGAGACGCCGGGGAGCGAGACGTAGGAGGCGCGGCAGCATGCTGATCCTGGCGCTCGAGGCCACGTGGGGCTGGATCGTGCTCCTGTTGGCGCTCGGGGTCCTTTTCGCCTTCGCCGAGATCTTCATCCCCAGCTACGGCGTGCTGACCGGCATGGCCGCCCTGTCGTTCATCGCGGCGGTGGTCATGGGCTTTTTCCTCGGACAGGCGGCGGGGATTCTGACGCTGCTGGCGGCGGTGCTCCTGACGCCGCTCGTCATCTACCTGGCGATCCGGGTTTGGCCGCACACGCCCATCGCCAAGCGGATCATCCTGGCCGGGCCCGAGACGACGGGCAAGGCGGGGGACCTTGCGCACCTGGAGGCCGGCCGGCTGGAGGGCCGCGTCGGCGTCGCCAAGACGCGCCTGCGCCCCGCGGGGAAGATGACCCTTGACGGTCGGACCCTCGATTGTGTGACCGAGGGCGGCCTGGTGGACGCCGGCGAGAAGGTCCGCATCCTGGCCGTCCACGGGGCGCGGGTCGTCGTGCGGCCCGTCGGGGAGGACGAGGCGGAGGCCCCGGCGTGACGTTCCTCGCCGCCGCGCCCCGCAGTTTCGGCGAAGCCGTCGAGATGACCCGGCGGGCGGCCGAGTCCGGCCCGTCGGAGGCGGCGGAGGGGGCGTGGGTGACCGTCGCGGTCCTCTTCGCGGTGCTCGTGCCGCCGGTCCTCGTGGTGGCCTGGAAACTGTACCGGAGCGGGCATCCGGCCCCGGAGCCGGTCGGCGACCCGGAGGAGATGGACCTGGTGGGCGAGCCGGGGACGGCCCTCGAGGACCTTGCTCCGGACGGAGCCTGCCGCATCATGGATCGGACGTGGCCCTGCCGGGCCGACGCGGGGACGAGGATTGCTGTCGGCTCGCGGGTGCTTGTGGTAGGATGGGAGGGAGACGCGTATATCGTTCGGCGGGCGTGACCGCCGCCGGCCGGGGGGACCTGAAGGCGAAAGGAGCGCGGCATGATGGCCGAGTGGATGGGCGGGATGCTGGCGGCAGCGCGCGGGGGCGACGACGGATGGAGCATCCTCGGCATTGCCGCGGTGGTCATTCTCATCGGGATCGTCGTGGTCCTGGGGCTCTTTCTGCTCCAGTTCATCGGTCTCTGGATCCGCTCCGTGGCGACGCGGGCCGGGATCCGGATGATCGACCTCGTCGGCATGAAGTTCCGCAAGGTCGACGCCCGGATCATCGTCGGGACGAAAATCATGGCCGTCCAGGCGGGCGTCGCCTTGAGCAGCCGGGACCTGGAGAGCCATTACCTGGCGGGCGGGAACCCCGTCAAGGTGGTCCGGGCGTTGGTGGCGGCCGACCGGGCGAATATCGATCTGGACTTCAAGACCGCCGCCGCCATCGACCTGGCCGGCCGCGACGTCCTCGACGCGGTGCAGACGTCGGTTCTTCCGAAGGTGATCGATTGCCCGAACCCGGAGCGGGGGCGGGGCACGATCGACGCCGTGGCCAAGGACGGCATCCAGCTCAAGGCCAAGGCCCGCGTGACCGTGCGGGCGAACCTGGATCGGCTCGTCGGCGGGGCCACCGAGGAGACGATCATCGCCCGCGTCGGCGAGGGCATCGTCACCACCATCGGCTCGGCCCAGAGCCACAAGGATGTCCTCGAGAACCCCGACACGATCTCCAAGCGGGTCCTCGGCAAGGGCCTCGACGCCGGGACCGCCTTCGAAATCCTCTCGATCGACATCGCCGACGTGGACGTGGGGGGCAACATCGGCGCGAAGCTCCAGGCCGACCAGGCCGACGCCAACAGCCGCATGTTCCGGGCCGAGGCCGAGAAGCGCCGCGCTGCCGCCGCCGCCCGCGAGCAGGAGATGCTGGCTCTCGTGCAGGAGAACCGGGCCAAGGTCGTCCTCGCCGAGGCCGAGATCCCCAAGGCCATGGCCGAGGCCTTCCGGAGCGGGAACCTCGGCATCATGGACTATTACCGCCTGAAAAACATCCAGGCCGACACGTCGATGCGCGACGGCATCGGCAAGAGCGCCCAACCGCCCAAGCGCGACCAGGGCGAGCCCGGCGAGTAGGCCGCCCCCCGGCCCCCGGCGGGGCGAGGAGACGCTCGGATGAGAGAGATTCTGCCGGCCCTGCTGGGCCTCTTGATCATGGGCGGCCTGGCGCTGGCCCGCTGGTTGGCCGAGCGGAGCCGGCAGCAGCAACCGCCGCCGCGTCGGAAGCCCCGTCCGCCCGCCGAGGGCGGCACGGGCGGCACAGCGGGTCTCCCGCCGCGTCCCGCCGCGAAGCGTCTGGTCCCCGCGCGTCGCGCGACGCCGGAGGGCCACCTTCCCGGCCGCCCCGTCTCCGGCCGGTCTCGCGAGGTCCGGGCGGTCGAGGAGGCCGCCGGGCGGGCCTCCCGCTCGACCCTTCGCCGCGCGCCGCATCCCGAGCCGGAATTCGAGCCGTCGTCACTCTCGCCCGCCCCCGCGCCGGTCCGCGTCGAGCGGGTCCGGCCCGAGATTCAGGCTCGCCTCCAGGCCGCCGCCGAGGGGTCCTACGTCGGCGACCTCCTCCGCCGCGACAACCTCGCCCGGGCCTTCGTTCTCTCGGAGATCTTCGGCCCCCCGAAGGCGTTGCGGGACGAGTAGGGGCCCGCCGCCCGACCCGCATGGCCGATTATGCTTGAGGCGCGACCGGGGGGGCGGCTATCATCGGCCGGGTGGAGGGGAGAGTCGAGACCCGGAACCATGGCCGAAAACACCGCTGGCGGCGACCGTTCCGAACGCCGCCTGAACGCGATCCTCGATATCGCCCGCCGCCTGGCGTCCGAGCCGCGGCTGGACCCGATGCTCGAGTCCATCGCCCGCGAGACCACCGATCTGCTGGACGCCGAGCGGGCCACCCTCTTCCTCTACGACGCCACCACCGACGAACTCTACAGCCGCATCGCCACCGAAAGCGAGATCGAGGAGATCCGATTCCCCGCCTCACGGGGCATCGCCGGGGCCGTGGCCAAGTCCGACGGGACCTCGTGCCTCAACATCCCCGATGCCTACGCCGACGACCGCTTCAACCGCGAGGTCGATCGCCAGACCGGCTACCGCACTCGCAACATCCTGGCCTGCTCGATGCTGAACCTCGACGGCGACCTCGTCGGCGTCCTGGAGGCCATCAACAAGCGGGGCGGGGGGTTCGGCGAGGGCGACGAGCGGCTGCTGGCGGCCCTGGCGGCCCAGGCGGGCGTCGCGTTGGAGCGGGCCCGGCTTCTGGAAGAGTTCCTCGCGAAGCGGCGGCTCGAGAACGAGATGGAGCTCGCGCGCGAGATTCAGCAGGGCCTCCTGCCCGAGGACGCGCCGGCGATGGAGGGCCTTGACCTGGCCGGCTGGAGCCGCCCCTCCGAGTACGCGGGGGGCGACTTCTACGACCTTTTCCCGTGGGGCGACGGGCGCCTCGGCATGATGCTCGGCGACGCCGTCGGCCATGGTGTGGGCCCCGCGCTTCTGGCGGCGGAGGTCCGGGCCCTGGTGCGGGCCTTGGCCATCCACGAGACGCACCCCGAGCGGGTCCTGGAGCACGCGAACCGGCTCCTCGCCCGCGACGTGGCCGAGGGACGCTTCGTGACGCTGGCCCTGGCCCGTCTTGACGCGGCCGGAGGGGCGATCCGCTACGCCAGCGGCGGCCAGGGGCCCGTCCTCGTCCTCCGCTCAGGCGGCCGGCACGAGCAGATCGGGGCCACGGGCCTCCCGCTCGGCATCCTGCCGGACGCCGAGTACACGTGTCTGCCGGACCTGGCGCTTGAGCCGGGCGAGGCGCTGCTGTTCCTGTCGGACGGGATCTTCGAGTGCGAGACCCGCTACGGCGAGCTGGGCCTGGAGCGGGTGGCCGAGACGGCCGTCGCCCACTCGGGCGGTCCCGCCGCGGCCCTTCTGAAGGCCCTCGAAGCGTTGACCGAGGAGGTCAGCACCACGGGCCGGTTCCGCGACGATCGGACGGCCGTCGTAGCTCGCCGCACGTAAACGCCCACAACGCACCCGCAATGGCCTGAACCATGTCCACCGTCCCCCCAACCGACACCGGCCTCGACCGGGCCACCGACCCGGAATATGCCGCCGTCAGTCCCGTGGCGGTGTTCGGGCTGATCATCTCGGTGCTGGGCATCTCGGCGTTCGTGGCCGTGCCGCTGCTGGCGGCCCCGGTCGTGGGGGTGATTCTGTCGGCGGTGGCCCGGGTGCGGGTGCGGCGGTCGGCGGGGGTGCTGACGGGGCGGTGGCTGGCGACGGCGGGCCTCGTGCTGGGCGTCGCCTTCACGGGGACGGCGACCGGGTGGCACATCTACCGCCACGTCTCCGAGCGGCTGGAACTGGAAGCGTTGGCGGAGCGGACCGAGGAGATCACCGATCTTCTGCTCGAGGGCCGCTACGGCGAGGTCTACGCCCTTTTGCCGGAGGATTTTCGGGCCCGGCCGGGCGTGTCGGAGCGGGGTTTCGCGGCGGCGATGCGGCAGATGTTCGAGGGGGGCGGCGAGCTGGTGGAGCGGAAGCTCCTGGCCCTTCGGATCGCCGAGGGCGAGCGGGGCGAGCTCCTGGCCCCGGCGGAGGTCCAGGTGCGGTTCGAGCGGCGGATTCTGGCCGTCCGTTTCGGCTTCACGCGTGCCGGCGGCGAGTGGACGCTCCTGGGCGTCCGGGCCGAGCCCACTTTCGCCAGCCGGATGGAGTTCGGCCCCATCATGCCGCACCGTCCCCCCCTGCCCGACGAACCGCCCGCAACGGGCCGGTCTTTCCCTCCCGCGGCGGTCCCTGCGCCGGAGGAATCAACCCCGCCGCAGGAGCCGCCTACGGCGTTGGAGGGCCCTTGACGCGGCGGACGGCGCCGCCGAGGGCGGCGAGCTTCTCCTCGATCCGCTCATAGCCGCGGTCCAGGTGGTAGACGCGTTCGATGCGGGTCTCGCCCTCGGCCATCAGGCCGGCGATCACCAGGGCCGCCGAGGCCCGAAGGTCGCTGGCCATGACCTCCGCCCCCGAGAGGTAGTCCACGCCGTGGACCACGGCCACGCTGCCTTCCTTGCGGATGTCGGCCCGCATGCGGTTCAGCTCCGCCACGTGCATGAACCGGTCGGGGTAGACCTTCTCGATGACGATGGAGTTGCCGCCCGCGCGGGCCAGCATGGCCATCATCTGGGCCTGGAGGTCGGTGGGGAACCCCGGGAAGGGCAGGGCCGTGACGTCGACGTTTCGACAGCCGCTGCCGGCCCGGATGCGGACGGTCTCGTCTTGGTGCTCCACCTCGGCCCCGGCGTCGCGAAGGGTCGAGAGGACGGCCGCCAGGTCGGTCCACCGGGCCCCCTCGACCGTCACGTCGCCGCCCGTGGCCGCTCCGGCGATGAGGAAGGTTCCCGCCTCGATGCGGTCCGGGATGACGGTGTATTCGATCCCGCGGAGCCGCTCCACGCCCTCGACGACCAGGCGAGGCGAGGCGATGCCGGTGATGCGGGCTCCCATGGCGTTCAGGCATCGAGCCAGGTCCTGGACTTCCGGCTCGCAGGCCGCGCACTCGATGACGCTGGTTCCCTTTGCCAGGACGGCCGCCATGAGTACGTTGGCCGTTCCCGTAACGGTCGACCCGAAGGCCCCGCCCAGGTACATTTCCTCGCCTCGCAGCCGGTCGCAGGTGCCGATGATGTAGCCGCGCTCAATCCGGAGATCGGCCCCGAGGGCCCGAAGGCCCCGCAGATGGATGTCCACGGGCCGCTCGCCGATGGCGCAGCCGCCCGGCAGGCTGACCTCGGCCCGCCCCCGCCTGGCCAGGAGGGGTCCCAGGACGCAGAATCCGGCCCGCATCGTCTTCATGATGTCGCGGTCGGCCAGCACCGGCTCCTCGTCGACGACCTCCAGCACGAGGTCGCCCCCGGGCTCCCGCTCGACCCGGACGCCGAGGGTCTCGAGGAGGCGGGTGAGGGTCCGGATGTCGGCCAGGCGCGGCACGTTCCTGAGGCGCAGGGGCCCTTCGGCCAGCAGGGAGGCCGTCATGATGGGGAGGGCGGCGTTCTTGGCCCCGCTGGCCCGGACGGTTCCTTCCAGCCGACAGCCGCCGGTGACGATCAGTTCATCCATGGGTTACCCGTGAGATTGATGATGGCTAAGGGCCGGTGGCACGGGTTCCTGCGCGCCGGGACCCGCCCGTGTGTCCTAGGCCCCTCGTTGGGCCGCCAGGAGCCGGTCCTGGCCGCCGTAATCCTTGAGGATCGCCACGTCCACCAGCCCCCGCGTCTCCTCGGCCATCTCGCGGACCGGCGGGCCCTGGTCGGCCGCGATCTCCACCAGGAGCGACGCGCCCCCGACGAGGTACGCCGGGGCCCCCTTGACGATCCGGGCGACGACCTCCGTCCCCTCCGGACCCGCCACAAGTGCCCCCTTGGGCTCGTGATCGCGGATTTCAGGGGCCAGGCCCGCCCAGTCGGCCTCCCGCACGTACGGCGGATTCGCCAGCAGAAGGTCCGCCGGCTCGGCGTCGGCGGCGTCGAGGGCCTCGTAAAGGTCCCCCTCCAGCAGCGTCACCCGTTCGGCCACGCCGTGGGCCTCGGCGTTGACGCGGGCCACCTCCAAGGCCTCGGCCGAGAGGTCCGTGGCCGTGACCCGGGCCTCGGGCAGATAGACGGCCAGACTGACCGCCACGCACCCGCATCCGGTGCAAAGCTCGATGATCCGGGCCGGTCCCGCCCCCCGGGCCGGGACCCCCGGCGAGACGCGGGCGACGCCCCGCCGCCTCAGGGCCTCCTCGACGAGCAGCTCCGTCTCCGGGCGCGGCACGAGGCACGCGGGGGTGACCTTCAGGCCCAGCGACATAAACTCCGCCTGGCCCGTGAGATAGCGGGCGGGCTCGCGTTCGGCCCGGCGGCGGACCAACTGCCGGAACGCCGTCCGGGCCTCCTCCTGGACGGGTTGCTCGTAGCCGGTGTAGAGGTCGACGCGGTCGAGGCCCAGGACGTGGGCCAGAAGGATTTCGGCCTCCAGCCGCGGGTCGGGGATTTGCTTGTTCTCGAAGAATCCGCGGGTCCACTCCAGGAGGCGGCCGATGGTCCAGTCCTGGACGTCGCTTGGCATGGAAACTCCGCCGACGGGGTTCGTCTTGTTTGTAACCCTGCGCCCGCCGCTTGACAAGGGGTTCGGCTTAGGGCCCCAGTCCCAGCGCCTGGATTTTCTCGGCCCGGTCGTGCTTCAGCAGGGCGTCCATGAGGTCGTCCAGGTCCCCCTGCATCACCCGGTCCAGGTGGTACGCCGTATAGCCGATGCGGTGGTCTGTGAGGCGATTCTGGGGGAAATTGTACGTCCGGACCCGCTGGCTGCGGTCGCCGGAGCCCACCTTGGACTTGCGTTCGGCGGCCCGTTCGATCCGTTTGGCCGACTCGTAATAGTCGTAGACCCGGGCGGTCAGGATTCGCAGGGCCTTTTCGCGGTTTCGGTGCTGGCTCTTCTCGTCCTGCATGTGGACGACGATGGCCGTCGGGACGTGGGTCATGCGGACCGCGGAGGCCACCTTGTTGACGTTCTGACCGCCCGGCCCGCTGGAGCGCATCGTCTCGACCTCCAGGTCCTCGTCGCGGATATCGACGTCCAGGGCCTCTGGCTCGGGCATGACGGCAACGGTGGCGGCGGAGGTGTGGATGCGGCCCTGGGCTTCGGTCTCGGGCACCCTCTGGACCCGGTGGCCTCCGGATTCGAACTGGAGGCGGCGGAAGGCATCGTCGCCCTCGACGCCCACCATGACCTCCTTGAAGCCCCCCAGCGGGGTCGGGCTCGCGCTGATGAGCTCCCGTTTCCACCCGTGGGCCTCGGCGTAGCGGTTGTACATCTCGAAGAGGTCCCGGGCGAAGAGGGCTGCCTCGTCGCCGCCCGTGCCGGCCCGGATTTCGAGGATGACGCGGGTGGCGTCGGCGCCCTCCTCGCGCTCCAGGAGCCGCTCCTGGATTTCCGCCAGCAGAGTCCGCTCCAGGTCGCCCTGGACCTCGATCTCGGTCTTGGCGAGGGCCTTCAGGTCCTCGTCCTCGGCCTCGTTTTCGAGCATTTCCTCGGCTTCGATCCGTGCCGCCCGGGCGGCTCGCCAGCGGCGGTAGGGGTCGACAATTCGCATCAGGCGGCCCCGTTCCCGCATCAGGGAGCCCATCCGGGCGGGGTCGCGGGCCACCTCCGGCTGGGAGACGAGACCGTCGATCTCCTCGACCCGCCTGTCCAATTGGCCGAGACGTGCGGCCAGCGTCGGATCGGATTTCGCATCCGCTTCGGCCATGGTCGTTCCGCCAAAAAGGAGGGCGAAGCCGCGCTGCGGAAGCGCACTTCGCCCCTTGCGTATCGCTCGCTAGTACCGGGACTTACGGCTCCGCTGCCTCATGGTTCCCATTGTAGCATGCGGCGGCTCGCCTGCAAGGGGCACGAAACGCCGGCGATGGCCCACGGGCCGCGCCTTGCGGTATAATGGCCCCGTACGCACTCAAGGAGCCTCCCATGGCCGAGACTCGGAAAGCCCGTGCGACCCGCGCCAAGAAGGTCTACGAGCGCCTCAAGAAGGAGTATCCGGAGGCCGCCATCCGGCTCCGTTTCTCCAGCCCGTTTGAGCTGCTGGTGGCCACGATTCTGGCGGCCCAGTGCACCGACGACAAGGTCAACGAGGTGACGGCGGACCTTTTCGAGGAGGCGAACACGCCCGGGGATTTCGCGGAAATGCCCCTTCGGACGCTCCAATCGCGGATTCGGCCCACCGGTTTTTATCGCAACAAGGCCAAGAGCATCAAGGCCATGAGCGAGCGGCTCATCGCCGAGCACGGCGGCCGCGTGCCCGAGGCCATGGAGGACCTCGTCGACCTGCCCGGGGTGGCCCGCAAGACCGCCAACGTGGTCCGCGACGGGGCCTTCGGAAAGCCCGCGATCATCACCGATACCCACGTGATTCGCCTCTCCGGTCGGTTAGGCCTCTCCGGCCACAAGGACCCCGTCAAGATCGAATTCGACCTCCGCGCCCTCCTGCACCACAACTCTTGGGGCAAGTTCAGCCACACGCTCCTGTTTCACGGGCGGGCCGTCTGCACCGCGAGGAAGCCGAAATGCGACGCGTGCGTCGTCTCCGATCTTTGCCCCTGGGCCTTCGATTTTCCGCATTTCGAGGGCAAGAAGGGCGATTGAGGTCCCGTGAGGGCCGTTTTGCCGGGTCGCCTTCGGCCGAGTTTCTACGCCGGATGCGGCGGACTCATGCCCTCTCGCGCCAGGGCCAGTCCCTTCGCGACCCCTTCCCGCGCATCGCCCGAACCCTCGAATTCGATGCTCAGGGGTCCGTCAAAGCCGTTTTCGCGGTAGCGGCGGACCAGGGCGGGGATGTCGAACGCCGTCTCGCGCCCGGCCGCGTCGAACTCGCGGACCTTTAGATGGGCCATGGCCATGTGCGGTATCATGGCCGCCAGGCCCGATTCCAGGGCCTCCGGAGGGAAATTCCCGTTGTCGGGGCACGCCGCGAAGGCGTCCCCGCCGTCCACCTCCTCGAAGAGGCGGGGGATCATGGCCGGGTCGCTGCTGAGGCCCCCGTGATTCTCCAAAAGCACCGTCAGGCCCCGTTTACGGGTCTCCCGGACGCATTCCCGGTAATCGGCCACCACCGCCTCCAGCGTCTCCTCGATGGTCCGGTCGCCGGGGGCGGCCGTGTTGATTCGGATGGCGCGGCTCCC
This sequence comes from uncultured Anaerolineales bacterium, assembly GCA_964461715.1. Lineage (GTDB taxonomy): Bacteria > Planctomycetota > Phycisphaerae > FEN-1346 > FEN-1346 > CAYWVR01. The sequence continues at coordinate 49,423 of CAYWVR010000006.1, forward strand.
CAGATCGGCCGCCGTCGCGATCCATCCGCGAAGGATGGCCAAATCTCGATTTCGGTCCGCAGGGGCCTCCAGGCCCACTTTGGCGGCATCGCAGGCCACGTTGACGACCTCCAGCCCCGCCTCCTCGATCCGCTCGGCCATCTCGGCCACGTACCGGGCATTTTCGGGCTGGAGGACGTGGGCGCTCCAGGGCTCGATGCCGTCGGCCCCGAACTCCTCGCGCAAGAGCCGCACCAGGCCCGCCAGGTCCATTCCGCCGGTCGCCTCGAGGCCCCTCGTGTTCGGCAGATGCCGGTGGAAGCTGTAGGTCGCGACGGCGCGTTTCATCGGCGTACCTCCATGCAAGTCCCCCTTCGCCATCCTAGTCCGGACCCCTCCCGCCGGTCAACCGCGGGCGCGAGATTCTGGTAAAGTGGGCAAGATATGACGCGATTCGAGAAACGGTTTATCCCTAAACGACACACTTTCTGCGACTTTTCGGGGGGTAGTGGGGGGGAAGTTGCCCCTTTTGCCCCCGTTTTTGCGCGAACTTGACCCCTCCGAGGCCGGCTCCAGGGCCCGGCCTGCCACGGCGAAGCCCTCGGGCGAAGCCGCGTGACGCAGGAAGCGAAATCGCCGGCGCAAGAAGCGAAGCCCGCGCGGGGCGTTCGAGGCATGTCCAAGCGGCGATGTGCAACGGGGGTTGCGCCGGGCCGGCGGGCGCGCCTCCCCGCCCTCGTGCGGCGGGTCCGACCCGCCGCGGCCCCGGCGCCCGCGACGGATCGAGGGGCGAGCCATAGAATAAAGAATAGTAGAGGAATAGGTCCATAGCCCGTGTTCCGTCCCGGGATGGGTGGTCGATCGGGGCGCGGCGAATGCGCCCTTTGCCGGGAGTCAAGCGACGCGGGACCCGTGCGACCCGCACGAACGAGTGGAGTGATGATGCTTGCTCCATTCCTCATGCGAATGACGAAGCAACGGCCGACGGCACGCGCGGCCGGCCCTTGGGGGGACGTAGGAACGCCCGGGGCAAGACGCACGGGCAGACAAACGACCCGTGGCGCCACGGGCTTATGGTGCGAGCATGCCCACGCCCGTCCCTGCGCGCCGGGATGGGCAAGCCGCCCGTTCGGCAGAGAAAAGGCGAGGCGCCGGGTGGGGCGCCCCGCCTCGTCGCATTCTGGTGGAGGCAAGGGGATTCGAACCCCTGACCTCCTGGATGCCATCCAGGCGCTCTCCCAACTGAGCTATGCCCCCAGAAGGTCGGCCCTCGGGCCAACGGGGGGATTATAGCCCACCTCCGCGGCGTGTCAAGCCGCTGGGCGTGAATGACGAAATCCGAATGGCGCGGGTCACGGGCCACCGCGACGGCATCGCGGGTTCGGTTCTGTCTGGGGAAGCGGATCGGACTTCGAGCGGGGGCATTCGGCGCGGTCGGCGTCGCCCTGCATCGCCGACCCAGAGGCGAACCGCCTGCTTCGCTCTCGTGGCCCGGGAGGAATTCGCTCGCTCTCGGGCCGACGCCCGATTCGTCCGACCGAACCTAGCCGGGGCTTCCCGCCGGCATCTTGTCGCCGGCGCCGTGTACGGCGCGGCCGGCTTCGGCGGCTCGGCTCTCGAAGCGTTCGCGGCACTGGTGCATGAAGGCTTCGATGCGGACCATCTCGGTGGCCTGTTCGAGGCCGTCGTAGGCCACCTTCAGGACCGGCATGTCCCAGTCCTTCGAGAACTTGACCAGGAGGGCGTTGACGATGGTCCCGGGCATGCAGTTGAAGGGGTGGAGGTTGACGATCCCGTCGCAGTGATCGTGGACGTATTCCATGCACCGGCCCATCGAGAGGATCGGCTCGCCGCGCACCGCCGGGTCCAGGTACGGAAGCGCCAGGTCGATCACGTCGTCCGAGGGCGGCTCGTTGAAAAAGTGCCGCACGGCCCCGTCGAACTCCTTCAGGACCTTCATTTTCTCGCGGCCCTGGACGTAGTCGGTGATCTTTTCGATGACGAGGCGTCCCCAATGGCCGTCGGTTTTGGCGTCGGCGCGGCGGCTCCAGGCGATGTAGTTGACCCACTCCTCGAAGGGCGGGAGCACGGCCTCGCCGCCCAGGGTCTCGATCTTGCGGACGATGAAGTTGTTGGTGAACTGGTTGCAGCGGACGAAGACCTCGCCGACGATGCCGATCCTCGGGCGGGGCCGGGAGCGGTCCACGGGCACGGCCTCGAAGGCCGCGCGCGCCTCGCGCGCCAGCGCCGGCAGGTCGCCCCGCGTCTCCACGACCTCCTCGCACGCTCGAAGATATTTCTCATAGACGCGGTCGGTGGCTCCGGCCTCGGTCTCGTAGGGGCGCGTCTCGCGGAGCATCTTCTGGATCGAATCGACGAAGACGATGCCGCTCCAGGCGAGCTTCCGGAAGTCCGTCCCGAGGTCCTTGATGTCCTCCTGGAAGTCCTTGTCTTGGTCCAGCAGGACCATGGGCACGCGCTCGAGGCCCAGGTCGTCGAGGACCATCCGCTGGAACTTGTTGTACTGGCCGAAGCGGCAGGGGCCGAAGGCCGTGGGCATGAAGAAGGCGGAGTTGTCCGGGTCGAAGTCCTCGGAGTGGATTTGGCGGAGCATGTCGCCGGTGGTGATGATGCAGGGATAGCATTCCTTGCCGGTGGTGACCTTGCGGCCCCAGGCGATGGTGTCCTCGTCGCTCATGCGCATCTGGACGGCGTTGACGCCGGAGGCCCGCATGGCGGCGGCCATGGCGTAGCCGTGATCGTCCATGTAGGGGATGTAGACGGTGCGCTTGCCGTAGGTTTTGCGGGAGTAGTCCCAGGCGGTGGGGCTCTTGCGGACTTTCCGCCCGCCGCGCTCGCGGACCCCCCGGAGACTGTCGAGGTACGCCTCGCACCGGGTGATGGCCCCGACGTCGGCGGAGTGCTCGTCGACTTCGAGGGTGAGCATGGGCTTGCCCTCGAGCTCGCGTCCGACGAACTTCATGATGAACGAGTCGGGCCCGCACCCGAAGTTCGTGATGTAGACCGGATAGAGCCGCGGGTCGCGGGCGACGAGGCGGACCCCCGCCAGAATCTTCTGCCCGTATTTCCAGTACATGTGCGGGTGGTCGGAGGCGATCTCCGCGCAATCGAGCGGCAGCATGTCCAGCGGGACGGCCAGGCACCCGAGGTCCCGCAGCTTCTCCGGGATGTTCATGTTGAGCCCGGGGTCGCACCCGTTATACGGACGCGAGACGATCACAAGGGCCATCTGGTCCCGGGCCAGGCCCTCCAGCGCCTCGCGTCCGCGGGCCTGGAGATGCGCGAGGAACGATTCCTGGGCATCGAAGGCGGCACGGACGGCGCGGCGGGCGTCGGCCTTCGTCGCGCCCAGGTCCACGGCCATCCGGACCAGTTCCTTCTCGATGGCCTTCTCGCCCCGCGAGAAGTGAAGGACCGGCCCCAGGAGCTTCCCGTCCCAGTCGATGTCCTCCATCGCCGCCTTCGCCATGTAGGGCAGGGCCTGGACGTAGGGGCAGACGTAGGAGTTGACGATGTTGTCGGAGTCGCGCGGCATGTCGATGAGGGTCGGCAGGAAGAGGTAATCGACGCCCTTCTCCGCGAGGTCCCGGATGTGGCCGTGGCCGACCTTGATGGGGAAGCACGTCTCGGCGGCGACCTCCGCGACGCCCTTGTGGATGAGCGGCCGCACGGTCCGCGAGCTCATCACGACCTGGAACCCCAGCTCCGTGAACAGCGCCTTCCACATGGGCAACAGCTCCCAGAAATGCGTCATCCGGGGCAGGCCCACGGTCTTGCCGTTCGGGCGGTCGGGTTTCGCCTTTGCGTACGCCCCCTCCATCATTTTCTGGCGCTCGACGAAGAGGCGCGGCAAGTGCTTGCCGAGCGAATCGCGCTCCGATTCGTCGAACTTGCCGCACCGGCTGCCGTAATAGAGCGTCCGCTCGCCCTCCTCGGCCTGGATCTGGACGACGTGAATCTCGCACAGGTTCGCACAGTCCTCGCACTCGAACGTGTCGAAGGAGTACTTCATGTCCCGCAGATCGAAGCCCTTGAACGTGGAGGCGGCGTCGGGGTGGGCCTCGTGCCATTCCTTGGCCAGCAGGCCCATGCCGATCGCGCCCATGACGTCGTGGTGCGGCGGGACGGTGATGGGCTTGCCGGTGACCTTCTCGAAGGCGCTCTTGACGCCGCGGTTGTACGCCGTGCCGCCCTGGAAGAGGATGTGGTCGCCGACGCGTCGGTCCTCGACGACGCGGTTGAGGTAGTTCTGGACGATCGAGTAGCACAGGCCCGCGCACAGGTCGTCCACCTCCACGCCGCGCTGCTGGTTGCGGTTGATGTCGGTTTCGATGAAGACGGTGCACCGCTCGCCCATGGCGGGAGGCTCGTCGGCGGCGAGGGCCAGGCGGTTGAAGTCCCCGTTCTTGAGGACGACGCCGAGGCGCTCGCTCTGTTCCTCGATGAACGAGCCCGTGCCCGCGGCGCAGACCTTGTTCATCGTGAAGTCGACGACCGCGCCGTGGTTGAGGCTGACGTACTTGGAGTCCTGGCCGCCGATCTCGAAGATGGTGTCGACCTCCGGGTCGACGAAGGCGGCGCCGGTGGCATGGGCGGTGATCTCGTTCTTGACGATGTCGGCCCCGATGAAGTCCCCCGTCAGGTACCGCCCGGAGCCCGTCGTCCCCATGCCGCGCACCCGCACACGCCCCGCGCCGCCGGCGGCCTCCAGGGCCGATCCGACCTTGTAGAGCCCGTCGGTGACCGCCGCCAGCGGTCGACCCGCCGTCATCAGGTACTCGCGCGCCAGGACCTTGCCCTCGGCCGAGAGGGCGACGACGTTCGTCGAGATGCTCCCGACGTCGACGCCGACGTAGACGTCCACGGGTTCGGCGCCCGCGGGGAACGGGTCGGGCTCGATGGTGAGGGCGTAGCCGTCGTCCTCGAGCGGCGGATGAATCTCGCCGCCCCCGTAGCGGCGGGAGGTGAGGTAAGCCTGGAGGGGCCGGGCCGAGTCGATCCGCCCCAGCTCGCCGCGGTCCTTCGCGATGACGACGGCCCCGATGGCGCCCATGGAGGCGAAGTGCTCCGGCTTCAAGAGCTCGCCCTCCTCCAGCTCCAGCACTTCCGTGAACGCCCGAATCATGCCGGCGTTGGCCGCCACGCCGCCCTGGAACGAGACACGCGGGTGGAAGTCCTTGGCCTTGCCGATGACGGCCTTGAAGTTGCGGGCCATGGCGAAGCAGAGGCCCGCGACGATGTCGTAGTCGGGGGTCCCCTCCTGCTGGAGGTGGATCATGTCGCTCTTGGCGAAGACCGAGCACCGACCGGCGATCCGCGGGACGTGCACCGAGCGCAGGGCCATCGCCCCCCATTCCTTCTCGATCGAGACCCCGAGCCGCGTGGCCTGCTGGTCGAGGAAGCTCCCCGTGCCGGCGGCACAGAGGGTGTTCATGGCGAAGTCCTTGACGCGGAGGCGCCCGGTCTTCGGGTCGGGCTCGAGGAGCACGAGCTTCGAGTCCTCGCCGCCCACCTCGATGATGGTGCGGACCTCCGGGTAAAGGGCGGCGGTGGCGGCGGCCTGGGCCACGACCTCGTTGACCGGCCGCAGGCCGTACAGCTCCCCGAGCACGCCGGCGCCCGCGCCGGTCAGGGCCACGCCCTCGATCTCGCTCGCCGGGACCTCCGCCAGGAGCGCCTCCAGGGCCTCCAGCGCCGTCTCCAGCGGCTTGCCGCGCGTCCGCACGTATTGCTCGCGACGGACCCTCAGGCCCTCGTCCACGAGGACCAGGTTCAGGCTGACCGAACCGATGTCGATGCCGAGGTACACGCCGGGTCCTCCCACTGTCGTGCCGGGCCTCGCTCTCGCCCAAAACAGAAAGGCTCGGGTAGCGCCGCGTCAGGGCTGCCACGTCGAGCCGGGGTTTGGAAAGTATACCGGCCCCGGCGTCCCGGCGTCAATTGCGCAATTGACTTGAGGCGTAGGTCCGGCTTGCGCGCCGGTCCCCCCTTGGGCATGTTTCACCGGGCGGCACGCTCACGCTGTCCCGCGTGGGCATGGTTGCGCCTTGGGCGTTCGTTGGCGCATGGCCACGCGAAACGGC
>CAYWVR010000006.1:55605-120732 GCA_964461715.1 uncultured Anaerolineales bacterium
CTTGGGCGTTCGTTGGCGCATGGCCACGCGAAACGGCGTGGCCATGCCACCCGCCGCTGTCCTGCGTGGGCATGGTTGCGCCTTGGGCGTTCGTTGGCGCATGGCCACGCGAAACGGCGTGGCCATGCCACCCGCCATGCCACCCGCCATGTTACCCGCCATGCCACCCGCGGTGGCGAAACGGGCCCGGAGGCGAAGAATCGCACGAACAAAAGCGTCTTGATTTTCTGTCAAATTCAGGCCATGCTCAGTGCGTAGGATGAAGCAGGGAAGGGAGGCGAGGCGATGCAGCAGGAGTTCCGGAAACGCCTCCGCCAGGCCGCGCGCCGCCGCCACGTGCAGGTCCTGCTCGACGCGGCCGCCACGGCCGCCGTCGTCGCGGGCGCGGGCGGCGTGGCCGCCGTGGCGGTCGAGAAGGTTTTCGGCCTGCACGCCCCGCCCGTCGGCCTCGCCGCGGCGCTGGCCGGGCCCGCCGTCCTCTACGTGCTCCTGCGGGGGTGGCAGGACCGGCCGCGACCGATGAGCGTGGCCCTGGAGATCGACCAGCGCCTGGCCCTTCGCGAGCGATTCTCGACGACGCTCGCCCTGGCCGCCCGCGACGATCCCTTCGCCGAGGCCGCCCGCGCCGAGACCTACGCCCGGGCCGCACGCCTCGACCTGCGGGGCCATTTCCCCTTGCGCTTCGCGCGGCGATGGGCGGCGGCGTTCGCGCTGGTGCTCTTGGCATGGGTCGCGGGCCGGACGGTTCCCTCGCTCGACCTCCTCGGTCGCGAGGCCCGGGCCCAAGCCGAGACCGAGCGGGCCCAAGCCCTGGCCGAGGCCCGCGCCGAGGCCGAGGAGGCGGCCGCCCGCATCGAGGCCCTCGCGAAGAGGATGGGCGACGAGGACATCGCGCAGGAGGCCCTCCAACTCGCGGCGATCGACCCGGCCGCCACCCCCGCCGAGATCAAGCGTCAGACCATCCGCAAGCTCGGGGCCCTGGCCGAGAAGATTCAGCGCGGCACGCCGGGTGAGAATCGGGACCTCGATGCCGCCCTCCGCAAGCGCCTGAAGCAGCTGCGCGACCCCGGCGACGGGCTCGCGCGGGACATGGCCCGGGACCTGGCGCGCGGGAACTTCGCCGCCGCCGCCGCCAAGCTCCGCACGCTCCAGGACCGGTTGGCGTCGCTCCCCGCGGCCGAGCGCGAGGCCCTCGAAGCCCAGCTCGCCAACCTCGCCGACCAGCTCGCGAAGTTCGCCGCCGACTCGAAGGCCCTTCGGGATGCCCTCCGCCGCGCGGGCGTCGACCCGAACCTCGCGAACCTCTCCGAGGAGGAGCTCCGCGAGGCCCTCGAGCGGTCCGGCCTCGACGCCGACCGGATCGAGCGGCTCCTCAACAGCGCCCGCTGCGCCCAGCGCGCCTCGAAGCTCTGTCGGGGTCTGGCCTCCGGACTCGGGAAGTGCTGCTCGGGCCTGCCCGGCGGACGGGCCGTGGACGGCGACGGCCTGGCGGTCCTCTCGGACCGGCTCTCGGACCTCGAGGCGCTCCAGGCCCGGGCGGGCCTGGCGGCGGCGATGTTGGCCGATGTCGAGGGACGCATGGCCGAACTCGGCGCCGGCCAGAACGAGTCCCTCGCCGGGATCGGCGACATCTACCAGCTCCCCGGCACCCGCGGGCCCGGCATCGGCACCGGCTCGGCCAAGATCGAGGCCGACTGGCACGGCCACGTCGAGACGACACCCACCCGCGTCCCCAACCGCGAGACCGACGACCCCGGCCCCATCATCGCCGTCTGGGAGACCTACGAGGACCAGGTCCGGGGGGAATCGAAGGCCGAAGCGCGGCAGACGATCCGGGCGGCGCGGGACCGGGCCGCCGACGCCGTGACCGCCGGTCGCATCCCCTCCAAGTACCACGACGCCGTCACGCGCTACTTCGACGAGCTGGAATCGCCGCAGGAGACGGCTCCATGACGCGGCGCCGCGCCTCCCTCGCCCCCGCGTGGCGCGGGGGTGGGGTATGGTGACCTTTCGCTTCGCCCACCCGTGGTGGCTGCTGGCGGCCCTGGTCGTCGTGCCGCTCGTCTATCTCTCGTGGCGTCCGTTGGAGGCGGCCGGAAAGGTGCGGCGGGGGGTGTCCGTCGCGATCCGGGCCCTGGGCGTTCTGGTGCTGGCGTCGGTGTTGGCCGAGCCGGTCCTTGTGCGGGTCCACGACCGGGTCACCGTGATCGCCGTCCTCGACCGGAGCCTCTCGGTGCCCGAGGCCGTGGCCGACGGGGCCCGGACCTGGCTCCAGGCTGCCGCCGCCGCCGGGCGCGGACCGGACGACCGGTTCGCCGTCCTCTCGGTGGCCGAGCGGGCCGTCATCGAGCGTCTCGGCGGCGCGAAAGCGACCGTCGACGAGCGCGTCCTCAGCCTCACGGGCGAGCAGACGAACCTCGCCGCCGGCGTCGAGATGGCCCTGGCCATCGCCCCCGCCGACACCGCCGTCCGGCTGCTCGTGGCGAGCGACGGCAACGAGACGGCCGGCGACCTGCGCGAGACCGTCCGCGTGGCGGCGGCCGGCGGTATCCCGATCGACGTGCTGGGCCTCAAGTACCGGCACCCCCGCGAGGTGTTCCTCAAGCGGCTCGTCTCGCCGGCCATGGCGACCCGCGGCCAGACGGTGGCCCTTCGGTTTGTCCTCGCGAGCACGGCCGAGGCGCGGGGACGGCTGAGCCTCAGCCTCGGCGACCGGCCCGTCGACCTCGACCCGACGAGCGATGCCCTGGCCGCCCCCCTCCGCCTCAAGGCCGGGACCAACGTCAAGACCATCTCGCTGCCGGTCGGGTCGCGCGGGCTGCACGAGTTCAAGGCCGAGTTCATCCCGGACGACCCGTCCCAAGACGGTCTCGTGCGCAACAACCGGGCCTCGAGCGTCACGTACGTCGAGGGCCCCGGGCACGTCCTCGTCGTCGACGGCGACGGCCGCTCCGCCGCCCCCCTTGTGCGGGCCTTGACGGAGGCGGGCCTCGAGGCGCGCGGGCGAGGCGTGGGCGACCTGCCCTCGAACCTCGCAGGCCTCGTCGACACCGACGCCGTCCTCCTCGCCAACGTCGCCGCCACCGACCTCTCGTTCGCCCAGCAGGAGATGCTGGGCCACTACGTGCGGGAGCTGGGCGGCGGGATCGTGATGACCGGCGGGCCGCAGAGCTTCGGGGCGGGCGGATGGATCGGGTCCCCCCTGGCCGACGTCCTGCCCGTCGACCTCGACCCGCCGCAGAAGAAGGAGATGCCCGAGGGCGTCCTGGTCCTCATCATCGACCGGTCCGGCTCGATGTCCGGCCGCAAGCTCCAGCTCTGCAAGGGGGCCGCCATCGCGGCGATGCGGACCCTCAGCCGCCTCGACACCGTCGGCGTCATCATGTTCGACACCCGGGCCGAGTGGGTCGTCCCTCTCCAGCGGGCCGAGGACAAGACCGCCATCGGCCGCGCCATCCGCCGCGTCCCCGAGGGGGGCGGCACGGACATGCACCCGGCGATGGTCGCGGCCCGCAACGCCTTGGCGGGCCGGCGCGGCCGGCGGCATATCGTGCTCCTCACGGACGGGCAGACCGGCGGGCCCGATTGCCGCATCCCCGCCGCCGCCATGGGACGCGCCGGCATCACCATCTCGACCGTCGCGATCGGGCAGGACGCCGACGGGCGCCTCCTCCGCACCATCGCGAAGCTGGGCAGGGGGCGGTTCTACCCGGTCCGCGATGCCCGGCTCCTGCCCCAGGTCTTCATCAAGGAGGCCCTGACCGTCAAACGCTCCCTCATCCAGGAACAGGCCTTCACCCCCGCCGTCGCCGCGAGCATGAACCCGATGGTGCGCGGCCTGGAGGGCGTGCCCCCCCTGGACGGCTACGTCCTGACGGCCCCGAAAGGCGGGGTGGCCGAGATGCTGATCGTCGGACCGGAGGACGACCCGGTGCTGGCGGCGTGGCAGACGGGCGTGGGTCGGGCGGTGGCGTTCACCAGCTCGACCGACGGCCGATGGGACGGACCCTGGGCCGCGTGGGGAGGCTTCGGCTCCTTCTGGGAGCAGGCGGCCCGGTGGGTCGGCCGCAGCCGCGAATCGCCCGATTGCGTCGTCTTCGCCGACGTCGACGGCCGCCGCGTCACCTTGACGGCCGAGGCGATGGATTCGGAGGGGAACTTCGTCCAGTTTGCCGGCATCACCGGCCGCGTCGTCACCCCGGACATGGAGGCACGGACGCTGGAGCTCGTCCAGTCGGGCCCCGGCCAGTACCGGGCCGCGTTCACCGCCGGACCGCCCGGCAGCTACCTGGCGAGCCTCCGCTACCGCAAGGCCGGGCCGGAGGGCGGGACGGGCACGGTGCAGGCCGTCGTCACGATCCCGTACGCGACGGAGTTCCGCGACCTGGAGGACAACGTGGCCCTGCTGGCGGAGGCGGCCCGGGAGACGGGCGGGCGGGTCCTGCCGGCGGACCCGGAGGAGGCGGACCTCTACAGCCGGGCGGGCCTGACGCTGCCGGAGACGCCGCTCCCGGTCGGGCAATGGGTGATGATGGGGTGGGTGGCGCTGTTCCTGGTGGACGTGGCGGCGAGGCGGCTGGTGGTGCCGTGGGCGAAGATCGCGGCCATGCCCGGCGGCGTGTGGCGGCGGGTGTTCGTCCGGGCCGAGCGGAAAGAGGACGCCCGCATCGCGGCCCTCCAGAGCCGCACCCGCCGGCTCCGCGTCCACATGAAGGGGCGCCGGAGGGACGCGACCGCCGCCCGCCGCTTCGAGGCCCCCGAGGGCGCGGCCCCAGAGATGCCCGAGGCCCCCGCCGTCGAGTCCGCCGCCGCCCGGGAGCCGCGCGAGCAGGCCGCGCCCGAGCCGGAAACCCCCGCCGGCACCGGCGCATCCCATCTGGATCGATTGCTCGACGCCCGCCGCCGGGCGAGGGAGAACCGGTGACCGGGGGACCAAGGGACCGGGTAACGAGGGAAAACGAAAGAGGAAGAACGGCGACCATGGATACCCCGCAGGACGTGCAAGCGAAGTGTGAAGCCTTCCGCGAGCGGTTCGTCCGCCTCCACACGGAGATCGGCAAGGTCATCGTCGGGCACGAACCCGTCGTCGAGGACGTGCTCATCTGCCTGCTCGCGGGCGGGCACGTCCTCCTGGAGGGTGTGCCGGGGCTCGGGAAGACGCTCCTCGTGCGCACCCTCTCGGCGGCCATGACGCTCTCGTTTCGGCGCATCCAGTTCACGCCCGATCTGATGCCCGCCGACATCGTCGGGACGAACCTCGTGGTCGAGGACCCCGGAACCGGCCGCCGCACCTTCCAGTTCCAGCCGGGGCCCATCTTCAACCAGTGCATCCTCGCTGACGAGATCAACCGGGCCACCCCGAAGACCCAGTCGGCGATGCTCGAATCGATGCAGGAGCGGTCCGTCACGGTCGGCGGGACGACGTACGAGCTGCCCGAGCCGTTCATCGTTCTCGCGACCCAGAACCCCATCGAGCAGGAGGGCACGTACCCTCTGCCGGAGGCCCAGCTCGACCGGTTCATGTTCAAGCTGCTCGTCTCGTACTCGAACCGGGCGGAGCTGCACGAGATCGTCAATCGCACCACCACCGGCCACACCCCCGCCGCCGCCCCCGTCATCGACGGGGAAGGGATCCTCCGGGCCCGGGGCCTGGTGCAGCGGGTGGTGGTGGCGCCGCACGTGCAGGACTACGCCATCCGCCTCGTGCTGGCGACGCATCCGGGGGGCGAGTTCGCCGCCGATGCCGCCAACCGCTTCGTCCGCTTCGGCGCCTCGCCCCGGGCGGCCCAGGCCGTCATCCTGGCGTCCAAGGTCCGGGCCATGCTCGACGGGCGGTACCACGTGAGCTTCGAGGACGTGGCCCGTTCTTACCTCCCGTCGCTCAGGCACCGGGTGCTCCTCAACTTCGAGGGCCAGGCCGAGGGCATCGAGGTCGACGCCCTGCTCGATGAGATTCGAGGTGGCGTCCCACGGACCACCGGCCAGGAGGCGGAGAAGACGGCATGACCCGCGTCCCCACCCGTCGCGCGCGACTGACCGACCTCCTGGAGCCGGCCTTCCTTGCGCGCCTGGATCGGCTCGACGTCCTCAGCCGCAAGATTCTCGCCGGGAAGCTGAAGGGCGAGCGCCGGTCGAAGCGGCGGGGCACGAGCGCCGAGTTCGCCGACCACCGGCCCTACGCCCACGGCGACGATCTCCGGTTCCTCGACTGGAACATCTACGGCCGCCTCGACCAGCTTTTCCTGAAGCTCTACCTCGAGGAGCAGGACCTCTCGGTCCACGTCCTCGTGGACGCGAGCGGCTCCACGGCGACCGGCGACCCGCCGAAGCACCGGGCGCTCGTGCGGCTGGGGGCGGCCCTGGCCTACGTGGGCCTGGTGAGCAACAACCGCGTGAGCCTGGCGGCGTTCGGGGACGGGCTCACGGGCCAGGTGACGGGCCTGCGCGGAAGGCGGCGCACCTGCGACGTGGCGGAGTTCCTCCTCTCGCTCGACCCCGCCGGCCCCTCCCGCTTCGACGAGGCCTGCCGCCGGTGGACTGCCGGACGGATCGGGAGCGGCGTGACGGTCGTCCTCTCGGACTTTCTCTTCAAGGAGGGCTTCGAATCGGGCCTCAAGCGCTTGGTGAGCGACCGCTTCGACCTCGTGGCCATCCAGATGCTGAGCCCCGGCGAACGCGACCCGGACCTCGCGGGCGACCTGAAGCTCGTCGACGTCGAGGACGAGGACACGGCCGAGGTGACCGTCGGCGCCGCCCTCGTGAAGGCCTACCGGCGGAACTTGGCGGCATACTGCAACGGGCTGCGCGACTTCTGCGTCCGGCGGGGGGCCACGTACGTCCTGGCGGATTCGGCCCAGCCGACCGAGCGGCTCGTCCTCGACCGGCTCCGACGCAGCCGGCTGATCGGATAGGAGTGCGGGGGGCATGGCCACGCGGTGCCGCGCGGCCATGCGCCAAGCGTGGACGACGGGGGTGGCGCGGGCGGGCAAGCCGCCAGGGCCGCCCGGCGAACGAGACGCGGCCCCGCTTGACGGAAGCCGCACGAGGAGACGAACGGCGACGATGGATTGGCTGACGCCCATGACGGGACTGGCGGTGGGGGCGGGGGCCGTGCCGCTGCTGGTGGCCCTCTATTTCCTGAAGCTCAAGCGTCGCGAGGTACCCATCTCCAGCACGCTTCTCTGGAAGCGGGCCGTCCAGGACCTCCAGGTCAACGCCCCGTTCCAACGGCTCAGGCGGAACCTTCTCCTGTTGCTTCAGCTCCTGGCGCTGGGGGCGGTGCTCGCGGCGCTTGCGCGGCCGGTGCTCTCTCTGGAGACGGGTGCGGCGCGGCGGACGGTGATCCTGGTCGACGCCTCGGGCAGCATGAACGCCACGGACGTCGAGCCGTCGCGTCTGGCGGAGGCGAAGCGGCAGGCGGCGCGCGTCGTCGAGGGCCTGCGGGCCAAGCGCGCCTGGTTCCTCGCCGACACCTCCGACCAGGCCATGGTCATCGCCTTCAGCGACCGGCCCCGCGTCCTCTCGAACTACACCGCCGACAAGGGCCGGCTCCGGGCCGCCCTCGAACGCATCGAGCCGACCGACGGCCCGTCGAAGCTGGCCGGGGCGATGGCCCTGGCGCGGGCGTTCGCGACGGGCGGCGGCGAGGAGGAGACGGACCGCCCCGCGGCCCGGCGCGCGACCCTCGAGCTCTTCAGCGACGGCCGCCTTGCGGACCTCGACGAGGTGGCCCTGCCTCCCGGCAGGTTCCGCTACCACCGGATCGGCGTGGGCGGCGCGAACGTGGCGGTGGCGGGGCTGCGTGCGCGGCGGTCGTACGAGCGGCCCGCGTGGCTGCACGTCTTCGCGAAGGTCGTCAACTGCGGCTCCGAGCCGGCGGTCTGCGACGTCCAGCTGGCCCTCGGGGCGGACGTGCGCGGCGTGAAGCGGGTCACGGTGCCGCCCCGGTCCGAGGGGCGGCCGGGCGAGCTGCCGACGCCGGGGCGGACGGCGGTCTCGTTTGCCCTCGAGTACCCGGAGGCGGGGGTCCTGGAGGTCCGGGCGGTCCACGACGACGTCCTGCCCGACGACAATGCCGCCTGGGCTGTCATCGAGCCGCCGCGCGCCCTGCGGGTGGCCCTGGTGACCAAGGGGAACCGGGCGCTGGAGACGGCCCTGAGGCGCGTGCCGCTCGGGCACGTGGAGGTCGTGACGCCGGCGGCGTTCGCGCTTCGGTGCCGGCCGGGGGCCGTCTCGCCCTATGGGCTGGCGGTGATCGACGGGTCGGTGGGCGGCCCGCTTCCGCGGGGCAACTACCTGGTGTTCGGTCCGCCGGTGGAGGGGAGCGGGATCGAGGCAGCGGGGGAACTGGAGCGGCAGGTGATGGTCGACTGGCACAGGAAGCACCCGGTGCTGAACTTCGTGGACCTCGACGGCATCTTCGCCGCCCGGTGCTGGAAGATGAACGTGCCGCGCGATGCCTCCGTCCTGGCCGAGTTCGAGGACACGCCGGCCCTGGTGCTGGTGCAGCGGGGCGGGGGGACAATCGTCCAGGCGGGGTTCGACGTGGCCCGGACCAACTGGCCGTATGATGCGGGATTCGTCATGTTCTGCTATAACGTGATGGCGTATATGGCGACCGAGGCCCGCGGCGCGGAGCGCGACGTGACGGTCGGCGAGCCGCTGGTGCTCGAGACGGCCGGGGCCGAGGCGGCCACGGTCACGGGGCCGGGGGGCGTGGAGGCGCGGGTCGCGGCGGATGCCGCCGGGCGGCTCCGTTTCGCGGCGACGCATCGGGCGGGACTGTACCGGGTGGCGCCGACGGAGGGCGAGCCGGTGCTCTTTGCCGTCAACCGCCCCGACGACGCCGAGAGCGACGTCGAGCCCGCGGACCAGATCGTGTGCACGGGCGAGGTGGTGAAGGCCGAGGCCGCCGAACCCGTCGCCGCGAACCGGGAACTGGCCCCGCTGCTGGTTCTGGCGGCGCTCGGGCTGGTCATCGTAGAGTGGATTGTATATACCACAAGAGTGCGCGTCTGAGCCCGGGGCCGCCGGGGCCCGGGCCCAAGGGGGTGAGTGCCATGAGGGACCGCCTGATCCTGCTGCTGCTCTTCGCCCTGGCCGGCCCGCTGGCCGCCGCCCCGCCCAAAATCCACGTCGACTGTGCGTTCGGATGGGACGGGCTGTACCGACCGTACGCGTGGATGCCGGTCGAGGTGGAGGCCCGCTGGAGCGAGGAGGCGATGCTGGAGACGGAGGTGTCGCTGTCGGTCCCGCAGGATGCGTTCTCGCAGGTGGAGATCACGCATGATTGCGTGCTCGTGGCAGACGTGCCGCAGCGAGTCCCGTTCCTGGCGAAGCTGCGGAGCGGCGGGCCCGAGTGCCGCGTCAACCTCCGGGGTCGGCGGCGGGGCCTCGTGTGGAGCGGGACGTTCTCGCAGTACGATTACCGGGGTCCGCGTCCGGCGCTCCGGCCGCTGGCCGCCCTGGATCGGCTCGTCGTGGTCGCGGGGCGGACGGGGTTCGGGCTGGGGCGGATGCACCAGGCCCTCCGGCCGCGCGCCGTCGACGGCACCGGCGCCGACTACGAGTACGGCGAGCCGCGCCCCCCGAGGCTGTACGTCGTCGACCGCCGGGCGCGCCGCCTCCCCTTCGACGCGCCCGCCTACGACGCCGTCGACGTCCTCGTCCTGTACGATCCCGACTGGGCCGACCTCCGCCCGGACCAGAAGGAGGCGGTGGTCGCGTGGGTGCGGCGAGGCGGGACGGCCCTGCTCGTCCTGGGGACGCACGCCCTCGCCCCCGGCGACCCCCTGGCCGCGCTCCTCCCGATGGCGATCGGCCCGGCCCGCGAGACGGTCGTCCCGCCCGAGACGCTGGGGGCCTGGGGTGCCGAAGGGGCGGAGCGCGAGACCGTCGCGTGCTGGGACCTGGCCCGGACGGACGCCTTCGCCTGGCGGACCGAGACCTGGGGTACGGGCCGGACGATGTTGGCGGCGGGGCCGGTCGGGTTCGGCCGCGTCGGCGTCCTGGCGTTCGACCCCTCGGTGGTGGGCGGGGCCCGGGGCGGAAACACGGCCTTCTTCTGGAAGGCGGTCCTGGAGACCGTGGATCCGGCCCTGGCGCTGGAGCCGGCCGCCCCCGGGCAGCCGGAGGACCCTTGGGATCTCGGCGCCGGCGACACCTACGATCTTCGGGCGGTTTCCCGCAACGTCCAGGGGGCCACGAACTCCGTTCTCGGGCACCTGATGAACATCCCGGAGATGCGGCCGATCAGCATCGGGTGGGTGGTGGCCCTGCTGGTGGGGCTGGCGGTGGTGATCGGCCCGATCGACTACTTTGTGCTGAAGCGCGGCGACCGGTTCCCGCTGACGTGGATCACGTTCACGGCGTACATCGGGGTCTTCTCGATCGTGGCCTACTACGGCGTATACGCGATCCGGGCGGGGCGAACGCGGCTGCGGGTCGTGAGCGTCGCGGACGTGGTGGCCGAGGGCGGCGGTGCGACCGCCGGCTGGGTCTGCCACTACAGCGGCATCTGGGCCTCGGCGGGCGACGATTACTGTCCGGAGGGCCTGTCCCCGGACCAGTACTGGTCGACCCTCGGGCCGATCGAGATGGACGAGTACGGGATGGGCGGGGGGACGTCGCGGCGGATGGAATGCACCCAGCAGGGGGGCGGGAGTCTCCCCACGTACCTGCCGGTCAGCGTCTGGTCGATGCAGTGTCTGCTGAGCGAGAGCGCGTGCGGTCCGTCGCCCGTCGAGGCGCACCTGGAGGAGACGGCCGAAGGCCTGGAGGTGACGATCCGCAACGCGGGCCCCGCGCGCCTCGTCTCCGGCCGCGTGCTCGCCGGGGCCGGTGTGCTGGGCACGTTCGGGGCGCTCGAGGCGCAGCAGGAGACGATCGTCACGGGCCGTGCGACGGAGGGGTCGTGGACGGCGGAGGCGGACAGCCACCTCCGGCGTGCGGGGGGGACCCGGGCGGCGGGGTTCGGGGCCCTGGGGTCGGCCCGTCGGGGGCGGCGGATCGACCGATTGCTGGAGCAGGGGGCGGTGCTGGTGGTGGCGCGGCTGGAGGGGGCGCCGCTTGAGTTCGGCCTCGGCGACCGGTCTCATCGGGTCGAGCACGAGGCGTGGGTGCGGCTGGTCCTTCTGCCGGAAGGGCCCGGGCGAGGAGGGGCCTCATGATCCGGACCGAGAAGCTCACCAAAAGGTACGGTCGCCTCGGCGCGGTCGTGGACCTGGACCTGGAGATCGCCGAGGGCGACATCTTCGGGTTCATCGGTCCGAACGGGGCCGGCAAGACGACGACGATGCGGATGCTGGCGACGCTGATTCGGCCGACGCACGGCACGGCGACGGTGTGCGGGTTCGACGTGCGGAAGCAGGGCCGCGAGGTCCGCCGCCGCATCGGCTACATGCCCGACTTCATGGGCGTCTACGACGACCTGAAGGTGTTCGAGTATCTCGAGTTTTTCGCCTCGGCCTACGGCCTCCCCGGCCGTCGGCGCCCCGCCGTCATCGACGGCGTGCTGGAGCTGACGGACCTCACCTCGAAGCGGGCGACGCTCGTCGACAGCCTGTCGCGCGGCATGCAGCAGCGGCTCCAGCTCGCGCGGGTGCTCATTCACGACCCGCAGGTGCTCATCCTGGACGAGCCCGCCAGCGGCCTGGACCCGCGGGCGCGGATCGAAATCCGGGCGCTCCTGAAGGAGCTCAAGCGCATGGGCAAGACCATCATGATCTCCTCGCACATCCTTTCGGAGCTGACGGCCCTGTGCGACCAGTTCGGCATCATTGAGCAGGGCCGGCTGCTGTTTTGCGGGTCGCTGGCCGAGATTCATCGCCGCCTCGGCCTCCATACGAAGGTCCGCGTCCGCGTCGCCGGCGACCCCGAAGGGGCCGTCGAGACCCTGGCCTCGCTGCCGGAGGTCGAGTCGGTCCGCATCGACGGCGGGGGGCTGGCCGTGCGGCTGGTGGAGGGGCAGCTCGCGGACGGGCTGCTGGCCGAGGCGCTTGTCAAGGCGGGCCACAAGGTGATGGCCCTCGTGCCGGAAGAGGTGAAGCTGGACGATGCGTTCCTGGAGCTGACGAAGGGGCAAGTGCAGTAGCGGTGCCTGCCCAAGGAGACGGGCCATGACGACCGCCCATACCGCCCCCGCCGCCGAGCGCCTCTCGCTCCCGGATCGCCTGGGCCGGGCCGTGGGGCCGGTCTTCGAGAAGGAGCTTCGCGTCTCGAGCCGGCGCGGGCGGACGTACGTCCTGCGGTTCGTGTACCTGGCGGTGTTGACGGCGTTCGTGGCGGGGGTGTGGATGGCGGCCGTGGGGAACCTGGACCGCCCATCGCTCCTGCGTCTCCAGTCGATGGCCCGGGCGGGCCAGGATGTGATCTGCGGCATCGCGTGGTTCCAGATGGCCGTGCTGCCGCTCCTGACGGCCGGGATGCTCTCGGCGTCGATCCGCGAGGAGGTGACGCGCCGGACGCTGCGGGTCCTGATGGCGACGCCCGTGACGGCGTACCAGGTGGTGCTCGGCAAGCTCCTCTCGCGCTTGCTGTATGTGCTGCTCCTGGCGGGGATCAGCCTGCCGCTCCTGGTGGTGGTGCGCGTCTTCGGCGGCGTGCCGTGGGGGTTCGTGGTGCGGGCGCTGGTGTGCGTGCTGACGGGGTCGGCGCTGGCGGGGTCGCTCAGCCTTTTCTTCGCGACGAGCCTGCGGAACCCGTACCTGGCGTTCCTCCTGACGCTGGTGGTGGGGGGATGGGCGCTGGTGGCCCTGGGGCTGGTGACCTCCGTCCCGCTGATGCTCGTGAACGGCGACCTTGTTCTCTACGCCAATGCCGCCATCAACCCGTGGTTCGGCCTCGGCGCCGCGACGGCCGAGATGATGTCGCCGGGCACCGGCGTCGTCCCGTGGGCGGTGACGGGCCTGCACATCCTCGTGACCGCCGCGGTGTGCGCGGGCATCCTGAAGCTGGCGGCGGTGTACGTGCGGCGGCAGGGCCTGCCCGGGCCGCTCACGCTCCAGGCCCCGAGCTACGCGGCGATGCCGGCGGCGGTGGCGCTGCCGAAGCCCTCCGCGGGACGCCGGGCCACCGAGACCGTCTCGACCGTCTCGGGACGGTGGCCGTCGTACCTGCGGCGCGTGAAGGGCCGGCCGCTCGTCTGGATCGACGCCTCGGTCCGATACCTGGCCCTTCGGATCGTGACGATCGTGGTGGCGGCGGTTCTGGGGTTCGTGGGCCTGTTGGGTCTGGTGGCCCAGATGGACGCGTCGATCGGCGGACGGGCCGAGATCTTCGGGACGATCAGTTGCGTGATGCTGGCGGCGGCGGCGCTGGTGACGGCCCTGCACACCGCGCCCACCCTGGCCGCCGAACGCGAGGCCGGGACGCTGGCCCTGTTGGCGTGCCTGCCGCGCGGCGGGGGGGCGGTGGTCCTGGAGAAGGCCCTGGCGAGCCTCAAGCGCGCGGGGCCCATCTGGCTGCCGCTGGTCGGGTTCGTGATGGTGGAGGCGGCGGCCCTGATCGCCCACCCCTTGGTTCTGCCGCTCGTCGGAATGATCGGCGGCGGGACGCTGGTCCTCTTGACGGGGACGGGACTCCTGGCCGGGAGCCTGGCCCGGCGGCCCGCGACGGCGGTGGTCATGAACCTGGCCGTGCTGATCGCGGTGGCGGTGGGCGTGCCGACGGCGGGGGGCCTGATGGGCGCGGCCGGAGTCGGGGACGAGGCGGCGTGGGCGGTGGAGGTGAACCCTCTTGCCCAGACGTGGGTGGCGACCGAGGGGGCCGTGGTCGCCAACCGGCCCGAGGGCGCCGAAGGGTGGGGCGGCCGGACCCGCCCGACGGGGCGGCCCTACCGTTGGCCCCCGACGCTTCGGTACCGGGGCCACGTCTCGACGGCGGTGATCGTCTTTGCCACGTCGGTGGTCCAGGCCCTCGTCGGTGTCGCCGCGGGCCTGTGGGCTTGGCGGCGATTGGAGAAGTTGGGATATACATAGACTACTTTGCGCTCTTTGTGCGGTGGGTCTCCGACCCGCCGCGCCTAAGGCCGGGGAGGCCCGGCGAGCCCATGACGAGAGCCGATGCCCACCCCCGCCCCCTCCTCCTTCGCCCCCGCGACTGGGTGGGATGGGCGGCCGGGCCGGTCCTGGAGAAGGAGCTTCGCGTCGCGAGCCGGCGGCGGCGGACGTACCTGCTGCGGTTCGCATACCTGGCGGCGCTGGCCCTGCTGGTGGGTTGGGTGGCGTGGGAGGCCCGGGCGGGCGTCGGCTACGACGTTTTCCACCTCGCCGGGCCGATGGCCCGGGCGGGCCGCCAGATCGTCGAGGCGCTCGTCTGGTTCCAGTTCGTCGCGGCCCAGGTCGCGGCGCTGCTGGTGATGAGCACGGCGATTCGCGAGGAGGTGGCGCGGCGAACGCTGGGCGTGGTCCTGGCGACGCCGGTCTCGGCCTTCCAGTTCGCTCTGGGCAAGCTGCTGGGGCGGATGCTTCCGATCGCGCTCTTGGTGGCGGTCAGCCTGCCGCCGCTCGTGCTCGTGCGGGTGCTGGGCGGGGTGGCGTGGGAGGAGGTGGCCACGGGCCTCGGCCTCTCGCTGACGACGGCCCTCTGGGTCGGGGCTGCGACGATGCTCGCGGCGACGCTCTTTCGGCACCCCTGGGCGGCGGTGGTGGCGACCCTGGGCGTGTGGCTCCTCGTCTACTACGGCGGGGTGCTTGCGGAGCTGCTGCTCGCGTTCGCCGTCTTCGATCGGGAACCGAGCCTCGACGTGGCGCTCACGGGCTTCGCGTGGAACCCGTATGTGTTGATGGTTCTGCCGGAGGAGGTGTGGGCCCGGGCCAGTCCGACGACCTGGGCCTGGGCCGTGGCCGCGAACACCGGCCTCCAGCTTGTGCTGACGACGGGAGCGTTGAGCTTGGCGGCGCGGCGGATTCGGGCGATGGCCGTCGCTCGGCCGAGTCTCCCGAAGAAACGGTCGGCCCTGCATCGGCCGCTGCGTCTGCCGCTCGTCTCGCGGCTGGCGCGGGCCGTGATCACGTCGCCGATCGTCCTTCGGGAGATCCGGCCGCACTTCGGGGCCGCCCGATGGGCGGGCATCGTGGCCGGGGCCCTGGTGCTGGGCGGTGTGCTGGCCATGGACGTGACGGGCCTCGTGGTGGGGATGGAGAGGCGGCTCGTGGCGGGCCCGTTCGCGGCGGGGTGCGTGGTGCTCGTGGCGCTGGTGGGCCTGGTGACGGCGGTCCAGGCGGCCCCGGCCATTGCGGCCGAGCGCGAGGCCGGGACGCTCGTGCTGCTGCTGGCCACGCCCCTCGGGCTGGCCCGCATCGTCTGGCACAAGGTCCTGGGCATCCTGGTCCGATGCGGGCCCGTCTGGGGCGTGCTGGCAGTGCACGTCCTCCTGTTCGTCGTCTGGGCCGGGGTCCATCCGATCGTCCTGGTGCACGTGGCGCTGGTGACGGGGGGGATGGCGGCCCTGGCGATCGGGTTCGGGCTCGCCTGGAGTGCCCTGGCGCGGCGGGTCTCGACGGCCGTCCTGGGCAACATCGCCACGCTGGGCGTCCTGTTCATCGCGGTACCCCTCGTCCTGGAGGACGTCGACCCGTGGGCGATGCCCGAGGGGGGGTACTTCCTGGCGCATCCGGTCTGGCAGGCGGTGGTGGCGGCCGAGGGGGCGGCGTCGCCGCGCACGGCCCTGCCGGGCACGGACGGGTCCCTACAGTACGGCGGGAACGCGGGGGGTCCGTCCTGGGGCTCGGGCGGTCCGTTCGGCGCCGGGGCCGCCACCGCGTGGTTCGGCCTGACCGCCGCCGCCCACGCCGCCCTCGGTCTTGCCGGGGCCGCCTTTGCCGCGCGCCGGCTGCGGCGGATGGGGGAGGGGGGATGAGCGAGACGGCCAAGGTCCGACCGCTCCTTCGGCGGCAGATGCGTGCGGCGGAGATCGGCCGCGACGTCGTCGCGGCTATCGTCACCCTCCAGGTCTTCATCCTGCCGCTTCTGGCGGCGGTGATCCTGGCGGCGTCGATGAGCGAGGAACGCCGGCGGCGGACCCTGGACGTCCTGATGGCCACGCCCGTCACGAGCCTCCAGGTGGTGGTGGGCAAGCTCCTCTCGAAGCTCCTCCAGTTGGGGCTCCTGTTGGCGCTCAGCCTGCCGATGCTCGCGCTCGTGCGGGTGCTGGGCGGCGCCGGGGGGCAAGGTCCCGGCCGGGCTGGTCGCGTGCGGGCACCCGCTGGTTCAGGCCGGCACGACGATGATGGAAGCGGCCGAAGGCGACGTCTTCGGTTTCTTCGGGTCGCCGGCGGAGGACGACAACGCCTGGGAGAATCTCTCCTACGACTGGGAGGGGCCGGTGGGGTTCCTGGGTCCCCTGGCGACGGCCGCCTTTCTGTTGGTGGTGGCGAGCGCGGAGGCGGCGGTGGGCTTTGCGTTCGGCTGCCTGGCCGCGCGCCGTCTACGGCGCCGGTCGCTTTGACGGCGCCAAGGAAGCGCGGCGGGTCGGGAAACCCGCCGCGTCAGAGCTTCCTTCTGAACCTTGCCACGCTACCGTCGGCGGCGGAGGTATCCGACGAGGCCCGCGAGGCCCATCGCCAGGCCGGCGCAGGTGACCGGCTCCGGGATCGGGTCCTGCGTCGGCTGCGTCATGTCCGGCCGCGTCATGTACACGTGGTTGGCGGTGGTGATGGTGCCGGCGGCCCAGAGGGAGGCGTTGACGTCCTTGGAGTTCTTCCGCCACGTGATGTCGCCGTAGGCGGGGTTCGAGGCGTAGACGACGCCGTACCAGTTCGACCCGTCGCCGCCGGTCCAGTTGCCGAAGGTCTCGAACCAGGGGTCGGTCGCGAGGGCCCCGCCCAGGAGGTTCATGCCGGAGAACTTGTCGAGGCTGACGTCGCCGAGGACGTAGACGGTCGTCGCGCCGGAGATGTCGATCTGCGCGTGATCGGCCAGCGTCAGGCTGTCCAGGAGGTACGTGCCCGGTGCGAAACCGTAGGTGCCGTAGGCGGACACGGTCAGGTCGCCGAGGCTCACCAGGCCCGTGATGTCGCCGGGGGTGGGGAGCGTGGGGCCGACGTAGGGCTGGACCGTGGGGACGAGGAAGCCGTCGGCGTAGGCCCCGACGGAGGCGGTCGCGTGCTTCGAGAGGAAGGGGCTGCCGGCGCCGCCCGGAAGGGTCAGCGTTCCCTCGACACGGCTGCTCCCAAACATCGTCACGGTGCTGGTGGCGGTGCCGACGGAAGCGTCGCCCATGACCTTGCTGGTTTTCAGGAGCGTCAGGTCGCCGCCCGAAGCCACGTTGCCTTCGACGTGGCTGCCTCCGCCCAGACTGACGGATCCGGAGGCGGCGACGTTGCCGTAGATCTTGGCGTTGGAGCCCGTGCTCAGGGCCCCGCCCACGTCGATGTCGCCCTGGACCGACGTGCCGCCTCCGAGCGACGTGTCGCCGCTCGAGAGGACCGAGCCGTAGACGTGATTGTTCGAGCCGGTGCCGATGGTGGCGCCGCCGGTGATGCCCAGACCGTCGGTGCTTCCGTTGCCCACCGTGATCACGCCGTTGCTGCCGATCAGGCCGTTGATGACCTTGCAGTCCGGCCCGAGGTTAACGGCGGTCTTGCCGAAGACGGCATAGTTGAAAATGGACGTGGCTCCGGCCGGGGCGACCAGCGCGGCCCCGAGCACGGCGGCGAGGGCGACCACTCGCGTCGCCTGTCCCGGCATGCGTGTACGCTTCATCTTTACGGCCCCCTTGTTCCTGGACGTTCGGCGATTGACCTTGCCCTGGAGGGGGACCCCAAGCCGCACAGGCGGCCCCGACGCGCATACAGGCGCGCGGCCAAACTGGCCGCAAGGCGTGGTGGATCACCCCTCTATGGTGAACAACAGCCATTATGGTTTATAAAACGGGCCCTGTCAAACGGTTTCTGAGCTTCTTTGGCCCGTTCAAGGGGCGATTTCGGCGTTTTCAGGGCCTCCCTCAGGGCTTTGCCAGGGACGCTCCGGCCTTGGCGGCATTATAGTAAGGAAGCGGAGGCGGCGACGGACCGGGCCGGGGAGGGCCCACGGCGATGGGAACGGGCGGGCGGACGGCATGGCGGGCGGTCCTGGTGGCGCTGGCGGTCCTGCTGGGCGCGGTCCTCATGGGCGGGACGCTGCCCGTCTTCTTCCGCTGGGCCGTGCGGGACGACGCGGCGGTCGCGCGTGGGGCGGGAGCGGCCTACGCCCTCCACACCGCGGGCGCCGCCGCCGGGGTGGCCCTGGCGGGACGGATTCGGGAGACGCTGAAGAGGTTCGCAAACTCCATGGACGGAACGACCCCGCTCCGGCCATAATGTGCGAACCCTGAGCCCGCACGCGAGGTTTACTGAGGAGCACCCTGAGGAGGTGAGTGTGATGCATCGCCCATCAAGACGGGCCGCGCTGGGTCGGATCGCGGCAATGCTGCTGGCGGGCCTGCTGTGCGCGTGGGTTGGGGGAGAAGCCCGCGGCGCGGGCTTCGCGGGCGAAATGGACCTCGTGCTGCGCGACGCCCTGCTCGGGACGGACGCCGACCCCAAGACCGCCTCGAACCTCGTCCTCCACCTTGAAACCGACGGGAGCGAATGGGCCAAGGTCTGGGGCAAGGGCTTCACGATCAGCGAGCATCCCGGCGTGGTCGAATCGGGCGAGGTCTCTGACGAGGCGGTCCGCCTCCGCGTCCGCATGCTCATCCTCGGCGATTTCTGGACCAAGGGCGAGTGGGCCGCCGTCTACGACCTGACGTTCGAGCGCAAAGCGGACGGCCGCCTCGAGGGCCGCTTCGAGGGCACCTACGACGGCGTCGCGGTCTCCGGTGAGGCGAGCGGCGTGATTCCCCCGCCCCGACGGGTGCGCGAGGACATCGCGCCGCCCGCCTTTGACGAGCATCCGCGCGTCCTTTTCCGCAAGTCCGACCTCCCGCGCCTCAAGGAGAAGCTCCGGACCCCCTTCGGCCGCGCCTACCTTGAGAAGGCCGAGGAGGCGGGGGACCTCATCAGCCTCGGCATGCTCTACCAGCTCACGGGCGAGACGGCCTGGGCCGACAAGGCCCGCGCGGCCATTGAGGCCGAGTACATGAACAAGGGCGACGGCAAGGTCCCCGTTTACGGGTTCGGCTCCGGCGGGTTCGGCCACGACATCTTCCGCGTCGCCGTCACGTACGACCTTTCTGGCGAGGCGTGGCCCGAGGCGTTCAATCGCTGGCTCCTGCCGCAGCTCGAGGCGTTCACCGAGCGGCAGCAGCACGTCCTCATGACCTCCCACGCCAACTATCACCCGTGCAGCAACTACTACGGTCCGGGTCGCGGCGTTCCGGGGGTGGTGGCGATGATCCTGTGGGGCGACCCGGGGAGCGCCCCCAAGGAGCCGCACGACCCGATCGAACGGGCCTGGCCGGTCCGTCCCACCGTCGAGACGGCGCCCGAGGGCATGACCGTCGAGCCCTTCGAGGTCGGCCGCCTGCCGAAGCAGTGGATCTGGACGGGCCTGTTGCCGTACGAGTGCAGCCGTGACGTCCTCTCGAAGCTCGGGGGCTACGCCAAGGCGCGGCCCGAGGCCGGGACGATGGCCGAGTACACCGTCAAGAGCGGCTCGTGGTTCAAGATGGCCGCCCTCCAGTTCAAGGCCATGCCCGCCGCGATGGCGACCGGCACGGGGATCGACGTCGGCAAGGCCTCCGAGACGGGCGAGGCCTCGGTCTCGGTGTACTTCACGTACGTTCGCGTGGACGAAGAGCAGGCCCTCCGGCCCGGGCCGATGCCGGAGGGGGTGCGGCTCTGGATCTCGACGATCGAGATCGAGGACACGCAGTTCTACCGCCTCTATCCCGGCGTCCATCCCGTGACCCTCGAGGTCCGCATCGAGAAGACCGAGGGCGCCGTGAGCCCGGTGCTCGTCGAGATCGACCCAAACGCCGAGGGCGGCCTGCAGGCCCTCTACCGCGTCCGCCGGGCCCTTTGGCAGCGGGACCACGCCCACTGGGAGGCCACGGGCATGGACCCGACGCGGCCGCTGTGGCTCCATCGCGGATGGTTCCAGAACTGGCAGCACTATCGCTGGGGCATCGGCGACGGCGGGTTCATGGCCGAGACGGGCGGCTACGCCCAGATTTCGAGCTGGTACCCGTCGGTCTACGGCTCGATGTACCCGAACTTCTTCGGCCGCGAAGTCAGCCCGTACCCCGACGTCGACCACATCATGCCGCGCCAGATCACCCAGTCGACCTTCCCGCCGCCCGACCCCTCGGCAAAGAAGACGGGCGGCAAGGCGCAGGCCATGCGCGTCAACAGCACGTTGACCCTTCGCCCCCAATGGCTGGCCTGCCACTTCCCCATCATCCCTCCGGAGTACCAGCCCTCGGCCCTCTGGGTGTGGAACTATCTGATGGGCGTCGAGGGCGAGGATACGGTGCCCGGGGTCCTCGGGTCGGGAAGGACGCACGTCTGGGGCCTCGGGGGCCTGACGCTGGCCCAGACGTTCCTCCATTACCCGCTCGACATGGAGCCGGTGCACCCCTCCCAGGGCATGCCGCTCGACTGGCGGGCCGACACGTTCGGCCTGCACGTCTTCCGCTCCGGGTACGGGACGGGCGAGGAGTTCGTGGCCCAGACGTTCGGCAAGTCCTCGAACATCAAGGGCTGGAACCATCCGAACGCCGGGCAGTTCCAGATCTGGGGTCTCGGTCATCCCTGGACGTGGACGGACGCTTCGCCCGGCTCTATTCGGGCCACCTGCTCGGTCGTCCTCTTGCCGGAGGACGAGCTGAACAACGGCGGCTTCGGGCAGCTCGTCCATCGCGCGGCCGGGCCCGACGGCTCGGGCACGGTGACCTTCGACATGGGGGACGTCTACGCGAAGCGGTCGCGCGGCCTCTTTGACGGGATGCTGATCCGCGACCCGTCGGCCCGGGTCGAATCGGGCGTCACCGGACTGCGGGCCTTCGGGTTCGACTACAGCGGCGCCTCGGGCGCCCCGGCCCTGGTGGCGATCGTCGACCAGATCGACGGGGGCGGCAAACGGCTCTGGACGTGGCAGAAGCCCGAGGGCGCGAAGGCGACGGTGGAGAACGGAAGCTTTACCTTCGCGTATCCGGATGCTACGATGCGGGCTACCTTCGTCGCGCCGAGGAATCCGCCGGTCGTCTACGCCGACGATGCCATGAAGGAGGGAGGCGGCGCCAAGCACGGCTTCTGGGGCACGCTGCATCGCATCAAGGCCGAGGGCGACGGAAGCTTCTTCGTCGTCGTCACGTTCCAGCGCGGCAAGGCCCCGCCGGTGACCGTCGAGGGCGAAGGGCTCGATGCGGTGATCACGGTGGGCAAGCAAACGGTGCGCTTTGACGGGACCAAAGTGATCTTTGGCTCCTGATTGACGAACAAACACAGTCTCAAGAGCGTCAAGTTTCGGTGAAAGGAGAGCACATGGGTCGGAGAACGTGGGTGTACGGACTGGCGGCCGCGGTGGCCCTGGTCGGGGCCTTCGCGATGGTGACGCAGGCCGAGGAGGCGGCGGCGCCGCCGGCCGAGGAAGCGCCGGCCGAGACGGCCGAGGCGGAGGAGGCGGCTCTGCCGGAGACGCAGCCCGAGATGGGGCCCCTGGCGGAGGCGTGGGAGAACTTCAAGATCAAGTGGGAGCTCGGCGGGTGGGTCATGTGGGTCCTCGGGGCCCTGGCCCTGGTGGCCGTCGTCTTCACGCTGGACCGCATCGTGGGCCTTCGGCGCGGCCGCATCGTGCCGCGCGGCCTCGCGGACCGGGCCAACCAGCTCTGGCAGGAAGGCAAGTACGACGAGATCGTGGCCCTGGCGAAGCGCCACCGGAGCACCCTCGGCGAGATCATCGCCTTCCTCGTCGAGCATCGCTCGAACTCCTACGAGCATCTCACCGCCGCCACCGAGGACATCGCCGCCCGCGACTTCGAGGGACACAGCCGCAGCGTCTACCCGCTGGTGGCGGTGGGCACGCTGGCCCCGCTGCTGGGCCTCCTGGGCACGGTGTTCGGCCTGCTCGGGGCGTTCGCGACGATCGGCGTCGTGGGTTCGATGGACGACCCGTCGGCCCTGGCCGGCGACATCGGCGAGGCCCTCATCACGACCGCGGGCGGCCTGATCGTGGCCATTCCCACGCTGATCCTTTATCACTACTTCTCGAGCCGCACCAGCCAGTTCGCGGGCACCCTCGGGGCCGAGGTCAGCAACCTGATGCACGGCTGGTTCCTGAAGAAGGAGGCCGCCGATGCGCGTCAAGAGTAAGGCCGGGACGAGCACCGAAGTGCAGATGGGACCGCTGATCGACTGCGTGTTCCTGCTGCTGATCTTCTTCATCGTCATCGCGGTGACCAAGAAGAGCATCAAGGAGCTGGGAATCCAGCTCCCCGCCCCCGGGGCCGCCGTCTCGGAGGTCAAGCCCAAGGACAGGGACTTGGTCTTGCGCCTGACGGCCGACGGCCGCACCTTTGTCGGCGACCGCCAGGTCCAGATGCAGGGCGTCCTGGAGTCCATCCGCGAGGCCCGCAGCCGCGACCCCGACACGAAGGTCCGTTTCGAGATCGACAGGCGGGCCCAGTTCATCCATCTCTTCCCCATCATGGACCAGTTGAAGCACTACGGTCTGACGGACTGGAGCTTCCGCGTCCACATGGAGGAATGACGCACGGAGGGCTTTTGCCATGCCGGAATCAATGGAGCCCAAGGTCGGCCTCGGCCATCGCATTGTCGTGGGGACGCTGCACGTCGTCCTGGCGTGCATCGCCGCCTACGCCGTCTATCTGCTCCTCTGGGGCGGGGAGGTGACGCGGACCGTCTCACCGGGCGAGCTGCGCGAGATCATCACCGAGTTCCGCGAGAAACGCCGCGAGCGGATGATCACGGAAGTCCGCGAGATGCGGCCGCTCCTGGCCGACATGCGGGCCATCCGCGACCGGTGGTTCGCCGACGCCGGGATCGAGGTCGACCCGGCGTCGGTCCTGACCGACCCGGAGCGCGCGGCCCGGACCGAGGCGGCCCGCCGCCTCGAGGACCTCGCGTTCCACGAGGTCTACGATACCGGCCGCGCCGTCGAGCAGGACATGATCACCATGTACCGCGAGTTCCTGGCCGCCCGCATGGTCGGCCTGGGCCAGGGGTTCGACTACGCCGAGGCCTACGAGCACTCCGCCACGCCGCGCCCCACGCGCCCGCCGCTCGACCTCGAGGCCCTTTACCGGGAGATCGCCACCACCGAGGAGGGCGGGGGCCTCGACGCCTTCCGCGAGGAGATCAAGAAGTCCGCCGTCGAGATTCGCGAGATGCAACAGAACTGTGAGAAACTCCTCACCTTCACCCGGAAGTCCAACACCCAGACCGGCGACGGCATCAGCGTGGATATGAGCGCCGCCGACGTGGCCATGCTCGGGTACCGCGGGCCGGAGCTGTTGCCCGACGAGATCGAGCTGACCCACAACCCCGACATCGGAAGTTTCAACGCCCTGCCCGGCCGCCGACTGGTGACCGGCGGGCGCATGGAGGAGTGGCTCTACGTCGACTCCTGGTATATCATCGGTCCCTTCGAGGGCGACCGACGCCGCGAGAACCTCGACGCCCGCTTCGGCCCCGAGGCCAACGTCAACCTCGACGACGTCTTCACCGGCAAGGACGAGCGCAAGATCGCCTGGGAGTACAAGAAGGTCGGGTGGGTCCAACCCGTGGGGCCGAAGACGGCCTACTGGAAGATCGAGCCGAAGCGCGTCGATACCTACGCCATCTATTATGCCTTCACGGAGATCTACTCGGACGCGCCGCGCGACGTCTGGATCGCCACCGCCACCGACGATTACGGCAAGCTCTGGATCAACGACGAGCTGGTCTGGAAGAGCCCCAAGACCCGCAAACCCTACAACGCAACCGAAAACATCCAGTTGGTGAAGCTGGAGCAGGGCCAGAACAAGGTCCTGTATCGCGTGGAGAACGCCGGCGGGACGATGGGGTTCTCGCTGATGATCCGCCTGGTGACCGAATAGCCCGCGCGGAAGGAGTCCCCCCATGCCCCATCGTCCGCAGGCGTTTCTGGCCGCGTGGCTGGTCTTTCTGGCGGCGACGGCCGCCGCCGCGCCCCCGCCGGTCGAGGTCGAAACCGTCGAGGGCCACACGCCCCCCGACGCCGGCGCGCATCCGCGTCTGCTGGTGCGCGGGGCCGAGGGCGTCGAGGCCCTCCGCGCCGCGGCCGAGACCGAGTGGGGCAAGCGCGTCACGGCCCGCACCCGCCAAGCCCTCAAGCTCGTCGAGAAGCTCGCCATCACCGGCCGCAACCGCGAGGTCATCAAGGAGGCGGGGTTCAAGGCCGCCGGCTACGGGGCCCTCCATCTCCTTGCGCAGGAGGCCCCCCCCGCCGCCCACGCCAAGCGCATCGTCCTCGCGGAGATCGTCGCCTATCCCATGGTCCGCAGCATCGACCTGATGGACCGTGTCTCGCGGCTCCACGGGGCGGCCTTGGCCTACGACCTCTGCTACGACGCCTGGGACGGGCCCTCGCGGGCCAAGGTCCGCGCGTGGCTGCGGGCCGAGGCCGAGCGCCTTCGTGCGAAGGTCGGCCCTCCCGACGCCCCCAAGGTCGGCCAACCCGAGCACGTCACGGCCTACGCGGCGGCGGGTCTGGCGGAAATGGCCTGTCTCGGCGACGACGACGAGGCCGGCGCCCGCAAACGCATCGACGCCAGCGAGCGGGCCGTCGTCGCCTACCTCGAGCGGAACGTCGGCGAGTTCGCCTTCGACGCCCACGGCGAATCGGTCCGCGAGGCCGCCTACGGGTCGGGCATCCTGGAGTTCGTCCGGGCCCTGCGGTCGGTCCTCGGACGCGACCTGACGGGCCACCCGTCGGTGGCCCTGGCCATCGTGCCCATGATCTACCAGAGCGTGCCGCAGGTCGGCATCGCCGTCACGGGCGAGCCGACGGCTACGGTCGACCGGACGGGCCTGTTTGCCCTGGCCACGGCACTGACGCCGCCCGCGCGGCAGGGGGCCGTCGGGTGGCTCTTCGACAAGGTCGGCGGGGGGCAGTACCTGGGCATCGTGCGTCCCCATCACGGCCTCGCGATGCTCACCTCGGGCATGGACGCAATCGAGCCGGTGGCCCCGGAGGGCGACGCCTGGCCCCGCTTCGTCCGAAGCGATCGGGCCCGCTTCGTCGTCTTTCGAAGCCGCTGGAAAGACTCGGATGATGTGGCCACGGTCCTGCACGACGCGATCCTCCGGATCGTCGGGCCGGCGGCGGCGTGGGTCTCCGAGCCGGGCCTCCATGCGGGGATGTGGAGCCACGACCCCGGGGCGGGACGCCTCGACGGTGGGTTCCTCTTCAAGACGAACCTCGAGAAGAAGAGCACGGCCTACGACCTGCGTTTCGAGCGCCGCCTACTCGGTGCCGAGGCCGACGACGCGGGCGACCGGGCGAGCCTCGCCTTCGCCCTGAAGGGCGAGGTCAAGGCCCGCGGCAAGACGTACACCGTCACCGAGCGGGACAAGGACAACAAGAAGGTCGAGCGGAAGATGCCCATCCCGCCGGGCGGCACGTTCGAGGGACGGCGGGTGCTGGGCGTCGATTACTCCACTCGGTGCGGGGCGCCGGCGATGTTCGTCTTGGCCGACCGGATCGAGGGCGGCGGCGAGGCCCCCCGCCTCTGGATTCTCCACGCCGGACCGCAGGTCACGATTACCCACGAGCCCGGGTCCTTCACGCTGACCCACGAGTCGGGCACGACGCTTCACGCCACGGTCGTCTACCCGAAGGACCTCGAGTTCGAGGCCAGCTCGAACGGGGCCTTCGCGAACTTCCTGACGGCCCGGACCGAGAGCGACCGCGTCGAGGTCGTCATGACCATCCAGCCGAAAGGCGCGCCGAAGGTCAAGGCGACCGAGAAGGGCCTCGCCGGAAAGGTCAAGGTCGGCACGTGCACCGTCCGCCTCGACGGCGACGCGATCGTCTTCGAGGACTGAGCGCCCTTGGGCCCGAGTTCGCGCAAGGTACGCCGCAGGCGCATCCGGCGTGGGCTTGCCAAGTCGCTATCGCGAGGAATGCCATGCCCCGTCTTATCCTCTGGCCGGTCCTTGTCGCCGTCCTCGCCGCCCCGGTCCTCGCCTCTCCGGCGGGCGACGTCCGGGAGCTCGAGTCCATCCGTCAGGACCTCCGCGACCGGCTCCGCGCCAGGGCGGCCGAGGACGCCAAGGTCGAACCGCCCCGCGACGTCCGGCTCGACGTCGACCCGGGCCTGGCGCGCGGCCGGATGCGCCTGATTCTGCGGAGACAGGGCGGCCGGTGGCACCTGCGAGGCATCGAGGGCGGACCGAAGGGCGCCGAGAACGTGACCGTCGACGCCTCGGGCCTGGAGTGGGTCGAGAACCGGCTCGCGGGTCCGGTCGTCGTCGCCTGGGGCGGCGAGGAGGAGCCCGACGAGGAGCCGGCCGAGGGTGAGGAGGCCGAAACCGAGGCCCTGCCCGCCGCGGCCGCCGCCCAGACCTTCCGCATCGAAGCCCGCGTCGCGCCGGCCGAGGAGCGCCTCGTCCTCGCGCTCGAGCGGTTCCAGGGCCGCCACGACTGGGTCCTCGCCTACCGGCGCGACGCCGACGCGTGGGTCTTCGACCGCGAACTCGAGACGCCGCGCCACCTGACCTCCGGCGGCCCGTTCCGCCGCCAGTTCTCCCGGCTCGAGCCCGACGCCGAGGGCCGCTTCGATGGCCGCATCCACTTGACCTACACGGGAGACCAGGAACGACACGTCGAGGCGTACACCGGCCACCCGCCCCGCGTCACCTTCTCCGGCCGCCTCGTCGACGGCCGCGTCGACCGGACGTGGCTCCTGGAGGCCCCCGGCGGGAAGGGCCTCTTGGGGAGCGGCCAGGACCGGCTCTCCGGTGCCTTGCGGACGGCCCAGATCGAGGGCCGGGCCCGAAGCGAGGGCGCGAAGGGCGTCTGGATCGCCGCCGTCCGCGGGGCCGTCATGCCCGCCCCGGCCGACCCGGTGGCGTCCCTCGTTGCCGCCGACGCCGGGACGCCCCCTTCCGACCCCGCCGCCGCCACCGTCCGCGCCGCCGAGGTCTACGACGAGATCCTGGCCCTGGACATGACCCTGCGCGAGTACCCGATGCCGCTGACCGACGCCCTGAGCCGCGTCCTCGTCCCCGCACCCGAGTGGCCGAAGGACGCGCCGGTGGACGCGATGGGCGACTACACGGCCGCCCTCCTGGCGCAGGCGAAGAAGACGCTCGAGCCGGGCGAGGGCGACGTGCCCCTCGGCCGCGTGGGTCCCGACGACCCGACGTTTGGCCCGTTCTACGGCCTCGCGTCCGAGGAGCCGCTGCCGGACAGGAACCGCGTCCCGAAGGTCGGTGACGGGCCGCAGGCGTGGCGGGCGGTGGCCGAGTGGCGGATGGTCGGGCCCTTCGGCGTCCATGACCAGGAGGCCGACGTCCGCTATCCCGAGCTGGCCGACGTCCCCGCGGCCTTCCGCCGCGCCCGCGTCTTCACCTCCCGCGAGGGCGAGGCCGAGACGGTCGAGGATGCAGCGCCCTGGATCGAGCCCGTCTTCGACGGGGCCACCGTCGCTGCCCCCCAAACGCGCGAGGCCTCGGCCGGGAGCCTGCGGTACCTCGCGTGGTATGCCGCGACCGAGATCACGAGCGACGCCGCGCAGACCGCGTGGATGGCGATGACCCTTCAGGGGCAGGGCATGGTGTGGTTGAACGAGACCCTGGTCTACAAGAGCGGCCCCGACTTCGACGCCCGCGTCCCCGCGGTCTTCCAGGTCCGCCTGGCGAAGGGGCGGAACCGGCTGCTGGTGCGCTGCGCCTCGAACCGGGCCTCGAACAGCCGCGGCGGCGCCGTCGATTACCTGAACGGCCACTCGCCCCGCCCCGCCGGGCGGATCGACTTCACGACCTTCGCCCTGCACGTGGCGACCCAAGGCGCGCCCGGCGACAACGCCGGCGACTCCTCGGCCGTCGCGCCGCCCGCCGATGCGCCCCGCCGCTACCGACGCGACGGCTCCGGCGTCTACCCCGAGGCGACGCCGCCGCCGGCGTGGGACCTGGAGCGCGGCATCAACGTGGTGTGGCGGACGCCGCTGCCGGAGGGCCTGGCCGAGCCGGTCGTCCGCGACGGGCGGCTCTACGTGACGGCCGAGCCGAACGTCCTGTTCGCCCTCGATGCCTCGAGCGGCGAGATCGTCTGGCAGCGGGAGATCGAGGCCCCGCCCTTGCCGAAGGGCGCCAAGCTCGGCCGGGGACGCACGGCCACCGTCTCGCCCGTCGTCACGGCCGACCGCGTCTACGTCACGTTCGGGACGGGCGTGGCGGCGTGTTTCACGACCGAGGGCGAGCCCGTCTGGACGACCCCGACCGGGGCCCCCTGGGCCGGCACGAACCTCGGCTCGCCGATCCTGGCCGGCGGCAAGCTCGTCGTCCAGGGCCACCGGCCGGGCGGCGACGAGGGTAAATATGCCGTCCTCGCCCTCGACGCCCGGGCCGGCACGATCCTCTGGGCCGCCACCGGTCCCGCCAAGCGCACCACCACGAAGTACGATCGCCCGGCGGGGCTCGGGAACGGCCTGGCCCTGGTGCGTCTGGCGCGCGGCCAGGCGACGCGGACGCTCGTCGTCACGGGCGACGGGGCGGTGCTCGACCTGGCGGACGGCGCGATGCTCCACCGCGACATCTTCACGATTGAGGCGACGCGCGGC
Organism: uncultured Anaerolineales bacterium; assembly: GCA_964461715.1. Classification (GTDB taxonomy): domain Bacteria; phylum Planctomycetota; class Phycisphaerae; order FEN-1346; family FEN-1346; genus CAYWVR01. The sequence goes on from CAYWVR010000006.1 coordinate 84,290, forward strand.
GCCCCTTACGTCGACGGCGACGTCGTCTATGCCGCCCCCGTCATGGGCGAGGAGGCGGTGCGCCTCTGGCTGGATGCGCGCGGGCGGGTGGGGGCCCGGACTCTCTGGGTCAACCCGCCGATGTTCGGCTTGGGCCAGGTGCGGACCGTCCGGGCGTGGGGCGAGCACCACTGGATGGCCGAGCCGGTTGTGGTCGACGGGCTCCTTTACGTGGTCCGCGTCGACAAGGCCCACGTGCCCGGCCATCATAACCTCGCGTGGACGCAGCTCGAAACGTTCGACGCCGGGACGGGCGATCGTCTGACGCGCAAGCGGGCCGTCCTCCGCGACGCCAGCGACCCGACCGTCCCCCCCGCCGTCGCCGGCGAGTACCTTTACGTGGCCGACGGCGGCGACCCGGTGGGGGGCTTCGGCGGCACGACGACGCACGGCCGGATGGCGGTGCTCGAGCTCCTGCCCGAGCCCGCCGACGGATGGTCCCGCCTCCGGATGCACACGCCGACGCATAGCGGCGCGTGGGGCTTGGCGGCCCTGGTGTCGCGGAACACGATCGGCCGCACCCGGGCCGCCCCCGTCTTCGAGGGCGATCGCATGTTCCTCCGCGCCTACGACGCCGTCACCTGTGTTGGCGTCACCGACGCGCGCGGCAAGCAGTATGCCCTGGAGCAGTGGGCCGCGACGACCGTCAAGGAGCTGATCGGGCAGCGCCCGAAGCCGCCGAAAGCGATCGAGCCGGCCGGCTCCGACGCGCCGCCCGCCTCCGACCGGGTGCCGGTCGTGCGGGCCGCGGCGGGGGGACGGGCCGACGACTGGCTCGTCCTCGGGCCCTTGCCGCGCGAAGGCGCCGAGGAGAACGTCCTGGCCTCCCTCGGCGGCCCGGCCGAGGCGCGACCGGAGGCGGGGACGAAGGTGGCCCTCGGCGACCGGACCCTCACGTTCCGCCGCGTCCAGCCCGAGCACTTCGTCGAGCCGGGAAAGCTCGATCTGGCGGCGGCCCTGGAGGGCAACCGCGACTGCGCAGCGTACCTGTACACGATGCTCGAGGTGGGGCGGCGGCAGGACGTGCGGTACGTGCCGAGCGCCCCGGTCGTCGCCACGTGGATCGGCGGGCGGCCGGTGGTCCGCGACGACATCGTGCACCTGGACGTGGGCTACGTCCCGATGCTCCTCAGGGTCCGCCTGGAGCGGGTGCCGGCGTTCGTCCAGCCGAAGCTGGAGCTGGGCTTTCAGCGTCCGCGACTGACGTTCGACACGCCGGAGCTCTGGGCCGCGCGCGTCGAGCGCCTGCGGGAGCGCCTCGAGGATATCTGCCGCACGTTGCCCGGCACGACCTACGCGCGGTCGGCCCGAGTAAGCCTGGAGGGGGCGGGCCTGGCGGCGCCGGAGAAGGCGGGGACGCCGGCGCCGGCGGCAACGCCCGGCGCCTCGCCCGAGCCCGCCCCGACGCGGTCCGCTTCGGGGCGTCGGAAGGAATCGGGCGGGAGCCCGGCGTGGATTCTGGTCGGGGCGGGAGGGGTGGTGGCGGCCGGGATCGTCTTCATCCTTCTGCGTCAGCGGCGTCCGACGTAGGAGTAGGCCCCGGCCTCGGGCGGGCCTCAATCGAAGGGCGACCCGCCGCCTCCGTCGGTTTCCTCGCGTTTCCAGAGCTTCTCGGACTCGGTCAGGAGGGCGTCGATAAACTTGATGCCCGCCCGGTACGTCATGTCGTTCTCGCTACGGAAGACCTTGGCCGGGTGGCCGGCCTCCTTGCCCTGGAGGGGGACCTGGAGGAGGCGGCTCTCGGCGGGGGCCTCGCGGTTGACGTAGGGTCGGATGGCCACGAGGTTCTGGGCCCGCGTCCTCTGGGCATTCGGGTTCGTGCGGGTAAGGATGAACTTCGCCTCGCGGTTGCCGCCCCCGTGACAACTCGTCCGGGCGCAGGAGTTGATGAGGCGGCCCTGGAACTCGCCGAAGGCCTCCATGACCTCGCGCGTCTCGGTCTCGTAGACCCGGGCGACCTGCTCGTCCGTCAGGTCCGGGGCGATCATGGTGGGGATCGCCTCGGCGTCTCCCTCGCCCTCGGTCGTCTCGGGGCGAATCTCCTCGGCGGGCTTGCCGCTCAGGAGGTATGCGAGGTACTTGGCCCGGACGTCCTTGGGGGCGAGCTTGAGGGCGGCGACGGCGTGCTTCATGGCCTCGTCGCGCAGGTCGTTCTGATAGCACCATCTGGCCAACTGGTAGAGGGCCTCGGCGCTGGCCATGTCGGTGTCCCTGAGACGGGCCTCGTACTGGCGCTGGATGGAATCGAGCTGGGCGAGGGCCCCGGCGCCGATGCCCAGGATGAGGGCCAGAACCGCGATCGCCGCCATGTGTTTGCCGGCCATGCGTCACCGCCTTTCGTGTGCGTTCTTCGTGTGCACAGAGTAACGTCGGGATACGCACGCTGCAAGCCGAATCGGGGGGGCGATGCCCCGGGTTGTCTTGCTGCCGCGGGGCGGAGGATTCGGATGCCGAGCTTCTTGAACCGTTCGGCCATTTCGTGGCGGTCCGTGGCGCCGGTTCCCCCCGGCGGCCGGCGTCGGGCCGTTCGACCGTACCTCGAGAATCGACGATCGGAGATAAAGAAATGCCCTTCACCTGAAGAGCGCGGTCCCGACCCTGACCATCGTCGCGCCTTCCTCCGCGGCCACCTCGTAGTCGCTCGTCATGCCCATGGAGAGCTCGGCGAGGGGCTGGGGGAGGGCGGCGGTGCGGTTGAGGCGATCCATGAGGTCGCGGAGGCCGGCGAAGACGGGGCGGACCGTCTCGGCCTCCTCGACGAAGGGGGCCATGGTCATCAGGCCCACCAGGTCCACCGATTCGAGGGCCGCCACCTCCTCGGCCACGGCCTGTGCTTCCCCGGGCGCGACGCCCCACTTCGCCTCCTCGCCCGAGACGTTGACCTCCAGGAGGACGGGCGGTCGGGCGTTGGCGGCCTCGGCGCGCTTCGCGATCTCGCGGGCCAGGCGCACCGAATCGACGCTGTGGATCATGACGGCCTGCGGCACGACAACCTTGACCTTGTTCCGCTGGAGGTGGCCGATCATGTGCCATCGGAGGCCGAGGTCCGCCAGTTCGGCGGCCCGTTCGCGGAGGGCTTGGGCCCGGTTCTCGCCGACGTCCCGGTGTCCGGCCTCGGCGAGGACGCGGATCGCCTCCGGGCCGACGGTCTTGGTTACCGCGACGAGGCGCGCCGCCTCGGGAGGGCGGCCGCTTCGAGCGGTGGCGGCGGCGAGGCGCTCGGTGACCTCGCGGAGGTTCGCGCGGATGCGGTCGGGATCGAAGTCCATGGCCCCTCCAGTGTATCAGAAAACGAGGTCCAGCCGGGCCAGGCCGAAGCCTTTTTCCCCGCCGCCGACGTAGACGAGCCACCTCGGGCCGCCCTACGCAAGCGGCAGCGGGTCGCGGTGATCTTCATGGGAGCGGAGGCTAGCCCGGGGCCGCGAAGGGGGTCAAGCGTGGCGGGCGCGGCGATTCCGGTTGACCCCGGGCCCCGGCCGGCCGAGAATGGCGCTTTGCCTTTCGCGAAAGGAGATGGTGATGGCCTCACACGACGAGCTTCGCGCCCAGGTCCTTCAGCGGGCCCGCGAGGAGAAGGTCCGGTTCATCCGGTTGTGGTTCACGGACCTGTTGGGGAGCCTGAAGAGCTTCGCCATCACGGCCGACGAGCTGGAGGGGGCCCTGGAGGAGGGCATGGGCTTCGACGGCAGCTCCATCCACGGCTTCGCCCGCATCGACGAGAGCGACATGATCGCGCGGCCCGACCCGTCGACGTTCGTCGTGCTGCCCTGGCGGCCGCAGACGGCCCCGGTGGCCCGCATGTTCTGCGACGTGGTGACCCCCGAGGGCGAGCCGTACGTGGGCTGTCCGCGGAACGCCCTGAAGCGGGCCCTGGCGCGGGCGGCCGAGGCGGGCTACACGATGAACGTCGGCCCGGAGGCCGAGTACTTCTACTTCAAGAGCTCCACCTGCACCGAGCCGCTCGACGCCGGCGGGTACTTCGACCTGACGCCGCTCGACGTTGCCAGCGACCTGAGGTCCGAGACCGTCCAGACGCTCGAGGCGATGGGCATCCCCGTCGAGTACAGCCACCACGAGGTGGCCCCGAGCCAGCACGAGATCGACCTGCGGTACGCCGACGCCCTGACGATGGCCGACTCGCTCATGACGTACCGGCTGGTCGTCAAGGAGGTGGCCCTGAATCACGGCGTCCACGCGACGTTCATGCCGAAGCCGCTGTTCGGCCAGAACGGGAGCGGCATGCACGTGCACCAGAGCCTCTCCGCGGGCGGGCGGAACGTCTTCTACGACGCCGCCGACCCCATGTACCTCTCGGGCGTGGCGCGAGGGTACGTGGCGGGGGTGATGAGGCACGCGCGGGAGATCATCGGGGTCTGCGCCCAGTGGGTCAACTCGTACAAGCGGCTCGTGCCGGGGTACGAGGCCCCCGTCTACATCTCCTGGGCCCGCCGCAACCGAAGCGCCATGATCCGCGTCCCCATGTACAAGCCCGGCAAGGAGAAGGCCACGCGCATCGAGTTCCGCGCCCCGGACCCGGCGTGCAACCCGTACCTGGCGTTCGCCGTGATGCTGCACGCGGGCCTCGAGGGCATCGAGCAGGGCTACGACCTGCCGGACCCCGTCGAGCAGGACATCTACGAGATGACCGAGGAGGAACGGGTCGACCGCGAGATCGAGAACCTGCCGGGGAGCCTGTACGAGGCGATCGAGGAGATGGAATCGAGCGAGATGATGCGCCGGGCCCTCGGCGACCACATCTACGAGAAGTTCATCGAGAACAAGCGGATCGAGTGGGACGCCTACCGGACGCAGGTCCACGCGTACGAGCTGGACAAGTACCTCGGGGTGCTGTAGGCCCGTGAGCCGCGCTCGTACGACCGCGGGCCCGTTCGCACAGCGTGCATGCTCGCATGCCGCGCAGACCACAAAAACGGGGTCGCGCCTGCCGTCGGCGCGACCGTGCCGTTCCCCCCTTGCGTGACGGGCTTGGCCTACGGTGCGACCCAGAGGTCGGGATAGGCGACCTTGCCCTCCCAGCTGACGCGCCAGACGCGGTTGGCGGACACGTGGACGACGTAGGCCTCGTGGGCCTTGCCCTCGCCCTCGCAGGCGATCCACTCGGCGTGGTTGGACCAGTGGTGGTTGTCCCAGCCGCGGTCGGGGCTCATCGTTTTCGTGGTGATCTTCGTTTGCCGCTTGCCGTCCCAGGTGCGGAGGGTCGCGTCGCGGTGGCCGCCGTTGTTGTTCATCAGGAGCCGCCCGTCCGGCGAGACGCCCGGCGAGCATCCCCGGGCGTACTTGCGGTGCGTGCCCTTGGCCACGTCGACGGCGAAGAGGCCGTTGCCCCAGCGGCAGGCCATCCGCGACCCGTCCGCCGAGAAGCACGCCGACCCGGAATACGTGCCGGGCAGGCCGAGGGAGCGGGTCGTGCCGGTTTCGACGTCGACGGCGTGGAATCCGCCCTTCGTTTTCCAGTAGACGATCTCGCGGTTGTTGGTGTGGAACTCGACGGGGCACCCGTCCTTCTGGTCGGCCCCGGAGACGAGCTTGGTGCGTCCCGAGCCGTCGGCGGCGACGCAGTAGACGTCGCCCCTGTGCCAGACGGCGACGCGCTTCCCGTCGGGGGCCCACCGGGCGAAGTCGCCGGGACCGAGGTCGACGGGCGTCCACTCGCCGAGGACGACCTTTCGGATGTGACCCTGGCGGGCGTAGACGACGGCCCCGCGGATCTCGCGCACGAGGGCTTCGGCGTCCGCCTTTTCCTTGCCTTCCGGGCCGGCGGCGAGGGCGGCGGCCAGACCGGCGACGAGCAACGGTGGAATCCAGGCGCGGTGTCTCATGGCACGGGATTATACGAGGGACGGCGGGCGGCCGGCAACCGCCGCTTGCGGGTCGTTTCACTCCCTCTCCCCTTGTGGGAAGGGGGGGAGGCCGACATGTTACCGCTCATACTTTCCCGTCAACCGCGTCTCGCCCAGGAGGTGGCCGGCCATGGCGTTGATAAGGTCGCGCTTGGAGGACCCGGCGGGGAGATCGATCCGGTTGTTGAGGGCATAGAGGGTGAAGTAGTAGCGGTGCGGGCCGTGGCCGGGCGGGGGCATGGGGCCGCGGTACCCGAAGTGGTCGTCGGACCAACTGTTGGCGCCCTGGCGTGCCCCGTCGAGGGAGGGAATCTCTTTCTTTCGCGGCAGGCCCTCGGGCAGATCGGTGCGCGAGCCGGGGACGTTCCAGAGGACCCAGTGAACCCAGGTTCCGTTCGGGGCGTCGGGGTCGTCGCAGATCAGGGCGAAGGCCTGCGTGCCGCTCGGCGCGTCGCGCCACTGGAGCGGGGGACTGACGTCCTGCCCCTCGCCGGTGTGTTTCTTGGGGATGGGTTGGTTGTGCTCGAACGCGGGGCTCGACACTTCGAAGCTCATGGAAGCCTCCTTTCCTTCGGGGTCCGGGGCCGTTTCGGGGGCGGCGGGCTGGTCCGGGGCACAGCCGGCGGCCGGCACCCGGGCCGCCAGGACGGCCCAAGCCGCTTTGGGACCGCGTGGCTCCACGCCCTCAGCATACCACGTCCCCGACGCCGCCGGCGACGAGAATCGAAACCGTTGTATGGGCGCGGCGGGGCGGGGCGGGTATACTCGGGGCCGCCGGCCGTTCCATCGAAGGTCGTAAATCAAAATCGAGAAATCCCGGAGGAAGCCATGCCTCACCCGCGTCCGCTCACCCCGGCCCTGGTCGGCCTTCTCGCCTTCTCGGCCGCCTGGGACATCCCCAAGCCCTCGACGTCCCCTCCCCCCGGGGCCGAGGCGGCCCCCGCGTCCAGCCCGGCCACCTACCCGGACGAGGCGGGGTTCCAGGCCCGGGCGCAGGCGGCCATCAAGGCCGTGGCCGACGGCGGGCTCCAGAAGTGGCGCGAGGGATATTTCCGCGGCGGCGACCCCGGCAAGTACCTGCCCGGCCACGCCATGGCCAAGCTGCTGCTGGACCCGACGGACCCCGAGGCCGTCCGCTATATGAACGACGACCGCTCGCCGAAGGAGCATTACCACTTCGCGGCGGTCAACTGGGCCCGGTTCCTGCCACGGTTCGGCGAGGTCCTGACCGAGAAGACCCACGAGACCCTCGCCGAGCAGGCCGCCAAGTACGGCTCCTATCACTCCGGCGGCGGGACCGAGAATCACAAGATCATGTGGTACACGAGCGCCCTGGTGATGCCCCATTACCTGAAGGGCAGCGGCATGCTCGGCCGCATGGGCAAGGACGCGGTCCTCAAGAAGATGAAGGAGGTCCTGCGCCGGTACGTCAAGGGCCTGTACGCGGTGGGGCAGGGGGAGTGGGACTCCTCGACGTACCTTTCCTTCGACTTGAACGGGATGCTCAACGTCTACGACTTCTCGCCCGACCCCGAGACGCGCCTGCTGGCGAAGGCAGCCCTGGACTGGTACGTGGCGGCGTACGCCCTCAAGTACCGCGACGGGCTCTACATGGCCCCGAATCAGCGGGGCTTCGCCACGGAGCCGTGCGAGAAGATCACCGACAACACGGGCTGCCTCTGGTGGGGCTCGAATCATACGCCCACGCACGAGGCGATGCGCGACTGGCGTTACACCCTCGCGCCCGTCACCAGCGCCTACCGGCCCAACAAGGTCCTGACGGCCCTGGCGCGCAAGGACCTGCCGCACCTGGCCTTCGAGTCCCGCAACACGAAGCCGAATTACTGGTTCGGCCAGGGCAAGGAGCCCGACGCGAACCATTCGCAGGAGACGGTGTACGTGGCGGCCCACTACTCGATGGGCGTCGAGTGGGACCGGGCCTGGGGACAGTTCGCCGACGGCCGCGTCTTCGACCAGCGGGCCCGGTTCCAGATCGTCGCCTCCTCGCCCCGGGGGGGCATCATGATGACGGGCGGCCACCCCTGGGAGCACCATTACCAGGACCGCAAGGGCAAGTACGACCAGCGGGCCGCCTGCGGCGCCGCCATGATGTGCCTGACGGAGGTCCCGGAGGACACCTCTCCCGACTACGCCTTCTTCTCCGTCCCCGCCGGGGCCGAACCCGTCGAGCGCGACGGGTGGTTCTTCATGGAGGTCGGCGGGGCGTACGTCGCGGTGCGCGGGCTCGGGGAGAAGGCCGGTCTCGGGGAGACCGTGCTCTCGGAGAAGCAGAAGAAGCGGGGCCGCGAGCCGCAGCCGATTCTCCGCTTCGACGGCCGCCGCACCGGCTTCGTCTGCCAGACGGCCGACCGCTCGGAGTTCGCGAGTCTGCCCCTGTTCGTCGCCGCCGTCACCACGAAGTGCCGCCTCGACGACTCGGGCCGGCCCCGCGATCGCCGCGTCGCGTTCACGACGCTGGACGGCCGCACCCTCGAGATGACCTATCGCCCCGGCGCCCAGACCGCCGCCGTCCGGATCGACGGCCGGGATGTGGACCTCCAGACGTGGTCCGTCTACGACGGCCCGTACCTGAAGCAGAAGGGCGGCGTGATGACCGTCCACGACGGCGAGACGGGCTATCGCGTGGACTTCACGGGCGAGATGCCCGTCTATACGCCCTATACGCCCTGAAGCCCGGGGCCTCCGGCGGCCCCCCGGGCTGGGAGGGATCATGGACATGGACCATCTCGAAGCTTATGTCGTGGCCCTCGGCCGGCTCTGCTTTGCGGCCGTGTGCGCGGCGTCGGTGGGGTGGGAGCGGGAGGCGCAGAAGAAGAGCGCCGGCCTGCGGACCCACGTCCTCGTGGCCGTAGGCTCGTGCCTCTATGCCCTGGCCGCCGAGAACCTGGTCGCCAGGTACGAGGGCGTCGACATCATGCGGCTCATCCAGGGGGCCCTGATGGGCACGGGCTTCATTGCGGGCGGCGTCATCTTCCGCCAAGGGACGAGCGTCCGCGGGTTGACGACGGCGGCGGGACTCTGGATCATGAGCGCCGTCGGCGTGAGCATCGGACTGGGGTTCTATTTCCTGGCCATCGCCTCGACGGCCCTGACGTTCGCCGTCATGACGACGCTCCGGTGGATGGAAGGCCGGTTCTCGGATAAGGAATCGAAGCAGGACGTCGGCCCCGGCACGGACGAGGTGGAGGACGACGATGATTAGACGCACCCTTGCCGCGACGCTTGTGGCGGCGGCCCTGGCCTCGGCCGCCTCGGCTGCCGACTGGCCCCGGTTCCAGGGCCCCAACCGCGACGGCACGAGCCCCGAGTCGGGCCTCGGCCGAAGCTGGCCCCCCGGCGGCCCCAAAATCCTCTGGAAGACCGATGTGGGCATCGGTTACGGCGGCGTGGCCGTCGCCGGGGGGAACCTCTACCTGCTGGATCGCGAGGCCGGCGCCGCCGACGTCCTCCGCTGCCTCGATGCCGCCTCCGGCGCCGAGAGGCTCCGCGCCGCCTACGACGCCCCCGGCAAGCTCAGCCATCCCGGCTCGCGCTCCGTCCCGACGGTCGACGGGGACCTCGTCTTCACCGTCGGCGGATGGGGCCACCTCAAGGCCTGGAATCGCGAGACGTTCGCGGAGGTCTGGGCGCGGCACGTGCTGGCGGACTGGGACGGGAAACTCCCAAGATGGGGCGTCAGCCAGTCGCCGCTGGTGGTCGGCGAGAAGCTTATCGTCGCCCCGCAGTCGAAGACCGTCGGCGTCGTCGCCCTGGACAAGGCCACCGGCCGCGAGCTCTGGCGGTCCGGCCCCGTGGGCGAGATGCGGTACGTCAGCCCCGTCCTGCACACCCTCGCCGACACGGCCCAGGTCGTCATCCAGAGCGTCGATCGCGTCGCGGGCGTCGACCTGGAGACCGGCCGCATCCTCTGGACCTACCGCTACCACTGCCGCAATGCGATCCCCCATCCCACGCGCGTCGGGCCGGGGGCCCTGTTCATCACGGGCGGCTACGACGCCGGCAGCGACCTCGTGCGCATCGGGCGCGGTCCGGGCGGATGGACGGCGACGCGCGTGTGGCGGCACGAGGAGATCGGCTCCCAGATCCCGCAGCCCTTCGTCCTCGGCCAGAGCATCTACCTCGTCGGCAACACGAACACCCGGGCCGACGGCATGGTCTGCCTGGCGGCCGACGGCTCCGTCCGCTGGCAGACCAAGCGCGACCCGCACCTCGACCGCGGCAACGGCGTCCTGACCGCCGACGGGACCCTCTACCAGATCGACGGGGCCTCCGGGGAGATCTACATCGTCGAGCCCTCGCCGGCGGGCTTCCAGCCCCTCGCGAAGGCCCCGCTCCTCTCGGGCCGCCAAATCTGGGGCCCCATGGCCCTGGCGGAGGGCAAACTGTATGCCCGGGACTCCAAAAGACTCGTATGTATTGATCTGGCCGCGCCCTGAGCGCCGGGCCGCCTGCGCCTTCGCCATCTTGCCAGGCCCCCCGGGGCCAAGCCGCAAGCGGCGGGCGCGCGGTGAATAACCCCGGCGAACCTGCGTATGAACGGGCGGAGCAGGTTTCCTTTGGCCCCCGCGGGGGGGAGCCGCTATAATCGCCCCTCGCCGAGACCTTTCGGAAGGAGATGCGCATGAGTGCGCTGACGGCAGGCGGCATCGTGCTGATCGTCCTGTTGGGCCTCTTTGGGGTCGTCCTCCTGGTCGTCCTCTGGCTCGTCGTCGTCTACAATGCCCTCGTGAGGCTCCGGAACCAGGTCAAGAACGCCTGGAGCCAGATCGACGTCCAGCTCAAGCGGCGGTACGACCTGATCCCCAACCTCGTCGAGACCGTCAAGGGCTACGCCTCCCACGAGAAGGAGACCCTCGAGCGGGTCATCCAGGCCCGCCAACGGGGCATCGACGCCTCCAACGTCCAGGAGCAGCAGGAGGCCGAGAACATGATCACGGGGGCCCTCCGCCAACTGTTCGCCCTGTCGGAGGCGTACCCGGACCTGAAGGCCAACACGAACTTCCTCGCCCTCCAGGAGGAGCTGGCCTCGACCGAGAACAAGATCGGCTTCGCCCGCCAGTACTACAACGACGCGGTCCAGCATTTCAACACCCGCCAGGAACAGTTTCCGGCCAACATGGTGGCGGGGATGTTCGGTTTCCAGCCCGCCGACTTCTTCGAGATCGACCAGCGCGCCCAGCGCGAGGTCCCGAAGGTCGAGTTCTAGGCCGGCCGGCGCCGGCAGGCGGAGGGCTGCAATGATGTGGGTTGGGGGCGGGCGGGCGGATGGTCGTGCTTCGGATGCTCGGGGCCCTCCTCCTTCGTTTACGGGGCTGACGATATGGCCACCTTCGAGGCCCTCGCCGGGGCGAACAAACGGAACAGCGTGCTGCTCGTCGTCGGCTTCGTCCTTTTCCTCTGCCTGCTGGGGGCCGTCCTGGGCTGGGCCCTCTGGGGCGACCCGCGGGCGGCGGTCCCCTCCATCGGCATCGCGCTCGGCATCGCCACCGTCATGGGTCTCGTCGGCTACTACGGCGGGGCGAAGGCCGTGCTGGCCCTCAGCCGCGCCCGCGAGATCTCGAAGGGCGACGACCCGCAGCTCTACAACATCGTCGAGGAGCTGCGGCTGGCCTCGGGCCTCCCGATGCCAAAGGTCTACCTGATCGACACGCCCGCCCTCAACGCCTTCGCCACCGGCCGCGACCCCGAGCACGCCCACGTCGCCGTGACGCGGGGCCTGAGGGAGCGGCTCTCGCGGGACGAGCTTCAGGGCGTCGTCGCTCACGAGCTCTCGCACGTCAAGAACTTCGACATCCGCTTCATGACGCTCATGGCGGTGCTCGTCGGGACGGTGGTGCTGCTGGCGGACATCGGCCTGCGGTCGCTCTTCTGGAGCCGAGGGGGCCGGCGTCGCGGCGGGGGGCAGGGGGGCGGCGCGATCATGCTCGTGGTCCTGGTGCTTGCGATCCTGATGGCGATTCTTGCCCCCATCTTCGCGATGCTCATCCAGCTCGCCGTCTCCCGCCAGCGGGAGTTCCTCGCCGACGCCGACGCCGCCCGCATGACCCGCTACCCGGCGGGCCTGATCGGGGCCCTCCGAAAGCTCGCCGGCGACCATACCCCCATGCCCGAGGCCACCCGGGCCACCGCCCATCTCTTCATCGTCCAACCCGTCCTGGGGGCGCGCGGCAAGCGTCGCGAGGGTTCGAGCCTCTGGTCCAGCCACCCATCGATCGAGGAACGCATCGCGAGGCTCGGATCGTTGGGCGGGCTCGACGCGACCCCCTGAGCCGCGAGCCGGAGATCGCGGTTCCACTCGCCCGGCTTGTCACTTCGTTGCCTTGAGCCTTTGCCTGCGTCCTTGACGTCCGTTCGGCCGACACGGTAGAAGGGGGCGCGGGTTTGACGAGAGAGGGCCCCCGGTGCAAGAGGGGACGGGCCCCTCGTCCGACCTCCGGGAAAAGGGGCCGGTCCCCTTCGGGAGCGTTTGTCCCGAGCCGGCGCCCGGGAGAGGGCCGGTGCTGCGTTCGTTCGGATACGTCCTGATCGGCGTCCTGGTGCTTGCGTTGGCGGCGGGGGTGACGCTGTCGCTGGCGTCGGACCTGAGCCGGTGGGTGCTGGCGCGGGAGGAGGTGCGGCTGACGGCGCTGGACGTTCCCGCGCCGTCGAGTCCCGCCCCGGCCTACGCCATGGCCGTCCTGGAGACCGCCGGCGAGACGTCCCACGGTCCCTGGCTTCGCTTCTACTTCGAGGACGAGTGGACCGGGAGAGGCTGGGTGAATCCGTTGGGTCTGGCGCGGTGCGCGCGGCCGGGAGGGCTCCAGGACGGGAAGTACCGGTGCGAGGTGTACATGCCGGAGCAGTTGCCGCTGCTGGGCGTCCGGGCCGCCGCCACAGTCTGGGTGCGGCCGGCGGAGACGCCGGTCCTTTGGGTCGACGCCGCGGCGCTCCTCGCGCCCGCGCCGGACATCCCCGTGCCCCAGGCCGCGCGCCGGGCCCTCGCCGACCCCGCCAACACCGCCACGCCCGTTTACCTGGTCGGCGGGACGGCGGGTGCGTACGATAGGGCGCGGCAGCGGCTGGCCGAGGCGGACCTGCCGCCCGGACCGGCCGTGTGGCTTGTGCCCGGGGCGGCGTCGCGGTATCTGGGCTGGATTCGGAGCCGGTGGCCGAACGTGCGCGGAGCGATCGTGGCCGAGGGCGAGGCGGCGGAGGTCGTCGGCGGGCTGGTCCGCCCGGTCGTCCGCGTTCCTGCCGCCGCCGAGGACGGGACCGAAACCGATGCCGCCCGCCGCTGGCGCGACGCGGTGGCGGCCACCGTGAGATAGAAGGGTGGCATGCTCACGCCGCAAGAGCGTGGGCATGTTCGCGCGACGCAGCTGCGTGGGCGCGTGGTCACGCCTTACCGCGTGGCCAGGCCACCCGAGACGGATGGGAGGCGACGTGTGAAGTTCGGCGCACGATTCATCTTCGCGGCTCTGGCGACGGCGGTGGCGTGGATGTCGGGATGCGGCGGGGAGGACACGCTGCTCCGCGCCCCGACGCCGGCGACCCGGACGACACAGGACTACGTCTACCGTCGCCTCGACCCGGACGCCTGCCGCGTCGCGCCCCCGCCGCCCGCGCCCCCGCGGCACGAGAGGCCGGCGCTGCGTGTGCTTCCCCCGGTGGCCCCGGGGTGGGAGCCGCGCGTGCGGGTGCGGCCGTGGCGATGGATCGTCGTCCACCACAGCGCCACCGAGGCCGGCAACGCCGCCGTCTTCGACCACTGGCACCGCCACGGGAACCACTGGGACGAGCTGGGCTACCATTTCGTCATCGGCAACGGCACGGACTCCGGCGACGGCGAGATCGAGATCGGTAGCCGCTGGCTCAAGCAGAAGCACGGGGCCCATTGCCGCGTCGGCAACGACCAGACCTACAACCAGACGGGCATCGGCATCTGCCTGGTGGGCGACTTCGAGAAGACGTCGCCGACCCCGGCCCAGATGGCGTCGCTGACGGCCTTGGTGGACTGGCTGACCTCCCGCTTCCGCATCGGCGACCGCCACGTCATCGGCCACGGCACGGTCGGCGACACGAAGTGCCCGGGCCGGCACTTCTCGTTCGCGGAGCTGACGCGCCGCCTTTGCGCCCGGCGCGAGGCGCGACGGCCGTAGGCAGGGGGCGCCCACGCGGCTCATGGCAAGGAGTCGTCTCAATGTTTACCCGCCTCGATTTCGTGCACGCCGCGGGGATGGGGGCCGCGGGGCCCCTGGCGGCCGGCGTCCGCTGCACGGACATCCACGCCGACCGCGACCGGCCCCTGCGACCGCCGAAGCCGAACCCGAAGGGCCCCGAGAAGGGCGAGCCCCCGGAGACGCCATGATGCGATGCGCCGCCCCCCTTGCGCTGCTGCTTTTGGTCGCCGCGAACGCCTCGGCCGCCGCCCTGGAGGCGACCGACGCCGAGCCGCTCGTCGACCTCGCGGGAACCACGCAGACGGTGACGCCCGGGACGGTCCGCCTCGAACTCGACCTCGAGGGCTTCCCCGGCGCGGGCGCCGATCGCGGCAAGGCCGAGGGGTCGGGTCGCGGCAAGAAGACGAGCCTGCGCGTCGCGCGCGTCGAGGGGACGTGGAAGACCGGCGAGGCCGACGTCTTTCGCACCTCTCCCGACGCCGAGTTCGAGGTCGACGCTTCCGGCCTGGAGGTGGGTCCGGACCGCCTGGGCGGCACGCTGGTTCTCGCCCGGCCCGGCAAGGGCGAGCGCGGCCGCACGGCCTTTACGATCGACGCCCGCGTCCGTCCCGCGCCGGCCGACGCCTTCTGGCCGAAGAACGACATCGACATCCGAACCTGGCCCTATTACTTCATGTACCCGCGCAGCCAGGGAGCCGCGTGGGAGGTCGCCGGCGCCTGGACGGCCGGCGAGGCCAAGGGCCGGGTGACCGGCTTCGCCGCCCCGCCCATGCGCCCCGGCTTCTGGAACATGGGCTCGGAGGCCGAGGGGGGCGGCGTGCGCTTCACGTTCCGTCTCGGCGCCGAGCGGCAGAACTGGAACTACGGACGCCTGGCCCGGTACGTCTTTGCCGAACCGCGCGACCTCTCGGCCTTCCAGGGCGTGCGCCTCTCGGTCGCGCCCGAGAAGACCCGCCGCGACGTCGAGGTCGGATTCTGGCTCCGCGAGGCCGACGGCAGCTGGTGGCGCGCCAAGAGCGCCGTCGCCCTCGTCGACAACGCGTGTTCGAGTGTCGTTCTGTTCGACGACCTCTCCGACGGCGGCGTGGCCAGCCCCACCTGGAGCTTCGATGAGAACCACCGCTTCGACCCGGAGGCCGTGACCGAGATGGCCGTCGGCATCATCGACGCCTTCGGTCCCGGCGAGGTGGCCTTCACGCTCCGGGGGATCGAGCTGGTGAAGGTCCCGCGGCCCGAGCCGGGTCCGGCCCGGGTCGCCGTGACGGGCGAGACGCGGGCCGTCAACGGCCACCGCATGGTCCCCGTGGGCCTCTTCGGCGGTTTCAGCGACGATCTGCCGCAGTCCGTCCGGCCGGGGTGCCAGCGTGCGTTCGGCGGGGGCCCGTCGATTCCGCCTCCGGGCGCCACCGAGAAGTTCCGCATCGACGTATGGGCGGACCGGTACGCGAGCGCCCGGAGCCTGACCGATCCCGCGTACCGCGATCACATGGCCGCCCGCGCCCGCGAGTACGCCGCCCGGGCGCGCGAGGCGGGGTACGCGGCCCACCTGGAGTTCTGGAACGAGCCCTATCTCAATTGGGCCCGGACACGCAAGAACTTCGACGCCCGCTTCTACGAGAAGCGCGGGGAGGCGGCCATCGTCAAGGCCACCGGCTTCAAGGTGCCCCACTTCACGTGGGAGGGCGGCGAGGTGGTCGACGCCTCGCAGCACAGCTACTACTCGGCGCGCGGCAACTCGGCCCTCTACGACCTGATGCTGCTGACCGTGGCCCGGGCCGTCAAGGAGACGTACCCGGACGTCCGGGTCATCGTCAGTTGGGGCTTCCGCTGGAAGGCCGATCATTGGACAGGATGGGAATATCTCTACAAGCCCTCCATCGACCGGGCCGCCGCCTGGATCGACGGGGCCAGCGAGCACCACTACGGCGGCGACCCGCGGTCCATGATCGGCATGTACGAGGTCCTGGCGGCGTACGGGCAAACGCGCTATTCGAAATGGCTCTATTCCTGGAACACGGAGACGGGCGACCTCTCGCGCGTGCCCGTGGGCGGCGCCGCCGACACGCCCGAGAAGGCTGCCCACCTGACCCAGTATCGCAAGGCGATGTACAACGTCCGCGACATCGTCCTCTGCGCCCGGGAGGCGCCCGACAAGATCCGAAGCCGCACCCTCCTGACGTGGCGGTCGCAGGACCCGCGGGCGATGCCCGTGGCGTACGGGCTCCTGAAGGACCTCCGGGGGCGGCTCCTCCGGACGACCTCCGACGACGCGAAGGTCTGGTGCGTGGCGAGCGTCGACGGCGCCGACCCGGACGCTCCGCGCCCCGAGCCCGGCCAGGCCCTCGTCGTCTGCGTCTTCAACGACCACGCCGAGCCGCGCGACGTCGCGCTCCAGGTCGCCGCCCCGAAGGGCACGCGTTTCGCCGGGGGCGGGACCGTCCAGACGATCCCGCTCGACCCGGAGACGTTCGAGTTCCGCCTGGCCTCCGAGCCCGTCGAGGCCGAGGGCGCGTCGCGCGCGTTCCCGATGCGCCTCGGAGGCCGGAGCGTGTGGAAGGTGGCGCTGCCGCTGGAGGGCGAGCTTGGCCGGGCGGTCGACGTCCACCGTCGCCAGTTCTTCGCGCCCCGCATCCTGCGCGAGGTCGTCCCCGGCGAGACGTACACCGCGACGGTCGAGGTCGATGCGGCGGCCCTGGCGACGGCCGAGCGGGCATACCTGCGGCTGGTGCTGGAAGACGTGGCCCACGGCGAGGGGGTGGTGCGCGTCGGCGGGACCGAACTCCCGCTTCCGGCCGCCTACACGAGTGAGAACCAGAACCGCACCGTCGACCTGCACGTCGACCCGAAGGTCCTTGCGGAGAGGACGCGGCTCGAGTTCATCGTCAGAGGCGGCGACTTCGCGGGGTACCGGGTCGATATGGCGAGCGTGGTGGTGGAGGGGTCCTAAGCCGGCTTGATGCCACGGGCAGTTTGCCTGCCCGTGGCGCCCTTTCGATGGGCCCTGCATTTTGCGTCAAGGGCCCGCGGCCGGTCGTCCGATAAATTGGACGTCGTCTCGCTCTTGAACCGCCGGACAGGATTTGCCCATGAACCGCCGCACCTTCCTGAGGCGCATCGCCGCGGGCATCGTGCCCGTCGTCGGCGGGGCGATGGCCGCCGGGTGTGGCGAGAAGGGGCTGCTGCGCGACCCGCCTCCGCCGGTTTTCGGGTCGCGGCAGGCGGGGGGGCAGGGGGTGCTTGAGCCGCGCTCGAGGACCGCCCCGGCGTCGCGCGGCGCACCCCGGCGCCTCGACACGCGGGCCTGGGTCCCGCCGGCGGGCGAGCGGCGGTGGCGGTTCATCGTCCTCCACCACAGTGCCACGAGCTGGGGCTCGGCCGAGGAGTTCGACCGCATCCATCGGGCCCGCGGGTGGGACGAGCTGGGCTACCACTTTGTCATCGGCAACGGCTCGGGGTCGGCGGACGGGTGCGTCGAGGTGGGCAGCCGGTGGGGCAAGCAGAAGCACGGGGCCCACTGCAAGGTGGCCTCGCACCCGGAGTACAACGACTTCGGCATCGGCGTCTGCCTGGTCGGCAACTTCGACGAGACGCGACCCTCGGAGGCCCAGACGGCTTCGTGCGCGGCCCTGGTGAAGTTCCTCATGGTCCGCTATCGCGTCCCCGCCTCGCGCGTCTACGGCCACGAGCAGCTCAAGGCCACGGCGTGCCCGGGGAAGCATTTTCCCTATAAGGACCTCTTCCGGCGGTTGCGCTAGCGGGCGCGCGGCGCAGGCGCGGCTTGCCTTGCTGCCGGGGCGCTTCCGGCGTAGAATGCCCCACCATGTTCGACTGGGACGCCGACCGCCGCCGCATGATCGCCGAGACCAGCGCCTTCATCGAATGGGGGCTGGCCAACCCGGACAAGGTCCGCTGGATCCCCCGCCGCCGTGTGGGCTCGGGCGGGTGGAGCCGGTCGATGCAGGTGGCCTTCTGGGGCGGGGTGCTGGCCACGGCGGGCGGGGCGTCCCGGGCGCTGTTGGCCCGGTTCCTGCGCTGGGCGAAGGTCCGGCGGTAACGCTTCGAACGGAACCGCGAGCGTACGTCCGCGGCTCCTGTCGAGAAGCGCCTACTCGATCACTTCGAGGTCGTCGACCGTGATGAGGTTGGTCTTCCAGTCCTTCACGTAGGACTTCGCACCGCGGACGCCGACCGCCCGGCCGACGTACCGGTCGAGGTCATACGTGTCGGACTTGAGGACGCAGACGATCCGGCCCTCCTTGTCCAGGAGCTTGTGCCTGACGGGGTGCTCGACCCCTTCGAGCATCTGGATGCGGGCGACCACGCCCTGGGCCTGGAACGCCGGGCGGACCATGGACCGCTGGCGCGCGACGACGGCCTCCTCCTCGGCCCGCCGGGCCTGGAGCTCGGCCAGACGCTCGTTCAGCCGCGTCTCGATGGCCACCGTATCCTGGTAATGGCTCTTTTGCTTCTCGAGCTCGCCGAGGTACGCGATCCGCTGGCGGGCGGCGGTCTTCAGGTACCGCTTGTCGGTCTTCTCGAGGATCTCGGCGTACTTGGCGGCGGCGGCGGTGTAGTCGCGGTCCGGGACGGGTTTCTTGAGTTCCTCGACGAGCGTCGCGTCGGTCGCCTTGAAGGCCTCGATCAGAACCTGGACGCCCGACATCTCCACCTCGACCTCGATGTCCACCTCCGGCGTCGGGGGCGTGGGCGGGGTGGGCTCGGACTCCGCCTCCAGGTACACGCTCGAGACGTATACCCGCGACCCCTCCGGCGGCTCGACGCGCACCATCTCGCCGCGCGGAGGGCCGGCGATCGCCAGCGTCCGGCCCTCGGGCAGGCGAGCCAGGACGCACCACGCCCGATCCGCCGCCTCGCTCGAGGTGTAGACGCGGGTCTGCGGCACGGAGACGGTGGCGGTGGCGCCGTCGGGGGAGAGGGTGACGTCGCTCCGCCGCACCAGGCCGTAGACGCCCGGGGGCGGCGTGACGGCCGACCAGCCTCGCGTCGCCTCCTGGACCGTCACCTTCGTGCCCTCTTCGAGCATCAGGAGCGAGTAGTAATAGTGCCCCGGGCCGCAACGCACGCGCAGAAGCTCGGTGTCGACGGTGGCGGAGTAGGGCGGCGTGGGTCCGGGGGGCGTCGGGGCCGCCGCCGGCGTCGAGGGGATGGGCCGATACGGTCGCAACTGGGCCTCGGCCGCCGGGACCGCGATCCGCATGAGCAGGGCACAGGCGAGGGCCATCGGGGTGAAGCGCATGGAGCCACTCCTTCCTCCGGACGCGGGGCCGAACCGCCTCTCCCGCCCGGACAAGTCCACCAGGGCGCTCCTTTTACGCTACAAACCGACCCGGCGAGTGTCAATACAAATGCCAAGGAGGCGGCATCGCGCAGGCCGGGGCGGAACCGGCTTCGCTTATTCCCGGCAACGGTTTGCGTCGATCGCGTCGAGCATGGTGGGCCTTTCGTCTGCGTCCTCCCTCCCAAGAGACGCAAACGCGGCGAAAGGTCAGCGGCTTCCCCTCCGGTGCGCGATCTCATCCTTGTCCTCGCGCGGATCGGCGACGTTCACGCGCAGGAATCGCGTTCCCGCCGAGTCGTGGCGCGCGGCCAGGGATTCAGCTGCGGCCGTGTGCTTCCGTATCCATGACAATCGTCACCGGCCCGTCGTTCTCCAGCTCGACGTGCATGTGGGCGGCGAACCGGCCGCGCGCGACGGGCAGGCCCTCGGCGGCGACGGCGTCGCAGAACCTCGCGTAGAGCCGCTCGGCCTCCTCCGGGGGGGCGGCGCCCGCGAAGCTGGGCCGGTTGCCGCGCCGCGTGTCGGCGAGGAGGGTAAACTGACTGACGGCGAGCACCGCCCCGCCCACGTCCCCGGCCGCGAGGTTCATCTTCCCTTGGGCGTCGGAGAAGATGCGGAGACGGGCCACCTTGCCCGCCAGAATCCGCGCGTCCTCCTCGAGGTCGCCCTTGGCCACGCCCACGAGGACGGCGAGGCCGAGCCCGATCTCGCCGACCGTCTCGCCCTCGACCGTCACCCGGGCCCGTCCGACGCGCTGCACGACCGCCCGCATGGCCACTCCTTTCCTTGACGTCGGGCCTCACCGTACGGGGCGGGTCGCCCGGCCGCCACCGTTTTCCCGCCGGAGGAGGTCTCAACCGATTTTTCACGCCGCGCGGGGTTGAATCGCGGGGCGGGGCGATGGTATAATGCGGGAACGGACGCCCGCCCGGGGGCGAGGCGTGAAGAAGATTCACCCCGGCACGAGGTTGCGGTCGGGGCCTTCCGATGGGACCCACCCGGACGTGGGGGAGTATGGCGATGGTCACAGTACAGGGACGCGAGGTGATGTTTCGGTTCTTCCGGCCCGGCGCCCACGAGGTGTCGGTGGCCGGCGACTTCAACGGATGGCGCGCGGGCGAGATGCCCATGCACTCCGACGGCGACGGGTGGTGGCAGGTCCGCATGCGGCTGTTGCCGGGCACGTACCGGTTTCGCTACGTCGCGGACGGGGCGTGGTATACCGACTTCGCGGCGTTCGGCATCGAGTACACGGGCCACGGTCCGGTCGGCCGCCTCCACGTCCCGCCGGTCAAGGTGCCCCTCTGCCAGGCCTGCGAGACCCGGACCGAGGAGGCCGCGGTCCTGTCGGCAGGCTAGCGAAGAAGGTCGAGCACGGCCTTCAGGCCTGGGCCGCCGCCGCGCGTGCCTTTCAGGATCGGCGAGATGGCGTGAGCCTCAGAACCGCTTCAACTGCCCCGTCAGCATCCGCACCTTCAACTCCGAGAACCCTGCGGTGGCGGCGTCGCAGCCGAGGCCGAAGCTGCGGGGCGGCGGACGCTTCGTGCCCACGTCCGGCATCGCGAGGTCCGAGGCGGCCCCTTCCCACGAAAGGTACGGCTGACCGTTGTACGTCACGGTGATGGCCGCGTCCGGGGCCTTCAGCTCGACTTTCACCAAGACCGTGTGCTCGGTGCCGTTGGGCATCTTCGGAGACGAGACGTGGCCCGGGCTGGTCGTGAAGTCCGCCCCGTTGACCGTCTCCAGGCCGCTGGTCAGGCCGTACTCGTTGGCCCCGGAGTAAGAGCCGCCCGAGGGCCGCCCCGCCAGCCGCAGCACACACCCGGTCCGCCCGATCGGCAACGTGATCGCCAGGCCCCGCCCGTGTCCACGGAGCCGCTTGAACGTGACGCGCAGCTCGTAGCTCCCCTCCGGCAGGGCGGGCACGGCGAGGTATGCCCCCGGGCGGCTCTGGACGGCCAGCACCCCGCCGCGCAGCACCCAGTTTCCGTTCAGGGTGTGGCGGCCGGGGTTGACGAGGGCCAGCAGGTCGACCCACTCGGCCTTCGGGGCCTCGGGTTTCGCGAGGTCTGCCAGGGCCTTCTCGACCTCCGCCAGGGCGAGCGTCGCCTTGTCGCGCTCCAGGTCCTCGGCCGTGTGCAGCTCGAGGAACCGCCGGTAGTAGGTCCGGGCGCGGCGGAGCATGGCGGGGCGGCCGACGGCCCCGGCCTCCTGTGCGAGGCCCCCGTACCAGTCGGCCAGTTCGATGCAGGCCCGCTCCGGCAGCGTCGTCGGCTTCATCGCCGCCACCAGGATGTACTTGTCGAGGTGGTCCTCGCTATCGCGCTCGGCGAAGGCGGCGGCCCGCTCGGGGTCGTCGTACTCGACCAGGTAGAAGCGCAAGATCTGCTCGCGGATGGGCCGGTCCGCGGGCCGGGCCGCGAGGGCCGCCTCCAGCTCGGCCAGCCGCTTCGCCAGCTCGACCCGCTCCAGCCGCCGCCCGACCTCCGACGTCCGCGTCGAGCGGACCTTCTCGGCGGTGTCGGCGGCGCGGCGGGCATAGCCGGCGGCCTTGGCGAAGAGCGTTTCCTCGAGCGCGGCATCGGCGAGGGCGAGGAGCGTGGTGACGAGGTTCTCCCCGGCGGCGTTCCAGGCGGCGCCCCTGGCGGCCTTGAAGAGGCGGGTCTCGAGGTCGAGCTGCTCCTCGAGCGTCTCGACCGTCCGCTCCGGCTTCGTCTCCCGCAGCAGCACCAGGGCCGCGACGGCCGTCTCGTAGCCCGTCGGGGCTCGCCCGCCGATGGAGGCGGCATGCTCCAGCAGAAGCACCCGCAGCTCGGTCGAGGAGGCGCTCGATCGGGCCGCCTCCAGCAGCCGCTTGGCGGTGGGTCCGATCACGTGACCCGCCCGGGTCATCATCGCCGACCGCACCTCCGCCCCGTAGAGTCGGTCGAAGACCTCCTCGGGCGTCTCGGCCCGGGCCGCGGCGGCGACGCCGAGGAGACAGATCACCCCCACCCCGACCGCGGTCCAGCCGCGTCCCGTCACGCCCCGACCCCCTTGTCTCGTTGACCCGTGCATGCGCCCCCGCGCCGTCCCCTATTGATGCGCAAGGCGGCCGGAAGTTGCGGGGAAAAGGTCCGAGGCTGTCCGAAGACCCCGTTTCGCCGGGCCGCATGCGGCCCGGTTTCACGCGGCAGGCGTGCCGGTTGGCGAGGAAGCGTTCCGTCACGTCCACCAGCTTGCCCGTCTTCATCCGGACGCGCATCTCGTGGAACCGCCCCGCGCAGTCCCGGGCGCCGCGGCCCACATGCGCCCGGTGCGACGACCGCTCGCGCCTCACGGCACGCCCTGGCCGTGCGCGCGGAGCCCCCGACGCTCCTCGGATATAGTCCCGGATTCGTTTGTATCATAGCGTTAATCTTTAGCCCGGAAAAGTCCTCCGAAGGGGCCGGAAGCGTTTGACAAGGCCGCCCCCATGGGGTAGATTTCTTTTGGAGATACGGAGGGTTGTGCGGGTCACGTCTGAGCGGTCCGGGTCCGGGCTGGTGCCAAGTGGTGCAGGCACGTCGGGCGAGCGCGCGCCAAGGGGGCGGCGTCTTCCGGCGAGCTTCCGTACACGTCCATAAAGCGGACGCGCGGACCGGGCCGAGCCGCCCGTGGCGGACGGTCCTTTCCCCGGTCGGCGACGTCCGGCGAGAGTTGAGAGGAGCGAAGCCATGCGGACCCGAACCCTTCTGTTGTGCCTCGTGCCCATGATGGGGCTGCTCATCGCCGCGCCGGCGATGGCCCAGGCGCCCGACCGCGACGCCTACAAGTACTCGCAGCCCGACGAAGTCCTCCAGGTCGCCGTGCCGGACGTCGACAAGGCCGCCGGCGCCCCCGCGCCTGACAACTCCTGCTGGCAGGCCACCGCGGCCAACCTGCTCGCCGGGGCCGGGTGGGGCAAGGCCGGAAACAATCCCCAGCAGAACGCCGACGCCATCTACGGTCATATGACCAACCACTTCGGCCTGCCCCTGACGGGCAACCCCCACATCGCCATCAACTGGTGGCTCATGATGGTCGGCACCAATCCCAGTGCCGCCACCAACCCCGACACCGACTACTACAACCCGACGTACGGCTACACCGACGTGACGCGCGGGGGCGGCTACATCGACGACATCGTCTACAACGGACTCCTGGACGAGATCAACCGTTGCCAGTACGTCGGCGTCGGTTTCGCCCAGCCGAACAACGACGTCGGCCATGCCATGACCCTCGTGGGCGGCAACTACGCCGGGAACCCCAGCGCCAAGCCGGGCGGCGATACGTCCATCTGGCACGACTCCGACCGCGACCTCGGCAACGGACCCGACGGCGTCAATGACGACGAGCTCGCGAACTGGTGGGTCAGCGCCGGCGTGCCGGGCATGGCCGGCCAGTGGTGGCTCGACATGAACAACAACGGCACCTACGACCCGCCCGAGGCTCCCGACCCCGATTGGGAAGCCAACAGCTACACGACCCTCTGCCCGGGCCTGACGAAGAACCAGGACGCCATCGAGAACTACGACGTCGCCTACTTCACCGACCTCAACCCCCTCTACGGCGAGATGGGCGAGCCGCAGTGGAAACCGCGGGCCGACGTGCGCGGCACGGCCGGCTACGGGGACGTCATCATCGACGACCAGGAGTACACCGTTTTCGTGCCGAACGACGACCAGGTGCCCCCCGAGTTCTTCAAGGAGATCTGGCTCCTCATCGACTACTTCGATCGCGACAACGCCTATGCCGACGCGGCCGGCGATCCGTATGTCGAGAAGGACATTGTGGTTGAGCTGCCGGACGGGACGTTTGTCGACCCGACGACCGTCGACCCGAACGGCGACCTCGGCCAGCTCCTCTACTATTGGAAGCTCGACGACCAGCCCGCGTGGGAAAAGATCCACTTCCCCAACGCCAACTACATCCAGCTCACGGGCGAGGTGAAGGACTGGAACCTGGCCACGCTCTGTACGCCGGAGCCCGCGACGATGGCGCTGATGGCCCTGGGCCTGGCGGCCCTCGTGCGGCGGCGCCGCCGCTAGCGCCCCGGAATTCGAGCGATCCCGCGGCCCCCCGACGCCGGGGAGGCGAGAGCGAGGGCGGCCCGGTAGGACGCCCTCGCGCGGTGGGCGGTCCCCGCGCCGCTGCCCATCGCCACGGTGGTGGCACGGCCAGCTTGGCTGTCCGTGTGCCTTTCCCGGGCCGTTGTCGCAGCCTTCTGCCTTGCTACTTCTCCGCCTCTCGTCTTTCCCAAATCTCCTCCGCCTCCGGCCTGCGTATGTAGATCGGTTCGAGCGTCAGGGGATTGGCGAACTCCCCCGCCGCGGCCATGCGGGCGCCCAGACGCGCGACGACCGCCGCCCGCGGGTCCCAGGTCGCCTCGGGCGCGATCGGGAACGCCTCAAGCGCCGCCCGGGCCTTCGCGAGGCCCCGCCCGAGGACGACCGTCTCCGGCGCGAGCCGCGCGGCCAGCGCCGCCGGCTCGATGAGCAGGGGCCCGGACTCGCGGGTCCAATCCCTGCCCTCCCGCGCGAACGTCCCCGCATACAACCCGCCACGCTTGGCGTCGAGGATGGGCGCGACGCGCGCGGCGGGGGGGGCGTTCTCCGCCAGGACACGCAGCGTCGGCACCGCGACGATCCCGGCCCCCGCGTCCCGGGCCATGACCTTCGCCACGACGACCGCGATCCGCACACCCGTAAACGACCCCGGCCCGATGCTGACCGCCACCGCCTCGATCCCGCGGGGCGTCCACCCGGCCCGCGTGCACGCGTCCCGTGCCGCCAAGATCAGGTCCCGCCCGTGCCGCAGGCCCTCCGACAGCCGGACCTCCTCGATGACCCGCTCCCCCTCGGACAGGGCCACCCCCCCGTACTTCCCGCTCGTCTCCATCGCCAGGATTCGCATGGCGGCATTCTATCGGGTGGACGGCGGCAGGTTCCAGGCCCAACCATCCGGCCTCAATCCAAAAAAACCGCTCCGGGAGCCGTTTTCGCTAAAAGGGTGTGCGTTGGTGCGTCAGACGGGGCGGGGTGCCACGCGCGTCGATACGTTGAATCCTCCTGCGCCCGAGACGCCGGGGCCACGGAGGACAAGCCTTGAACCTCGCCTCCGGATGTGACGCATCGGCGCACCCGCTGGCCGCGGGAGCGCGTCGAAGAGGGTCAACTTCGCGCAAGAAGGGGGCCAAAAGGGGCGACTTCCCCCCGACTACCCCCCGAAAAGTCGCAAAAAGTGTGTCGCTTAGGGATAAATCGTTTCACGAATCCCGCCAAACGGGGATCGGGCACTTACCCATCTTGCCCATCTTGCCCGAAGAATTGAGCCGGGAACCTGTTTCGTGAGGGGCTGCCATTTTGGCGGCCGGGATGGCAGGCATGGGCATGCGTGGGAGAAACGGGCCTCCCAAGCCCGGGGTTGTCTGGCCCCGGAACCATGGCATGGAGATGCGGCGAACCCGCGGAAGGGACGGGCGGGGGTTTTGTGGTTGACTTGGGGACGGGGTGTCCTACACTGGCACGGCTTCGGTGCCGCCCGGGGCGGGCCGAGGCCGTTTTGCCTTTGAGAGGCCCCTGGAGGGGGAGCGGCGCGTGATCGATGAGAAGCTCCTTGATCTGCTCGTGTGCCCGGCGTGCAAGGCCAAGGTCCGGTTGGAGGGGGACCGGCTCGTGTGCGAGAACGGGGCGTGCGGCCTGCGGTATCCGGTGCGGGAGGACATCCCCGTGATGCTCGTGGACGAGGCCGAGAAGCCCTCTCCGGGCCCGTCTACGGCATCCGATGAGTGATCCATGATTGCCCTCGTAAGCGACATCCACTCGAACCTCGAGGCCCTCGATGCGGTCTGCGCCGACATCGCCCGGAAGGGGTGCGAGCGGATCCTATGTCTAGGCGACGTCATCGGTTACGGTCCGGACCCGAAGGCCTGCCTCGACCGCGTGATGGAGTTCGAGTTCACCATCATGGGCAACCACGACCACGCCGTCTTCATGGAGCCGGCGGGGTTCAACACGGCGGCGGAGCGGGCGGCGTTCTGGACGCGGGGGGCCTTGGAGAGCGAGCCGGACGAGGCCCTGAGGCGGCGTCGGTGGGAGTTTCTGGCCTCCATGGAGACGCTTCGCGAGTCGGGCAGCAGCCTCTTTGTCCACGGCTCGCCGCGCCTCCCCATGCACGAGTACCTCTTCCCGGACGAGGCGGAGATGAACCTCTCGAAGCTGATGAGCGTCTTCGACGAGGTGGAGGGGGTCTGTTTCGTCGGCCACACCCATCTGCCGGGCGTTTTCACGAAGAATTATGAGTTCCTGACGCCCACGCAGATCGGCCATCTTTACAGTGCTACGAGCGGCAAATCGGTCGTGAACGTGGGCAGCGTAGGCCAGCCCCGCGACCTTGATCCGCGGGCCTGCTATGCCACCTTCGACGGGCGGGAGGTCCGGTGGCACCGGGTCCCGTACGACCACAAGGCGACGATGGAAAAGATTCTGGCCACCGACGCGCTGGACGAGTGGCTGGCGAACCGATTGGCCGAGGGCCGCTAAGGTCCGGCCAGATAAGCGCTTAGGCGACGCCTCCGGCAAGGATTCCCCTTGGATCGCGACAGCATCACCCGTATCGTCCTGGCGGCGGCGATCATTCTGGGCCTGTTCTACGGGTACTCGTACCTGAAACGGGAGATGGCCCCGGAGACGCCCCCGGAGGCCCCTCCGGCCGAGGCCACGCCCGCGGAGACGCCCCCCGCCGAGGCCCCGCCTGCGGAGACGCCCCCCGCCGAGGCCCCGCCCGCGGAGACGCCCCCCGCCGAGGCCCCCCCTGCCGAGGCTCCCCCCGAAACGCCACCCGCGGGGCCGGAAATCGCGATTTCGGCCCCTAAGCTGGTGGCGAAGGGCCTTTCCGGAGAGGCGGCCGAGGCGGCCGAGCCGGTCGTCCTCGGGTCGGCGAAGGCCGAGAGCCCGTACGCCCTGGAGGCCGAGATCGTCCCCGCCGGTGGGGGCGTGGGGCGGCTGGCATTGGCTCGCAGCACCGGTTTCTTCGAGACCGTCGCCGACCGGTATCTGGAGGACCCGAACGCCCGGGCCGCGATGGCCCTGGTGGGCGACGACGCCCCGTATGCGGCCCTGACGATCCCGGAGCTCAGGGTTGGCTTGGCCGGGAGCGACGCCACCTCAACGGTGGACCTCTCCGGCGCCCTCTGGCGGCTGGAGCGTCGTGGGACGACGGAGGTCGCGGCCGAGGTGGACGTGGCCACGGACGATGGAAAGCCCGTTCTGACGGTCCGGAAGGTGTATACGCTGTTTCCGTGGGCGGCCGACGGGGAGGCTGAGTTGCCGCCCTACAGCCTGGGCCTTCGGCTGGAGATCGTGCCCTCCAAGGCCGAGAACGCCGCCCGTCCGAGGAGGGTCCAGGTCGTTCTGGGCACGGCCCCGCCCCTGCCGCGCGAGGGCGTGCGGCAGGATTTCCGGCAGGCCGTGGCGGGGACGTGGACGCGGGGCAAGTTCGAGGTCGAGCGGTTCGGCGGCAAGGAGTTCAAGGCCGAGGAAGGGGCCCCCGAGGGGGCGGAGATGACGCGGGCGGCCAAGGGCGAGGAGGTGGCCTGGGCCGGGACGGTGGACAAGTACTTCGCGGTGGTCGTGGTGCCGGCGGAGCGGGCCGAGGACGGCTCCTGGGCCGCGCCGGAGCGGTCTCCCGCGGTGGGCGCCCGGGCCTTCCAGGTGCCCGGGACGGCCGAATCCGGCCGCGAGGACCCCCAGGCGGGCATTCGGCTGATCCTGGCGGAGCAGGCCGTCGGCACGGAGGCGGTCGTCCAGCCGCTGC
The DNA here is from genome assembly GCA_964461715.1 of uncultured Anaerolineales bacterium. GTDB lineage: Bacteria > Planctomycetota > Phycisphaerae > FEN-1346 > FEN-1346 > CAYWVR01. Next base: position 112,483 of record CAYWVR010000006.1, read on the forward strand.
TGGTCTTCGCGGGGCCGAAGGACCCGGAGATGCTCGAGACGGGCCTCTACGGGGCCCTGAACTTCGAGACGCTCATTGTCTGGACGCGGTGCTGCTTCGCCTTCCCGGGCCTGGAATCGATCTCCAAGGCCATGACGCTCATTCTGAACGCCCTGTACACTGTGGTCCGCAACTACGGCATCGCCATCATCATCCTGGTCATCCTGCTGCGGGCGGCGCTCCATCCGGTGACACGGTGGAGCACGAAGTCGATGTCGAAGATGCAGCGTCTCGGGCCGAAGATGAAGCAGCTCCGGGAGCAGTTCGGCGACGACAAGCAGCGCCTGAACCAGGAGATGATGAAGCTGTATAAGGAAGAGGGCATCAACCCCGTCGGGAGCTGCCTTCCCATGTTCATCCAGATGCCCATCTGGATCGGCCTCTATGGGGCCCTGATGGCCAGTTTGCAGCTCCGGCACGCGGCGTTCATCCCGTCCGAATGGGTGCCCGCGGGGTCGATCTTTCTCCAGGACCTGGCCCAGCCGGACTCGCTGGTACACTGGGTGGAGCCCTTCTTCCTGCCGGGGCGGGACATCCTCGTCATGGGGTGGGTCATCAACGCCATCCAGGGCATGCTGGGGCCGGACGGCATCACCAGCTTCAACATTCTCCCGTTCTTCATGGCCGGGTCGATGTTCCTCCAGCAGCGTCTGACGCCGCAGACGGCCACGGGCCCCCAAGCCGAGCAGCAGAAGAAGATGATGGGCTTCATGATGATTTTCATGCTCGTCATCCTCTACAACGCGCCGGCGGGCCTCACGCTCTACATCTTTGTCTCGAGCCTCATCGGCTTCGGCGAGCAGCGGTACCTGAAGCAACGGTACGCCGAGGCGGCCGGCCCCGGCGGGATCGGAGACGAGCCGCCCGCCCTGCCCAGGAAGAAGACGGGCCCGGCCTACGTCAGCGGCAAGCCCCGGAGCCTGACCGAGCGGATTCGCCAGCGGATCGCCCCCGAGACGGGCAAGTCCGGCAAGAAACGTAAGTAACGCTCCGGCCGCGTCTTGCGCGCCCCGCGCCGGCCGCGGCGGGGGGACGCCCGCCATGGTCCTCGACGATACGATCGTCGCCGTCAGCTCCCCCGCCGGACCCGGCCGCCGCGCCGTCGTCCGGCTCTCCGGCCCGCAGGCCCTCGCCATCGTCGGCCGCGTCTTCTCGCCCCGGGAGGCCGCGTCCCTGGCCGCTTGGCCCACGTTCACGGCCCGCCCGGGCCGCGTCCGTCTCGAGGTCGAGGGGGTGGGACCGATGGACCTTCCCGCCACGGCCTACCTGATGCGGGGCCCGCGGTCCTACACGCGACAGACGGTCGTCGAGCTACACGTGGGGGCGTGGCCGGCGGTCCTGGGGCCGCTCCTGGAGCGTCTGGCGGCCCTGGGGGCCCGGCCGGCGGGGCCGGGGGAGTTTACGTACCGGGCCCTGGCGTCGGGGCGGCTGGACTTGGCCCGGGCCGAGGCCGTCATGGCCGTCATCGCGGCCTCCAGCGAGGCCCAGCTCCGGGCCGCGGGCGACCTCCTGCGGGGCCATCTCTCGCGGGACCTGGAAGGCCGGACGGACCGTCTGGTGGACCTCCTGGCCGACGTCGAGGCGGACCTCGACTTCACCGACCCGCTGGCCCCGCCGCCCGACCCGGCGCTGCTGGCGGGGCGGATCGAGGCCCTGCGGGCCGACTTGGCGGCCCTGGGACGCCACAGCCGGAGCCTGGAGACCCTCTCGGGCGAGGCTCGGCTCGTCCTCGCGGGGCGATCCAATGCGGGCAAGTCGAGCCTCTTCAACCGGCTCCTGGAGGCCGACCGGGCCCTCGTCTCCCCCGCCGCCGGGACGACCCGCGACGAGCTGCGCGCGGCCGTGCACCTGGGGGACGTGACGGTCGTCCTGTCGGATACGGCGGGGCTGGAGGGGCGGGCCCTTGTCGACGGGGAGCGTGGGGCGAACGGATTGGCGGAGGGGGCGGGGAAGGGGAAAGGCGCCTTTTCCGAACGGCCGGCAAAGGAGCCCGTTGCCGCGCGCGCCCGGGCCAAGGCCCTCGACGCCCTCGCGGGAGCCGACTTGGTGCTGGTTTGCCTCGACGCGACGGTCCCCTGCCACGATCCCGCCGCCGAGCTTCTGGCCCTCGTCACGACCCCGCTCGTGGCGGCCGTCACCAAGTGCGACCTCGCCCCCCCCGACCGGGCCGCGGTCTGGCTTCGCGAGCGCGGCATCGAGGACGCGGCGGTCGTGCCCACCAGCGCCGTCACGGGCGCCGGCCTGGATTGCCTGCGGCGGGCCCTTCGGGAGGCGGTCGTCGGCGGACGCGTCGATCGCGAGGCCGCGAGGCCGGTGATGACGGCGCGGCACCGGTCGGCGCTGGCCGAGGCGGCGGGGGCGCTGGGGCGCGCCGCGCGGACGGCCCGGGCGGGGTTGGGAGAGGAGTTGGTGGCCGTGGAGCTCCGGGAGGCCCTCGACGCCCTCGGCTCGATCCTCGGGAGGCGGGCGCCGGAGGCCGTGCTGGCCTCGATCTTCGCCCGGTTCTGCGTGGGCAAATAGGGTTTCGGCCGAGGTACGCGGCGGAGTTCGGCACCGGCCGCCGGAGAATAACACGCGGGGGCGCAAGAACTTAGCCTCGCCGGTTTCGACATTTTCCTTGACGATGATTCGCCGCGAGCGTTTTAATGGGCCCGGGAAGAGGCGCGCGACCAGCCCACCCGGGTTCGACGCCCGGCCGGGCCTCCACGGAGGCCGCACCACCCCGCCAGGCCGGGGGCCGGCCCACGCGACGTATTCCCCGGGGGCGCGAGGGTTTAGCGAGGAACGGTTATGCCAAGTGCCAAGACCGTCTGGGGCATCGACGTCGGACAGTGTGCCCTGAAGGCCCTGAAGCTCCGGTATCGCGACAACCACGTCCAGGCTGTCAGCTTCGATGTCATCGAGCACGCCAAGATCCTCTCCCAGCCCGACGCCGACGAGCAGCAGCTCATCCGCAGCGCCCTCTCGAAGTTCCTCAGCCGCAACAACATCCGCGGCTCGACCCTCGTTGTCAGCGTGCCGGGGCAGGCCAGTTTCACCCGCTTCATCAAGCTGCCCCCCGTCGAGCAGAAGAAGATCCCCGAGATCGTCCGCTACGAGGCCCGCCAGCAGATTCCGTTCAACCTCGAGGACGTTATCTGGGACTACCAGCAGATCAGCCCGCCCTCGGCCGGTCCCCGCGAGGTCGAGGTGGGCATCTTCGCCATGAAGCGGGACATCGTGGCCGATTACGTCTCGGACTTCCTGGCAATGAAGCTCGAGCCGGACATCGTCCAGATGGCCCCCGTGGCCCTCTATAACTTCCTCCGTTTCGACAAGCGCGACGGCGGCGGGGCCAGCATCCTCATCGACGTCGGCGCCGAGAACACCAACCTCGTCATCGCCGACGGCGAACGAGTCTGGATCCGGCCCGTGCCGATTGGCGGCAACAACTTCACCCAGGCCCTCTGCAAGGCCTTCAAGCTGCCCTTCTCGAAGGCTGAGAACCTGAAGCGCCACGCCGCCGAGTCCAAGCACGCCCGCAAGGTCTTCCAGGCCATGCGCCCCGTCTACGGCGAGCTCCTGACCGAGGTCCAGCGGTCCATCGGCTACTATACCAGCCTCCACCGCGACAGCCGCATCGAGCGGGTCGTGGCCCTCGGCAACGCCTTCCGGCTGGCCAATCTGCGGAAGTTCCTCTCGCAGAACCTCGGTGTCGAGGTCGAGAAGGTCGAGAAACTGGCCGGCATCGACGACGACGAGGCCCTGAAGGCCCCCCTCTTTCGCGAGAATGTCCTGTCGTTCGGCGTGGCCTACGGCCTGGCCATCCAGGGTCTGGGGCTGGCTTCCATCGGAACCAGCCTCCTGCCCCCCCAAATCCTCAACCAGAAGGTCCTTCGCCGCAAACGCCCCTTCTTCGTGGCGGCGGCGGCGTGCCTCCTGGGCGGCGTGTTCGCCTTCGGCTACGACGCCATCAAACGTTCCGGCGAGATCGAAGCCCGCGCCGGCGCCGTCGACCGCGCCGCCGAGGCCGTCAGCACCCGGGCCCAGACCAACGCCCGCAAGCAGGAGGCCTTCGAGGAGAAACGCGAGGCCCTCCTCAAAGAGAACAACAAGCTCGCGGGCCTGCGAGAGCTGGTGGCCAGCGACAGCTACGCCTACGAGCTCCTGCGGCACATCTGGACCACCGCGCCCTACGATCCCCGTTTCACGGCCGACCGCGGGCCCGACGCCCCGTCCGTGGCCCGATCCAGCTTCGAGCAACTCGAGCTGCTGAATGTCTCGGCCCACTACGTCGAGGACGTCCGCGACTTCAGCATCCAGGTCGGTCGCGTCGGCGGCGCCGGCGCCGCCATGAACATCCGCGTCCTCGAACCCGGGGCCGAGCCGCCCGTCGGGCCCGGGAGCGGGCCGGCCATGCTCGGAGGCCCTCGCGAAGCCGAACCCGAGGAAGAAGTGCCCGAGCTCGCCGGGCCCGTGCCCGGCGTCCGCATCCAGATCGTCGGCATCACCCCCCAGCCCTGGGCCACGGCCGGGAGCTTCGTCAACCATCGCTTCCTCGAACCGCTCCGAAACGACGACCGGACGGTCACCTTGATGACCCCCAACGGACCGGAGGTGCTCGCCGGGGTGCTCCTGACCGATCGCTATCGCAACAGTCCCCAGTATGACGTCCTCGAGGGCCGCGAGGCCAAGACCGCCGCAGCCGCGGCCATGCCGGGGATGCCCGGCGCGACCCCCGAGACCGAGCCCCGCTTCGAGAAGGGCGACGACTACTGGTTCACCGCCCAGTGGGTGGTCCATCTGCCCGAGACGATCGGGGAGGCCGAGGCCAACCGGGCCGCCGAGGGCGATGTCGCCGAGGGCGAGGACGAAGGCGGCCCCGAGGCCCAGACCGATCAGCCCTAGCCGTTCCCCGGGACGACCGGACCGCCGGGAAGGAGAAGGACCATGGAATTCGTCAAGCGGCACGCGTTCCTGCTGGGGCTGGCCGCCGGCGTCGTCATCATCGGCGCCGGTTTCGCCTTGTTCGTTCACCTTGGATACCGCGTGCCGAACCGCCGGCTCGAGCGAAAGCTCGCCGAAGCCCTCCGCGAGGCCAAGATGCTCCGCGAGGGCAAGCTCTACAACGACGAGCTCGTCGAGAAGCTCGACGGACGCGTCCAGCAGACCCGGGACGTCTATCGCCGCCTACTCGCCGAAATCCGCCGCATGGGCGCCGCCCGCGAGCCCCTTCTCAAGGGCGTCTTCCCCTACACGGCCAACACCGACCTCCTCCACGGCTTCAAGGCCCGCTACGACGAGAAGCTCGCGGAGTTCATGGAGACCCTCGGGGCCGTCAATCCCCGGCCGTCCCAGGACATGACCCCCGAGCAGATGGAGGAGCTGGACGCCCGGATCGAGAAGGCCGCGATGTTCGCCAACCTCCGCTACAGCTTCTGGAGGCCGGATTGGGTGGGCCAGCCCCAGGCCCCGACCCTGGCCCAGGTCCGCGACGGGCAGGAGGACATCTGGCTGATGTCCGACTTGGTGCGCATCATCGCCGGCCTGAACCGTGAAGCCGCCGGCCGGGACGGCGCCCCGACGGTCGAGGAGGCCGCCGTCAAGGAGCTCGTCGAAATCCGCATCGGCGCCGACAAGGCCGCCATCGAGGGCCTCGGCATGACCACCGGCAGAGGCCGGTACCTTGGCGTCACGGGCCGCCGGGCCGGGACGGCCGCCGAGGAGCGGGCCCCGACCCTCACGGGACGGGCGTCCGACCCCGGCTTCTATCTCGTCCTGCCCTGGCGTCTGATCGTCGTGGCCGACTCGAACCTCGCGGGCGAGTTGGTCCGACGCCTCAAGGGCACCGAGAGCTTTCTGAACGTCGGCGCCTGGCGCCTGCGGCCTGTCACGAAGCCGTCGATGGATGACTATCGCGACCTCATCGCCGGCAAGCGCGAGCGCTACGGCCGCGAGGGCGTCGTCCGCCTCGAAATCGTCGGCGAGTCCCTCGTCTTCCAGCTTCAGGACGGTCGCGTGACCACCCGGGAGGGCATCGCCGTCGAGACCGCCCCCGCCGTCGAGGGCGCCTTCGAAGAGGACATCTGAACCGAGTGGACCCGCCCGGCCCCGCGCGGCCGCGGCGGATGGTGGGGCCGAGGAGTCACCCATGGCAGCCGACCTGACACAATCGTTCTGGGGCAAGCACATCGAGAAGGTCGTCCTCGGGGTCGGCATCGTCGTCCTCGCCGCCTCCGCCGCCTTCTTCGTGGTCATGCGCCGTCCCCCCAAGGTCCGCACCGACACGATCACGTCGATCGTCGAGGATATCGACGGGAGCGTTGAGGACGTGGACCTCAACGATATCCTCAGCCCCGCCGAGCGCGAGGCCCTCGGCCTCGGCGAGCCCCTCCTGACCGTCGGCCAGTTCCAGCAGCAACTCGCCGCTCTCCCGGAGGATTGGCCCGAGAATCGCGATTTCGTCGACGGCCTGCCCAAGAAGGTGGTCACCGGGGTCATCGTCGAGGCCTACGCCTCCCTGCCCGAGGCGATCGTGCCCGTCACGCACCTCCAGACGGTCCAGGGGCGAGGCGTGACGACGGGGCCCGTGCCGGGGGCCCTGGCCCGTACGGCCGGCATGTCCGACATCGCCTGGATCTCCACCGCCGGCCGTGTCGACCTGACGAAGCAACGCGACCTCAATGCCGCCGGCGAAAGCCAGACCGCCGGCACGATCCTCGTCACCAGCGTGGACCTCCAGCGGCGGATGCTCGACCCCGAGGGCAACTGGACCGAGTGGAAGGCCGTGGCCTCGACGGCCGCGGGCGCGGCCGCCGCCGAAGTCCCGCCCCCCCCCTCGGACCCCCGCGACATCCGGGCCGCCTACGAGTGGTGGACCGCCCTGAAGAAGCATCAGGCCGGGCTCCGCCGGCCCGGCATGCTGCCGCTCGAGGCGGTCGACCCGAACGGGAAGCTGGTCTACGAGGTTGTCGCCTCTTCGCCGTCGGCCGTCCAGCCCGGCGAGAAACGCCGCGAGCTCCGGACCGAGCCCGCCAGGGCGGCTGCCGGGGCCGGTCCGGTCGCCCCGCCCGCGCCGACGGAGGTATCCCCGCCGCCTGGCGTGCCCGCGTGGGCGGCTGAGGTCCGGGCCCCACGGACGCCCGCCGGCGAGGAGCCGCCCTTCCGGCCCGAGCCCCGAGAAGAGCACGTCTACGCCAACGTCTGGGCCCACGACACCACCGTCCGACCGGGACGCACGTATCAGTACCGCATGCGCGTCACCGTGTTCAATCCCGTCTACGGCCAAGAGGATCCGCCGGTACGCCCGTCCGAGGACCGCTGGAAGCTGACCCTCGCCGGGCCCTGGTCCGAGCCTACCGAGGCGGTCACCGTCCCGCCGCTCGTGGAGTTCTACTTCGTCGGCACCTTCGGTGACCGCGTCAACCTCGAACTGCACCGCTGGATTCTGGGCCAGTGGGTCATCGTCCCCAGCGCCCCGACCGCCATCGGCACGCCCGTCATCTACGAGCGGCCCGGGGTCAGCATCCGCGTGCCCGGCTCCGGCAAGGAAATCCGCGAGACGATCAACCTGAGCCCCGGCGTCCTGCTCGTCGACATGGTGGACAACTTCCCCTATCGGCCGCAGGGCGACAACCGTCCCATCCGCACCAACCTCCTCCTCTACAGCGCCGAGGACGGGTCGCTCCGCCATCGCAACGAGTGGGAGGACAAGCGCCAGGCCGCCCTGATGCGGGCCGAACGCCAGAACGCCGTCCCGACGCCTCCCCCGCCGCCCCCCGACACGGAGCGCGGACGGACGCGGCGGCCCCGGACCGGGTCGGAGCGGATCGGACGTCCCGGGGCGCCCCCCGACGAGGGAGAATGGCGCGAGGAGAGGTAGGTCCCCGAAGCCGGAACTTTTTGCTTGCCACCGCCGCCGGGGACGCTACAGTAACTGTCATCATACGCGTTATCGACGTTATACTGGATGGACAGGCCGAACCGTCGGAACCGCAGGGAACGCCACCGAGGACACCGCCAACCCATTCCCAAAGCCCTGACGTCGGGGCCGCCGTCTCTCCCGGGGACGGCTGGGTGGTGTCCATAGCTCTCAGCCGAAGGGGGTACCGCTCCATGTACGAGAAGAGTCTGCTTGCCGCCATCCTGATGGCCTTGCTCTTCGGCACCGCCGGCCCGACCGTCGCCGAGCAGGCCCCCGCGGAAGAGGCCGTGGTCGAGGCCCCGGCCGAA
>CAYWVR010000007.1:0-19175 GCA_964461715.1 uncultured Anaerolineales bacterium
GGGGGGGGGGGGGGGGGGGGGGGGGGGGGTACGGGGGGGGTTCTGGCACGTTTTCCCCCCCCTTCTTACGCGAAGTGGACGCGTCCTGCGCGGCTTCGTGGCGGGGGGGCGCATAGTACAGGCTACATTACGATGCTCCGCGATACGCGGCCGCGCGCGAGGGTTTATGCATCGGGATGCGTAGACGCGCAAGCCGCGCGCGGCGGGAAGAGCTCGTCCTCGGGAATACATGGGGAACCGTACACGTATGCCCCGCCGGACCGGGCCCCGCGTCGCGTCCGCCTTCGAAGGACGTTGACACGCCCCGCGCCGGGTCCGTATCGTGGAGACATCCAGAGGGGGAACCGGCAGGGGAAGCGGTCATGGCGGATGATCGGCGGAACGAAGGGCTGGGGGTGTTCAGTCTGTGGATGGTGGCGGCGGCGTTGGCACTGCCGATCCTGGCGTCGTTGGCGATCCTCGTCTGGCGGCCGGACATCTCCGGCCAGGACCAATACCGGGCCAAGGTCTACATTCTCATCCTTTTCGGCGGGCTCGAAGTGTTCGCGGTCATCGCCGGGCTTGGGGGCGCGGCATCGCGGGCCGGGAAGCTGGGCCTCGTGCTGGCGGTGCTTCTCGGGATCGGGGCGGGGCTCCTCCTCGGCGGGGCCCGGGTGAAGGCATGGCTCTCGGACGAGGGGGAAGAGACGGGCGCGCCCGCCGATACGCGCGCCCCGCCGCTCCCGGAGCCGGTCGACGTTCCGCCGGCCCCGCCGCCGCCCGGGCGCCCCGTCCCCGCGCACCCGCCGGCCTCGGAGGAAAGGCCTCGGTCGCCGGGGGAGCTTTTCCCCAACGTGGAGCCCGAGAGCTGAGGGCAAGCCCGGAAACCGAAATCCGAATGACGAAACAATGACGAGGGACGAAGTCCGAAGGACATGGCGGATGCGCGGAGGATGGGCGGGTCCCGCAAGCCCTTGGTCACTTTGTGGCTTTGTCACCGGGCTTCTGGCGGCACTTCTCGGATCGACGCTCCCGGCGGCGTCGGCGGGTGCGGAAGCCCCCGACCTCCAACTGAAACCGGACGGCGCCCCCCAGGGCCCCGCCGCCTTCCCCGTCGCCGTCTGGCTCCAGGACCCGAAACTCGCCCCGCGCTACCGGGCCGCGGGCATGAACCTTTACGTCGGGCTCTGGAAAGGGCCCACGGAGGACCAGCTCCGCGAGCTGCGCGAGGTGGGGATGCCGGTCGTCTGCGCCCAGAACGAGGTGGGCCTCGCCCACCGCGACGATCCGATCATCGTCGGATGGATGCATGGCGACGAGCCGGATAACGCCCAGCCGAAACCCGGCGGCAAGGGCTGGGGGCCGCCCGTCCCGCCCGAAAGGATCGTGGCCGACTACCGTCGTATCAAGAAGAACGACCCGACGCGGCCCGTCCTCCTCAACCTCGGCCAGGGCGTCGCGTGGCCCGAGTGGCACGGGCGGGGCGTGCGGACCGGCCGCCAGGAGGACTATCCCCTCTACGCTCGCGGGGCCGACATCGTCAGCTTCGACATCTACCCGGCGGCCCATCCGGACCCGCGCGTGCGGGGCGAGCTGACGTACGTCGCCAAAGGCGTCCGGAACCTGGTCGCGTGGACCCGGGGCGCCAAGCCCGTGTGGAACTGCCTGGAGTGCACGCGCATCAAAGCCGACGGCAAGGCGACGCCCGCCGAGGTCCGGGCCGAGGCTTGGATGGCCCTGGTGGCCGGGTCGCGGGGGTTCATCTGGTTTGTCCACTCGTGGGAACCGCGCTTTCAGGCGCACGCGCTTCTGGACGATAAACCCATGCTTGAGGCCGTGACGAGGATCAACCGCGAGGTCCGGGCTCTGGCCCCGGTTCTCGCGGGGCCGGAGGCCCGGGATGCCGTCCGCGTCACCGCGCCCGGCGCGGCGCCCGGCGCGGTTTCCTGGACGGCCCGTCGCCACGGCGGGGCCTTGTACGTGTTTGTGGTGGGGATGACGGATGCCGAAACGGACGTCGAGCTCGAGCTGCGGGGCCCCCTCGGTCGATCGGGGTTTGCACACGTCCTCGGCGCGGGCCGCCGCCTCCCGATCCGTGCGGGGCGCGGGCGGGACCGGCTCGGCCCGTGGGGGGTCGGCCTCTACCGGGTCGGCCTGGCGGGCGATTGACATCCGTCGAAAAGGGGGTATGGTATCCGGCGCCGGTCGGCCGCCCGCAGCGCGGTCGGCGCGGCGGGGGCCGATGAGACAAGAAAACGCACAACTTGGCCTGTATGGCCTGGCGGTCTCGGCGGGCGGGTTCCTGCTGGGGCTCATGCTGCTGCCCTTTTCGCCGGGGGCGGCGGGGTTCATGCTCGTCGTGACGCAGGGCGTGGCGCTGGCGTTGGCAATCATGGCCCCGGCCCAGGTCTCGCAGCTTGCCGCGATGGTTTCGAGCGGGGCGCTGCTGTTTGCGGGGGTGGTGCTGGGGCTCCCGTCGATGGTGATGAATCCGGCGCCTCCGCCGCCGGCCCCGCGAATGTCGGTCCCCGAGGTGAGGGCGGCCCCGACGGCGTACTCGCCGCCTCCCGCGCGTCCGGCCCCCGGCCCGACGCCGTTCACGCCGTATCAGCCGAGCGCGTCGGAGGGGACGGCCACCCGGAGTCGGCCGCTTCCCGAGGAGACGACGCCCCCCGCGCGACCCGTGCCCCCGCCGCGCCCCTCGAACGGGGAGAGCACGCCGGGCGAGCTGTTCCCGCACGTGCGGCCGAAGGGACCGAGTCGCTGAACGCGCTTCGGCGTCCGAACCATCGGCCGAGGCAAGGAGTCCCTCCCATGCCCGTCCCGCTCGCGGTGCTCGCGCAGTTGACGGTCGTTGCCCAGGGGTTCGAGGCGACGATGCTTATCCTCTTCGGGTTCGCCTGGCCGGTGGACATCGTCCGGACCCTCAGGGGCCGGTGCGTCCTCGGCAAGAGCCCCCTGTTCATGGGCCTCGTGCTGGCCGGGTACCTGGCCGGGATGACCGCGAAGCTGGTCCGGGCCCACGCCGCGGGGGGCCGGCCTGAGTGGGTTATGTATGTCTATATCCTGAACGCGGCGATGGTGGGGCTGGATATGGTCCTGTATTACAGGTTTTGCAGGAATCCCGCCCCCCGCGAAACGACAAGCCCCCGGCCTTGACGCGCGGGGCGTAAGAAGAGCACGCCATCCTCAGGCGAAGGACCTCTGGATCGGCCGGCGCAGCCGTGGCTCTTCCTGGCCGATTGCGGGCCTGAGGCGAAGGCGCGCGGGGGCGCGCAGGACGTGATGTCGAGGCCGAACGCGTACCGGTTTACCAAGGAAAGCCCGGGGCCGTGCCTCGCGGGCTTCCGGTGCTTGCCTGGGCGGGGCGGGCACGCCTACTTCGGCGCGATCGCCTCCCGCTGCTCGGCCGTCAGGACCGTCTTCGCGACCTTGTCGGCGATCTTGTCCTTGAGGGCCTTGGCGTCCTCGTTCCCGCCGCGCACGATCCAGAGGTACGGGTCCTTCTGCATTGTGCCCGGCCGGATGACGTTGTTCATCTCGGCGCGGGTCAGCGTCTTGGCCCGGGCCATCTGATCCTCGGTGAGCTTGGCGCGGCGGAGACGTCCGCCGAGGCGTCCCCAGCTCCAGAGGACATGGTTGGCCCAGTCGCGCTGCTGTTCGAGGTCCATGACGGAGACGACCTCGGCGCGGATGGCCATGCGGTATTCGCGCTCGGCCTCGGCGAGGGGCTTGATCTGCGTCTCGAGGGCCGCCATCTTCTTCTTGTCGTCGGCCTGCTTGGCGGCGCGGGCCTGCTCCTGGAGGGCCTGGAGCTTGGCGTGCTTGGCCGAGCCCCGGTACTCCTCCCACTTCTTGTGCCGCCTCTCGACGGCGGCCAGGAACGCCCCGAGCTGCTTGCCGTCGATGTCGGTGGCGAGGATCATCTCGTCGAACTCGTCGATGCGAGAGTCGGCGTCGGCCTTGCGTTTCTCGATCTCGGCGACGACGGTGGCGCGATCGGCGGGCGGGCCGTCATAGGCGGCGACGGTGGTGACCTCGGGCCCGCGTGTCCTCCGATGCTCGCAGCCGGCGGCGGCGAGAGAGAGGGCGACGGCGGAACCTACGATTCCCAGCGTGATACGTCCGATCATGGTCCGTCCTCCTCGGGTGGGCCGTCGGCGATGGCGTCTTCGCTTGTGGCCCGACAAGCAAAGATCCCGTTCCTCACGAGGTGACCGCGGCGCGGCGCCCGGTGCGGCGTCGACGGGCGGGGGCCCGAGGGTCGATTGTGCCCGAGGGACCTTTCGCATTTCAAGAATAATCGCCGCGCGCATCGACCTTACAATGGGCCGGGGAAGCCGTTCTCGTGCGAAAGGGACGCCATGTTCATCGATTTCATCACGCTGCTCCTTGCGAACATGACGGCGGGCCTGCTGGTGCTCGCGACGTTCTTCGGGTGGGGCGCGGGGCGCGAGCGGGCCCGGGCGTGGGCCCCCGCGCTGGCGGTTGTGGGCTTGGTGGCTCTCGTCGGCGGATTCTATATGGCCCTCACGTGGCCGGTCCGGGAGATGGGCGAGCGAAACGTCCGCTGGGCCAATCCGGCGTTCGGCGAGATGACGGTCCTGTTCGGGGCGGCGTTTCTCGGGGCGGCGGGCGCGGTGCGGCGGGGCCGGGGCCTTGTGCCCGTCACGGTCTACGCGGCGGTGGCGGGGGGCGTGGCCATGGTCGTCGGCGCGCGGCTCTGGGGACTGGGCCTGACGCAGACGCCGCGCATGACCGGCATCGGGTTCCTCCTCACGGGCGCCCTCGGGCCGCTGGCGCTGGCGGCGGCGGGGTTGCCCCGGTCGCGGGTGGCGCGGACGGCGGCGGCGCTGGTGGCGGCGGGGGCGGCGGGCCTCTGGGCGATGGTGGCCGTCAAGGGGTACTGGGGGCACCTGGCGATGTGGTCGCCGTAGGGCCTCTCTTTCCGCGATACCGGCCTGATTTCCCCGGGTTGAGGTTTTATAGGCTGGGGTGCGCCGCCGGTCGGGGGGCCGGCGCCCGAGCGCCAACGCTAAGGAGCCGCGATCATGTCCAAACGCATCACGCGCCGCACGCTGCTCAAGCGGGGGGCCTTCTCGGGCGCCCTGATCCTCGTCGGGCCCGGTCTCGCCCGGACCTACGCCGCCAACGCCAAGCTCGGCCTGGCCCATGTCGCCACGGCCGGGCGGGGTCGGAGCCATCTGGCCAAGTCCAAGGGCGAGAACTGCGTCGCCCTCTGCGAAGTCGATCGGAACCGCGTCGGCCAAGCCGCCAAGACCTATCCGAAGGCCAAGGTCTACCAGGACTATCGCAAGATGTTCGACGAGCTGCACGGCGAGATCGACGCCGTCATCGTCGCGACGCCCGACCACCACCACGCCCCCGCCGCCGTCCGAGCCCTGCGCCTCGGCAAGCATTGCTACTGCGAGAAGCCGCTGACGTGGTCGATCCACGAGGCCCGGGTCCTCGCGGACGAGACGCGCAAGGCCCGGGTCGCCACCCAGATGGGCAACCAAGGCCACGCGAACGAGCACAACCGCCTCATCGTCGAGCACGTCCGGGCCGGGATCATCGGCGACGTCAAGGAAGTCCATACCTGGACAAATCGGCCCGTCTGGCCCCAGGGCATCCCGGAGCGGCCCCCGACGAAGCCCGTGCCGGAGGGCCTCGACTGGGACCTTTGGTGCGGCCCGGCGCCGTACCGCGACTACCACGACCTGCTGCACCCGTTCAAGTGGCGGGGCTGGATCGACTTCGGGTGCGGGGCCGTCGGCGACATGGGCTGCCACACGTGGGACTGTGTGTGGTGGGCGATGGACCCGGACGCGCCGCTCTCGGCCGAGTGCATCAAGGCCGTCGACGCCAACACCGAGACCTTCCCCAAGCAGACGATCTACCGCTGGGAGTTCCCGGCCAAGGGCGACCGCCCCGCCTTCACCGCCTATTGGTACGAGGGCGGCCTCAAGCCGGAGTGCCCGCCGGAGATCGCCGAGGACACGAAACGCCACCCCGACCATCGCAAGTTCGCCAATGCCGGCAACCTCTTCATCGGCACGAAGGGCAAGCTCTACGCCGCCGGCGACTACGGCGGCACGCCTCAGATGCTCGGCGTCGGCGAGTACGAGCGGCCCGAAAAAACCATTCCCCGCTCCCCCGGCCACTCGAAAGAATGGCTCATGGCCTGTCGCGGCGAGAAGCCGTGGGACTTCCCGAAGAGCAACTTCCTCTACGGCGGCCCGCTCGTCGAGGCGATGTCGCTCGGAAACGTTGCGCTGCTCGCCGGCTCGAAGATCACCTGGGACGCCCGGGCCATGAAGGTCACCAACAACCCCGAGGCCAACCGCTACATCCGCCGCGAGTACCGAAAAGGCTGGGAAATCTAAAGCAGTTCCAGGTTCCAGGTCCAAGGCAACGGCGCCGGGAGGCCCCACCCCCGATCCGCCCTTGGCGCCCGCCCGCGCCCGCCGCGATCGAGTCCGCCCGATGCCGCCTCGCCACGCCGCGCGAGGGCAGCTACGGGGCGCCCTCGTCGACGAAAAGGGCGCCCCGGCGTAAGATGAGTGGATCGGTTGCCCACGGGCGGAGGCCAGGGCAGGGGCGCCCTTGGCGGCCTCCGTTAAACGGCGTCACGTTTTGCGCAAGATTCGGGAACCCGCCGCGCCGAGCGGCGTCTAAGCGCCAGGATGATGAGCCTGATGCCACGTGTGACTCAGACCGGCGAGACGGACGAGAAGCTCGTCCGACAAGTCGTCGACGGCGACGGCGACGCCTTCACGGCCATCGTGCGACGGTATCAGGATCGCCTCTACAGCACGCTCTACCGACTCGTCGGGAGCCCCGAGGACGCCCGCGACCTGCTGCAGGAGGCCTTCGTCAAGGCGTATCGCCACCTCGACCGCTTCGAGGGCGCCAGCAGCCTTTACACCTGGCTCTACCGAATCGCCGTCAACACGGGACTCAGCCATCGCCGAAAAAGAAAACGGGTGTATCTGAGCCTCTCGGAGCCCTTCGAGGAGGATGGCCCCGGCCGCACGTGGGAGGACCCCTCGGCCGACGATCCGGCCGACCCGGTCATGAGCGCCGAGACGGAGGCCCTCGTCCAACGGGCTCTCGACGCCCTCGACGGGGAGCATCGCACCGTGGTCATCCTGCGCGACATCCAGCAGCTCGACTACGCGGCCATCGCCGAGATTCTCGATGTGCCCGCCGGAACGGTCAAGAGCCGCCTCCACCGGGCCCGACTCATGCTCAGGGACAGGCTTAAGACGTTGCTCTTGGAGTAGGATGCGAACCATGGATTGCCGCGACGTCTGCGATCAGATGTCGGCGTACCTCGACGGCCAGCTTCCGCCGGACGTCGAGGCCGCCGTCCGCGCCCACCTCGACGATTGCCCCGAGTGCCGCGCCCTCCTGAAGGAGCTGCGCGGCGTGACGGCCATCCTGGGCCGATTGCCGGACCACCCGGCCCCGACCCACCTGGCCGAGGACATCGACCTCGAAATCCAGCGCCGGTTGATCCTCGACGGGACCGACGCCGATGCCTCGCCCGCCGAACGCGCCCTCCCCCTGAGCCATGCCAGCCCCTGGCCTCGCATCGCGGCGGTCGCGGCCAGCCTCGTCCTCGCCGTCGGCATCGTGACGCTCGCGTGGCTGGGGCGGCAGCGGGAGGCCGCACGCCCGTCGGCGGCCACCCGGTCCGTTTCCGAGACGCACGCCGTCGCCGATCACGACCGCGGGGACGTCGACGCGGGGAGACTCGCGAACCGGGCCTCCAAAGCGGACGAAGCCGAGCTCGGGCTTCCCATCGCCCGCACGGGCCGCGCCAAGGGCGAGACGCAGGACGACACCCACGCCTATCGCAGCGGCGAGGCCGGCGCCGCGCCGGGGCACCAACTCGCTTGGACGGAGGGCGGCGAGCCGGGCGGCCAGAGGGGCAAGTTCGTCGCCGGAACCCCCAGCCGCGACGGCGGCATCGTGGCCAAGGGCCCCGCGGCGACATGCTGCGTGAACAGCGACGTAGCGCAGGCGGCGGACGAAGCCGACCGGGTACACGAGCTCGGCGGGGGGCAGGCCTCGGGCGGCGAAGAGAACCTCTTCGGCCTCCACTTGAAGGGCGGCGACCTGGCCCTCGGCGACGCCTTCGAGGCCGGGCATGAGGTAACCCGCGACGACGATGAACCGGTCTCTCAGAAGGCCGCAGGCTTCGAGGAGCAGGCCAAGTCGGCGATCGTCGTGGACCCGCGGGGCACGGCGGAGGAGCTGGTCCTCGAGACGGAGGTCCCGGAGCGGGCCGCCGCCGAGCTGCCCGCCCTCTTCGCCGACAACGGCTGGCACCCCGCCGATGTCGGCGACGTGGGCGGCTACAAGAACAAGACGTCGCAGCGGTGGAAGCGCGGCCCGGCGAGCGGCTACTACGCCCGCGTCAAGGGTGAGGACGCTCAGACCTGGGTCGTCATCACCGACCGCAGCAGTCTCTCGCGCTTCGCCAGTCTCCTGGCCACCCGCACCGACCTCCAGGTGAGCCTCGAATCGAGCGGCCCGCTGCGGGCGGCCGCCGAACTCCAGCGGCGGCTGGGAAGGCGGCGGACACACGCGTTGCTGGAGGACCGCCCGGCGACCGCCGCCCAGGCCGAGTCGCGCCTGGCAGAGGTCGCCGACGCCCTGCACGCGGTCAACGGGCGGCTCGAAAAGGACCTGCGGCTGCGCGAGGAGGCGGGGGAGGCGGCGAAAGACAAGGGCGCTTGGGCCGACGCGCCGGACGAGAGGATCGACGAGATTCGCGATCTCGACACGGAGGTCCGCGGCCGCGCACGGACCGACGGTTGGACGCTCGAAGAGACGGAGTCCGCGACCGAAGCGCCCGCGCCGGCGGAGCCCGTCCCGGAAGCCTCGCCCCCGCCGGCCTTTCGCATCCCCGCGCCGCCGGCCCGCCCCGCGCCGGCCGAGCCCGTCGGCGCGGAGGAGACGACGGAGCTCGAGCGGGAGGATGAGACGAAGCGGGATCGCGAGAAGGACCTCGCGGCCGAGACCGCCGAGCCCGTTGTGGCGGCTCCCGCGGAACGTGCGGCAACGCAATTCGAGAAGGCTGCCGAGGCGACACGCGGCGGCTGCGACGATGACTTCAAGGACGAGGCGGGCGCGAAGCCGCCGCCGACCGTCCTCGGCACGGGTAGCGGAGCGAGCCGCGACTACGGCTGGCAGTTCGCCCAGTCCGATGACCGCATCGTCGTCCTCATTCGCGTCCTCCCCGCCCAGGATGTTAAGGCCGCCGTCGAGGCTCCGGAGGCGGACGTCGCGCCCGCCGAGTGAGACGGGTTGCTTCGGACCAGCCGGACCCCACGTTCTCGTTCCCCTCGACGTCTATGAGGAGTTCATCCGCGCGCAGGCCGCGGGCCCCCGGCCGCCCGAACCGCCCGTCGGGGCGTGGGTCGAACGGGCGACGTATCGGCTCCGTCCCGGCGACAAGGGGGCCGAGCTCGACGTGGCCTTCGAAGTCGTCGTTCTGCCCGGGGGCGAGCCGTGGTCCGTGCAGCGACCGAAGCGGGGGCGTCTCCTTGAACGGGGCGCCCCCATCGGTTCTAATGGCCGCGTGCGTTCCCTGCTCGGGATGATGATCGTCGCGGTGCTCGCGGTGCCGCTTCCCGGCGCGCGCCGGGCGAGGCGAGGGGAGAGGCCGATGACGCTCAGTGTGGCCGGCCATCCGCGTCTCGCGTTCACGAGCGAAGAGCTGCCGGCAATTCGCGCCAGAGCGGAGACACCGGAAGGCCGGGCGCTGGTGGCCCGCCTCAAGACGGTCCTCCAAGCCCCCGACGACGCCGACGATGCCGCCGGTGCGGGCTTCGATGCCGCGGGACACGCGATGCTTTACGCTCTGGACGGCGACGCAGCCCACGCGGCCGCGGCGCGGATGATCGTGGAGCGGATCATTGCCGACGAGGTCCGCCATCACGGCGAGCGGCTCTGGGGCGGGTCGTACAAGATGATCCTCCGGACCGACCCGGCGGTCGGCGTGGCGCTCACGTATGACCTGTGCGGCGAGGCGTGGTCGCAGGTTTTCCAAGAGGACCTGGCCGCGAAGCTGGCGGCAAAGGCCGCGACGCGCAACGAGCGGGGGACGAGGGTCGGCGGGCAGACGGTGACCTTTACGGACGCAGGAGTCGAGCTGGCGAAGTGAGCCGGCGTGACGCAAAGGAGGCGTAGGGTGACCTGGCGGAACCTCTTTCAGGAGATCATGCGTTATGGTACGTTCGACCGGATGCCGGTCATCCACTGGGGGACGTGGGGGGAGACGGCCCGCCGGTGGGAGGCCGAGGGGATGCCCGAGGGGCTCGACCGTGACGGGCAGCGGGCGTTCTTCGACGCCGTGCCGCAATGGGTCGGCGTCGGCGTCAACGGCGGCTTGTTTCCGGTCTTCGAGAAGGTGGTGGTGGAGGAGACGGACGAGTACCGCCTCTTCTGGGATACCGACGGCGTCCTCCAGAAGCATCTCAAGGGGCGCGGCGCCGTGCCGCACTATATCGACTTTCGCCTGAAAACCGCCGACGACTGGCCGGAGTTCAAGCGGCGTCTCCAGCCGGACCCGGGGCGGGTCCCGTCGGACCTCGATGCGCAGATCGCGGCAGCGGAGGCGTCGGGGGCGCCGGTGGTCGTCGGCGTGGCGAGCATGATGGGCTGGATTCGGAACTGGATGGGCGTCGAGCGGATGGCGTACCTCATGTACGACGCCCCCGACGTGTACGCCGATATGGTCGAGACGCTCGCGGACCTCTCCTGCTGGGCTCTCGACCAGGTTGTGCCGCGCATGACCCGGCCGCCCGACATGGTCCACTCCTGGGAGGACATCTGCGGGTCGACGGGCCCGTTCGTGAGCCCGCCGATCTTCGAGCGGTGCGTGGCGCCGGGGTACCGAAAGGTGCGGGGTAAGCTGGCGGAACATGGGGTCGAGTTCTACGTGATCGACTCCGACGGGAAGGTCGGCCCGCTCGTGGGCCCGTGGCTGGAGGCGGGGGTGAACGTGCAGTTTCCGGTCGAGCCGGGCACGTGGGGTGAGACGCCGGAGGTCCTGAAGAAGCGATTCGGCAAGCGGCTTCGTATCATCGGCGGCTTCGACAAGCTGGCCCTCGAGAAGGGGCGCGAGGCGATCGATGGGGAGATCGCGCGGCGCGTGGATCTGTGCCGCGAAGGCGGATACGTGATGATGCCCGACCACCTGATCACGCCGGGGGTGGCCCTGGACGATTACCGTTACTATCTGGACCGCATCCGGGAGCTTCGGTTCTGAGCGGCGGGGGCGCGTGGTGGAATAGCCGCGGCCGCGCCCGGCTTGGGCGCGGCCGCGCATCGTTCAGGGTCCGGCGGGCGGGACGTAAGCCGAATTCTGTTCCCCTTTCGGGGTGCGGCCATTTGTCTGGGGCCGGCCGTTGCCGACGGCCTCGAGCGGCCAACCCGGGACTCCTCTTGCGCGGGCCGCGCCAAGAGCCCCCTATTTGGCCTTGCTCCCGGTGGGGTTTGCCGTGCCCCTCGCGTCGCCGCGAGAGCGGTGCGCTCTTACCGCACCCTTTCACCCTTGCCTGATCCCCGGCGGGTGAGCCGGGGCCATCGGCGGTTTGCTTTCTGTGGCACTTTCCCTGGGCTTGCGCCCGGTGGGCGTTACCCACCACCGTGCCCTGCGGAGTTCGGACTTTCCTCCCGCCCCGAAGGGCAGGCGGCCGCATCACCCGCTCGCCGGACTCCAGGTATAGAGTAGCCCTGAATCACGGGCGGGTCAAGGCGAAGGGCTCGCCTTTAGGAAAGTGATCGCCTTCGGCCGGCTGCGAAGGGCAGGCGATACCTTCCGATGGGTGCTATTTCAGGCGATACGTCTGAGAGTGGCCGGGCGACTTGCGGGCGTCGGGGGGGAGGTCGGCGTCCATGGTCTTGGCTTTGTCGCAGGCCTTTTTGGCCAGGGCGTCGGCCTCGGTGTTCCGGGTGCGGGGGATGTGCTCGATCTCGACCGCCTCGAACGGGGCGAGCATGCGGCGGGCCTCGTTGTAGAGGGGTCTGAGGCCCGGGGCCTTGACGCGGTACTGGCCGGCGAGCTGGCGGACGAGGAGCTCGGAATCGGAGCGGATCGTCAGCAGGCCGGGCTGAAGAGGAGCGGCCATTTCGAGGCCCACCAGGAGGGCTTGGTACTCGGCGACGTTGTTGGTGGCGGGGCCGAAGGCGCGGGCCCGCTCCAGGAGGGTGTCGCCGTCGTCGTCCTTGAGGATCGCGCCGGCCCCCGCGGGCCCGGGGTTGCCGGAGGAAGCCCCGTCGATGTAGAGGAACAGGTGGGCGCCGGCCTTGCCGGCAGGGAGGTCGGCCTCGGGGGGCAGGTCGGCGGTCATCCGTCTTCCACGTAGAGGATGCGGGAGCAGTTCGGGCACGTGATGAGGCGCTCGGCGCTTCGGCCGAGGAGCTGGACGTAGGTGTTCTGAGTGACGCTCATGTTGCACCCGCCGCACGAGAAGCTCGATTCCTCGTCGTCGCGGACGACGGCGGCCATGGCCTCGCCGTCCCACTTGTCGGCGGTACGGTGGAACCGGGCGACGACGTCGGGGGGCAGCTCGGCTTCGATGCCCTCGCGGCGGCGGCGGCAGGCCTGAATCTCGGCGTCGACGGCCTCCTTGTGGGCCTCGATCTGGGCGCCGAACTGATCGAGCTCGACGCGCTGAGCCTCGGCCTGACGCTTGAAGTCGGCGATCTGGGCCCCGAGCGCCTCGATGTCCTCGAAATCGGCCAGGGTCTCGTCCTCGGCCTTGGAGATGGCCAACTCGGCGAACTTGATCTCGTTCTGCAGGGCCGCGTACTGGCGATTGTCCTTGACCTGAAGCTGCTGGGACTTGAGGCGCTCGATCTGTCCCTTCTTCTCGCGGACGTCGAGGTCCTTCTGGTCGGCGGCGACGCGGACCTTCTTCTGGCGGGTGCGAAGCTCCTCGATCTGCTCGTCGATCTTGGCGATCTGGGCGGCGCGGACGCGGAGGGTCCGATCGTGAAGGTCTTTCTGCGCCTGGAGGCGGCGGAGCTCGCGGTCGGCCTCCTGGAGCGCGCGCAGTTTTTCGAGGACTAGCTCGGGCACAGTCCCTCCTTGGAAAAGAAGCGGACCCTCCTTATACCCCGGCCCGCGCGGGGACGCAAGTCAAAAGGCGCGCACGCGGAGATGGCCCCGTTTCGCCGGGCCGCACCCGTATCCCCGGCGCATAAAGATGAGGCGGGGGTGAGGGACCCCGCCTCGGAGTGGCAAAGGAGGATGGTTACCTTTGCCGGGACTCTTGACTTCGGGCGTCCAGGAACCCTTCGAGCTTGCGGCTGCGGACGGGGTGCTGGAGCTTTCGGATGGCCTTGGCCTCGATCTGGCGGACGCGTTCGCGGGTGACGCGGAAGATGCGTCCGACCTCTTCGAGGGTGTAGGTCTGGCCGTCGCCGATGCCGTAGCGGAGCTTGATGATCTCGCGCTCGCGGTACGTCAGGGTCTTCAGGACATGATCGATCTTGGACTTCAGCATCTCCTGGGTGGCGGCGGTCACGGGGGACTCGACCGTATCGTCCTCGATGAAGTCGCCGAAATAGGAGTCCTCGCTCTCGCCGACGGGGCGGTCGAGGCTGATGGGGTGGCGGCTGATCTTCATGACCCGCCGCACCTCGGACAGGGGGAGGGCGGCCTCCTCGGCCAGTTCTTCGAGCGTCGGCTCGCGCCCCGTCTCCTGGAGGAACTGCTTGGAGATATTGCGGAGCTTCGACATCGTCTCGATCATGTGGACCGGGATGCGGATCGTGCGGGCCTGGTCGGCGATGGCCCGGGTGATGGCCTGGCGGATCCACCACGTGGCGTAGGTGGAGAACTTATAGCCGCGCCGATACTCGTACTTGTCGACGGCGCGCATGAGGCCCGTGTTCCCCTCCTGGATGAGGTCGAGGAACGAGAGGCCGCGGTTGCGGTACTTCTTGGCGATGGAGACGACGAGACGCAGGTTCCCGCCGGAGAGCTTGCGTTTGGCGTCCTCGTACTCGGCGAAGCACTTGTGGAGGCGCCGGACGCGGTCGGTCAGGGCCTCCGAATCCTCGCCCGCGAGGCGGTGCAGGCCCTCCCGTTCCTCCCGCAGGGCCGCCGCCTCGCCGGCGTTCTCGCGGGCTTCGCCGAGCTCGTCGAGACGGTGCTCGATCTCGCGGACCTTGTGGTGGATGCTTACGAGCTTCTTCATGACCGACTGGATGCGGGAAGTGCGGAGGCTCAGCTCTTCGAGCAGTTGGACGCACTTCTGGCGTCGACGGCGCATGCGGCGGCGGGCCTCTCGCCGGGCGTTCTCGTCGGCCTTGCCGTCGACGACGATCTCGTAGTCGTCGTAGTTGGCCTCCAGGAGCTTTTCGGCGGTGGCGAGGTTCTCAGGGGTCCGCTTCTGGATGGTGCCTTTGGCGAGGTTCTCGGAGATGCAGATTTTCATTGTCCGGTCGAAGGGCAGCTCGCCGGCCTCGACCTGGCGGAGGACGGAGGCGGCGCTGGCGATGGCATAGTCGCTCTGGAGGACCTTGCGGCGGAAGTGTTTGCGCGTCAGCTCGATCCGCTTCGCCAGGTAGATTTCCTGCTCGCGGGTCAGGAGCGGGATCTCGCCCATCTGCGTCAGGTACATGCGCACCGGGTCGTCGATGCGGCGATGGACCTCGGCGTCGGTGGGGGCGGCGAGGGTGGTGGCCCGGTCCTTGGGCGGCACGGGCTCCTCCCACGGGGTCTTCTCGCCCTCGGCCTTGAGGGACCGCTCGCGGGCGGGCACGTCGGTCTCGTCGATGAGGTCGACGCCCAGCTCGTCGAGGGTCATCAGGATTCGGTCCAGGCGGTCCGGGCTGACCAAGTCGTCCGGGAGACGGGCGTTCATCTCCTCGTACGTCAGGTAGCCTCGGCCCTTGCCCATCTCCATCAGGCCCTGAATCGCCTGCTCGGCCGATTCCTTAAGCGCGTGTTTCGCAGCGTCAGCCATCGTGTCCTCGCTTCGCTTCCCGATCCCCCCCTCCGGCTCCATCGCCGGCCCGTCGTCTTGCCGACGGGGGCAGGAACCCTTGGTGCTGCCGCCGGGCCTCGGCGAAGGCCCGCAGCGCCTCGACGTCCGAGGCGCGTCCTTCACGGACGTCGCGACTGCGGGATTCGAGCGCTTCGTCCTGCTCGATCCCGCGGATCGCGGCGACCGCCTCCTCCAGGACCCGCACGAGCGGCCCCGGCCCGACGTCCGTCTCGCTTCGACAGCCGTCGATCGCCTCGCCTCGCTCCCACAGTTCGACGGCCAAGGCGCTGACGTCCGGGTCGTCCATCCCCCGGACGATGCTCTGCACGTCGCCGTCGCGGCGGCCCTTCGAGGCGAGGATCGCCTCGTAGAGCCGCCGGAGCGGCTCGTCCATCACCTGCTCGGGCCCGACCGTGCGGGCCGCCTCCTCGGCGCCGCTCGGCCGATGGACGAGGGCCGTCATCAGGTCGCGCTCGGCGGCCCATCGCCGCCCGCGCACCGCCGGGGCGGGCAGGTCGCGCCCGACCTCGCGTCCGGCGGCGGAGCGTCCGGCGCGTCTCCGGACGCGGGCCAGCTCGGCCCGCAGCGCCGCCTCCGTGATGCCCAGGGCCGCGCTGATCTGCGTCAGGAGCAGGTCCCGCTTGACGCTCGGCTCGCGTCCCAGAAGGACCGTCTGCTGCGCGAGCGTCACCAGCATCGCGTCGAGGGCCCGCCGCTGGGCCGCCGGGCTTTCGGCCGCCCCGAACTCTGTACGGACGAGGGCCCACTTGTATTCGAGGGCCTCGGTCGCCCCGTCCAGGTGGGCCCGGAAGGCCTCGGCGCCGCCCTCGCGGCAGATGTCGAAGGGGTCGGTTCCCTCCGGCAGCGCCGCCACGTAGACACGGACGTCCTCGGCGAGGAAAAGTTCCAAGCCCCGGTCGGCGGCGCGGCGGCCGGCGAGGTCCGAGTCGAACACCAGAACCACCTCGTCGGCGTACCGTTTCAGGACGCGCACGTGCTCGGCCGTCAGGGCCGTGCCCAGCGTGGCCACGACGTTCGCCACGCCCACCTGGTAAGCCATGACGACGTCGGTGTAGCCCTCGACGACGACGGCGCGGCGGGCTTCCTGGATGGCCGTGCGTGCCTGCGGCAGGCCGTACAGGTTCTCTGCTTTTCGAAAGAGCGTTGTTTCGGGCGAGTTCAGGTACTTCGCCGGGTCCTCGCCCAGCGTCCGGCCTCCGAAGGCGATCGGACGGTTCAGCGGGTCCAGGATCGGGAAAATGACCCGATTCCGGAACCGGTCGTACGGTCCCGGGCCGCCGTCGCGCTGCGAGACGAGCCCGGCATGGGCAAGTCCGTCGCGCGGGACGCCGGCCCGCTCGGCCTGCTTCAGCAGGTAATCCCAGCTCTCCGGGGCGAACCCGATCCGGAACGTCTCGATCGAGGCGCTCGTGAAGCCGCGCGACGCCAGGTACGCGCGCGCCGTGCGTCCGGCCGTCTCGTCGGCGAGGGCGGCCTGGAAAGCCCGGGTGGCCCAGTCGAGGACCTTCCGAATCTCCTGCCGCCGACCGGCGCGTCGCCTCGCCTCGGGTTCGCTCTTCAGTTCGAGGCCGGCCCGGTCCGCGAGGATTCGGACCGCCTCGGGGAAGGTCACGTTCTCCTTCAACATCACGAAGTTGAACACGCTTCCGCCGCGCCCGCATCCGAAGCACTTGAAGATCTGCTTCGATGGACTCACGGTAAAGGAGGGAGTCTTCTCGGGATGGAACGGACAGAGCGCCGTATAGTCCTTGCCCGCCCGTTTGAGCGGGAAGTAGCTCTGCACGACCTCCACAAGGTCGTTCGCGCGCGCAACTCGATCCAGGATGTCGTCCGCGTAGAGTCCCGACACACCGCCGACCCGAACCCCTCACGTCCGTGGTCTGATCCCCCCGCCACAGGGAGGTCCTCTCAATTGTTAAGTCCTCAAGTATACCCCGAAACGGCCTCCTGTCAAGGGTTTCCGTTTAGCGAGGCACTTGCGTGGCAAGTGTTGGGGGTCGAGCGGCTCAGGCCGCACGCTCCGCGGCCTACCGCTCTCCGCCGCGGTAACGGTCGCGGTAGTCGGTCGGCGTGAGACCGACCTCCCGCTTGAACACGACGCTCAGCCGGGCCGGCGAAGAGAGCCCGCACTGGTCGGCGATCTCGGCCACCGGTACGCGCCCCTCGCGAAGCAGGCTCTTGGCTCGCTGGATTCGGAGGCGCATGATCTCCGCCTGGATGGTCCGTCCCAGCACCTTGCGGAACCGCTGCTCGATCGCCCGGCGAGACAGCGGCACGACGCGCAAAAGGTCCCGGACGCTGAGCCCCTCGCACGCCCGCTCGCGGATCGTCCGCAGGGCTCGGACCAGGGCCGGATCGTCCACGCTCAGCGTGTCGGTGGACTGGCGAGTCACCACCCCCCACGGTTCGATGGTCACCGGTTCGGCCGGACCCGCTTCGCCGGCGAGCATGCCATGAAGAATGTCGGCAGCTCGGTACCCCAGCCGCTGGAGGTCGAGGTCGACGCTGGAGAGCGGCGGCATGGTGGTCTCGCAGATGAGCTCGTCGTTGTCGACACCGAGAACCGCCACGTCCTCCGGCACGGTCAGCCCGAGCCGACTGCACGCCAGGGACACCTCCGCCGCGGCCAGGTCGTTGACGCCGACGACCGCGACGGGCTTGGGCAGGTCGCGAAGCCACCCCGCCAGGGCCCGTTCGCGGCGTCGCCATTCGGCCTCGCTGGTCGGCGTTTCGGGCCAGAACTCCTCGAAGTCCAGGCCGACCTCGCGCCCGTAGCGGCGGAGCCCCTCGCTTCGCTGCTTGGAGAACCAGCCGCTCGGCCAGCCGACGAACCCGATCCGGCGGAACCCGATGTTGCGGAAGTACTCCCCCGCCAGCCGACCCACCGCCCGGTTGTCGCACACCACGTGAGGACAACCGGTGGGCCGGTTGATCCCGGTGACGACGACCACCGGGATCGGGAGGTCGGGGACGGCCTCCACGAGCGCCTCTTCCCGCAGCTCTGTGCAAAGGCCCGACAACTCCCCCGCGTCGATGCGGCGGCGGATTCGCGCCAGGTCGAACCCCGAGGCGTGCGTCAGGTCCCACGCGGCCGTCTCCTGGGTGTAACGGATCAGGCCACGAAGCACCTGGCGCCCGTAGCCCTGCGAGGTAGTGGTGACGGCCAGGACGGTGGGTTTGGGGGCCGAAGGCTCCACATCGGCGTTTTCGGAGGCGGTTTCGTGCGATCGGGCCAACATCATAATGTGCGCTCCTGCGAAACACTCTTGCGCTGCATGATAAGCGCGGAGCCCGGTTCTGTGCTACTCTTTTCTTGAGAGGATGGAAACCACACACGTCTTCAGGTGAACCGAACACGGAGAAAAGGATCTGACATGCGAATCGTGACAAGCCTGCTGATTGCTGCCGTTCTCACTGCCGCGCCGACTGCTGTACTCGCGGGCGTCATCTACACCGAGACGTTCGACCCGGGTGTGGATGGCAATGACGAGAACTGGTCCAATGGGTCCGGGCCCGCCGTGGTTGGGTGGCAGTCGCACGTCGGCGTGGGCGCTCAAGACACCAGCACCTGGGGCGGTGGGGGCGACTTCGATGACTGGGGCACGTCCAGCTCGGGGAGTAACGGCCAGGCCGGCACTACAGGCTACGCGGCCAACACCCGAAGCGACGACGCGGAAGATGCCAGCATCAGCATCCTCTGGACCGAAGAGGCGCTCTCCCGCACGGGCCAGGAGATCGAGACCATCAGTTTCTACCTGAAAAACAGCGACAGCAATGCGCCGTTCCATGTCGCCGTCGAGATCGGGAGCAACTGGTATTCAACGGTTGCTTCGTACACGCAGAACGACAGCAACAACTGGACGCAGCAGGTCTTCAACTGGACCACCGCCGCCTCGGCATGGAACGACCTGAACTTCACGCCCGGTGGCGAGAGTTCCCCGCCGGGCGGGACGCTGTCGACCGGCAGCGCACTGACTTCGGCCCTGCCCGGCGGCAACGTGACGGCCTTTGGATTGGTGCTTAATGCGAATGAAGAAAACACCGTTCGTGTGGATACGTTTGAGGTCACTGCCATCCCCGAGCCGGCGACGCTGGCCCTGCTGGGCCTCGGCGGCCTGGGGCTGGTGATGCGGCGGCGCCGCTGACGAAGCCGCGAACCTC
>CAYWVR010000007.1:19275-118955 GCA_964461715.1 uncultured Anaerolineales bacterium
CTCGGCGGCCTGGGGCTGGTGATGCGGCGGCGCCGCTGACGAAGCCGCGAACCTCCTGCCGAAGGGGTGGGATCTGCCGCGTGCGGGTCCCGCCCCTTTGCCGTGCGCCGAAGCGACCGGCGGCAACGCGCAGGCGCATACCTTGCGTGGTCCGTCGGAACGCCGGAACACGAGGGCCGGGGCTTCGCCCCTGTCCCGTCCCGGGACGTCAGGCCCGCCCGCTGAACGTTTACACATCGATGTCGTCGACGATCTCTCGCAGCTCGTCGCCGGAGGGATCGTTCGAGCCGCCGCATCAGCGGCTCGTCCGGCAGGTGCCGCAGCACCAAGTCCACCGGACGCCCCTTACGAACAACGCAAAGGGCTCTTTAAATGGCCTTTCGGGCGGGCCGCGGCCGATAAACCGGGCGGGGGGCGTTCGCTTGACAGCCGCGGCCCGCCGCGCCCACAATGTGTCCCGGCCCCACCGCAGCGCCTCGGGCAAGGGAAACCCTTGAGCACGATCCGACATCTGGTCCGCCTGGCCCGCCCCCATCACTGGATCAAGAACCTCTTCGTCTTTGCCGCCATGGTCTTCGGCCGCCGCGTCGCCGACCCTGCGGCGTGGGTCGCGACCCTGGGGACGTTCGCGGCGTTCTGCCTGGCTTCGAGCGGCGTCTATGCTCTGAACGACGTCCTTGACCGAAAGGCCGACGCCCGCCACCCGGTCAAGAAGGACCGGCCGGTGGCCTCCGGAGCGGTCGGTCCCGGCGCGGCCCTGGGGCTGGCGCTTGTGCTCGCGGCGGGGGGCACGGTCGTGGCCCGGGTCTTGGGGCCGAAGGTCGCGGGGTGTGTCGGCGTGTACCTGGTGCTGATGGCGGCGTACTCGATGGGCCTCAAGCGTCTGGCGATCCTCGACGTGCTGATCCTGGCGACGGGATTCGTCATCCGGGCCTACGCGGGGGGGGTGGCGATCCCCGTTGAGATCAGCCCGTGGCTGCTTCTGTGTACGTTGACGCTCAGCCTCTTCCTCGGGTTCGCGAAGCGTGAGAGCGAGCGGGCGGCCCTTGGCGACGGTGCCGAGGCGACGCGGACCGTCGGCTGGGCCTTTTACACCCAGCGGGCCCTCGAACACATGATGACCGTGTCGGCGGGTCTCGCGATCGTCACGTACATGCTCTACACCGTCTCGCCGCGCACCCTCGCCCACCTCGGCCACCCGTGGATGCTGGTGACGGTGCTGCCGGTCGTGTACGGCGTCTTCCGGTTCTACAGCCGGGCGATCACGGGCGAGGTGACGGGCCCGGTGGAGATGGTACGGCGCGACCCGGCGTTCGTGGTGGCCCTGCTGGTGTGGGTGGCGATGGCCGCCGGGGTGCTCTTTCTTCTCTAGCAGGGGGCGAGCGGGCGGGTGACCTCGGGCCGGAGCCAATCGGATGCCTTGCCGCACGCCGGCCGGCGGCCGGGGCCCGCGGGGGTCTGGCTCCTCGGGTTCTCGGCGGCACTGACGCTCTACGTCCTGACGCTCCTTCCGAATCTCGCGTGGCAGGATAGCGGCGAGTACCAGTGGTCCGCGGCAAAACTCGTGTGGCCGCCGACGGTCGAGAGCCCCTGGTGCCGCCCCGGCGAGGCCGTCCGCGTCCATCCCTGGTTCCTGGTCACGGCCCGGCTCGTGGGGGCGGGGCCGTGGAGCGCGGCGCGGGCGGCGAACCTGACGTCGGCGCTCAGCATGGCCCTGGCCGTGGCGAACGTGGCCCTCTTGGCCCTGCTGGTGACGGGGCGGCGGAGGGCGGCGCTCGTGGCGGGTCTCGCGATGGCGGTGGGCCACACGGTTTGGACCTTTGGCGTCATGAGCGAGGTGCTGGGGTGGACGGCGGCGCTCGTGTCGGCGGAGATGCTCTGCGCGTGGGCGTGGGGGCGGCAGGGAAGGACGCGATGGCTTGTCCTGCTTTTCCTCGCCAACGGCATCGCGATCAGCAACCACATGATGGCGGCCCTTAGCCTCATCGTGTGGGCCGGGTGGGTGGTCGTCCTGTGCGTGCGGAGGAAGGCCCCGGCGTGGGTGATTCCAGCCGGGCTGGGGGCGTGGCTCGTCGGGGGTACGCTCTACTGGATCGTCCTCGGGATCGAGTACGGCCTGACGGGAAGCCTCGAAGCGACGCTTGTCTCGGCCACGGTCGGGGGCTTCGGCGGGGCGGCATGGAACCTGGCGGCGGCGCCGTCGCTCTTTGGGCGGAGCGTTCTCTACGTGGGCCTGAACTATCCGACGCCGCTCGCGCTGCTCATTGTCGTGGGCGCGGTTGTCCTGGTGCGGCGGCGGGACGGATTCGGGCGGGCGATCGTCGTCCTCGGCGTGGTGCTGTTCGTGTGGGCGGCCCGGTATCGCGTGCCGGACCAGTTCTCCTTCTTCGTTCCGTTCTATGCGGTGTCGAGCGTGTGGATCGGGGTGGGCGCGGCGTGGGTGCTCGTGCGTTGGCCACGGGCGACGGTCGTGCTGGTGGGGCTGGCCTTGCTTCCGGTGGGCGTGTATGCGGTTCTTCCGCGGGCCTCGCGGGCGGCGGGGTTCGTCTTCTTCCAGCGGGAGCTTCCGTATCGCGATCCGTACCGGTACTTCCTCCAGCCGTGGAAGTGCGGGGAGCGAAGCGCGCGACGGTTCGCGGAGGAGGCTCTGGAGGCCCTCCCGCCGCGCGCCCTGCTGCTCCCCGACACGACGCCCGAGCCGCCGCTGGTCTACGTGCAGGAGATGGAGGGCCGCCGCCCGGATGTCGAGGTGGTGGGGCCCTACGAGGCGCGGTTCGACCCCACGGTGGCCCGGTATTGGGAAAGCGAGACGAACCTGATGCCGGAGCTTCGCGCCGAGGGCCGGCGCGTGTTCGTCGTCTCGGCCGAGCCGGGCTATGTGCCGCCCTGGGTCCGCAAGCACGGGCGGCTCGTGCCGTTCGCAGACATTCTGTACGAGGTCCGGCCGCGCGGATCGGAGGGCGGGCCATGAGCCGCGCCGAGCGCGTCCTCAAGCGCCTCATGGACGTTGTCGTGGCCGGGGGTCTGCTGGTCGTGGGCTGGCCGTTCCTGGCGGCCCTGGCGCTGCTCGTGAAGATCGACAGCCCCGGCCCCGCGCTCTTTTGCCAGGAGCGGGCCGGCAAGGACGGGAAGCCCTTCAGGATGCTCAAGTTCCGGACGATGCGCGTCGAGGCCGACCCGTACGGCGTGAGTCCGAAGGGGCGCGAGGATCCGCGCATGACCCCCCTCGGCCGCATCCTCCGCGAGACAAGCCTCGACGAGTTGCCGCAACTCTGGAACGTCCTCCTCGGCGACATGAGCCTCGTGGGCCCGCGGCCGCTCTACATGAGCCAGGCCCGGGCCTTCACGCCCCGCCAGCGCAAGCGCCTCGAAGTGCGACCCGGCATCACGGGCCTCGCCCAGGTCCAGGGGCGCGGTGAAGTGCCGCACGAGAAGAAGCTCGAAATCGACGCCCGGTACGTCGAGCGTCAGAGCCTGGCGCTGGACCTTCGGATTCTGGCGCGGTCGGCGGTGCGGGTGGTCGGCGGGGGTCAAGCCTATCAGGGATGGGATTGAACCGTTCTGTTGACAGTTCGCCTCGGGGGGCTATGCTAAGGACACGTGAAGGTCGCCCCGGGAACGTGGTGTTGCGTCCGGCACCCTGAGACACGACGATGGCCGACGGGCTGAACATTCTGTTTACGTGCGTGGGGCGGCGGGTGAGCCTGCTCCGGCAGTTCCGTCGCGCCCTGGAGGACCTCGGCGTCCCGGGGCGGATCATCGGCACGGACTGGTCGCCCTTGGCCCCCGCGTACTACGTCGCGGACGAGGCGTTCATCGTCCCCGGCGTCAATGCCCCGAACTACGTCGATGCGTTGGTGGATGTCGTCCGGCGGCGCGCGGTGAGCCTCGTCATCCCGCTCATCGATTGGGAGCTGTCGCTGCTGGCGGAGGCCCGCGAGCGGTTCCGGGAGGCGGGGGCCCGCGTGCTCGTCTCCAATACGCGGATCACTGATATCTGTCGCGACAAGGATACGACCTGCACGTTCCTGGCCGAGCACGGCCTCGGCACGCCGCGGATTCTGTCACACAAAGAGGCGGCGAAGGGGCCGTTCCCGGTGATCCTGAAGGCGCGGTACGGATCGAGCGCGAAGAACGTGCACGAGGTCCATTCGGCCCGCGGGCTCCAACGTCTAGGCCGGCGAGGCGAGGACATCGTCATCCAGGAATACGTCAAGGGCCCCGAGTACACGGTGGACGTCTATGCCGACTTCGCCGGGCGACCACGCGTCGCCGTGCCGCGGGAGCGACTCCAGGTCCGGGCCGGGGAGGTGGCGAAGGCCCGCACGGTCCGCGACGCGAACGTGATCCGGGAGAGCTTGCGGCTGGTCGAGGCGCTCGGGGAGTGCGTCGGCGTCATTACCTGCCAGTGCCGCGTCACCAACGGTAGCGAGGTGAAGTTCTTCGACCTGAACCCGCGCTTCGGGGGCGGGGTGCCGCTCGCGATCGAGGCCGGGGCCGACTTCCCCCGATGGATCATCCAGGAGGCGCTCGGCCGCACCCCCGAAATCGACTCCGACGGATGGCGCGACGGCCTCTACATGCTCCGCTACGACGCCGAGGTCTTTCGCCACGTCGACGACATGCCGGAGCCGTGACGGGCGTCACGGCCGCGATGCCGGCGCCGCGGGCGCGGCCGGGCCGAGCGGACCGTGCCCGCGGAGTCTACCCCCGCTTTACCCGGGACGCCACCTCCTTTGTGCTTGCTCGTAAGCGCGCGTTTGGCCTCGGACCGATTTGACCGAGGCCCGAACGTCCGTATACTTGCCTTTGTCGGCCGGATGCGTCCGCCGGGCGCCCGGCACACCCGGGGACGGGAAGCGATGGGCAGGGCCCGAACGGCCGTCCGCCCGGTTCCTGGGCACGGTGCGACGTTGACGCCAAGGAGACAGACGATGCAGAAAACGGCTCTGGCGATAGCGGCAGCGGTGATTCTGGCCCTGAGCGGCAGCGCGGCCTTCGCGGGTCCGGTCATCACGGGACCGGTCCTGGAGGTCCGCGAGATGGGCACCTTCTCCCAGGACGTGACTCTCGGCGAGGGCGAAAGCGTCACCGTGGGCCTCTTCCTCAGCAACATGCCCGACTTCGGTCTGGGCGGTTTCAGCGTCTCGATTGCCACGTTCACGGAAATGGCCGATGGGACGCCCGTCGCGGGCGGGGTGCTCGATGCCGTGGCCTCGGCTCTCTCGAACCCCGTCGGCGAGACCCTCGGCGGAAGCGGGGCCCGTTGGCTCGGCGCTACAAGCGACGGGACGCTCCAGTCCCTCCCCGCCGACGGCGACGCGGACACCGACCTTCGGGCCATGAGCGCCGTTGCGAACCTGACGCTCGACGGCGGCGGCCAGAACGCCTACGTCAAGGACCTCGGCACCGACATGCCCATCCTGCTGGGCGAGGTGACGCTGACGGCCCTCGCGTCCGGCCTCGATTTTCCGCGGACGGTCTTCGTCCACACCTTCATCACCGACGATGCCGGGAGCAACGGCGGGGCGGCCCTCTCGCGCCTGACCGCCGATACCGAGAACCCGAACGCCAACAGCCTCTCGGCCGTCCCTTCGGCGGATATCAACCTCGGCGGCGGCGTGAGCGTCACCGTCCTGCCGGAGCCCGCGACGTTGGTCCTTCTGGGGCTCGGGGCGGGGGGGCTGATCCTTCGTCGCAGGCGGCGTTAAACGCCCTTGGGGGCGTTTCGCCGCCCCGCTTTCGGGGCGAGTTCGACGCAAGAGACGTGGGCCCGATCTTCCACGCCCGCTGCGCGAGAGCGACCCTCAAGTGGGCCGGCGGAGCACGGCCTATCTCCCCAGCCGCGACTCGACCTGCCTCCGGAACGCTTCGACGCGTCGGCTGACCTTCTCGGCCCCGGTGCCGCTGACGTGATCGATGTTCTCGAAGTCGCGGTCCTCCAAGCCGTTGTCGCCCATGTTGTTGAGGTCGTAGAAGAAGAAATGGCGCGGGTGGGCCGCCTCCAGCTTCTTCATCCGGGCGACCTGGTCCCGGTAGGCCTGAGCGTCGACGCCGCTCTTGTCCTTGACGGGGTGGCGGGCGGATTCCGGGTGGACGGGCGTCGTGTAGACGAGCAGGCGGACGTCGTGGTCGACGAGCGTCCGGACGATCGATTCGAAGAGGGCCCATCGCTCCGGCACGAACCGGTACCGCCCCAGCTTCTTCTGGTTGGCGAGGACCTCCGCCCGGGCGTTCTTGCGGTGCCGGCCCGGGGCCAGATAAATCCACCCCCACGGCCGCCAGTTCCACAGGCGCGCGAAGCGCGGCGAGGTCTGCAGGTCCTCGACCGTGACGGGCTTCCCGTGGCCGGGGGCCCAGACCTCGGTGGCGTGGGCGCGGTCGTACGCGAAGCCCTCGCTCGCCTGGAACTTCTCGCCCTTGATGCCATGCTCGGTCCAGGCGGCATTGACGAACCGCGGGTTCCACGTCAGCACGACCCACTCCAGCTTCGGCAGGTGCGCGAGATAATGCTCGACCATCAGCTTCTGGAAGGGCAGCCCGGCCCGCTGCTGGCAGAGGTTCAAGGCCACGGGCGTCCGATGGTTGACGGTCTCGTCCCAGTAGTTGGGCGTCTTGTTTGCGAACCATGCCTGACAATCGCCCAGCGCCACGAGCCGCACTTGGTCCTTCAGGTGAAACAGCAGCGGCATCATTTCCGCCAGGTCCACGCCGTAGTTCCACCGGGCCCGCTCCTCGCGCGGTGGCTCGACCTTCTGCCCGAGGTCGTGGAAGAGCGGCAAGGCGGCGGACGATGCGAGGTCGCTCCGGTAAACCGTCTGGAACCGGTCCTCGACCGTCTCGAACGGGACGAGCTTGAGGCGCTTCTTGCGTCCCGGCCCGTTCCGCGCCACGCGCTGCTCCTGGCGACGGTACAGGACCCAGTGCGTGACCGCGATCTCATCCGCCTCCAGCGTCCCGTGCCGCACCCGCTCCACCTTGTACCGGTAGACGCCGAGGGCCTCGGTGTAGGGGTGGACCTCCTCCAGCGTCGGGGTGGGGGCCTTCTCCAGCAGGCGGACCTCGACCTCCAGCCGTTCGCCGCGCGGCGGGATCGAATCGGCCCCGCGCGCCGCCCCGGCCTCCAGAAGTGCGGTCGGCACAAGAAGAAACAAAAACGCGATACGACACGACATCATGGAAATCCTCCGTCTTGCCTCTCCTGCTTCAACCCGCTCGCACGGCGTCGGCACCGGCGGAAAACCCCGCGCCCTGGCTGCACGAAAGCCTTGCAGCCGCCCCCCGCAGACGAGTAGGCTGGGGCAGGATCGGGGGGCACGTCCGAGGGAGAAAGGAACGGGGGGCCCGATGAAGACCTTCTGGATCGGCCGCGCGGCGGCCCTGGCGATCGTCGGCTTAACGGCATGGGCCTCCGGATGTGACGACGGGGCGCCGCCGGAGGAGCCCGAGACGCCCGCCCGCCGCGATGGCGACGCCCCGCTGCCTTGGGCCTCCGAAGGCGACCCGCCGGAAACTGCGGCCGCGCCCGCCGAGGAGCCGACGCTGCCTTGGGCCGCGCCTCCGAAGACCGCGCCCGCGCCGTCCGGGCCGCTGACCCCACTCCGGCAGCCGACCCCGCCGGCGCCCGTCCCCGTTCCGGCGCCCGAGCCGACCCCGCCGGCGTCGCCTGCGCCCGCGCCGACCGACGCCAAACCCAAGCTCCAGCCGAGCTGGCGGTTCGCCGTCACGCAAAGCGGCGGTGTCCAAGGCGCCCTCGAAGTGGGCGGCCAGGAGCAGGTCCCCGTCCGCCAGTTCGCCAGCCTCGAATTTACCGAGGAGGTCACGACAGTCGAGGACGGCGGCGCCCGCGAGGTGACCCGCGAGATTACGAGGGCCGAGATACACAGCCTCGACCCGGAGACGGGCCAGATGCAGCCGACTCAGCTCGCGCCGCCCGGTTCGACGTATCGCATCGTCTACTCCGGCGACCTCGTCTACACGAACCGCGAGTCCTACGACCCGAACACGGACGCGAACCTCCAGAAGACGGGTTTCAAGCGGACCCCGGTCCGGCCGCGGCACGCGGGGTAAACGGTGTGCGGCAGGGAGGGCAGGCGATGCTCCGCCGCGACCGGCGGAGGAACGCGAGAAACGGGTCCTCGACGTCCTCGCCGACATGCACGCGAACCAACGGCGCGGCCGCCTCCGTCAAGCCGGTCGAGGCCCGCAAGGCCTGTGGCGACCCGTTCCGGATTCACCGACCCTTTGCCCATCGCGTGCTCCCCATCCCGCAATGCATGACGTCCGGCGACACCCGACTCCGACGTGGGACCCGACACCCAGGGGCCGACCCTCCTCCTACCTGCGTTCGCCGGAGAATTCTCGCGCGAAATCATGTTGGGAAGACGGAAAGGAGCGCGCCCCGGGGGCGGGCTGGCCCGGGAAGGCGTGCAACCGCTGCTCACCCGCCTGCAAGGCCGATGCCGGGGTGGAAGTAATGCCGGAAACCGCGAAGGAAACCAGGGACATCGAGCCCCGCCAGGCGCCGGCGTTCCTGATGCCGGTGGTCCCACGTGCCCCGCCACGTCGTGTCCGCGCAGGTCGCCTGCCACCGGGCCAGCTCGGCGAGATGGCCTTCGGAGCGGGCGCGGCAGGCGCGTCGCTCGCCGTCGCGGTCGGCGTAGAGGGTCCGCTCGGCGTGGAGCCAGGCGAGCTGCATTTGCCCCATGACGTGGAGGAAGTGGCGGTTCTCCTCCAACTGCCAGCGGTAGTGATGGTACGTCGCCGCGTCCACGTGAGGCCGGGCGGCGTCGAGAGCTTCCAGGCAGGCCGCGGCGGTGGCGTCGGCGTCGGCCAGGGCCGCCTCCGTGGTTGCGATGACCTCCGGGTCGCCCCGCCGCATGCGGTGGTAGGCGGGCTTGGCGGCGGGGTTCCACCGGTGCACGGAGGCGTACCCGTAGAAGGGATTCCGGTACATCGCGTCTTCGGCATCCGGATAGGCGACCGCCACGGGGCGCTCGCGAAGGCCTCGGGCCAACTCGCCGCGCTTCCAGGAGGGGCCCCCGTCGAAGGTCTCCTGAACGGGAACCGGCAGCCGGAGCAGCCCGAAGGCCTCACGGCCGACGTAGCAGGCCTCCTCGACGACGCGTCCGGTCGGCCGCAGCGCGGCGATCATGGCGTGGGCAGCGTCGGGGCCGAAGGTCTCCGTCGCATACCGAGCCCAGACGGCGCCCTCGTCGTCGGCGCGGCCGCTTGCCAGGAGGCCGAGGAGCCAGAGGTTGGCCTCCCGGGCCTGGCCGAGGACCGTGGCTTGGCGCTCCCACGGCCGCCACCCGCGATCCACGCGCACCGAGATGCCTTGGACGCCGCACGCCTGCCAATGCGCGAACCGGCGGGCGAGGGTGTCCGTAAACGCGTGGGCGAGCCGGTCCTCCTGCCAGTACTCCCCGGCCACGTCGCATTCGACGTACTGCGTCCGACCGCCGACCGCGCCGAGCAGAGGGTGGTCGTCCTGGCGAAGGTGCCAGTCCTGGGGGACGCACTTCGTGAGGACGGCGACGTCGTCGGGCAGCGCGCTGAGAGCCTCGACCATCTCGGCGTGCTGCTCGGGATGGTGAACGAAGCTGCGGAGGATGAGGCGCGCGTCGTGACGTCGGCAAGCGTCGGCGAGCGTCTCGACGACGCCGCGGGCCAAGGCGGCCTCGGCCACGTCGGCGCCCGATTCCACCAGGGTCAGCACGAGGTGATCGATCTCGGGCAGGAGCGTGCCGAGGACGAACTCATACCGCTCGGCCAAGCCCTGCCGGAGACGTGGGTTGTCGGCGTTAAGGGGTCGCCAGTCGGCCCGCGGTTCGCCCAGCTCGTGCGTCCACACGCTGATCGTCATGCCCCGACGCCGCGCACGATCGAAGAAACCGATCTCGTCCGCCCGCCGCCGCAGGTCGCACAGGCGCGGCATGGTGCCGCGCTCGGTCTGGAAGGTGCAGTCGTTAAAGCCGAGACGTGCGCCGAGGTCGATCAGTTCGGGCCGGGGCCACGCTTCGTGGAAAGACACCGACC
The DNA here is from genome assembly GCA_964461715.1 of uncultured Anaerolineales bacterium. Classification (GTDB taxonomy): domain Bacteria; phylum Planctomycetota; class Phycisphaerae; order FEN-1346; family FEN-1346; genus CAYWVR01. Next base: position 29,314 of record CAYWVR010000007.1, read on the forward strand.
GGTACGGCATGGGCTCGGCCATGAGGTCCTCGCGGCGTCAAGCAAACTGGCGGAGAGGGCGGGATTCGAACCCGCGGAGCAGGGTTGTACCCCACTCAACGGTTTAGCAAACCGTCGCTTTCGGCCACTCAGCCACCTCTCCGCTATCTCCGTAAACTGCTTATAGGCAACAACGTACGGCCATCTTCCCTTGGCCGGTGCGAGGGCCAACATTCGCTGACGACAACCGTGGCGCCGATTAGACCGCTCCTAAGGAAGTCTGAGGCCCAGACGCCCTTAAGGAGAGCTATCATGTCTGCCTAGCGGTCTGCCAAAAGCAAAAAAAGAAAACCTGCCAAGCCCAACCGGTCTTTCCCTCTGACTCCTCACAACAATGGTCAGTGGTGCAAGAAAATCCGCGGCAAGATTCACTTCTTCGGCGTCTGGGACGACCCCGATGCCGCCCTTCAGAACTGCCTTCGTGTCGCCGCCGATCTTCACGCGGGCCGAGCCCCGCGTGGAAATAGGGTACCGGCAGAGGGCGTGGCTGTCAAGCAGGTGTGCAACCACTACCTGACCTACCGGCATCGCCGGTCTCTGGCAGGCGAAATCGGCCATCGCTGCTTTGAGGACTGTCGCCGAACGCTCGACGACTTCGCGTCGTATGTCGGACGCGGCCGTCTTGCCGAAGTGGACCGCCGTCTCGGCCTGATCGCGCGGCTGGCCGACCGCCGGGACCCGACCGCCACCACGCCCCCCCCGGCGGCCCCGAGCGGCCGTGGGGGAAACGGGGCCCTCTGCGCCGACCACCCGCTCGCACTCGACACGCCCCTCGACCTTACCAACGATAGAAGGATTGGCCCGCAAGGACTTACAATGGCGAGGGCGACGGGACTCGAACCCGCAACCACCGGATCGACAGTCCGGTACTCTAACCAATTGAGCTACGCCCCCGCCCGGGGACCGGCCGCTCAGCACGTCCACGACCGGCGACAAAATGATAAGCATTCGCCCGCCCGTGTCAAGGCCAAATCGCGCCTACCGCTGGTAGATCGGAAGCTGCCGGTACGAGACGCTCATCGCCAGGATCGCCATGGCCGTCGAGTAGTTCTCGCCGGCGGACGTCTCGCCGCGCGTGCCCTGGGGCCAGCTCCCGTCGCGGCGCTGGGCCCGGAGCATGATGTCGTACATGCGGGCCCCGAAGCGTTCCCAGTATCGGTCGCCGAGTTGGAACGTCGCCTGGGCGGCGTAGTACATCGCGTAGCAGAAGAAGTTGCCCTTGCCCCATCCGCTGGGCATGTTCCGGAGAATCCAGTCGCCCGCCGAAAGCGTCGCCCGCGTCCGGTGGTGGCCCGTCAGCTCCAGGCACAGCAGCGCCGTGCCCGTCCGCCCGAGCCCGGCGTCGCCGCCCGGCTGATAGGCGAAGCCGCCGTCGCGCGTGCGGCAGTTCATGATGAAGCGGACCGCCTCGTCGATCGACTCCCTCGGCACGGGGGCCCCGTTGTTCCGCGCCGACCGCAGGGCCATCAGGGCCCACCCGGAGCACGAGATGTCGCTGTCGCTGGAAGTGTGCTGGTACCGCCAGCCGCCCTGGTGCCGGCGGTCGCCCTTGCGAATCTTCTGGGCCGAGACGATGATCATGAGGGCCTTGCCGAGCGCCTCCTCGATGCGCGCCTGCCGCTCGGGATCGACCATGCCGGAGACCTCCGACAGGAGCAGCGTCGCGATGGCGTGGTTATACATCGCTCCGTGCCCGCTCGAGCCCTGCACCAGGAGCCCGTTCTTGTGCCGGCACGAGAGGACGTAGTCCACGCCCCGCTCCAGCACCTTGCCGTACGGCCCGACGCCAGGGGTGTGGCCCTTGGCCATGAAGGCCATCAAGGCGAGCGACGTGACGGCCGTGGCGTCCTGGTTGCGCTTTGTCCCATGCCAGGCGCCGGTCTTCTCGTCCTGCCGGGAGGCCAGGTACGCGAGGCCGCGGTCGATGGCCCGGTCCACGGGCTCGGCAAAGCGCTCGAATGTCTCCAGCGCCTTGTCGCCCCGGGCGGGGGCGAGCGCCACGAGAAACGCCGCCGTCGCCAGGAGGAAACCGACCGGCCTCGCTCGCGCATGTCGTATCATCTCGGGCGTCCTCGCTTTCGAACGCGTCATCGCGGGTACTTGCGAAATCGGCGGTAGGCCACGCTCATCGCCGGCACCGCCATGGCCGTCGGGGGCGCGGGCCCGGCCACTTCCCGCCGCGCGGGGTCCCACGGCCGGCTCCCGTCGGCCCGATGGGCCGCCGGCAGAAACGCTGCGGCCATCACGAGCGCGACGGTGTACCGAGGGATTCGGGACAGGGCGGGCATCGTCACTCGTCCCCCGTCTCGCCGCCGCGTTTCGCCACCTCGCGGAAGTAGTCTCGGATGAGCGACCGGTACTCCTGTGGCCCGGATGCCTCGGCGGCCTGAAGAATCTGGTCGCGCAGGCGGCCCGGGAGGCGGGCCCAGTCCGAGAGGCTGATGCCGAGCTTCTTGAGGTCGGCGGCCCGCTCGTCGACGTTCTGGACGCCCGTGCCGGCCATGGAATTGAGCGTCGCCGCGGGCATGCCCGGGGCCATACCCGGCTGGGTACCCATGCCGGGCATCGCGCCGGGCGCGGCCCCCATGGCTTGGGCCTGAGCGGCGGCCGCCGCGGCCGCGGCGGACATGGCCCGGGCCGCCGAAGCCGCCGCCGGGGCCGACTGGGCCTGCGACGCCTGGGCCGCCGCGCCGAGGGCATCGGCCATCGCCGGCCCCACGCCGGACTCCGGCTGGCCGACCGCCGAGGGAGGCAACCCCGCCGCAGCCGCCGCCATCCCCTGGCTCATGCTCTGAAGGGCCCGGGCTGCTTGGCCGAGTGCCTGCGCTGCCGCCTGCTGCGCGGGCTGGGCTGCGGCCATGCCGGGACCGGGGGCGCCCGGCGAGGGCGCTCCCGGGGACGGCACGCCGGGACTCGGCGCGCCGGGTGAGGGGGCCCCGGGACTCGGCGCGCCGGGCGACGGGGCGGCCGCCTCCATCTGGGCGGTGGCCCGGGAGGCCTGCTGGGCCGCCTGGCCGAGCATCCCGGCCGCTTCCGACGCTTGGGCGGGCGCGGGGGCCGGGACCATGCCCGCGGCCTGCGGACCGAGGGCCCCCGCCTGCTGCTGGAGCGCCGCGGCCTGATGGGCGATGGCGGCTTGCTGGGCGGCCATGGCGGCCGGGACGTTGCTGCTCGCCCAGGCCTGAAGCTCCCGGGCCACCTGCTCCTGCCGCTCCGCCAGCCCCCCCGCCTCCTGCGCCGGGGCGCTCGGTTGACCGGCGCTGGGCTGTCCGGCGGACGGTTCTCCCGCCGAAGGTTGACCGGCACTGGGCTGTCCGGCGGACGGTTCTCCCGCCGAAGGCTGCCCGGCCGACGGTTGACCTGCGGCCGGTTCGCCCGCGCTGGGTTGACCCGCCGCAGGCTGCGCGGCGGAGGGTTCCGACTCGCTCGGCTGCGCGGCGGCGGGGCGGTGGAGATCCGAAGCTATCTGATCGAGTTGGCTCGCGGCCTCGCCGGCGTTCTGAGCGGCCCGGGCGACGTTCTGCGGAAGGTTGGCGGCAGCGGAGGCGGCGGACTGGGCGGCCTGCTGCCCGAGCGGCTGTGAGGCCGGGGCAGACTGCCCGAGGCCCCGGGCCAGTTGCTCCGCCTCCCGGGCGATGGCTTCCTGCTCCTGGCGCAAACGCTCCATTGCGCCCGCCGCGAGCTGGGCCATCAGGTCGTTCCGCCGGGCCATGAGCCCCTCGGTCCGCTCTCGCAGCTCCGACTGCCGGGCGGCCATCTGTCCCGCGGCCTGGGCCGGCGACGCGGCAGGTTGGCCCGCAGGTGGCCCTTCGGCAGGGGGAGCGCCGGCCGGTTGCCCCTCGGCAGGCGGAGCGCCGGCCGGTTGCCCCTCGGCAGGCGGCACACCGGCGGGCATACCTTCCCCGGTCTCAGCGGCGGCCAAACCCTTGGCGATCTCCCCGAGGGCCGACTCGGCGGCGGCCTGGTCGGCGACGGCCTCCGGCAGACGGCCCTCGCGAATCTCGTCGGCGGCGTCGGCCATCCCGTCGGCCTCGCCCACGGTGGCGGATAGGGCGGCGGCCGATCCGGCCAGCGCCTCCTGCTCGTCCGCGAGGTCGGCCAAGGCCTGGTTCGTCGCCTCAAGCCGGGCCAGCAGGCCCGTCTCGTCCATCAGGTCCCGCTGCTCGGCCTCCAGCTCCAGGGCCTCGGCGGCCAGTTCGGCGGCCCGGCCCGCCCCGGCCTCCAACGCCGCCTCCATTGCCTCGGGCGTCTCGGCCACAAGGTCGCCCATGGCGGCGGTCAGCTCCGCCTGCTCCTGCGCCCACTCCTGTGGCGACATCTCGGCGGGCGACGCCTCCCGCCCCTCGGCCCACTCCATGGCGGCCTTGGTCTCGGCGAGCGCGGCCTCGCGGTCGGCCAGGTCCGCTAGGTCTCGGGCCAGTCGCACGGCGTCGACCATGCGGTCAAAATTCTCCGGGAGCGATTGGAGCAGGGCGATCGCCTGGTCGATCTCGCCGTCGGCTTTGGCCACGAGGGCGATCCGCTCGTCGGTCGTGTCGGCGAGCTTGACGCGTCCGGCCCGCTCGGCGCCCGCCGCGATATGGGCGGCCACCGGCTCGAACTTCGGGCCGATTCCGCCGTAGATGCCTTCGGCGGCCCGGTCGGCGAGGTCGCGGGTCATGGCCTCGGCGCCCATCAGGCGCCCGCGGAGGTCGTCGGCCGCTTCGGCGGCCCTCTTCTCGAGGGTCTTCGTTTTGGCGACGAGATCCACGAGGGTTTTGGCCTCGCCCTTGGCGGCACGGAGTTCCTTGAGGATGCGCTCGATGCCTTCGCGGACGGTCCGCTCGTCGGCGCCGGCCACCTGTCGCTCGTAGTCTTGCGCCGCGACGTCCAGCTCGACGGTGTAGACCTCGGAATACCCCACGTGCGGGCCGTCGAGGTCCTCGGGCAGCCGGTCGGTCGCGCGGAGGCGGAACGTCAGCCGCCGCACCTTCGCCAGCGGCAGGGCCGCCAGGTCGAGCGTCGCCTGGCCCACGGCGGCGCGGTGAGCGCCGTCGCCCGAGGCGACGGGCATGGCGGCGCGGCGGCTGCCGTCGAACTCGACCACCAGGGCCGCCTCGCCGATGCCGTAGTCGTCGTCGATCGTGTAGGCCAGGGGCAGTCGCTCGTCGGGCCGGAGCGTCAGTTTCGTCTCCGCGGGCCGGACGATCGCGACGGCCGGAGCCTGGTCGGGCCGCGCCTCCAGCGGCCGCGCGGGGCTCTCGCTCGCGAAGCCGTGCCGGTCGGTCATCCGTAGCGACCACGTCCCGCGCATCTTCGGCGCGAGCGTCATCGTGAAGACGCATCGCCCGCCGCCCTCGGAGGCGGCCGTTTCGACCTCGACGTCCTCCATCGGCCGCTTGCCCACCATCAGCTCCGCCGAGACGACGGGGCGATCGAGCGTCGCGGCCACGGTGACCACGGTCCCCGCGACGCCGCGGATCGTGCCGTCCGAGTCCGGCTCGGCCTTCGGCGCAAGGCCCGTGTACTCGGGATACGCGTAGCGGACGTCGAGCCCGGAGACGACGGCGGGCGAGACGACGTCGATCGTGAAGTGCTGCGTCAAGGCGTCGCCCGCGTGGATGCGGTATCGGAACGTCTCGTCGACCGACGGCTGGCTGAGGACGAACCGTCGGCGTCCGTCCTCGGTGGGAGGCAGGGGAGTCATCCGCTCGACCGTCTCCTTGCCGTCGGGCCCGACCTTGCGGAAGTCGGCCTCGCCGACGGCGGGGTTCGCCACCAGCACCTCGACGTCGACGCGCGAGCCCTCCAGGACGGTCTTGTCGCCGGGGAGGACCGTAAGCTGGTCCGCCGCGACGTTCGGCAGGTTCAGGTACGGCGCCACCGCCCGCGCGAACAGGCGCACGGCCTTGCCGCGCCAGACGATGAAGAGGCCCGCCAGCACCAGGGCCACACAAGCCGCCGCGATGATGAACGGCTTGATGGAGCGAAGGGGCACCTCGCGCCGCGGCTGGACGCCGGCCGCATCTTCGGTGGCCTGCTCGGCCAGGGCCCCGATGAGGACGTCGGAGCCCCGAATCTCGGGCATGTCGCGGCTCGTCAGCAGCTCGACCGTGGAGCTCAGACGCTCCTGGAGCTCGGGATGGTTGCGCTCGATGATGCGGGCCGTGCCGCTCATCGTGAAGCTCCGGGCGAGCGGCAGGATAAGGAAGTGGACGAGCGCGACCAGGGTTACAGCCCAGACCCCGAGCGTCAGCATCCAGCGGGTGCCCTGGGAGAAGAGGGTGACGGAGGCGTCGATCGCCATGACCACCAGCAGCGCTCCGAACAGGACCGCCGCCACCGCCAGCACGCCGCGCAGCACGATCATCGCGCGAACGCGCCGGACGAGGCGCCGGAGAATCCGGACGATGGGCTGAGGGACGTCGCCGGGAGGCGCGTCAGGGAGTGTCATGCCAACCCCACTTTCTTGCGGAGGAGCCACTCGGCCGTGGCCATGAGGACCATGACGACGAACAGGGGCCAGGAATCCCAGATCACGAACTCGTGTCGGTCGACCTCGCGGCGGCTGCCGGGTCCGAAGGACGCGAGGACGTCGCCGGCGCGCGACGGGTCGACCACCACGCCGCCCGACAGCCCCGCCAGGGCCGCCAGCATCCCGCGGTCCGGGGCCAGCTCGACCATCTCGCCGCTTCGGACAGGATCGACGGTGAACTCGGCCGAGACGGTGTCGACGTCATCGGCCGCGAGGAGGGCCTTGGCCTCGGGCACGTCCAGCTCGACGCGGTACGCGCCGCTCGGGAGGTCGCCGAGGTGGGCCTCGAAGCGGCCGGCCGAATCGGCGATGGGGTCGAGCGTGCGCGTAAGCCGGAGGGTGTTGTCTTCGCCGCAAAAGACGCGGACGACAGCCTCGGCCCCCTCGATGGGGGCGAAGGTCTCGTTGACGACTTTCGCCATGACCTTCACCGGATCGCCCGCCGCGTAGCGGAGGCGGTCCGTTCCGAGACGGACGTGCTCGGTCCCGGCGCGGAGTTTCATGCCCGTGGCCCACCGGAGGACTTGCCCCCAGAACCGGTGGTGGCGGGTGTCGCCGACGCGGTACCGCATCCGCCACGAGCGGTCGGTGGCGAGGAAGAGGACGTGGCCGAGGGAGACGCGATGCATGACGACGAGGGCGTGGGTTCGCTCAAAGGCGCGGATTTTCTCGGCGAGGTCGGCGTCCGGCTCGGCCGGCGGGGTGTCGGCGGGCGCATCGAGCCGGGCCTTCAGGAACTCGGGCGGCTCCTCGGGCATGGCGTACGCGAGGACCGCCGCCCCCTCCTTCGCCTCCGTGATCGCGTGCCGCCAGTAGAGGTCCGGCAGATCGTCCCAGACATCGAGGTTCTCGGCGGGGTCGGTCTTCTGGCGCATGAGGACACTCGCGCGTCCCTCGGCGGTCAGCATCCACCGGAACCGTTTCTCCGGCGGATCGAGGATCGGCTCCGGGCTCGCCTCGAACGCCACGGGCGCCAGGTCTGCCAGCGGCGTGTCGCCGAAGGCGTGCGGCATGTAGTTCGGCCCGGCGATGACGATCAGCGTCCCGCCGCGCTCCGTGACGAACCGCTCGAGAATCTCCAGGGCCTCCGGCTCGAAGTCCTCCGGAGCGACGTCGCCGAGAACGACGACGTCGAACTTCATCCACTCGGCCTCATCCTCCGGCAGGGCCGTGGCCTCGACCTCGTCGCGGTCGCGGGCGACGGAGGCATGGACGTCCGGCCGCTTCGGCATGCCCTCGATCCGATCGGGCCGGAAGAGGACGTACTGAAGCTGGACGGACTCGTCGCGGTCCGCGAAGAGGTTCTTGAGGTAGCGGAAGTCCCACCGCGGCAGGCCCTCGACGAGGAGGAGCTTCGTGCGGTCATCCGTGACGTGGACGGCCAGGGGGAAAGCGTTGTTGGCGGGGAGGACGTCGCCCTCGGCGCCGGCGACGGCGACGCGATAGCGATGCAGGCCCTCCTCCTCCGGCTCGTGACCGAGCTGGACGCGGGTGCGGTAGACGTCGAGCGGGACGCGCACCGTCCGCATGTCGACGGATTCCTCGCCGTCGAGGAGCTCGACCGCCACCTCCTCGCCGGCGAACCCGTCGAGCTTCAGCTCGGCCGCGACATAGACCTTGTCGCCCGCGTAGACGGTCTCAGGAGCGTCGACGCCGATGACGCCGGCGTCGCGCGGGGGGCGCGCCCCGCCGATGGCGACGCTGGAGACGGCGGCGCCCTGGAGCCCGAGCCGGCGGACGATCGGCTCCACGGCCGCCGCCGCGTTGTGACGCCCGTCCGTCAGGAGCAGGACGCCCGCGAGGTCCTCGCCCGCGAGGTCCTTGGCGACGCGCTGGAGGGCGGCGGCGAGGTCGGTCTGCTGATGCGAAGGGGCGGGGGCGAGGGGTTCGTCCGCGGGTGGCTCCGCTTCATCATCCCGGGGTGCGGGAAGGGTCGAGGGGACCGGTTCGCCGGTCTCCCGCCACGCCTCGACGTCGAGCTCCGAGGGCTGGAGGGCGAAGGCGTAGACGCGGACGGAGTAGCGGTCTTCGAGCGTCTCAAGGAGCGACGGCTTCTTTCCGGACTCGCCGGGCGATTTGAGCAGGACGTCGCGGACCAGGGCCAGGCGGGTCTTCTCCGCCTCGGCCCGGACGGCCTGGCGCACCGGTTCGGGCAGGGCTTGGAGGGCGGTGGCGTCGACGGCGTCGCTCAGGGCCGTGATGCGCGGGGCGACTTTCGCCAGCGCCGCCGCCGTCTGCCTCAGGCCCCCGAGGACGCGTCCTCGGGCCCGGGCCAGGCCCGCCGCGTCGGTCTCGCGGACCAGGGACCGGGCCTCGACGAGCGGCCGCGCGGCCTCCTCCTTCAGGCGCTCGACGGCGGCGTTCAGGCCCTCGGCGGTCTCATCGTCCAAGCCGAGGCCGGCGGCGCCATGGAGCGGGGCTTCGAGGGCGGCGGTTGCTTTTTCGAGGGACTCGGCGGCGGACTCGAGCGTCTCGGCGACCTGGCCCTGACGGTCCTGGAGACGCGCGAGGCGGTCGGCTTCGTCCAGTTCGTTCAGGCCCTGGAGCCACTCGAGGACGGGGCCCAACTCGTCGCGGGCGGCGTCCAGCGTGCGAGCGGTGTCGTCAAGACGGTGGGGGCGCCTCGCGCCCTCGATGCCGAGGGCCTCGGCGAGCCGAAGCCGCTCGGAGGGGGAAAGGCCCCCATCGCGAATCCGCATCGACGCCGACTCGTCGACGAGGACCGCCACGAACCGCTCGTGCGTGTCGGAGGTCTCCCACGTCCGCACCGGCTGGGCCAAGATCACGATCACGAGAACCACGAGCCCGACGCGCAGGATTCCCAGCGCGAGTCCCGCCCCGCGCGGCACCGTGCGGCGTTCGAGGGCGTACAGCATCAGACAAATCTCGACGGCCACGGCCCCGAGCAGGGCGAGCGGCCAGAGCGGCCCATTCGTCGCGAACACGAGCCATCGCTGAAACAGGGCCGCCGCCATCAGCATCGCGACGAATCCGACCCCGATCCCCGCCGCCATGAAGAGCGGCAGCGGCCGGCGCACGCGGCCGCGCGAGCGGGCCAGATGCAGCGCCACCCACCCCGCCACCGGCGCCACGGCCATGACGAGGACGAGGATTGTCGGCACGGACTCGGGGAGCAGCGTAGGGTCGGTCGCGGCCAGGATCATGGCTTCGCTCCGGTTGGGACCTCGCGGTCGCCGGTCAGCACCGCCCGGGTCCGCTCGCGCAGGGCGCCGATGCCGATGATCTCATCGCCGAAGCTCACCGGGGCCGCCGAGTGGAGCTTGCGGCGGGCGGCGATCCACCGCGTCAGGCCCACCTCGGCCAGCAGACCCACCAACAGGGCCAGCGCGAGATATTTCCACAGTTCCTCGCCAGGCACGTCGCCGGCGACGGCGGCGGTGAGCTGGTCGGTCGTCTCGGCCCGGAAGAAGTCGACGTGGGTCTCGGCCGCCTCGTAGTCGCGGGGACCCAGGGGCACGAGCTCGCTCTCCCTCGGCTCGCCGGTGACCGCGAAGGGCACCCCGCCGCGCGCATCCCCCCGGACGACCGCGACCTCGGCCACATCCGCCGGCGGGAGAAATCGGTAGAGGCCCGGCTGCCACGTGTCCGGGAACGTCAGCCGCACGGCGCCCCCCTTGACCGTCAGCGTCGCCTCGGCGCGCTGCCCGTCGGGCGTCTCGATGTCGACCGCCTGCGGGAGGCGGGCGGCCTCGGGGGCGCGCTTCGGGTCGCGGGCGGCCAGCTCGATCGTCATCTCGGCGCCGGGGGGGATGTTCGACCGGCCGACCATCGGCGACGCGAGGTAGTAAGCCAGCTCGTGCGTCAGCGGCACGAAGGCGTGGAGGCTCGGGAGGTTCGAGTCCCGCCGGTCCAGGGCCAGCGCCGTCATCAGCACGTACCCCTTCCCGAGCCGCCGCTCCACCACGAGCGGCGAGCCCGCGTCCAGCCGCCCCGCGATGCGGACCTTCGGGTCGGTCTCGTCGGCCGCGAGCTGCCACCAGGAGAAGACGAGGGCGTCGGCGACGTCGCTGGTCTCGGTGTCCGCGAGGAGTGCCAGGGCCGGGTGGGCGAAAGTCTTCGGCGCGACGTGCGCGGGCTCGTCGGTCCGGACCTCGCGCGACTCGAGCCGGGCCGGGGCCACCGGATCGCCCGCGTGCATCCAGGCGTTGTAGAACTCGGGGTCGGCCGTCCCGCCGGGGGCGACCAGCAGGCCGCCGCCCTTGGCGACGTATGTGGCCATTGCTCGGGCCGTCTCGGCGGGGAGCTTCGCGACATCGGCGAGGATGACGAGGGCGTAACGGTCCAGGTCGTCGACTTCCCGCATGTCGGCGGCCTCGACGACGGTCGGGTCGACGAGGTATTCGAGGTGCGCGGGCGCGTCGGCGTGGGCCTGCGTCGCGTCGTGGCGCGGCGTCAGGGCCAGGGCGACGAACGAGGCGGCCCCGTCGAGCGGCCGGGCCGAGGGCCGCCCGTCGACGATCAGCACGGGCAGCGTCTCGACGACCTCCAGGACGCGGCGGTCGCGGTTGTCGGCGGGAAGGTCGTCCTCGGAGAGGATCTCGGCCGTGACGACGTGTGGCCCCGGATTCTCGAAGCGATGGTTGAAAGCCACCGTCTCGGCCGAACCGGCCTCGATGCGTCCGACGGTCTTGCGGGCGACCTCGCGCCCGTCGACAGCCAGGATGGCGGCCCCCGGCTCGGCGGCCACGGTGCCGGTCGCGGCGATCTTGACGTCGACCCGCACCGGCCGGTCGGTCCCCACCACGGGGCGCGAGAACGCGACGTCCGCGACGGCGGCGTTGTGGAACCGGCCGGGCAGGGGGAGCGTGCGGACGACGAGGCGGGCGGGGGTGGGCATCTCCTCCAGGCCCGCCGCCAAGAATCGCCACCGCGACTCGGCGTCGAGGTCCCATCCGATCCGCTGTCCGTCGGTGATGAGGACGATGAGCTTGGCCGGGTTGCCGCCTTCGGCCAGGCCCGCGGAGGCCGCGCTCAGGGCCTCGACGACGCCCATCGGCCCGTCGCCGGGTGCGAGCGATTCGAACGCGGACGCGAGCACCGCCCGGTCGGCCGTCGGCGTGCGGACGGCGGCCGTGGGGACGGGTCCGGCGAGAATCAGCGACGCCGCGTCGGCCGGGTCGAGTGACGCGAGCACGGCCCCGGCGTCTTCGACGGCCCGGTCGAAGTTCGATCGCCCGTCGACCGTCAGACGCATCGACCGCGACCCGTCGACGACCACCGCCACGTCCCGCGTCCCGCCGCGCAGCGACCAGTGCCGGCTCTGGAGCGCCTGCTCGACGATCGACGCCGCCACCGCCGCGACCACGAGGCCCGCCGCCACGCTCCAGACGACCTTCCGCCGCGCGGGGTCGGCCCGCATGGCCGCCCCGATGCCGAAGAGCATCGCGGCCACCAACAGCGAGGGCAGCACGATGGGCCACGGGATGATCGACCGGCTCGGCAGGAACGGCCGCGCCAGCGCCAGCACCAACAGCGCCAGAATCAGGCACCGCAAAGCCATCAGGATGACCTCTTCGATGAGGATGCGGCGGTTGCGGGCGGTCAAGGAGTCGAGCAGGAACCGCATCGCCCCCCAGTCGACCACGGTGGCCTTCTGGCGATTGAGCAGATGAATGATGATGGGAATGGCGACGGCGACGAGGCCGGCGAGCATGGCCCAGTTGAGGAACGTCATCGGTGGCTCCCGCCAGACGGCAAATCCGAAGCCCGAAATCCGAGTCCCGCATCCAGGACACAACCGCAAGGATGAATGACGAACCCTATCCCTTCACTCGCCGCTTCCGATGCGCCAGGTAGTGCGCCAGGGCCGCGTCGAACCCGTACTTCGTCGAGAGCGGCACGTAGTCGATGTCCATCTGGCCGCAGCCGGTTTCGAGCCGGTCGATGAAGGCGCGGACGCGGTCGAGGTACTCGGCCCGGACGGCCCGGGGGTCGAGCTGGACGCGGCGTCCGTCGACCTCCAGGTCGCGAAAAAGGCTCCACCGGTCGAACGGGAACGCCAGCTCCTCCTCCGCCATGACGTGCAGCAGGATGACCTCGTGCTTGCGGAAGCGGAAGTGGTGGAGGGCGTTCAAGACCTCGCCCGGGTCGTCGAAGAGGTCCGAGATGATGATGATGAGGCCCCGCCGGTGGGCCCGTTCGGCGATGTCGTGGAAGATGGGCGCGAGGTCCGTCTCCTCGCCCGGCTCCGTCGCGGCCATCTCCGCCAGGAGCACCCGCAGATGGTTGACGCGGCTCCGGGCGGGGATGTAGCGGCGCATCGTCGTGTCGAACGTGACGAGGCCCGCGGCGTCCTGCTGGTGGATCATGAGGTGGGCGAGCGAGGCCGCCAGGTGCTGGCCGTACTCGAACTTCGAGAGGGCCACCCCGTCGATGCGGGCGGCGGCGTCGCCGGTGTAGGCCATCGAGCCGGAGGCGTCGAGGAGGAGGACGCAGCGCAGGTTCGTCTCCTCGATATATTGCTTGATGTAGTAGCGGTCGCTCTTTCCGTAGACGCGCCAGTCCACGTTCCGCACGTCGTCGCCGGCCACGTACTGGCGGTGCTCGGCGAACTCGACGCTGAACCCCTTGTAGGGGCTGCGGTGGCGGCCCGAGAAGAACCCCTCCACCACGCCGCGCGCCACCAACTCCAGCCGGTGAATCTTCGCGAGCGCCTCCGGCTTCAGCAGCCTCATATAGTCGGGCCGGCGGGCGGGTTCGATCATGGGGCCCTCTCACCTCGTATCCAGCGCGGCGGGCCGGAGGCCTCCCACGCAAAGCCACGGACACGGGCGGACACGCCGCCGGCCGCATCCGAACGTCCGGCTTACGCCAGCGCCTCCTCGACCTTCGGCTGAATCTCCTCCAGCAGGCGCGAGACGACCTCGTCGGCCGTGATGCCCGCGGCCTCGGCGTTGAACGTCGTGATGACCCGGTGCCGCAGGACCGGCAACGCCATGGCCCGGACGTCCTCGGTCGTGGCGTGGTACCGGCCGTGGAGGATGGCCCGGGCCTTGGCCGCAAGGATCATGTAGATGCCCGCGCGCGGCCCGGCGCCCCACTGAACCAGCTCCGTGATAAAGCCCAGCGACTCGGGCTTCCCGGGCCGCGACGCCCGCGCCAGGTCCCGGGCGTACTGGAACACGTGGTCCGCGACTGGCACGCGCCGGACGATCTCCTGGAGCCCCAGGATGTCCTCGCCCGTCAGCGCCACGTCCAGGTCGGCGGCGTAGGTGCCCGTGACCTGCTTGATGATCTGGAGTTCCTCGTCGTTCGAGGGATAGTCGACGATAATGTTGAACATGAAGCGGTCGAGCTGGGCCTCCGGCAGAGGGTAGGTGCCCTCCTGCTCGATGGGGTTCTGCGTCGCGAGGACGAAGAACGGCTCGGGCAGCGGATACGTCTCCTCGCCACACGTGACCATGTGTTCCTGCATGGCCTCCAGCAGGGCGGCCTGGGTCTTGGGCGGCGTGCGGTTGATCTCGTCGGCGAGGATCATGTTCGCAAAGAGCGGCCCGTGGACGAACCGGAACACACGCTTGCCGGTCGTCCGGTCCTCCTCCAGCACGTCCGTACCCGTGATGTCCGAGGGCATGAGGTCGGGCGTGAACTGGACCCGCTTGAACGTCAGATGCAGCAGCCGGCTCGTCGTCGAAATCAGGAGCGTCTTTGCCAAGCCCGGCACGCCCACCAACAAAGCGTGGCCGCGGCAGAAGATGGCGACCAGGACCTGCTCGATGACCTCGTTCTGGCCGACGATGACGCGGCCGAGCTGCTCGGTCATCTTGCCGTAGGCCTCGTTCAGAGCTTGGACGGCCGCCAGGTCGTCGTCGGTGGGGATGTGCGAGGCATCGTGTTCGGCCATGGTCGGGTCTCCCGAACTCGAATCCAGTGCGGGCGGGAAAACCGCCCTCCGATGGGTAGCATGCGTCTCCCGCGTGGCCGCGCCCCGGCGCGTCGGAAGACGACGACGGCGAACCGGCCCCGCACGTTATCCCTTGAACCTTGCGGCACGGGGGCGGTGTTGCCGAAAACGGCGATCCAACGGGACGATCGACGGACCAGGGGGCATCCGTCAAAAGGCATTGACAGCCCCGGCCCGGGCGGCATAATACGGGGGCGGCCTTGAGAGCGGGCGTAACTCAATGGTAGAGTGGTGGCTTCCCAAGCCACATACGAGGGTTCGATTCCCTTCGCCCGCTCCAATCTCCCCTTATCCTCACCACCGATGGTGGCACGGGTCCCGGCACGCTCCGAGGGCGGGCTAGAACGGCAACGCCGTCTCGTCCTCACCCCGGCCCGGGGCGGCATAGTCGCGCCCGAACTGCCGCTCGAGGTCCGAGCGGGAGAGCATCAACGCCGTGGGGCGGCCGTGGGGGCAGGTGGCGGCGAGGCGGGCCGCCTCGCGGTGGGCGAGCAGGGCCCGGATCTCCCCGGCTTCGAGCGGGTCGCCGGCCTTGACGGCCGCGCGGCACGCGGCGACGTGGGCGAGCTTCTCGAGAACCTGACGCGGGGCGGGGGCGGCGTCCAGCTCCAGGACCCACGCCAGGAAGTCCCGCAGCGTCCCTTCCGGGTCGGCCTTCGCCAGCAGCGACGGGAACGCCTGCACGCCTACGGCGCGCGGCCCGAGCGGGGCAACCTCGATGCCCAGCCGCTCCAGGGCCTCCTCGTGGGCCTCCACCGCCGCCATTTCCCGGTCCGACAAGTCCACCGCCACGGGCATCAGCCGCCGCTGACTCTCCAGCGTCCCCGCCTCCAGCCGGGCCATGATCTCCTCAAACAGCACCCGCTCGTGCAGCGCGTGCTGGTCCACGATCAGCATCCCGTCCGTCGTCTCGGCCACAAGATACGTGTTATGAATCTGGATAGCCTGAACCGGCGGCGGCCCTTCCTCGTCCGTCGCCTCCTCGGGCGGCGGGGGAAGGGGCCCGCGCGAGTCGGCGCGCGCCGGCGGTGTCGAGGGCGGGGCAGATGACGACGACGAACTCGACCGCGCCGCACGGCCACGAAAGTCGATCCGCTCCTGCGTCGGCGGGCTGCGAAGGA
Organism: uncultured Anaerolineales bacterium; assembly: GCA_964461715.1. Lineage (GTDB taxonomy): Bacteria > Planctomycetota > Phycisphaerae > FEN-1346 > FEN-1346 > CAYWVR01. Next base: position 44,912 of record CAYWVR010000007.1, read on the forward strand.
AGTCGGCCACCGCGCGACGAACGCGGTCCTCGTGCGGACGCTCCATGCCCGCTTCCTCCTCGGCCGGCGGCGCGCTCGGCACGGCGTGCGGCGTGATGCCGGGACCGAGGAGCCGCTCCCGTACGGCCGCGAGGACGAGCCCGTAGAGGAGGTGCGCGTCGCGCAGGCGGACCTCGATCTTCGTCGGGTGGACGTTCACGTCGACGCGGTCCGGCGGGACGGTGAGGAAGAGGAACGCGACCGGCTGCCGCCCTCCTTCGAGCATGCCGCGGTACGCCTCGCGCAGAGCGTGCAGGAGGCTCCGGTCGCGGACGAATCGCCCGTTGATGAACAGGTACTGATGCTTCGTGGTCGCCCGGGCGACCTGCGGCGGGGCCACCAGGCCGCGCAGCGTTCCCGCCGCCTCCTCGCCCCCGACCGGCAACAGGACCTCCGCCAGGTCCGACCCGAAGAACGCCCCGATGCGGCTGCGGACGTTCTCGGCGGGGGGCAGCTCGTACACGTGCCGCCCGTTGTGCGTCACCGTGAAATGCACCGCCGGGTACGCCAGGGCCGCCCGGGCCACGTGCTCGGAAACGTGGCCCATCTCGGTGGTGTCGGTCTTGAGGAACTTGCGTCGGGCGGGGACGTAGCGGAAGAGGTTCCGGACCTCGACGCTCGTGCCCACCGGGCCGCTCGCGGGGCGAGGCGGCTCGACCTTTCCGGCCGACGCGCTCACCTCGACGGCTTCGAGCGCGTCGGCCGTGCGGCTCACGATCCGCAGGTCGGCGACCGAGGCGATGGAGGCGAGGGCCTCGCCGCGGAACCCGAGCGTCGTGATGCCTTCGAGGTCGTCGGCCGAGGCGATCTTACTCGTGGCGTGGCTCGCCAGGGCCCGCGGCACGTCGGCGGCGGCGATGCCGGCGCCGTCGTCGCTGACGCGCATGAGCTTCTTGCCGGCTTCCGCAAGCTCGATGCGGATGCGGGCGGCCTGGGCATCGAGCGCGTTCTCGAGCAGCTCTTTGACGACGCTCGCCGGACGCTCGATCACCTCGCCGGCGGCGATCTGGTTGACGAGCGTCTCGGACAGGACGCGAATCGGCGGCATGTGCAGGGGGCCCTCGCTCGTCGGTGCGCAGACATTATAGCGGGAAGGTCCGCGACCGCCAACCTATGGAGTGCGGCGGCAGGGGTGCCCGCCAAAACGGTTGTCCCGGCTCCCGCCGCGGCGTATGATGGCACAACGCGTGCCGCGATGTTCGACGCTCCAGCCCGGAGCCGCCGATGACGCGAGCGAAAGCCATCCCGCACGAACGGACGCCCTGGTACGCCGACGGTCTGCGCTTCGCGTGCCAGGCGTGCGGGCGGTGCTGCGGCGGAGCGCCGGGGTACGTGTGGCTTGACCGGGAGGAGTTGGCGGCGATGGCCCGGGCCGCGAGGTGCGACGTCAAGCTCTTCCGGCGGACGTACGTGCGGAAGCTCTGGCGGGGCCTCAGCCTCAAGGAGAAGGCGAACTACGATTGCGTCATGCTCGCGGCCGACGGCCGGTGCACCGTCTACGAGGTCCGCCCCACCCAGTGCCGCACCTGGCCCTTCTGGCCCTCGAACCTGAAGGACCCGAAGGCGTGGGCGGAGGCGGCGAAGCGGTGCCCGGGGGTGGGGCAGGGGCCCCTCTATGCCTTCGAGCAGATCGATGCGCAACGTCTGGAGATGAATCCCTAGATGCCCGGACCGTCAGGCTCGGCACCCGTGGACGATCTTGCGTCGGCGTCGCGTCTGGCGCCGTGGGGTCCGCCGCCCGCCCTTCGTCCCATTCCGCCTGCCCTCGTGTCGGCCGTCGCCGAGACCTACGCGCACGTCGACGCCGCCCTCGCACCCCTGGCCAATTCCTGCCGCGCGTGCGGCACGTGCTGCCGCTTCGAGCGCGGCGGTCCGGTCCTGTTCGCGAGCGCCCTGGAGTTGGCGTACCTTTTCGAGCGCGCGGGTGCGCCTCCAGGCGATCGTCGCCCCCAGCCGGCCGTCCCCGACGCCCCGTGGACCTGTCCCTACCAGGACGCCGACCGCTGCCGCGCCCGCGACGGGCGGGCCCTCGGCTGCCGCACGTACTTCTGCGATCCGGCGGCCCGGACACGGGGGGAGGCCGTCTACGCGAAGGCCGCGGCCCGTCTGCGGCGGGTCGCCGAGGCGCACGGGTATCCGTGGTGGTACGGCCCGGCGCGGGCGGCCTTTGAGCGGCGGGGGGAGGGGGAGACGACGTGAGGATTCTCGCCGCCCTACTGCGGGCAGGAGCGATCATGGCCATGAGCGGATACGACGTACCGGGGGCGGACCTCGACCTGCCCGACCCCCTTACCACCAACGCCGGCGAGACCGTCGCCACGCCCGAGGCGTGGACCGAAACTCGGCGTCCCGAAATTCTCGAGCTCTTTCGCACCCATGTCTATGGCCGCGCGCCCGTGGGGCGGCCGGAGGACCTGCGATTCGAGGTCGCGAAGGCCGACCCGACGGCGATGGACGGCGCGGCGACACGGAAGCTGGTGAACGTACGGTACAGCGGTCCCGGCGGGGAGGGGGGCCTGCGACTGATCCTGTTCGTCCCGAACGCCGCCCCGAAGCCCGCCCCCGCGTTCCTCCTCATCTCGAACCGGGACCCCGACGAGAACCTCGACCCGACGCGCGCCAAGCGGAGCGGCTTCTGGCCCGCCGAGGAGATCGTCGCCCGCGGGTACGCCGCCGCCGCGTTCCATAACGCCGACGTCGATCCCGACCGTCACGACGGCTTCAAGAACGGGGTGCACGGGCTCTTCGACCCGCCGGATGGGCCCCGCGCACCGGACGCCTGGGGCGCCATCGCCGCGTGGGCCTGGGGGGCGAGCCGGGCCCTCGATTACCTGGAGACGGACGTGGACGTCGACGCGCGGCGGGTGGCCGTGGTGGGTCACTCGCGGGGCGGAAAGACGGCCCTCTGGGCCGGGGCCGAGGACCCGCGTTTTGCTATGGTCGTCTCGAACGAGTCGGGGTGCACGGGGGCGGCGCTCGCGCGGCGAAAGCGGGGCGAGCGCGTCCGGCAGATCAACGACCGGTTCCCGCACTGGTTCTGCGCGGGCTATACGCGCTATAACGGTCGCGAGGACGATTTGCCGCTCGATCAGCACATGCTCCTCGCCCTGGCGGCCCCGCGGCTCTTGTACGTGGCGAGCGCGTCGGAGGACGCGTGGGCCGACCCGGAGGGCGAGTTTCTGGCGGCCCGGGCGGCGTCGCCGGTCTACCGGCTCCTCGGGCAGGCGGGGCTCGAAGCCGACGCGATGCCGGGGCCGGGCGGGGTCCTGCACGCCGGGCGCATCGGCTATCACCTCCGCCCCGGCAAGCACAACCTGACGCGATGGGACTGGGCCCGGTTCATGGATTTCGCCGACCGGCACGGCCGGGAGGAGGGGTAGCGGCGTCCGGTGTCCGCCGGGGCCTTCCGCCTAATCCTCTCCCATCCGTTTCATGATCAACGTATACGCTGGGACTGTGCGCGACGCGTCGATCGCGCGAGGGCAGGCGGCGCATCGAGAGCAAGCCTCCCGGCGCGCCCCGGCCGAGCCGGACCCGGGGGGTTGGTGGGCTTGGCGCGGTACCTCCGCAAGCGAAAGTAACCGCACGCCGGCCGCGCGGAGGGAACACCCCGGCGCGGCCGGAACATGGGCGCGGGGGTTTCCCGACCCCCGCGCCCCGATCAATTCGCCCGGCGTCACGCCGGAGGGCGTGGCCGCGGCGCGGAGTCCGCTTGGGCGTCGACCCTTTTCTACAGCAGCTCGGCCGCCTTGGCGTTGTCGCCGGTGAAGAGGACAAGGGTGGCTTCGGCGGCGTCGCCGGCGGTGGCGTAAACGATCTCGATGTTGATGCCCGCGTCGGCGAGCTTGGTGGCCACGTCGTGGAGGGCGCCGGGCGTGTTCGGGGCCTTGACGCAGACGCACTCGGCCCACCCGCACTCGCCCGCCATGCCCTGGACCCGAGCGCATGCCTTCTCGTTCGCGTCCGTGACCATCAGGAGCTTGCCTGTCCCGTCCTCGGTCCAGGCGCACAGGGCCAGGATGTTGACGCCTTCCTCCTTAAGGGCCGCCGTGACCCCGGCCAGCCGGCCGACCTCGTCGGGCATGGACGCCTTGATGCTCTTGCAGAGTTGGGCCATGGTGCTTCTCCTTCCGTTGCTAGGTTGCAGGGGCGATTGCTCAAAGGCCATTGTACGGCCTCGGGGTTGCCGGCGCACGGGCCAACGTAATTCCACGGAAGGCCTATGAGAGCAGGCGGTCCGCCTCCCGGCGCGTAGGCAGGGCGGGGATGGCGCCGGCCTTCGTGCAGGCCATCGCCCCGACGGCGTTCGCCCGCCGCGCGATCCGGTCGAGGACGTGCGGCGTCAGGTTTGCGAGGCGTTTGCCCTGGCGGAGGAAATCGAGGAGGTCGGCGACGAGGCTCGCGACGAACCCGTCGCCCGCCCCCGTGCACTCGAGGACATCCACGGCGTAGCCCGGGGCCTCGCCCGAGCCCGACGCGTGGAAATACGCGCACCCCCGGGGCCCGCGGCTGACGACGACGAGTTTCGGCCCCGCGTCGAGAATCTTGGCCGCGCCCGACGCGAGGTCGTCGACGCCCGTCACCATCCGCCACTCCTCCTCGCTGATCTTGACGAGGTCGGCGAAGCGGAGGCCCTCCCGGATGGCGTCGCGGGCGGCCGCCTCGTCGGTCCAGAGGGCGGGGCGCCAGTTCGGGTCGAACGAGACGAGCCGCCCGGCGTCTCGGGCCGCCCGGGCCGCCCGGATCGTCGCGGCCCTCGGGCCGGGGTCGATCATCGAGATCGAGCCGAAATGGAACGCATGCGCTCCGCGCACGTAATCCTCGTCGATGTCCTCGGGCTCCAGGAGCATGTCGGCCCCGGGATTGCGGTAGAAGAAAATCTCCTTGCGTCCGTCGTCGTGGACGCCGACGAAAGCGAGGGTGGTGCGGGCCCGGTCGGTCGAGAGGAGGTGCGAGGTGTCGACGCCCGCCGCCTCGAGGGTCGCGCGGAGGAAGTGGCCGAAGGGCTCGTCGCCGATCATGCCGACGAACCCGGCCGACCGCCCGAGCCGGGCCAGGCCGCACGCAACGTTCGCCGGAGCCCCTCCGGGCGCCCGCTGGAACGTCGCCACCTCCGCCGCCGGCCGATTCGTCTCGACGGCCACGAAATCAATCAAGAGCTCCCCGAGACAGACGACGTCGGGCATCGATGGACCTCCGCAAAGGGGCCGGGCAATGGTCGCGTGGGGGGGAGGGGGACGCCATGTTCGATCGGGCTTCTACGACCGAAAATCATCCCTCGCCTTCCTCCTCCTCCGGCGGCGGTTCCACCGCGCATCTCCCCACGATGACCTTGACGGCCTTCTCTCCGCCGAACGTCACCTCGCACGTCGCCTTGCCGAAGGGGGGAACCTCGGCGGCCGGATGGACGGCGGGCGCGAAGGCCGCCCGGTCCATCGTCCCGTCCTCGCCGGGCCCGTAGAGGCGGACCTGGACGACGGTGGCGGGATAGGGCAGAACGCTGGTGATCTCGAGGCCCACCGTTTGCCCGTCCTCGCCGGCGCTCTGTTTGACGATCCGGACGGGGAGCAGCACGTCCGGCACGACGATCTCCGGCGGCGTGCGGAGGCGAATGGGCCGGCCGGAGGCCCCCGGCACCGGCAGGGCCACGGCGCCCTGCGTTTCCTTGGTGCCGCCGCGCCGGAGCGTCCGCCACCCGGTGGTCGTCCGCATGTCCATCGTCTGGACGGCCCGCCACTGGATGCGGCGGGAATCGTAGAGGAAGCCCTCGATGACCGTCTCGAAGACGTAGCCGGCCTTGGCCTCGTCGGCCTCGTCGCGGAGGGTCCGGCCGGGGGCCGTCGAGCGCGTCGCGCGCATGCCCCCGATCATCGACCTCTGGATGCCGCCGGTGTAGGCATCGCGAATCCGCTCGAGGGCCCCGCGGACGAACTCCGCGTCCTCGGGCTTGAAGCGGATGCGCGGCGAGACGACGACGCTGAAGCGGAGGCGGGTGTAATCGACCCCCTCGACGACGTCCCGCGGGTGGGGGCGGTAGCCGCGCTGGGCGAGGCTCGTGGAACCGAGAAGAAGGAGGGCCCCCGCGGCCAGGACGATCGCGCGTCTCATGGCAGGCCTCCCGGGCCCATGGAAAAACCCCCGCCCTCGCGGGACGGGGGTCGAGTCGCTGATGTCGCGATGCGTCGGCGCGGGGGACGCGTTACGGCTGGTACCACGGCGAGAGGTGCGTCGCACGCTCCTGGAGCCAGATGACGTCCCAGTCGTCCTTGCAGCCCAGCTCGTCCGCGTCGATGACGCGCCGATAGGTCATCTCGCGGTACCGGTCGTGCGCCGTGTACTCCGCGCATCCGGCGATCATCGTCCCGAGCACCCCGGCCAGTGCGACCAGAAGCAGCACCACGCGTTTCATCGATCGGCTCTCCTTCCACCCCCGCCTGGAGGGTCCTTTGACGCCTGCGCATGCTAGAACGTAAGTCCGGTCGTGTCAACAGGAAAAAAACGGCTGTGCTGCGCGCGGGGGGGGCAGTATGATGCGTGTCAAATCGCCCGGCGGCGTAGCCGGGCAAGGTCATCCGGGAAATCCCGGCTGATGGCCGTGTGCCGCCCGCCTCGACAATCAGCGGCTACCTGGTCTTGATGGACCCGCCGATCGTCCACGGCCGGAGGTACATCCGCACCACGCCGTCGGGCAGCCGGAATACCTAGCGGATGTCCAAGCGGAGGCGTCGACCGACAAGAAGACCTCCCCGGCCGCGTTCGACCCGAAGACCGGCAAGGAGTTGTGGCGCATCGAGCGCACACACGTTTCGGCCAACGAGACCTGCATCGGCGGGGAGTATTGGATTCTGAAACGGCAGCCCCTCCCGCGATACCATCAAGAAGGTTGTCGCTGCCGGCAACGACCTCGAGACCGTCCGCGATGAACTCTACGGCCCGACCTGCTACCGGATGTCCCCGGCGGGCTACGAGGAGGTCTGGCGCCTGCCGCCGGGCCCGACTCCAAGCAGCTTCACATCAAGAAGACGTATTACGCCGAGAGGGACACCTCGCCGGCGTACGCGTGCGGCCTCCTCTTCGTGCGCACCTCCACGGGGGTCGCGTGCTAGAATCTGAGGGCTCAGCCGTAATGTCGGGCCAAAGTTGCTGCCGTGCTCTACCGTTACGCGTGCAGCGCCGGGGGCCATGCCTGCTCTGCGCGGAGTTCTGGCCGGGGCCGTTGCATGAGAGGGTAGCGGTGTCGGCGGCGTTTGAGAACGCGGGACTCGATGCGGCCGGGACGGTTGGCCACCTGCCACCGGAGGGCCGGTGAGTTCCGGCCTAGAAGTCCCACTCGCAGACGAACCCCGTGGGCATCCAAAAGCCGTCGCCGTCGGCGGCGACGTCGACCCATTCGCCCTTGTCGTAGGTGGCGAGGTAATGCTCGTCGCCGCCCCAGTTGTTGGGCTGGCCGGCCATCCAGGCGGTGAACTGCCAGGGGCTGCCGTCGATCCAGACCCAGCGGCCCTCCTCGGCCTCGTCGGAGCCCCCGAGGTAGAGGTACCGGCCGTCGGCGAGGTCCGCGAGGAAGTGCTGCTCCTCCCGGGAGGTGATCGTCGCGAGGTGGCCGCCCATCCCCCGGCAAAGGCTCTTGGCCTCGTGCCACGTCACGTCCTCGTCGAAGACCTTGTAATGGTGGCCCCCGAAGGCGACCGCATCCGGCGGACAGGCCCCCCGAGCGGCCAGCTCCTCCGCGCTCGCCCCGGTCCGCTGCGAGTCCTCCTCGCAGCCGAGGCTCCCCGTGATGCACATCATCGCGCTCAGAAGGCATGTTGCTGTCCGCATGAGTTCGCCTTTCCCGCTGGTGTCCGTCTCCATTATGCCGGGGGACGGGGGCGCGGGGCAAGCCCCCTGGCGGTCCTGCGAAGGGGCAAACCCGTGCGAAAAGGGGGGCAAAAGGGGCCAGAAGTACCCCTGTACCCCCCCCACTACCCCCCAAAAAGTCGCAGAAAGTGTGTCGTAGCGGGATAAATCGCTTCTCGGATTGCGTCAAAGGGGCGCGCAGATTACCCAACTTAACAGGAATTGCGGCGGGTGAGGAGGTGGAAGGGGGGGAATGGGTAAGGTGGGCTATTCCCACTCGATCGTCGACGGCGGCTTCGAGGAGACGTCGTAGACGACTCGGTTGACGCCCTTGACCTCGTTGATGATGCGGGTTGCGATCCGCGCGAGGACGTCGTGCGGAAGACGGGCCCAGTCGGCCGTCATGCCGTCGCGGCTGGTGACGGCGCGAAGGGCGATGACGTTCGCGTAGGTCCGCTCGTCGCCCATGACGCCCACGGCCTTGACAGGCAGAAGGACGCTAAGTGCTTGCCAGACCTCACGATACTGTCCGGAAGCGTGGAGCTCTTCGAGGAAGATGGCGTCGGCGTCGCGGAGGATGGAGAGCTTGCGGCGGTTGACGGGGCCCACGATCCGCACCGCCAGCCCGGGCCCCGGGAACGGATGCCGCCAGACCACCCGGTCGGGCAGACCCAGTTCGTAGCCGACCTTGCGGACCTCGTCCTTAAAAAGGTATCGGAAAGGCTCAATAAGCTCGAACTTCAGGTTCGGAGGCAGGCCGCCGACGTTGTGGTGGGTCTTGATGGTGGCCGACGGGCCGCCGTGGGCCGAGCGACTCTCGATGACGTCCGGGTAGAGGGTGCCTTGGGCCAGGAAGCGGGGCGTGCCGAGACGTTTGGCCGCGCGCTCGAAGACGCGGATGAAGGTCTTGCCGATGATGCGGCGTTTGCGTTCGGGGCTCGCCACACCGCGCAAACGCTTCAGGAACTCGCGGACGGCGCTGACGTAGTGGACGCGTATCCCGATGTGGTCACGGTACTTACGTCGCACGTGGGCGGCCTCGTTCTTTCGCAGGAGGCCGTTGTTGATGAAGACGCAATCGAGCTTCTCGCCGATGGCCCGGTGCAGAAGGGCCGCCAGGACGGAGCTGTCCACGCCCCCGCTGGTGGCACAGAGGACGCGATCTTCGCCGACGGTCTCGCGGATCTGCTCGACGGTGGCGTCGATGAAATGCTGGGCCGACCAGCCGCCCTTGCACCCCGCGGCCCGGAAGAGGAAATTGTGCAGAATTTCGGTCCCTTTGGGCGTATGGGCCACTTCCGGGTGGAACTGGAGGCCGTAGAGGCGTTTCTTGACGTTTCCCATAGCGGCGACGGGGGCCGTACCGGTCTGGGCGAGGACCTGGAACCCCTCGGGCACCTCGACGACCTGGTCGCCGTGGCTCATCCAGACGTGCAGCCGGTCCGTCAGACCCCGGAAAAGGTCGGCCTTGCGGCGAATCCGGATGACGGCGTGGCCGTATTCCCGCTGATCGGCCGGGTCGACCTTGCCGCCCAAGAGCTTGGCCATGAGCTGGAGGCCGTAGCAGATGCCCAGAACGGGGATTCCGAGCCTCAGAAGGGCCGAATCCATGGTCGGGGCGTCCTCGGCGGTGACGCTGGCCGGGCCGCCCGAGAGGATGATGGCCGCCGGCCGCGAGGCCGCCAATTCGCCCGAGGTGATGGTGTGGGACACGATTTCGCTGTAGACCCCGCATTCCCGCACGCGACGGGCGATAAGCTGGGTATACTGCGACCCGAAATCGAGGATGACGACGCGTTCGCCGGGCTTCGAGGGGGCGAACCGTCTAGGCGGTGACTTCGTTTTCTGGCTCATAGGTGGAGTAGTAGTAAGGGGTAAAGGCTTCGAACTCGGCGGCACAGGTGTCGACCAGCTTAAAGACGCTCTCGACGCCCAACTCCCGGCGTCGGCGGCGGACGGCGTGCTCATCCTTGGCCCCGAGCAGGCGGGCGAGCTGGCGGTCGCTGAAGCCGCATCTCTTGGCCCGGCGGAGCTGGTCGGCGGAAAGGGCCTCGGTGAAGGTCTCGGCGGCCTCGCCGGCTTCGCGCAATTCCGCCTCCATCTCGACGATCTGGCGGACCTGGTCCAGGAACCAGGGATCAATGCCCGTCAGATCATGCAGGCGGGCGACGTCCAGGCCCTGCTGGAGGGCCTGCTTGAGGACGAAGATGCGGGTCGGGCTGGGGGTGACAAGGGCGCGTCTCAGTTCCTCGCCTTCGAGCGTGACGGGCAGGTCGTCCAGCCCGTGAACGCCGATTTCGAGGCTTCGGAGGGCCTTCTGGAGGCTTTCCTTGAAGGTCCGCCCGATGGCCATGGCCTCGCCCACGCTCCGCATCGAGGTGGTCAGCGTGGCGGCGGTCTGGGCGAATTTCTCGAACGTGAACCGCGGGATCTTGGTGACACAGTAGTCGATGGTCGGCTCGAAGCAGGCGGGCGTCTTCAGAGTGATGTCGTTCTGGATTTCGTCCAGGGTATAGCCGGCGGCCAGCTTGGCGGCGATTTTTGCGATGGGGAACCCGGTCGCCTTGGAGGCCAGGGCGGAGCTTCGCGAGACTCGCGGGTTCATCTCGATGACGAGCATCTCGCCCGTCTGCGGGTGGACGGCAAACTGGATGTTCGAGCCGCCCGTCTCAACGCCGATCTCGCGGATAATGGCGATGGAGGCGTCGCGCATGGCCTGGTATTCGCGGTCCGTGAGGGTCTGGGCGGGAGCCACGGTGATGGAATCGCCCGTGTGGACGCCCATGGGGTCGAGGTTCTCGATCGAGCAGATGATGACCACGTTGTCGCGGAGGTCGCGCATGACCTCCAGCTCGAATTCCTTCCATCCGAGGACGGATTGCTCGATGAGGACGGTGTGGATGGGGCTGGCGTCGAGGGCGCTCTTGGCCATCTCGGTCAATTCTTCGACATTATAGGCCACCCCGCCGCCCGTCCCCCCGAGGGTGAAGCTGGGCCGCAGAATGACCGGCAGCCCCAGCTCCGAGCCCGTTTCGAGGGCTTCCGCGACACTGGACACGACGCGGCTGGCGGGAACCTGGAGGCCGATGCTTTCCATGGCCTGCTTGAACTTCAGGCGGTCTTCGGCCTTCTCGATGGCCTCGGGGTTGGCCCCGATCATCTCGACGTCGTACTTCTCCAGCACGCCCCGGTGGGCCAGCTCCTCGGCCACGTTCAGGGCCGTCTGGCCGCCCACGGTGGGAAGGAGGGCGTCGGGCCGCTCCCGGGCGATGATGCACTCGACGAGGTCCGCCGTGATGGGCTCGACGTACGTGCGGTCGCCGAACTCCGGGTCGGTCATGATGGTGGCGGGGTTGGAGTTGATGAGGACGACCTCGTAGCCCTCGCTCCGCAGGGCCTTGCAAGCCTGAGTGCCGGAGTAGTCGAATTCGCAGGCCTGGCCGATGACGATGGGCCCGGAGCCGATGACGAGAATCTTGTGTAAGTCGGTTCGTTTAGGCATGGCGTGTCGTGAGGCCCTGGACGAAGGCTCCGAAGAGGTTCCGTGCGTCGTGAGGGCCCGGCGACGCCTCCGGGTGGTACTGGACCGCCGCGATGGGCAACCGCCGGTGCCGCAAGCCCTCCAGCGTATGGTCGTTCAGGTTGACGTGGGTGACCTCGACGTCGCCGGGGTCGAGGCTCTCGATGTCGCCCACAAACCCGTGATTCTGGACGGTAATGGCCACCTTTTCAGTCCGGAGGTCCTTCGTCGGCTGGTTGGCCCCGTGATGGCCGAACTTGAGCTTCAACGTGCGGCCGCCAAGGGCCAGCGTCAGAAAATGGTGCCCCATGCAGATGCCGAACATGGGCACGGGACGCCCGCCGGGCGGGTCCTCGACGAGGCGGCGGATCGTGTCGACGGCGTACGTGACGGGCTCCGGATCGCCGGGGCCGTTCGAGAGCAGGATGCCGTCGGGCTCATGGGCTATGACCTCCTCGGCCGTCGTCGAGGCCGGCAGCACGAGAACGCGGGAACCGGCCGCCTTCAGGCACCTGAGAATCCCGTACTTGACGCCGTAGTCCAGGACGGCGACGGTCGGGCCGGGGGAGGCCACCTCGCGGGCCCATTCCCAGGGCTCGTCGCAGGTGACGTCCTTCACGAGGTCCCGCCCCACGAGGCCCGGCGAGGCCTTTGCGGCGGCCACGGCCTTGTCGGGATCGGCGTCGAGGGTCGAGAGGACGGCCCGCATGGCCCCGGCCTCGCGGATGTGCTTCGTCAGGGCCCGCGTGTCGACCCCCTCGATGCCCGGGATGCCGTGGTCTCGGAGGTACGTGTCGAGGTCGCCGGTGGCCCGCCAGCTCGAAGGCGTGCGGCAGAGCTCCCGCACGACGAAGCCCTCGACCCGGGGCCGGTGCGACTCGACGTCCTCCTCGTTCACGCCGTAGTTGCCGATCAGCGGGTACGTCATGGCCACGATCTGGCCGCGGTACGAGGGGTCGGTCAGGACCTCCTGGTACCCGGTCATGGAGGTGTTGAAGACGACCTCGCCGACGGCCTCGGCGTCGGCGCCGAAGGCCGTACCGGGGAAGGTGCGGCCGTCTTCGAGGGCCAGGATGGCAGGTTTCGCCACTTACCGGGCCCCCTTGTGCTGCAGGTCGAACTGGTCCTTGCGGAAGTCGGCGGGCACGTCGGAGGGATAGTCCCCCGCGAAGCACGCCGTGCACATGTCCTCGGGTACGGGCACGACGCTCTTCATCCCCTCGACCGAGAGGTACGCGAGCGAATCCGCCCCGATGTGGTCGCGAATCTCGGCCACGGAATGGTCCGAGGCGATCAGTTCCTGGTGCGTGCTCATGTCAATGCCGAAGTAGCAGGGATGACGGATCGGCGGGCTGGAGACGCGGACGTGGACCTCCGTCGCGCCGGCGGCGCGGATCATGCGGATCAGCTTCCGCAGCGTTGTCCCGCGGACGATCGAGTCCTCCACCACCACCACGCGCCGCCCCCTCAGGACCCCCGCCACGGGGTTGAACTTCACGCGGACGTCCAGATCACGCTCGTGCTGGTGCGGGGCGATGAAGGTGCGGCCCACGTAGTGGTTGCGGATGAGGCCGATCTCGAAGGGGACGCCCGACGCCTCGGCATACCCGAGGGCGGCGGTGTTCGCCGAATCGGGCACGGCGATGACGATGTCGGCGGCGGCGGGGTGCTCCTCGGCCAGGCGGCGGCCGAAGGCGCGGCGGATTTTGTCCACCTTCTGCCCGTAAATCCACGAATCCGGACGCGAGAAGTAGATGAACTCGAAGATGCAGAAACTGTGCCGCCGCGCGGGCGGCAGCATCCGCGAGTGGACGCCGTCGGAGTCCACGACGATCATCTCACCCGGTTCGAGGCTCCGGATGTAATCGGCCCCGAGGATGTCCAGGGCGCACGATTCGCTCGCCACGACCGTCGCGTCGTCGAGCTTCCCGAAGCACAGCGGCCGGTACCCGAACGGGTCGCGGACCGCCACCAGCGCCGTCGGCGAGAGGAACAGGAAGCAGTACGCCCCCGTCACCTTTTCCAGGGCCTCGACGATGGCGTCGGCCAAGCCGTCCTCGCGGCTGCGGGCCACCAGGTGCAGGACGATCTCGGAGTCGCTGGTCGTCTGGAAGATCGACCCGTCCTCCTGCATCCGGTCGCGCAGGACCTTGGCGTTGACGAGGTTGCCGTTGTGGGCGGCGGCCAGGGGCCCCCGGCGGTACTGGATCAGGATCGGCTGCGCGTTGGTGGGGTGCGAGGACCCGGTGGTCGAGTACCGGTTATGGCCGATGGCCGCGGCGCCTTCGAGGGAGTCGAGCATGGCCCGGTTCTGGAACACGCGCGACACCAGACCCGGCCCCTTGTGGAGCCTCAGTTGGCGGCCGTCGGAGGCGGCAATGCCGGCGGCCTCTTGGCCCCGGTGCTGGAGGGCGTAGAGACCGAAGTAGGCGTGCTTCGCGGCCCCGGGCGCCCCGTAGACGCCGAACAGGCCGCAGAACTCGCGCAGGGCGTCGCCGCCGGCGACATCCGGCCCTTCACGCATGGGTCTCAAGCGATCTGCCTCCCGATTCTCCGGGTGCCCGCGCTTGCGTGGATGCGTTGCGATGGCGCTAGCGCGCGGCCACGTGAACCTTGCGGCTGCGCGGTCCGTCGCCCTCGCAGAAATAGATGCCCTGCCATGTCCCCAGCACCGGCTCGCCGCCCGCTACGATCAGCACCAGGCTCGGTCCGAAGAGGCTCGACTTGATGTGGGCGTCGGAGTTGCCCTCGCGGTGATGATAGTCGCCCCGCTGGGGCACGAGCTCCTTCAGGTGCGTCCCAATGTCCCGGGCCACGCTCGGATCGGCGTTCTCGTTGATGGTGACGCCGGCCGTGGTGTGCGGCACGAAGACGACGGCGAGACCGTCCTGGACGCCCTCGTCGCGGATGGCCTCGGCGACGCGGCCGGTGATGTCGACCATCTCGACCCGGTCGGACGTCTTGACCTGGAAGGTCTGCACGCGGTCCCTCCTCGCGGTGCGGATGAGTCGCCTGGCGGGCAGGCCGGAGCCTTCGGCCCGCGGCGAATTCTAGTCGCCGAGGGAATTCTCTTCAAGCAAAATCGTTGACCCCTCCTCGGAATCCGGTAAAGTCGCCTCACGGGGTCGGGGACGCCGTTCGGCGCGGGACGAGACGGCGAAACCGTTCCCGGCCTACGCCGCCTTTTCCGGGACCGACGACGGTGCTCGACATCCTCAGGCAGATTCTCGACGTCAAGCGGCAGGAGGTGGCCGCCCTCGCGCCGCGACGGACCGAGCTGAAGGCGGCGGCCCGCGATGCGGCTCCCCCGCGGGGCCTGGCGCGGGCGTTGGCGCGGCCGGAGGGGCTGCCTGTGCGGGTCATGGCCGAGGTCAAGCATCGCTCGCCCTCGGCGGGCGTCCTCGTCGACCCGTTCGATCCCATCGCCATCGCCCGCCGCTACGAGGCCGCCGGCGCCGACGCCGTCAGTTGCCTGACGGACCGCCAGTTTTTCGGCGGGCACCTGAAGCACCTCGAAGACGTCCGGGCGGCGGTCCGGCTGCCTGTCCTCCGCAAGGATTTCCTCATCGACGAGGTCCAGCTCGACGAGGCCCGGGCCGCCGGGGCGGACGGCGTGCTCCTGATTGCCGAGGCCCTGGAGGCCGGGAGGATGCGCGAGCTGGCCGAGGCGGCGGCGGAGCTGGGCCTGGACGTCCTGGCCGAGGCCCACGGCCAAGCCGAGGTCGAGAAGGCCCTGGCCTGCGGGGCGCCCCTCGTGGGCATCAACAACCGCGACCTTTCGACCTTTGAGGTCCGCCTGGAAACGACCGAGGCCCTGGGCCCCCGCGTCAAGGCCGCCGGCCGCACCCTCGTCGCCGAAAGCGGCCTGAAGACCCCCGCGGACGTCGCCCGCGTCCTCGGGGCCGGCGCCGATGCTATCCTCGTCGGCGAGGGGCTCCTGAGAAGCGGAGACGTGGAGAGCCGGATCGCGGCCTTCAAGACGGCGTGAGTGGCGTTCCGGCGGCGTCCATGGACTCGGTGAGCGGGCGGAGCGAAGTGAGGTCGCAGAGCCGGGCCAGGGCGTGGTTCTCGGTCGGAATCCCGGCCTCCTGGACCGCGGCGAGGGGGTTCAGGCCGCCCGCGACGACGACGCCGGCGCGGCCCTGGCCGACGGGGATTTCCAGGAGCGGCCGGCTCGGGTGGCCGACGCGAATGAGGCCCGCCAGCCCCGCCTCGACCATTTCCCGGATGATCGCCTCGGCGCGGGGCAGGGCAGCGGCGGGAATCTCGCGGAAGCTGCCCCCGATGACGCCTGTCCCCGTCCGGGCCGCGTCCAGCACCGTCGTCATGCCCGCTTTGATGAAAATCTCCAGCGGGTCGAGCGTCGTGCCGTCGTAGTGGATGACGTGGGCAAAGCGGACCGGCTCGCCGTCGCGGACCTCGATCAGCCCCCCGAAACGGCTCGCCACCGGGACGCCCCGGGCGTGCAACAGGCCGTTCAGAGTGATGCTGCACAGGGTCCCGAGGGCGGCCTGGCCCTCGGCCACGCGGTATCCCCCCAGGGCCCCGCCGCCCGCGACCTCGGCCCCGTAAAGGCCCATCCCGAGGCCCGCCCGCATGACCTCGGCGACGATGGCCCGGGCCTCATCCAGGCGATTTTCGGCGAAGGTCGAGAGGTTGAGGATCACCGTCCCCGACCGCCGCCCCGGGTCCAGGGTCATCTTGTAGGCCAGCTCCTCGGCCCGGGCGTCGATGAAGCCGACCTTGTCGATGATGACGGCGGACGCCAGCTCGTCGCGGCCGCGGTCGGTGATGCGGCGGCCCCGGCGGCCCAGATTCACGGTCAGACCCTCGGCGTCGAGGGCTTCGAGGTAGTTGCGGACCATGCGCTGCTTCAGGTCGATCCCGGCGGCCCGCAGCGCCCGGGCGATCTTCGTGCTGCCCAAGGGGCGGCCGGCCTCGTCGAGCACCCGCAGGATCGCGGCCGTTTTGCGTTGGGTGTCGATGCTGATGGCGGGTCTCCTCGCCCGGTTCGCGGGGCGGTCAGTCGAAGTAGCAGACCGTCAGCTGGTGAACGGCGTTGGCGTTGAGGCGCAGGTCCCGTCCCTCGCGCATCGCCTCGGTGTCCATGACCCGGATCACCCCGGCCCAATCCTCGGCGTCCGGCAGGAGGTCCGGCAGGAGGTTCGGGGCCGTCTCCAGCAGTTCACGGTTCAGGATGTTGCCCTCGCGATGCGGGAAGAGGGCGTGGTAGAGGATATCCATCTCCACGATCTCGCTGAAAAAGTGCGTCCCGAACGAGACGTCCGGCGTCAGGTCCTCCCGCATCGCGACGATCTCACACAGGACCGAGACGCGGCTGATGTCCGCGAACGCCACGGGCACGCCCAGCGAGGGCGTCGTCGTGCCCCAGCGTCCCGGGCCCAGGAGCCAGATGGAGCGGCGCTGCGACGGACCCTCCTGCCGCGTCAGACGCCCGATCAGCCGCGCCACGGTGTATCGCTCGGCCGTGGGCAGCTCGCCGTAGGCCTTCGGGACGATGTAGATGACGCGGTCGATCTTCATCAGCCGGCTCGGCCCGATGACCGGCCCGCGACCCCGGAGCACGAGGTCCTCCTCGGCGACGTCGGCGGGGGGCTCCATCGGCGCCCCGCCGCCCTTGACCTGGAAGGGGCGGCACTGGACGAGGTTGATGCGGTAGGGGCCCTCGCGCGTCAGGTTCATCGTAAACTCGACGTCCACGGGGTAATCGTAGGCGTCCTGGAGGATGTGCAGCATGTCGCGCACGTCCTTGACGAAGGGCGTCTCCTTGAGGAGCCGGTCGAAGGTGAGCGTCCAGGGGAAGGCGGCCGTGGTGCCGGCGTCGGCGGCCCGGCGTTCCATCTCGACGTCGCGTGTGGCGAAAAGGTCCAAGGGCAGCCCGGGGCTCTCGGTCGCCACGCTGCGAAACTCGGTCGAGAGGAGCCGGTTGGCCTCCAGGTCGATGACGTCCATCCGTCGCTGGGCGTACTGGCGGGTCTCCTCGCGGCTGCTCTCGGGCCGCCGCTCGGGGGCATTGAGGGCCACGAGCCGCGTGTAATCGTCGTCCGTGCGATCGACAGCCCGGGTCCCGAGGCCCAGCACCAGGCGCATGACGCCCGCCTCCGGGTCGATCGACTCGTTCCAGGCGTAGGGGTTGAACGAGTACCCCACGCCCGCGGTCTGCGGGTAGAAGAGGTGCCCGTACGTCAGGCCCGAGACCCGCTGCACCAGCAGGGCCATCTGCTCGTCGCGGTCCAGCATGCCTCGCGTCTCGCGGTAGCGGAGGGCCTTCTCGCTCATCGTGCTGGCGTAGACCGTGCGGACGGCCGAGAGGAAGTCCTCCAGGCGTTTCTGGCGCGGCCCCTGGTTCGGGCAGAAGACGCTCTCGTACTTCCCGGCGAAGGCGTTGCCGAAGTTGTCCTCCAGGAGGGAGCTCGATCGGACGATGATGGGGGACTGGCCGAAGTAATCCAGCATCGCCTCGAACTGGTCCGCGATCTCCTCCGGAAACGAGCCCGTCAGCATCCGGCGCCGGGCTTCCTCGGCCCCGTCCAGGAACCGCTCCGGGTCCCGCTGTCGCTGGCGGACCCACCAGACCCCGTTGCCCACCAGGAACGTGTAGAAGACGTCCGAGCCGATGAAGAACGAATCGTGGGGCTCGAGGAGCTTGACCCACCGCGGGGCGGCCTTGCGGAGGATCGCCCGGGCCAGGAGCATGCCCACGCTCTTTCCGCCGATTAGGCCCGTTCCGATCATCCGCCGCCGGATGGACACGAGGTCCGGCAGTGTCAAGCACTTGCCCGCCAGGGCCAGGACCCGTTCGTCGCGGGAGACCCCCATCCTGAGGAGCCGCCGGAACAGCCGTTGCTCGTCCTCCGGGCTGCCCGTCCGCCGCCGCGTGGCCCCCAGGAGCTCCTCGGCCTCGTTGAACGTGCGATCCCAGATGCCGGTGCGGTAGCTTCCCGTCTCGACGCGGGCCCAGGGCACGCTGGTCAGCACCTCGGCGATGGTGGCGCTTTCCTGGACGGGCGCGAACTCGTCGCCGTCCCGCCCGTGGAGCGTGAACATCGTCGGAGAGTACCGCTGCTGGACCTTGATGGGATGTACGTAGAGGCGGCCGGCGTGGCGGTAGACGTCCAGGAACAGCTGCGTCGTCGAGGTGATCGGGTCGATGGCGTTGGCCGAGTGATGGTTCCGAAGCAGGGCGAAATAGGCCAGCGTCTCGAGGTCGTAGAGGTACGGGCACGTCAGCATGAAGAAGTTGCCGAGCATGCGGTCACTGTACCAGTCGGCGGCCAACTCGGAGAGGCAATCAAAGACGTAGACGCCCAGCCGTCCGGCCTCCTCGATGGCCTGGTGGACCTCGGTGATGAAGTGCTCGAAGCCCGCCTCCGGGTGGAGTTGGACAACCCGCGCCCCCTCCAGGTCGAGCGGCAGGAGCGGCTCATGCCGGGCGAACCGGAAGTAGGTGAAGTTCTTGCCCGTATCGAGGGCGTTCCGGACGTAGGGCTGAACGAAGGCCCGGTAATCCTCGATCGAGTCGACCTGCCAGACGACGTTGTCGCCCGGCGTCAGGCCCCGCAGGACCCGGTCCAGCGAAGGCAGGCCGGTCGAGAACTCCGTTCGAATCTGGGCCATGGTCCGAGCCTATAGGGTAGGGCGCCACGGCAACCGGCACCGTCGCCTGCCGGGGTCGGTTCCCCGGCAGGCGACGCCGAACGTGTGTCAAGCGTCGGGAGGCTTAGACGACCCCCTGGGCCATCATCGCGTTGGCGACCTTGAGGAAGCCGGCGATGTTCGCCCCGGCCACCAGGTTGCCCGACTGCCCGTAGGCGTCGGCGGCCTGGACGCACTGGTCGTAGATGGCGTCCATGATGCCGTGGAGCCGCTGGTCGACCTCGGCGAACGGCCAGTTCAATCGCATCGAGTTCTGGGCCATCTCCAGGGCGCTGGTGGCCACGCCGCCCGCGTTGGCGGCCTTGGCGGGCCCGAAGGAGACGTCGTTGCTGTGGAAGACCTCGATAGCCTCGGGCGTGGAGGGCATGTTGGCGCCCTCGCCGACCGCGATGCACCCGTTCTTGACGAGCGTTTCGGCGGCCTGCTGGTCGATCTCGTTCTGCGTGGCGCTCGGCAGGGCCACGTCGCACGGCACGGTCCAGATGCCCTGCCAGCCCTCGGTGTACTGGGCGGACTTGACCTCGGCCGCGTACTCCTTGATCCGGCCGCGCTCCACTTCCTTGATCCGCCGCACGATGTCGAGCTGGATGCCGTTCTCGTCGACGATGTAGCCGGAGGAATCGCTGAGGGCGATGACCCGGGCCCCGAGCTCCTGGCACTTCTGGCAGGCGTAGATGGCCACGTTGCCGGAGCCGGAGATGACGACCTTCAGGCCCTTCCAGTCCTTGCCCTTGGCTTCGAGCATGCGGGAGACGAAGTAGACGAGGCCGTAGCCGGTGGCCTCGGTCCGCACCAGCGACCCGCCGTAGTCGAGGCCCTTGCCCGTCAGCACGCCCGCGAAGGTATTCGTGAGCTTCTTGTACTGGCCGAAGAGGAACCCGATCTCGCGTCCGCCGACGCCGATGTCTCCCGCGGGGACGTCGGTGTCCGGGCCGATGTGGCGGAAGAGCTCGCCCATGAAGGCCTGGCAGAAACGCATGACCTCGGCGTCGCTCTTGCCCTTCGGGTCGAAGTCGGAGCCGCCCTTGCCGCCTCCGATCGGGGTGGTGGTCAGGGCGTTCTTGAAGATCTGCTCGAAGCCGAGGAACTTGATGATGCCCAGGTAGACGGACGGGTGGAACCGCAGGCCGCCCTTGTAGGGCCCGATGGCCGAGTTGAACTCAACGCGGAAGCCGCGGTTGACCTGGACGTCGCCCTGGTCGTCGGTCCAGGGGATGCGAAAGAGGAGTTGCCGCTCCGGCTCGACCATCCGCTCGAAGACCCGGAGCCTGGCCAGGGCGGGTTCCTTGTCGATGACGGGGGCGACGCTCTCGGCCACCTCCTCGACCGCCTGGTGGAACTCCGTCTCGCCCGGGTTCCGGGCCTTGACGATCCCCATGATGTTCTCGACAAACGCCTGCGACATCGGATTCTCCTTTCCTCTTGCGTGTGGGCCATGCCCGAAACATGGCACCCGTTGACGCCCGTCCGTGCCGTTGGGCGGGCCATCTGTTCGGGAAACCGAGGGCCCGAATATACGGCAATCCTGACCATCCGCAAGAGAAAATCCGCGCTTTCTGCTTGATTTTCGGGGTCCGATGCGGCACTCTTGTGCCGATTCGCCGGGCTGGGCCGGGTTCCGGAACGATGATTGACCCGTCCGAACCCCGGCCGTACACTGTATCGCTTTCCACACGCGCCGGAGACATGGCATATGGCGAAATCGATCGCTACGGAGGAGCACTTGGCCGACCAGGTCCGCGCCATCGTTTCCCGCCATGCCAAGGGGCAGGGGGGGCTCATCCCCATGCTCCAGGAGGTCCAGGGGCGGTTCGGATATCTGAGCCAGGAGGCGGTCCGCGAGCTCGCCTTGGCCGCCGGCGTCGGCGAGAACGAGATCTACGGCGTGGCGTCCTTCTACAGCCAGTTCCGCTTCCATCCGCCCGGCGACAAGACCGTCTGCGTCTGCCAGGGGACGGCCTGTCACGTGGGCGGCGGGGAGGCCATCCTCGACGCCTTCCAGCGCGAGTTGGGTATCCGCCCCGGCAACACGACCGAGGATGGGGCCTTCGCCCTGGAGCGCGTCGCGTGCATCGGCTGCTGCGCCCTCGCGCCGGCCATCACCCTCGACGGCAAGGTCCACGCCCGCATGACCCCCGAGAAGGTCCGGAAGGTCCTCCAGGCGGCCCGCACCGAGACCGCGGAGACGGCCGACTGAGCCCGGTCCCGAGCCCCCATGAAGGTGTACGACCCGGATGACCCGATTCCAGGAAGCCTGTGACCGAGCCGATCGCGCGTGGCAGAACCTTGCCGCGGGCGACGCGCCCGTCCTGCGCGTCGGGGCCGCGACCTGCGGCCGCGCGGCGGGGGCGAGCGACGTCCTCCAGCGGCTCCGCGACGAAACCGTCCGGCGGGACCTTGAGGCCCGCGTCCTGGAGGTTGGGTGCATCGGTCTCTGCTGCGCCGAGCCGGTCCTGATCGCCGACAAGCCTGGGGCGCCGTCGGTCGTCTACGGCCCCGTGGGCCCCGACGAGGCGGCCGCGGTGCTGGAGCGATGGATTCTGGGCGGCGATCCGTGCCCGGAGTGGGCCCTCGGCACGATGGGCGACGGGGCGGTCAAGGGCCTCGCCCCCTTCGCCGAGCATCCCATGATGAAGGGGCAGGTTCGCCGCGTCCTGGCCAATTGCGGCCTCATCGACCCGGAGGACGTGGAGCATTGCCTTGCGCGGGGCGGGTATCGAGGCTTCGCGCGGGCCATCGAGGGGGGGGCCCTGGCGACGCTCCAGGAGGTCAAGACGAGCGGCCTGCGCGGCCGAGGCGGGGCGGGCTTCCCCGTGTGGCGGAAGTGGCAGTTCTGCCGCGAGGCCGAAGGGTCGCCCAAGTATCTCATCTGCAACGCGGACGAGGGCGACCCCGGGGCGTTCATGGACCGCAGCCTCCTGGAGAGCGATCCCCACGCCGCCCTCGAAGGCATGCTCATCGCGGGGTTCGTGCTCGGGGCAAGTGAGGGCTACGTCTACTGCCGGGCCGAGTATCCGCTGGCCCTGAAACGGCTGGACGTGGCCCTGGCCCAGATGGAGGACCTCGGGCTTCTGGGCCAGGACATACTCGGCAGCGGCTGGTCCTTCCGAATCCAGGTCAAGAAAGGGGCCGGGGCTTTCGTCTGCGGCGAGGAGACCGCTCTCCTCGCCAGCGTCGAGGGGCGCCGGGGCATGCCGCGCCCGCGGCCCCCGTTCCCGGCCGTCCAGGGCCTCTGGGGCAAGCCCACCGTCATCCAGAACGTCGAGACGCTCGGGAACCTGCCCGTCATCCTCCGCGAGGGCGGGGAGGCGTACCGCGGCGTGGGAACCGACGAGAGCCCCGGCACGAAGACCTTCGCCCTGGCCGGCAAAGTCCGCCGGACGGGCCTCGTCGAGGTGCCCATGGGCATCGCCCTGCGGACCATCGTCGAGGAGATCGGCGGCGGGGTGCCCGAGGGACGGGCCCTCAAGGCCGTCCAGACGGGCGGTCCGTCGGGCGGCATGATCCCCGCCGAGAAGCTCGACCTTCCCGTCGATTACGAGTCGCTGGCCGAGGTCGGTTCCATCATGGGCTCGGGCGGCATGATCGTCCTCGACGAAACGACCTGCGCGGTCGACGTCGCCCGCTACTTCCTCTCCTTCACGCAGGAGGAGTCCTGCGGCAAGTGTCCGCCCTGCCGCGTCGGCACGAGGGCCATGCTTGCCATCCTGGAGGCCATCACGGAGGGGCGGGCGGCGCGGGCGGACCTCGAGCGCCTCGAATCCATGGCCTGGACCGTCAAGAACGGGTCGCTGTGCGGCCTGGGGCAGACGGCCCCGAACCCGGTCCTCACGACCCTCCGCTATTTCCGCAACGAGTACCTTCAGCACATCGAAAAGCACGAGTGCCGCGCGTTCGTCTGCCGGGGGCTCCTCCAATACCACATCGATCCCGACCGGTGCATCCGATGCGGGGCGTGCTTCCGGGTCTGCCCGGTCGATGCCGTTGCCGGGAGCAAGGAGGCGGGTTACGCGGTCGATCCGGACGTGTGCATCCAGTGCGGCATGTGCCTGAGGACGTGCCCGCCGACGGCCTCGGCGGTCTACCGCACCAGCGGCGCGCGGACCCGTTACGAGCCGCAAACCGAGAAGGAAGCCGTCACGTGAAGCTGACCATCGACGGACAGACGATCGAGGCCTTCGAGGGCGACTCGGTGCTGGAGGCCGCCGACCGCGCCGGCATCGAAATCCCGCACCTCTGCTCCCATGAGACGCTCCCCCCGTTCGGCGCCTGCCGCCTCTGCGTCGTCGAGATCGAGGGCATGCGGGGCTATCCCACGTCCTGCTCGACCCCCGCGACCGAGGGCATGGTCGTGCGGACGCAGACGGGGCCCCTGCGGGACCTGCGGCGGAACATCCTGGAGCTCATCCTCCTGGAGCACCCCTCGGCGTGCCTCGTCTGCGACAAGGCCGACCTGTGCGAGGAGTACCGTCCCATGCCCGACAAGGCCGGCTGTGCGACGGGCTGTCACACGTGCGCGAAGAAGAGCACGTGCCCCTTGCGCGAGCTGGCCGAGGACCTGGGCCTGGAGGAGCTTCCGGCGGCCCCGTTTTACCGGGCTCTGGAGGTCCGTCACCGCGATCCCTTCATCGACCGCGACATGAACCTGTGCATCCTGTGCGGCCGGTGCGTCCGGGTGTGCAAGGAGCGGCACGGGGAGCCGACCATCGCCTTCACGAAGCGCGGCAGCCGCACGGAGATCGGCCCGGCCTTCGGCCGGGACCTGGTGGAGGCCGGGTGCCGCTTTTGCGGCTCGTGCGTCGACGTCTGCCCAACGGGGGCCTTGGCTGCCCGGTTCGGCAAGTGGACCGATGCCTGTGGCGAGCCTCTCCGTACCACCTGCGTCCTGTGCGACGAGGGTTGCGCGATGGACGTGGCAAGCGACGGGCGGCATGTGGTCGAGGCACGGCCGGTGGACGTCGACGTGCCGCTCTGCGCCCTGGGACGGTTCGCTCTGGGCGAGTTCGTGGGCCATCCCGACCGGCTCCGGACCCCCCGGGTCCGCGAGGGCGAGACGCTTCGGAAGAGTCGCTGGGACCTGGCCTTGCCGGCCATCGCGGAGCGGCTCAAGGAGTATCGAGGCGAGGCGTTCGCGCTGGTCGTGGACCCCGCATCGGCGACGCTCGAGGACCGCTATGCCCTCCGCAAGTTCACGGCCGAGGTGATGGATTCGCCGCACTTCGTCGAGGCGGCGCTCGACGCCGAGGGCCGGGCGACGGCCAAGTTGCCCAAAGGCGTCCGGGCCGCGATCCTGACGGGCCCGTTCGTGGACGCCGAGGCGCTCGATGAGCTCGATTTCGTGGTCGTGGTGGACGTTTTCGAGAGTGCGGCGTCGGAGGCGGCGGACGTGGTCCTGCCCGCGGCCCTCTTCCCGGAGGTCGACGGGACGGTCGAGGACGCATCGGGCAGGCCGCGGCCGCTCGTCCGGGTCGCCCCCCCGCCGGGCCGGGCCCTGGCGGACTGGCGCATTATCGTCAACCTGGCAAAGGCGATGGGCGCCGAGGGCTTCCAGTGGGAGAACGCGGCGGGGGTGGCGACGGCGGCCGGGGTGGATCCCGCCGAGGTGGCAACGGGCCGGACGGAGATGCCCCCCGCGGCCCGCGAGCCGGCGCTGCGGCGGCGATGGTACCGCGGCCATCGGATCGCCGACTACGTGCTGGGCCTCAAGGCCCTGACGGGCGAGCCCGTCCGGATGGAGGAGTGAGCGTGTTCGCGATCGTATCGAAACGCGAGGTGGCCCCGAACGTCCATGAGGTGGTCGTCGAGGCCCCGAAAGTGGCCCGCAAGGCCCGGGCCGGGCAGTTCGTCATCGTCATGCCCCATGACGAGTCCGACCGCGTCCCGTTTACCCTCAGCGATTGGGACGCCGAGGCGGGCACCGTGACGCTGATCGTCCTGGAGGCGGGCCGCACGAGCGGGCAGCTCATCGAGATGACCCGGGGCGACGCCATCGCCCACTTGGCCGGGCCGCTCGGCGTGCCGCTGGAGATCGAGAAAGTGGGCACGGTGGCCCTGTGTGCCGGGTGCTACGGCATCGGAGCGATCCTTTGCATCGCCCGGGCGATGAAGGAGGCGGGAAACCGCGTGGTCGCCATCGTCGAGGCCCGCAGCCACTACCTGCACTACTACCGCGACAAGCTGGAGCCCTGGTCCGACGCCGTCATCCAGACCACGGCCGACGGCTCCGAGGGCGAGAAGGGCCACGCGGTCGACGCCCTGAAGCGGCGGCTGGAGGCGGGCGAGACGTTCGACCTGGTCGTCGCCGTGGGATGCCCGTTCATGATGATGCTGACGGCCCGCGAGACGGAGCCGCACGGAATCCGCACGCTGGCCGCCCTGAACCCCATCATGCTCGATGGGACGGGCATGTGCGGCGCCTGCCGCGTCCGCGTCGGCGACGAGTCGAAGCTCGCGTGCGTGGACGGGCCATTCTTCGACGCCCACGCCGTGGACTGGGACAACGTGTTCGCGCGGCGGTCGGCCTACGGGATGCAGGAGGCCCGGTCGCTGGCCCGGACGGCGGGCCACGAGCACCCGTTCGAGCGGGCCGGCGGTCATGCCCACGCGCACCACGCTCATTAGCCGGAAGAGACGACGATGGTCGACGAGACGAAGAAAGCCGAACGCTTCCAGCGGACGCCCATGGCCGAGCGAACCCCCGCCGAGCGGGTCCAGGACTTCGAGGAGGTCCCGCACGGCTACACCGAGGAAGAGGCCCGCCTGGAGGCCCGCCGGTGCCTCCTCTGCAAGAAACCGCAGTGCGTGGCCGGGTGCCCCGTGGGCATCGACATCCCGGGGTTCGTGAAGCTTATCGCCGAGGAACGGTTCGAGGAGGCCGCCGACCTGATCCTCCTCACGAACGCCCTCCCGGCCATTTGTGGCCGCGTCTGCCCCCAGGAGAGCCAGTGCGAGGCCAAGTGCGTCCTCGGCAACAAGGGCGACCCCCTCGCCATCGGCAACCTCGAACGGTTCGTCGCCGACTGGAAGCGCGAGTGCGGCACGTGTGCGGTGCCTCCGCGGCCGGAGCCGACGGGCCGCAAAGTGGCCGTCGTCGGAGCGGGGCCGGCGGGCCTCACGTGCGCCGGCGAGCTCGTGGGACGCGGCCACGAGGTCACCGTCTTCGAGGCTTTCCACCGGACGGGCGGCGTGCTGGTTTACGGAATTCCGGAGTTCCGCCTGCCGAACCAGATCGTCCAGGCCGAGGTCGAGGGTCTGGAGGCCCGGGGCGTGAAGATCGAGACGAACTCCGTCATCGGCAAGATCGACACGGTCGACGAGCTCCTGGAGCCCTACGACGCGGTCTTCGTCGGCGTCGGGGCGGGGGCCCCCTCATTCCTGGGCATCCCCGGGGAGGACCTGCTCGGCGTCTACAGCGCGAACGAGTACCTGACGCGGGCGAACCTGATGCGGGCGTACGACCGAGGCCGGGCCGATACGCCCGTGCTGGATTCGCAGCGCCTGGCGGTCGTGGGCGGCGGGAACGTGGCCATGGATGCGGCCCGTACGGCCCTGCGGCTGGGGGCCGACGAGGTCTACATCGTCTATCGCCGGGCGCGCGAGCAGATGCCCGCCCGGGCCGCCGAGATTCATCACGCCGAGCAGGAGGGCATCCAGTTCAACCTGCTGACGAACCCCGTGGCCATCCTCGCCGACGAGCGCGGCTGGGTGAAGGGCATGGAATGCATCCGCATGGAGCTGGGCGAGCCGGACGATTCCGGCCGCCGCCGGCCCGTGCCCATCGAGGGGAGCGAGTTCGTCTTCGACGTTGATACGGTCATCATCGCCATCGGAAACAAGCCGAACCCGATCATCCCGTCGACGACGCCGGACCTCGAAATCAGCCGCTGGGGCACGATCGTCGCCGACGAAGCCTCGGGGCGGACCACGAAGCGGGCCGTCTGGGCGGGCGGGGACATCGTCACCGGGGCCGCCACGGTTATCAGCGCCATGGGGGCCGGCCAGGCCGCCGCCCGCGACATCGACGCATGGCTCCGCCTCGACGAGCCGCGTCCCTGGGATGAGCAGACGTGCGTCGTGCCCGGTGACGGGGAGGCGTGAGGGGCAGGCGAGGTTACGTCTTCTTTTCGCTCTTTGGCTATCGCTTCCTGACCTTGCGGGGACGGGCGCGGCGCTCCGGGGTAAGGGTCGTGGTCGGGGCCGCACCCGCCAGAGCCGCCGCCCCCATGCAATCCGGGAGCCCGCGGAAGCCTTGGGCCTGCGAGCGGCTCTCCAGGTACACGTGTTCCTCGGCGGTCAGGCGGATGTTCACCTGCTCGGCCCGCCGCCCTTCCTTGGCCGTGGCCGTACCACCAATCCTCCTCGCACTGGAGGACAATCGGGTACCGCTCGGCCAGAATCTTCGGGTCAAAAGGCCGGGCCGGGCCCAGAGGTGCGTTTCAGCGGCTCGTCTCGGTCCATGACGGGATCCGCCCCGCGCACGCGCCGGCCGGTCCCGGGATGGGCAGAACGGTCCGGGAAGGGCAAAAGCTCAGCCGATCGCCTCGTCCAGGGCCGCCGTCAGGTCGTCCTTGGAGGTCACGCCCGTAAAGCGCTTGGCGATCTCGCCGTCCTTGAAGACGATGAGCGTCGGGATGGCGGTGATGCCGAACTTCGACGCCGTGTCGCGGTTCGCGTCGGTGTCCAGCTTACCCACCTTCGCCTTGCCGTCGTACTCGCCGGCGATCTCCTCGACGGTCGGGGCGACCATGCGGCAGGGGGGGCACCACTCGGCCCAGAAATCCACCAGGCACACGCCCCCGTCCTTCTCGATCTCGGTCTCGAAGTTGGCGTCGGTCAACTCAACGACGTTCTCGGCCATCGCGTCTCTCCAGTTCTGTATACGGGTGCAGGTCGTCGGATTCGGATTCGCAGGCAGCCCTGCGGCGTCTCTCGGCGGCTACACCTCGGCCGCGAAGAACAGCCCGCAGTGGCACTTGCCGCTCGCGGCGATCTCCTCCTCGTGCGTCTCGCAGGGGCAGACGTTCGCGGCATCGACGGCATCGTCGCCGGTCACGATGCGACAGGGGCAGTAGTAGTCGCCGTTTCGTACCTTGCGTTTCACGAGTCCCTCGATGAGGGCCTCCAGGGCCTTGACGTTCGGATTCAGGCGATAGCCTTGGGCGGCGGCGTGGCGCTCGGTCCGCTCGCGGATTTCCTTGCGGAACGCCTCCACCTGCTCGTCGGTCACGTCCTCGGGCATGCGCCGTCCTCTACGTCCCACGCGTCAATCCGATTATAGATGGCCCCGGACGGAAGCGTCAAAGCAAAAAGAATTCTCGCCCCGGCAGCCTCACGGATTCGGTCCCCCGGTCGCCCAGATACCCCGCCCGTGCCGCCGGGCGTCGTCCTGGAGCATCTCCAACTCCTGTTGATGGATGCAGGGCCGCTCCGGGTCGACGCGGGCGAGTCCCTCCTGGACGAGCACCGCCGACAGGAGCTGCATGTCGGCGGCGGGGTACCAGGCGCCCGGCTCGGCCTCCGGCGGAGGGAACCAGACGAGGGCGTCGCGGCCGCCGTCCGGGACGTCTCCCGGCGCCCCCCGGGCGACGTAAACGTCCGGGGCGGCGCTTTCGATCAGGGCGCGGATGCGTTTCAGCAGCGTCTCGCCTTCGGCGTCCGATTCCGGTGCCGCCAGGCCGGCCGGACGCACGGCGCGCTCGCCGTCAAGGGTGATGAGAAACGGGGCCTCCACGGCGGAAACCCGCGCGTACGTGCCGAGGGGCCCATGGAGGTCGGCCGGGGCATGGCGCGGCCCGCGGGCGCGGAGGTGCAGGTGCCAGGCCGCCGCCACAAGGGTGATCCAGCACGTGGCCAGGACGATCCAGAAAACGCGCCCCCCGGGCGTGGGCGACGTTCGGCGAACGTTGTGGGCCGGGGCCATGCGGGTGCTCCCGACTCAGTCGGCCGCCTCGTCGCCGAGGTCGAACGCGTCGTGGACGACGCGCAGGGCCTCTTCGGACCCGTCGCGATCGATGATGCACGAGATTTTGATCTCGCTCGTGGAGATCATCTGGATGTTGATCTTGGCGTCGGCAAGGGCCTCGAACATCCGCTCCGCGACGCCCGTGTGCGTCCGCATGCCCACGCCCACGACGCTGACCTTGGCCACGCGGTCGTCGGTCATGACCTCCTGGGCGCCCAGCTCCTTGACGAGCTCCGAGGCCACCTCGACGATGGCTGGCAGGTCGCCGACGGCGCACGTGAAGCTGACATCGGTTGTGCCCTCGCGGCTGACGTTCTGGATGATATCGTCGACGACGGCGTTGGCGGCGGCGATCTGGTGGAAAATCTTGGCCGCGACGCCCGGCTGGTCCGGCACGCTACGGATCGTTACCTTCGCGAGGTCCTTGGTGAGGGCGGCCCCGCGGACCGTGATCTGCTCCATGCTGCTCACCTCCTCAATGATCGTCGTCCCCTTCGCGTCGCTCAGGCTCGATCGGACGTGGATCGGAATGTCGTACTTCTTGCCGAACTCGACGGCCCGACTGTGCAGAATCCCGGCCCCGAGGCTGGCCAGCTCCAGCATCTCGTCGTAGGCGATCTCGTCGAGCTTGCGGGCCGTCGGGACGATCCGCGGGTCGGTCGTGTAAACGCCGTCGACGTCGGTGTAAATCTCGCAGACGTCGGCCTCGATGGCCGCGGCCAGAGCGACGGCCGTGGTGTCGCTGCCTCCGCGGCCGAGGGTCGTGATGTTCTGCTCGGCGTCGACGCCCTGGAACCCGGCCACGATGACGATGTGGCCCTTGGCAAACTCGTCGTGGATTCGCTGGGCGTCGACGCTCTGGATGCGGGCCTTCGTGTGTTTCGAGTCGGTCACGAGACCCACCTGGCCGCCCGTGAAGCTGATGGCCCCGTGGCCCGCCGCATGGATGGCCATGGCCATCAGGGCGATCGAGATCTGCTCGCCGGTGGAGACGAGCTGGTCCAGCTCCCGGAGATGGGGCCGGTCGGTGATCTCGTAGGCCATGCGGATCAGTTCGTCGGTCGTCTTGCCGCGGGCCGAGACGACGACGACCACGTTGCGGCCCTGCTGCTTGGCACGGATGGCGCGGCCGGCAGCCCGGCGGACCAGATCCGCCGTCGCGACGCTCGTGCCGCCGAATTTCATGACGGTTGTGGTCATGGTTTGGTCGTGACTCCCTCCCGAAGCGGCGCGGGCGGGGGGGGCGGTCCTCAGCGCTTCAGGAAATACTCCATCAGTTCGTGTCCGACGTCGACGCGGAGCCCCGCCCCGCGTGCCGTTTTCTCGTCCATCGCCAAGCCCGGCCGCAGGGGCTTCAGGCCCGCTCCCATCATGGCGAACGGCACGGGCTCGCCATCGTGCGTGCGAATCTCGATGGGCGTCGGATGGTCCGGTGCCACGAGAATCCGCCACTGCTCGTTTCCCCCCTCCAGGCTCTCCAGGAGGGGCCCGACGACGTGGGCGTCCACGCTCTCGATGGCCCGGACCTTGGCGTGGGCGTCGCCGTTGTGGCCCGCCTCGTCGGAGGCCTCCACGTGCACGAGGACCAAGTCATGGTGTTCGAGGGCTCGGACGGCGGCCTCGCCCTTGCCGGCATAGTTCGTGTCGTAGTAGCCCGTGGCCCCCTTGACCTCGATGATGTCCCATCCCACGAGCTTCGCGATGCCCCGCACCAGGTCCACCGCCGTGATGGCCGCCCCCCGGAGTCCGAAACGGGCCTGGAAGCTCTCCAGGGCCGGCCGCGTGCCCTCACCCCAGAGCCAGATTTGGCTGGCGGAGTTCTCGCCGAGATCGCGGCGGACGCGGTTGACGGGATGGCCCTCAAGCACCGCGCGGCTCGCCTCCATGAGCTCGATGAGGCGCTTGGCGTTCTTGCCGCGCGGCAGATGGCGCTTCAGGGGCTCGCCCATGATGTCGTGGGGCGGCTGGGTTCGGACCTGGAAGGTCGACCCGTGGACGACCATCAGGTGGCGGTAGCCGACGCCGGGGTGGAACTCGACCTGGTCGCTCCCCAGTTCCCCGGCCACAGCCTCGATGAGGAGGCGGGCCTCCTTCGTGGTGATGTGCCCGGCCGAGTAATCGACCATCTCCCCGTCGGCCACGGTGACGAGGTTCGTGCGGAAGATCCAGTCGTCCTCGGCCAAGGGGATGTCCCGGGCGGCGGCCTCGATGGGGGCCCGGCCCGTGTAGCAGCTCTTGGGATCGTAACCGACGAGGCTCAGGATGCACACGTCGCTTCCCGGGTGCATGCCGGGCGGCGCGAAACGTACGAGGCCCGACCGCCCCTCGGCGGCGATACGGTCCATGTGCGGCTTGTGGGCCACTTCGAGCGGGGTCCGGTCGCGGAGGTCCGGAACCGGCCGATCGGCGGCCCCGTCCGGGATGACGATGGCGTACTTCACGCCCCGGTCTCCGCGTCGGGGAGCATTCGGATGCGGGTGCTCCGGCCCTTGACGGTCTCAAGGGACCGGATTTGCTTCATGGCGGCGTTCATGCGGCCCTCGTGGGCCCCGTGGGTGGTGATGACCAGGGGCACGTGCTCGGGGTCCTCCGGTTCCTGTTGGAGCACCGAGGCGATGCCGATCTCGTGCCGCCCCAGGACGCTCGTGATCTCACCGAGGACGCCGGGTCGGTCCTGGACGTCAAGACGGAGGTAGTTGCGGGTCCAGGTCTCGTCCATGGAGCGGACGGGGTACCGCGTGCGCCTTCCCGCGAGCCACGCGATGTGCCGGAAGGTGGCCCCGGCTCGCCCGAGGGCCGCGTCGATGATGTCGGCCACGATGCTGCTCGCGGTTGGCATCATGCCCGCCCCGGGCCCATAGTAGAGCGTGTCGCCGACGGCGTGGCCCGTTAGAAGGACGGCGTTGTTGGCGTCAAAGACGTTGGCCAGGGGACTGTCGGCGGGCACGAAGGTCGGGTGGACCCGAAGGGTCAAGGCGCCCTCGACCAGCCGCCCGATCGCCAGCAGCTTCAGGACGTAGCCCAGCTCGCCGCCATAGACGAGGTCGGAGAGGTGGACGCCCTTGATGCCCTCGACGTAGACGTCGTCCAGATGAACCTCCGCGCCGAAGGCCATGCCCGCCAGGATGGCCAGCTTGTGCCGCGCGTCCTCGCCCGTCACGTCCAGCGTGGGGTCGGCCTCGGCGTAGCCCTTGGCCTGGGCGTCGCGGAGGGCCTTGTCGTAGGAGTGGTACTCGGTGGACATCTGCGTCAGGATGTAGTTGCAGGTGCCGTTAAGGATGCCCGTGAGGGCCGTCAGGCGATTGGCGATGAGGCCGTCGCGGATGGCCCGGATGACGGGGATGCCCGCGGCGCAGGACGCCTCGAAACTGATCGAGCGGCCCGCCTCGCGCGCCGCGTCGAAGAGCTCCGTCCCGCGCTCCGCCAGGGCGGCCTTGTTGGCGGTCACCACGTCCTTCCCGGCGGCCAGAAACCGCTTCATCACGTCCACGGCCACCGTCGTGCCGCCGATGGTTTCGACAGCGACGCGGGTCTCGGCATCGGCAAGGACGCGCTCGAGGTCGTCGGTCATCACCCCCTCCGGCACCTGGACGGGCCGGGGAGTGTCGAGGTCGACGTCCACGACGTGGCGTAGCTCGAGCCGGACGCCCGCGGCGTCGGCCAGACGCTCGGCGTCCTCCAGGAGGAGCTTGACAATGCCCGTGCCGACCGTCCCGAAACCGATGACCGCTACGCCGATGGTGTCCATACCGCTCCCTTGCCGCACTGCGAGCGCGTCTGAGGTCGAGAGAAGATACGCGGGGCAGGGGGCCTTTTCAAGCGAAAAGGGGGTTGCGGGGCCTACGGCAACGGCGGCGGGCCGCTTTCGCGGAACGTCTCCAGGGCCCGGGCCGCGGTCTCGCGCGAAAGGGAGGGGCCGCGCGTGGCCGCCTGCTGAAGGGCGGCCTCGACCTGGCGGCGGAGGTCGCTCTTGAGAGCGGGCCCGAGGCGGCCGAGGGCCTCGGCGGAGGGGTCGACGAGGTCCGCCTGGCCCGCCAGGCCCGCCATCAACGCGGGCGCTACCGTTTCCGCGACGTCCGGCCCGAGGAGCGGGGCGACCTTGCGGAGGGCCTCGGCCGCATGGACGGCCGTCTCGGGATCGGCGCCCTCGACCGCATGCGCCAGTGTCGGGGCGAGCGCCCTGGCCTGCGGCGCGTCAAGGGCCGCCCCCATCCACCCGAGGGCCCGGGCGGCGTCTTGGCGGACCATGGGGTCGGGGTCCGCGCGCACCATTTCGGCCAGGCGCGGCGCGTCCCTTGTCCGCTCAATCCGGCCCACGGCCATGGCCGCCGCTCGCCGCACCGGGGCCGCCGGATCATTGAGGGCCCGGACGAGGGTAGCTCCGGCGTCTTCCCGGACCTCGGGTCCGGCCCGCGCGGCAATCTGGCCGGTGGCCTCCACGGCCGCCCGGCGGACGTCCTCCGGGGCGGCGGTCATCAACGGGCGGACGGCCGCCAGGGCCGAAGCCGCCTCGGGACCGATCCAGCCAAGGGCCAAGAGCACCGTCTGCCGCACGGTCGGGTCGCGGGCTGCCTCGGAGGTGTCTTCGAGACACGCCGCCAACGCGGGCACGGCCCACGCGGCATCGGGACCGTCCACGGCAAGGGTCTCGGCCGCTTCGACCCGGGCCGCCGGGTCGTCGGACCGGAGGAAAGCGCGCAGGTCGGATCGAGACGAACCCTCAGGCGGCGGGGTGGAGGAGTCGCAGCCGACAAGCACCGCCAGTGGCACGGCGGCCAGGGCGGCCGCGACTCGGAGATACCCGGCCCTCACGGTGCCTCCCGCCGGGACACGCGCGCCCGATCCAGGACGCTCTTCATCGCATCGAGCGTGTCCCGGTCCGAGTGGCGCCAGTGGTCTGGGAGCGGCTTGCCGGCGGCCTCGGCCTGGCGGCGGACGATCGCGGCGACGGCATCGACCTCGCGTTTGAGGGCGTCGTATCGGTCCTCGAGGTCCTCCAGACGGTAGAACTCGCCGTCCCAGGCCACGATCCCGTGGGCGTGCAGTGCTGCCGGCCCGGCGGCTTCGAGCCGCGCGCCGATCTCGCGAATGCGGACCAGGCGGTCGGCGGCGGCTCGGCCGGCTTCGCGCAGCTGATCGCGGAGCCGGGCCTCTTCCTCAAGCAAGGGCGCCGCCAGGTCCTCGTAGCGGGCCGTGACCTCCTCCACGAGGCTCTTGGCCTCCTGGGCCGCGGCTTCGAGGGCCGGCAGTTCTTCCTTGGCCCATGCCTGTCCCTCGCGGAAAAGCCTCATCCGGTCGCGATGCAGCTCATCGCGGTTCTTCCTCTGGGCCTCGATCAGGCGTCGGCGTTCGGAGGCGGACATGCCGGGCGAGCGCGGTGGAGGTACGATGCGGGGCTTGACGGGCGGGTGAGAGTTCAAGATGTGGCGGGCGCGGCGGAGGCGGTTCTCGGCCTCCCGCAGATCGGCCTTCGGGGGACGCACCTCCTTCGCCTCCTCGCCCCGAAGCGCGCGGAGCCTGTCGGAGACCTCCCGGAGCGCATCGCGAATCCCGCGGGCCGCCTCGGTGCGTTCCGCGAGGTCCGCCCGGACGTCGCTGTACGCGGCAAAAAGATCGGGAACGGCCGGGGCCTCGTCTGCTGCGGCGAGGACGGCCCGGGGAACCAGGGCCGTGGCCGCCAGAAAAATCAGGCGAACGGGGTTCACGGAGCCGCCCCCACAGGGGATCACGAGGCCGAGGCGTCGGTCCGGGCGGCCTTGTCCAGAAGGTGCCCGAGCCGGTCGACCTCCTCCTGTTGCGGATGCCGCCAGTCCTCGGGGAAGTTGCGCCCGGCCTTCTTGGCGGAGGCCTTCAGCTCGCCGTGGACGCGTTCGATGGCAGCGATGGTCTCGTCGTAGTGTGCCTGAAGGTCCTCGATGCGCCAGAGCTTCCCGTCCCAGAGGATCAACCCCTGCCGCCAGATGAGCTCCTCGGGGGCCTTCCGGAATGCCTCTCGAATCTCGGTCGTCTGGGCGATCAGGAGCTCCGCCCGGCGCTTAAGAGAGGCGATTTGGTCGGAGATGCCCTTGCGCTTCTCGATGTGCGGGGCCTTCCTGGCCTCGGTCTCGGCGGTGATAATGTCGAGCTGGTTCTTGAGGCCCTCGATAGTCTTCTCGGCTTCGGCCACTTGGGCCTTGGCCTCGGCCTGCTTCTTCTTGTACTCGGCCAAGTCCTTCTGGTATTGCTCGCGGCGTCGCTTGTTCTCGCGCTCGACGTCGCGTTTCTCGCGCTCGTAGCGGTCCCTGGCGTCGTCGTATTCGTCGCTGTCGCTGCGGCGCGTCGGGCGTCGCGGCTCGGGGAGCATGCGCGGCTCGGCGGGCGGCCTGGCCCGCAGGGCGCGATTCGCCTCGCGGAGCCCCGCCGTGGCCTTGTTCATCTCGGCCCTAAGCGGCCTCTCCTTCTCCCCCGCCTCGGCGGTGATGAGCATGATCTCGCGGTTCACAAGGTCCAGCTCGCCCTGGTAGTCGCGCCCCTCCTCCAGGATGTCCTTCATCTGCCCTTCGAGGGCCAGATACCGCTCGTACAGGGCCTCCGGAGGAATCCACTCCCGCTGGAAACGGATCTGTTTCGTGGGATCGCCGGGCGCCGTCTCGGTGTCCGGCGCGGCCTCCTCTGCCGCCAGCCGTGTCGCTCCGAAAACGAGAACCATCGCCGAAACCATGGCGAAAACGCGGATTGACCGCATGAGATGCACCTCCAAACCTGCAGACTGCCCGCGGGGCGTCTGTATTCTATATACGCACGCGGGGGGTCGGGCAAGCAGATTCCCGTGGGAGACCCCGCCGAGAAGGGGTTGAAGGGGACCCGGGGCCGGGCTACACTGACCGGCGAAGCGGGGAGAGGGTGGAAGGAGCGCCGATGGCCAAGCGCCGAGCCGCGCAACCGGCCCCCGGGGTCGACCTGGAGTACGCCCGCGGGGTCTTGCGGACCGAGTCCGAGGCCATCGCCGGGCTCGTCGACGGGGTCGGGGAGGAGTTCGTCGACGCCGCCCGCCGCCTCTACGCCTGCGTGGGGTACGTGGTTACGAGCGGCATCGGCAAGGCCGGGATCATCGCCCGCAAGATCAGCGCTACCCTCGCCAGCACGGGCACCCCTAGCCAGTTCCTCCACGCCGCCGAGGCCGTGCACGGCGATCTCGGCCGCGTCGGACGCCACGACGTCGTCCTGATGCTCTCCTACGGTGGCGAGACGGCCGAGGTCACCCGCCTCCTGGGTCAGCTCGAGAAGCTCAAGGTCCCAGTCATCGCCATGACGGGGAACCGAGACTCGACGCTCGCGCGACAGGCGGCGGTGCTCCTTTGCCTGGGCCGCATCGGCGAGGCCTGCCCCATGCGCCTCGCCCCCAGCGCCACGACCACGGCCATGCTGGCCCTGGGCGACGCCCTGGCCTTGACGGTCCTGAAGATGCGGCAGGAGGATGGCCGATTTACCCGCGACGACTTCGCCCTCTATCACCCGGGGGGGAGTCTGGGGCGGCAGCTCCTGGCCATCGAAACGGTCATGCGCAAGGGCGACGATCTGCCCAAGGTCCGCGACGACCGGCCCCTCCGGGAAGCCCTCCAAAGCCTCCGGGGCATGGCCCGCCGCAGCGGGGCCATGGTCCTCGTGGACGCCCGCGGGCGGCTGACGGGCATCTTTACGGACGCCGACTTGAGGCGGCTGCTCGAAGCGGGACGCGACGAGGCCCTTGACCGGCCCGTCCGGGAAGTCATGACGGCCGACCCGAAGCGCGTCCGCGTCGACGCCTCCGCCGACGAAGCCCTCCAGATCATCAACCGCTACTTCATCGAGGAGTTGCCTGTCGTCGACGCCAAGGGCCGCGTGGTTGGCCTCGTCGACGTCCAGGACCTGCTGGCCGAAGGACTAGGCCTCTAGGAGGGACGCGGGGCGTGCTCGATGCCATCGACGTGCTGGTGCTCGATGTAGACGGCGTCCTCACCGACGGCCGTATCGTCTACAATTCCGCCGGGGCCGAGGTCAAGCGGTTCGACGTCCGCGACGGGCACGGCGTCAAGCTGTGGACGCGGACGGGTCACCGGGCGGCGGTGCTCTCGGGCCGCGAATCGGCCGCCAACCGACGCCGGGCTGAAGAAATCGGCGTCGAGCTGGTCCTGGAGGGGGCCAAGGACAAGCGACCCGTCTTCGAGGCGATCCTCGAGCACTTCGGCGTGGGTCCCGAGGCGGTCTGCTACGTCGGCGACGACCTGCCCGACGTCCCCGTGATGGCTCGCGTCGGCTTCGCCGCGGCCCCCGCCGACGCCATGCCCGAGGCCCGCCGCGTGGCCCACTACGTCACCAAGGAGGCCGGCGGGCGTGGTGCGGTGCGGGAGGTCGTGGAACTCATCCTCCGGTACCAGGGCCGCTGGATGGACGTCGTCCGCCGCTACGGCGATGCCCTGCCGGACGACCTACCCGCCGCACGCCACCCCTGGAGGGGCCACGCATGACCTTCCGCCGGGTGATGATCGTCGTCATCAGCCTGCTGGCGGCAATGTTCGTCTACATGCTGGTCGATTACTGGTACAGCGACTGGCTGGCGAGCCTGGAGCCCGTCTCGCCCGGCGTCACCGGCGGCCCCCCGCCCGATCCGGAGGCCCGGGAGACGCTCGACATCCCCGGCGGCGGGCACGTCAGCACCGAGGGCCTCGACCTGGAGCAGAAGGACGAGACCGGCCGCGTCGTCATGCGGCTCCGGGCCGACCGCGTCATCCACAGCGCGAAGAACACTTCGGACATCACCCGCCCCCGCGTCGTGTACTACACCGACCGCGGCGAGACGATCACCATCTCCGGGCGCGAGGCTCAGATCGTGACCCAAGGCGACCGATTCGCGAGGCTGGAGGACGTGGAGCGCGGCGTGATCCGGGGCGATGTCGTGCTCATCCACGGGCGGGACACGCCCAACGATCCCCTCGACGACTATCTCGTCGGCCTCGACGAGCTGCGCTGGGACAACCGCACCCACGTCATGAGCACCGACGGGCCCGTCGACATGGCGGGCGAACGGGCCAGCCTCTCGGCGCGCGGCATGCGGATGACGTTGGATTCCGAAACCCGCCGCGTGACGCGCCTGACCTTCGAGCGGAATATCATGCTGACGCTCGACGTCCGGGACGAAGTCCGCGGGGACCTGATACAGAGCCCGCTGGAGGCGACGCCCGAGACCGCGGCGTCCAAGGCTTCCTCCGTCGAAGCCGGGATCGGCGAATCGCCGGCGTCTGCCTCGCAGACACCGGCTCGCGCTGAGCCGCCCGACGACGACCTTTGGCGGATCGAGATCGAGGGGGACGTGCTTGCCCACCAGGCCGAGCAACGGCTCCGCTGCGCGCGCCTCGAACTGTACACGGCCCTGGCGGAGTCCGGCGACGAGACCCCTGCTCAAGCGGACGCGACGCAAGCCACGGACACGCCCGGAGTTGCCCCCGCCGGGGCCGCGCCATCGACTCCGGAACCCATGCAGGAGGCCCCGCCGGCCGACCTCCCGCCGCCCCTCGTCCTCGTCGCGGACGGCCCCCTGCACCTGACGCCGGTGGAGCCCGATCTGCAGCGGACCCTCGGCACGGCGATCCACGAGGTCACCGCGACGGGCGCGCCCGTCACCGTCGAGGACGGTCAGACGCGGATCCGAGCCGCCACGGTCCGCTACAACTCGCGCACCGGCGCGGGCCACGTCGACGGGACCGACGAGACCCCGATGGTCCTCGACCAGCCGGATCGGCTCCATCTGACGGGCCGGAGGCTGGATTTCAGCCGAACCGACGGGACGGTCCTCGTCAGCGGCGCCGGCGAGCTTCGGGCGCGGGTCGAGTCCGACGGCCTGACGGGCGCTGCCGATCCCGCCGAGGCCGCGCCGGGGACCGAGGGCGACCACCTGGAAGCTCGATGGCAGCGCCGCATGGCCTTGGATCTCTATCCCGAAGCCCGCGGACCGGAGAATGACACGCCGCAAATCCGTCGCGCCGAGTTCGAGGGAAAGGCCGTCGTCCGCCGGAGCAAGGGCCGCCTCCAGGGCGAGCACCTGATCATCGATTTCCTGCGGGCCGAGGCACGCGCCGTGCCGCTTTCCATGCCCGCCATCGCGGGGGTTGAGACCGTCCGGATCGTGGCTTGGCACGTGGCCGAGGGCGACGCCGTGGCCCAGGGCGACCGCTTGGCCACGGTCGCCGTCCCCGCGGGCCGCGTGGAACTCGAAGCGTCGATGGACGCAACTGTGGCGAAACTGGTCCAGCCCGCGGGCGCGCTTGTGCCCGTGGGGGCGCCTCTGGCCGTCTTCACCCGGGACCTCGGCCAGGCCGTCTCCCATCTGAAAGGCCACGGCGACGTCGTCATCCGCAATCCGCCGCGCGCGGCCGGCGAGGAGGAGCAGGTCGAGACGGGCGGCGAGGTGGGCGACATCGCCTGCCAGAACCTCGACCTGACGTTCCTGCGCGAGCCCGACGGCCGGAGCCGGCCGCATCGCTTGGAAGCCGACGGCGACGTGATCATCCGCGACCCGAAGGGCGAGGTGCGGGCCGAGAAGCTCTCCGTCCGATTCGGCCGGGACGAGGCGGGCGATCTGGACATCGCTTTCGTCGAGGCGTTCGGCGATGTGCTCATCGACCGCGAAGATCTCCACGCCGAGGGCGACCACGTCCGCCGCGACGCCCCCGAGGGCGAGTTGCTCCTTAAGGGGACGCCCGCCGTTGCCTCGCGCGGCGAGCGGCTGATCGAGGGCGACCGCATCGAGTTCAGCCAGACCCTCGGCAAGGCCGCGGTCACCGGGGCGGGGCGGCTGCGCATGCCCGTGACGACCGACCTCCAGGGAAGGCCTGTCCACGAGGCCGTGCCGCTCGCCATCCGCTGGTCCGAGTCGATGTACTTTGAGGACGCCCGCGGGTTCGCGAACTTCAACGGGGACGTCGTGGCAGAAACCGGCGCCGCAGAGGGAGAAGGGGCAGTGGTAGACGTGTCGCGCCTGGCCTCCCGCAAGCTCTGGGTCTACTTCCGCGAGAAGGCCCCCCGCACCGATGATGCGCCCACCCGGGACGCCTCCGACGAGCTGGCGGGCATGATGGAAGGCAAGGCCATCGAGCGAATCCTCGCGGAGGAGAAAGTCGCCGCCCTCGACCAGAAGCTCGCCGCCGACGGGACCGTCCGGAGCCGGTTCGAGATCACGGGGCCGAACCTGACCTACCTCGCCGAGAAGCAAAAGTCTTACATCCGCGGTCCCGGGCGCGTGCGGATTCTCAGCCGCCCGCGGCCCGCCGCGGATGTGCCTCCCCCGCCGGGCGTGCCGGTCGAGCGCGTCGATCTCGCGTGGGGCGGCCCCATGCCGCCGGGTTACGCCCGCACCGTCATCGACTGGCAGGAGAGCATGGCCTACGAGGGCGAGACAGACCGGGCCTACTTCAAGGGCGACGTCGTCACCACCCACGAGGGCCGCAGCATGCCGGGCGAGCGGGGGGGGAGGTCCGGCCGTCCCGTCACGGCCCGGGTCCGGAGCGGCGACCTGCTCGTCATCTTCAGCGAACGGGCCTCCACGACCGCCTCCAACGCCGGCGCGCTGCCCGAGCAACGGATGACCATCGAGAAGCTCGTCGCCGACGGCGGCGTCAATCTGCTGGTCGACGACCGGCGAGGCACGGCGGAGCGGATGATCTACACCCGCGATCCGGAGCGGGTAAGCCTCTACGCGGGGCCCCGGCGGTGGGCCCGCCTCTGGCAGGAGAGCGAGTCCGAACAGCAGTTCAACCTCGTGGTGGCCCGCGTCGTCACCTACAGCCCCGCGACCGGCCGCATCGAAGTGGTCGACCAGCAGGAGATCACGATCTCGCCTTAACCGCAGAAGGAAAGGGACGCCATGGACGCCCTCGAAGCCCTCCGCACCCGTCGCTCGTGCCGCAGCTTCTCCGCGAAGCCCGTGCCGCGCGACCTCCTGGAGCAGATCGTTGACGCCGGCCGCCTCGCCGCGACGGCTCGCAACGAGCAGCCGTGGGCGTTCGTCGTGGTGACGGATGAGTCGATGCGCCGAAAGATCGCCGACCTGGCCGAGTACGGCAAGTTCATCGCCGATTCGCCCGCCTGCATCGCCATCAGCGCCCGCGAGACGAAGTACTACCTCGAGGACGGGTCGGCGGCGACGCAGAACGTGCTCGTGGCGGCCCATGCGGTGGGCCTTGCGGCCTGTTGGGTGGCGGGTGACAAGAAACCCTACGCTCCGGAGATCGTCCGCCTGCTCGGCGGGCCGGAGGGCATGCAGCTTGTGGCCCTCGTGGCGGTCGGCTATGCCGATGGCCCGCTTCCGGGGCCGGCCAAGCGTCCCCTTGACGATGTCCTGCGCTGGGAACGCTTCTGATTCGGCTTGGCCCTCCGCCAAAGCCCGCATTGTCTCGCCGCCGCGGCGCGTCTATAATCCGGGTGAAACCGCGTCCCGCTTGTCGCGTTGACCCGCGTGGAGGGAGTCCATGGTCACGGCCCGTCCTGTCGCCGTCGCGCTGGCTTATCTCGCCGTCCTCGCCGCGCCCGCCTGCTCGGCCGAGGAATTGGATGCCAAGGAAGAGCTCAAGGTCCACCCGTGTGCCGGGGCCGGGCGATGGTTCCCGGCAGATGCGGCAAAGCTGCGGGAAATCTGCGAGGTGGTCCTTTCATGCGATGCGGCGCCGGTTCCCGAGCCGCCCGTCGCGCTCATCTCACCCCACGCCGGATACCAGTTCTCCGCCGCGGTGGCCGGCCGGGGCTACAAGACCGTCCAGGGCCGCGCCTATGAACGCGTCATCCTGATGGGCCCGAGCCATCGGACGGCACTCGCGGGCGGTTCGGTCCTGCGGGTCGACGCCTACGAGACGCCTCTCGGCCGCGTCCCTGTCGACGCCGAGGCCCGCGACGCCTTGCTGGCATGTCCGGTCGTCAAGGAGACCCCTGCCGCGCACGAGAACGAGCATTCCGTCGAGAACCAGCTTCCCATCCTCCAGCACGCCCTCGGCGACTTCCGCATGGTCGAGCTGCTGGTCGGCCGCATGACCGACGCCCAGCGGACCGAGCTGGCCAAGGCCGTGCGGGCCCTCGTCGATGAGAAAACGCTCCTCGTCGTGAGCACCGATTTCTGCCATTACGGCCCCAATTACGGCTACGTGCCGTTCGAGCAGAAAATCCCGCAGAACCTGGTGGCCCTCAACAACCGGGCGTGCCAGGAACTCTTCGAGATCGACGTGGCCGGGTGGGACGCCTTCTTGGCCCAGACCCGCGACACGGTCTGCGGCCGGGACGCGGTGGGCCTGCTCCTTAAGGTCCTCGAACCGATGGAGGACGTGCGCGGACTCCGAGTAGGCCTGGATCTGAGCGGCCGCATGACGGGCGGCGACTACACGAATTCCGTCAC
This sequence comes from uncultured Anaerolineales bacterium, assembly GCA_964461715.1. Classification (GTDB taxonomy): domain Bacteria; phylum Planctomycetota; class Phycisphaerae; order FEN-1346; family FEN-1346; genus CAYWVR01. The sequence goes on from CAYWVR010000007.1 coordinate 87,344, forward strand.
GTACGCCGCGCTGACCTTCTGGCGGGCGGGAAAGGGCCTCTCGGAGGCGGACCGCAAGACCCTCCTCGACCTCGCCAGCCGGTGCGTCGAGGAGTACCTGAGGACCGGCGAGGCTCCGAAGTTGGACCTTGAGAATCCGGCCTTGACGCCGGCCCTGCGTGCGCCCGGCGCGGTCTTCGTAACCCTGAAGAACGCCGACCGGCTCCGCGGGTGCATCGGCCAGGTCGTCGCGCACAAACCGCTCTTCGTCGCGGTCGTCGAGAACGCCTGCAACGCCTGCCGCGACCCGCGCTTCCGCGACACCCCCGTCACCCTCGAAGAGGTGCCGCACCTTTCGATCGACATCTCCGTCCTGACGCCCATGCGGCGGCTGACAGACCCAACCAAGGTCCGCGTGGGCACGGACGGCCTGATGATGGCCCGTGGCGAGAAGCGGGGGCTCCTGTTGCCGCAGGTTCCCGTTGAACAGGGATGGGACCGCGAGACCTTCCTGTCTTCCACCTGCCGCAAGGCGGGCCTGCCGCTTGACGCCTGGAAGGACAAGGACACGGAAATCTACCGTTTTCGCGCCCGGGTCTTCGGCCGCGCGCCGGACGCCGGCGCCGCGGAAGCGAAGGAGTGACGCACGGATGGTGACCCGACGCGGATTCCTGGCGGGGCTCGGGGCGGCTGCGGCGGCCGGCGCGGGCGGTCTCTGGACGCCCAAAGCACGCGCTGCGCCCGCCGGTTCGGCTTCCGGCGCCGGGAAACGATCTCGCGTCATCGTCATCCGTCCCCCGTCGCTCTCCGGTGGGACGGAGATCACCTCCGCCGCCGTGCAGGATGCCCTGGGCGAGGCCATCCGGGCCCTGACCGGTGCCTCCACCGCGGCCGACGGGTGGGCCGCCCATTTCAAACCGGCCGACCGCCTGGGTCTGAAGGTCAACTGCCTGGGCCACGAAACCCGTCCGCAGGTGGCCCTGGGCCTGGCCGAGGCCCTCGGCTGCGCGGATGTGCCCGAGGAGCGGGTCATCGTCTGGGACCGGTTCAACCGCGAGCTTGAGGCCGCCGGATACGATCTCCGGGCCAAGGGCAAGGGCGTCCGCTGCTACGGGACCGACGCCCTCGGCGCGCGCGGCAAGGGCGGCTACGCGGCGGATCTGGCCACGAGCGGCGCCATCGGCAGCCTCTACAGCCGCATCGTCACCGACGAGACCACGGCCCTGGTGAGCGTCTCGGTCCTGAAGGACCACAATCTCGCCGGCCTCTCCGGGGCCCTCAAGAATTTCTACGGGGCGATCCATAACCCCAATAAGTACCACGAGAACAACTGCGACCCCTTCATCGCCGACGTCTGCGCCCACGCCAACATCCGCGGCCGGCTCCGGATGGCCCTTTGCGACGCCACGCGGCCCCAGTACCACCTCGGACCGCCCACGCGGCCGCGGTACCAGTGGCCGTACGGCGGGCTCATCGTGGGGACCGACGCCGTGGCCGTAGACCGCGTGGGCCTGGAGATTCTCGCCCGCAAGCGCGCGGCAATGGGCATGAAGACGCTGGGGGAGGAGGGCCGCCCGGCCCGCCACCTCGCGAGCGCCGAAGCACGAGGCCTGGGTGCCGCGACCCTCGAACGGATCGAAATCCTCAGCCTGGGTCGCTCCTGGTTGGACGTGTCATGAACGAACTTGCCGCCCCCACGCGACGCGAGTTCCTGAAGGCCCTCGGGGCCGGCACCTGCGCGGTTTGTGCCGCCGGTGTCGTGGGGCCGCGCGCCTTGGCCGGGGGGGATGGGCCGAAGCCGCGCATCGCCCTCCACGATGCCGAATGGTTCGAGAAGCTCGAGGACAAGGCCGTCCGTTGCAAGCTCTGCCCGCGCGAATGCGTTGTGGCGGAAGTCGAGCGGGGCTGGTGCGGCGTCCGCGAGAACCGCGGCGGGGACTACAAGACCCTCGTCTACGGAAACCTCTGTAGCATCAACGCCGACCCCATTGAGAAAAAGCCCCTCTTCCACTACCTGCCCGGCACGACGGCCCTCTCGGTAGCGACCGCGGGCTGCAACATGGAGTGCAAGTTCTGCCAGAACTGGGAGATCAGCCAGTTCCGCCCCGAGCAAGTCCCCAGCCGCATCGTCTCCCCCCGCGACCTGGCCGGGACCGCCCGCCGGAACCGCATCGAGACGATGGCGTTCACCTACGGCGAGCCGACCGTCTTCTACGAGTACATGCACGATGCCGCCGCCGCGGGCCGCGAGATGAACGTCGGCAGCGTGGCCATCACCAACGGCTTCATGCAGGAGGCCCCCATGCGGGCCCTCTGCAAGCAGCTGACGGGCATCAAGATCGACCTCAAGGCCTTCACCGAGGAGTTCTACCGCGACGTGTGCGCCGCGGAGCTCGCGCCGGTCCAGCGGACGCTGGAGGTCCTGGCCGAGATCGGCATCCACACGGAGATCGTGGTTCTCCTGATCCCGACGCTGAACGATTCGGTCGACGAGGTCGCGAGGATGGCCAAGTGGATCGCGAAGGCGATGGGGTTGGACATACCCGTCCACTTCTCCCGGTTCCACCCGACGTATCGCTTGAAGAACCTGCCCCCCACGCCGCTCGCGACGATGGAGGCCGCCCGCAAGGCCGCCCTCGACGCCGGGCTCAAGTTCGTCTACCTCGGCAACGTCCCGTTCCACGCGGGCGAGCACACGTGGTGCCCTTCGTGCGGGAAGAAGGTTATCGAGCGGATGGGCTTCCGGAGCGACCCTTCCGGCCTCGCCGCCGGCAAGTGTGCCGGCTGCGGCACCGCCATCCCCGGCGTCTGGTCCCGGAAACAGGCCCTGGCGTTCAAGCCGAAGGCTGAGGCGGCCGAATAGGCTGGGCCACCGCAGTCCCCACCAGGAGGGCACTGGCCGCCTTCATCGCGGCCACCACCAGGCACGTGCCGCTGATGCCGAGAACCGGGACCAGGGCCACGCCCGTGACGAGGGCCCCCAAACACGCCCCCGCGTGGTCGGCCGCGTCAATGGCTCCCGCCGCGCGGCCGGTGCCGGAGGCGCCGGTGACGCTCGCGGCCGCGGCAAGCGGGAAGACGAGCCCCCCAAGGACGCCGCTCGCGGCCACGAGGGCAAAGATCGCCACCTGGACCGCCCAGTCGGCCTCCGCGGCCCGAAGCGCCGCCAGAACCAGCACCAGACCCGCCGCGAAGACCGCCAACGCCATGTCCAGCGCCAGAATCGACCGCAGCCCCGGCCGCCGCGACTCCCCGCCCCGCCGGAGCCGCAGGTTCATCATGAGGCTCCCCACGACAAGGCCGAACATGAACGTCCCGATCACCAGGCCGACCATCGAGTAGACGTAGCCGTAGAGCGTCTGGAACGTGGCCAGAAGGACGATCTCCAGGGCCATCGACGCGAATCCCGTCGTGCCCACCGACCAGAGGACGGCCGCCCGGGCCAGCCGCCTACGCCCCCGGACCCGTGCGACGAGACCCGCCAGGATCATCGCCCCGAGCACGGCGAAAACGACCGGTCCGAACCGAATCTCGAGCAAGGCATCCAGGAGTCCGGCCCGTCGCTCCGGCGGGGCCCCTCGCCCCGTGTGCGCCACGTCGGACGTCCGCCTCCGGAGGATCATGTGGTAGACGGCCGCGGCGGGGCGGTCGTCGGTGTTGAGGAGCCGAGGCGGGTGCTCGGCCAGCTTCTGCCGCTGGGCCCGCCGCTTCGTGGGGTCCAGGAGGTCCGAGGCCCCGCGGAACCAGTTCGGGTGGAAGTGCGGCGACGCGACGCCCCGGTCCTCGTACCGGACCGCCAGCGCCTCTCCCGTCGCCGCCAGCACGTCCGGGCCCTTGGCCGCGAACGCGTAGACGGGGTCGCCGTAGGTCAGGAGCTCGTGCGGGAAGACCGCTTCGAGGGGCAGGGCGATGCTCCCGACGTAGTGCGACACCTCCGGTCCCCAGTGCCCCACGGACCCCTCCAGGGCAAACGCCAGAACACCCCGCTCCGAGAGTGCCCGGGCCGCGTCCGCGAAGAACTCCGGCGTATACATCCGGGCTTCGAGGATCGACGTCGGCTCGCCTGTGGCGAGGATCAGGAGGTCGTAGAAGCCCGCTTCGGCTCGCTTGACGAATCGCCGCGCGTCCGTGAAATGCAGCCGCACCCGCCGATCCGCCAAGGCCGCCCGATCGGTCTCCGGGAGTTGCGGACGGGCCAGATCGAAGGCCTCACGGTCGAGCTGCACGACGTCGATCTGCTCGGGTCCATGCCGCAGGAGTTCGGCAAGGCGTCCCTCCAGGCCGCCCCCGGCCAACAGAATACGCCGCGGGGCAGGGCACTGGCAGGCCATCAGGTGGGTCTCGATTGCCGCCTCGTACGGGTTCGGCCACGTGGCGGCGACGGTGCCGTTGAGATAGAGGCTGGACTGGCCCGCCAGGCGCCCGACGGCCGCATTCTGGTACGGCGTATCCGCCGAGCGGACCCGCTCGAGCCCCGGCGCGAAGCTCTCCCATCGAAGCGCCGCCGTCCGCTGCGAGAGCCAGGCCGTCCCGCCGGCGAGGACCAGGGCGATCTCGACCGTCGCCGCGCCCGCTGCAACCCACGCGAGACGGTCCCTGCCCCCCTTCGCCACAGGTGCGACGGCCAGGGCCACCGCTGCGCCGCCGCCGAGGGCCAGCGCGAAGGCGTCGACCCGTGTGACGAGGACAAAGCTGAAGAGGGCTCCGCCCACCAGGCTCCCGGCGGATTCGGCCAGATAGACCCGTCCGACTGCCCGGGCCCCCTCGCTCGACGACGCCGTCCCGCCCCCCACCAGGGCGCTCGCCGCCGGGAACGCCAGCCCCACCCAGACGCTGACGGGCACCGTGACCGCCGCCGCCACACCGATCATGGCCGCCAGGCCCACGTACTCGCCCGGTCCGACGTCCAGGACCGGCCGCGCCCCGCGCACCAGGGCCACCGCTGCCGCCAGAAGCGGCCCGATGGCCAGAGCCGCGCCGACCATCGCTCGCCGGGCCCGTGCCGGACGGTCGGCGATGCGTCCGCCGACGTGGGCCCCGGCGGCCACGCCCACGAGCCAGAACGCCAGCACGAGACCCCAGGAGAGCTCCGAGCCGAGGAGGATGACTTGGGCCTCCCTCAACAGCGTCGCCTGGGCGCAGACCGCCAGCGCCCCAAGCACAAAGTACGCCGCGAGGATGGTCCCCCGCCTCGGCATGCTCGCATTCTGACCCGAGTGTTTCACGCCGTTCACCGAGATGGGAGTAACGCGACGGCCTAACCCGTTGTAGGATCGGGACTTGCGAAAGAACCCGTCCTGCACGAGAAAGGCCACCACGATGACAGAGTGTATCCGAGAGCCCCTGACCTTTTCCAGTCTTTCTCGACGGCGCGTCGAGGCGGATTTTGACGGCGGGGGCCTCACCGGCGACGGCGGACGGGATCGGCCGCGTGGGAAAGGGGGCCTTCTGCCTCCTCCGCCCCGCGGCCCCGTCCCGCGCGCCGCAACGAGCCGTCAAAAAGGCTAGATGGCGAAGTCGCGATGCGACGATGCAACTTCCGGGTGAAGGCCCAGTACCGCCGTTCCAGGCCCACGGCCTGATGCCCAATGCCGTCTGTTGCTGTTGCCGTCCCCGTTGACAACCCGGCCCCGTGTTGCCTAGACTGAAGCCTGCGCCATGGATTCCTCGACCGAGACCAAACCTGCCGCCGACGTCGCGCCGGTGAATCGCCGGTTCACGGACCCGCCGCGCGGCCCCTTCGGGCGGGCCAAGCGGTGGCTCGCGCGGCTGGCGGGGCAGATTCGGCGGCAATATCTCTGCCGCCTGCGACCCGGATATGTGGCCGAGGCCCGCGCGCGGCGGCAGGGCGAGTGCCGCAAGTGCGGCGGATGCTGCAACCTGACGTTCCATTGCCCGTTCCTTACCGAGGAACGCTGCCGCGTCTACGAGAAGCGGTCGGTCACTTGCCGCGACTTCCCGCTGGACGCGTTCGATCTGGAGCTGACGCAAGTGGCGTGCGGGCACTGGTTCGCGCGGCAGGAGAAGGAGTCGGACGTGCGAATCCCGCTCACGAAATACGGGGCGCGCGAGATCGTCATCTTCAGCCTGCTGGCGACCCTCGGCATCGCTCTTTCGGCGATCTTCTTCTGGTACGCGGTCCCGGCCTTCGTCCTGGGCCTGGCGTTCGTGCTCTACTTCTTCCGGGACCCGACGCGACGGATACCGGCCGAGCCGGGCCTGGTGGTGGCCCCCGCCGACGGGCGGGTGACCGAGATCATTGAGACCGAGGAGGCGGACTTTCTCGGCCGCAAGGCCAAGAAAATCGGCATCTTCATGTCGCCGCTCGACGTCCACGTTAACCGGGCCCCGTGCGACGGGCGGGTGGAGGCGGTGCGGCACCGGCCGGGACGGTTCCTCAACGCCGAGAGCGCGCGGGCCTCGGCCGAAAACGAGAGCAACGCGATCGCCCTGGCCGACGTCGACGGGGGAAGGACGCGGGTTCTCGTGCGGCAGGTGGCGGGGGTTGTGGCCCGGCGGATCGTCTGCGACGCGGCGGTGGGGGCGCACCTCGTGCGGGGCCAGCGGATGGGCATGATCAAGTTCGGCTCTCGAACCGAGGTCTATGTCCCCCTCGACAGCAGCTTCGAGGTGACCGTCGAGATCGGGCAGCGCGTCAAGGCCGGCGAAACCATCCTCGGGACGTTCCAGGCATGAGAATCCGACGGATCGCCATCCTGCCCTCCCTCTTCACCCTGGCCAACGCCCTCTGCGGGCTGGCGGCGATCACGTTCCTCTGGCGGGCGTTCGTCGGGCCCGGCGAGCCGCACAATCCGAAGTCCGTCGACATCCTCTACGCCGGGTACTTCGTTCTACTGGGGATGGTCTTCGACGCCTTGGACGGGCGCGTCGCCCGCATCGCCCGGGCCACCAGCGACTTCGGCGGCCAGCTCGACAGCGTCGCCGACACGGTCACCTTCGGCGTGGCTCCGGCGTTCCTGATGAACCGGATCGTGGTCGAGGCCCTGCGCGGGGCCGTGCCGGATCTCCTCTTGCAGCTCACGTGGGTCTGCGCGGGCGTGTACCTGTCGTGCGTGCTCGTTCGACTGGCGCGTTTCAATGTGGAGAACGTCCACGACGAGGAGGCCCACCAGGCCTTCAAGGGGCTGCCGTCGCCGGCGGCGGCGGGGGCTCTGGTGTCGCTGGTCATCGTTCTGGCGGCGGTCTGGCAGGGCGGGGGGCGCGAGACGCTGAGCGTCGTCATGGTCTGGATTCTGCCGCTGGCCGCCGTAGTGCTGGGCCTCCTGATGGTCAGCCGCATCCGCTACGTGCACCTCTTGAACTATCTCCTGCGCGGGCACCGGCCTTTCGGGCATCTGATCCGCATGATCCTGATGATCGCCGCCACCTTCCTGATGCTGCACTTCCTGCGGCACACGGTGCTGGTGCTGGGGTTCGGGGGGTACGCCCTGAGCGGGCCGGTGCTGCGCCTCTTCAGACGCGACCGGGGGGAGGCCGAGGAAGACGAGGGGGAGGACGAGGCGCCCGGGCCGCAGGAGACCAACGCGCCGCCGGGGAACTGAACGAAGGCATCGCCGCATGAAGATTCAATCCGTCCGGGGCACCCGCGACTTCTATCCCGCCGAGATGGCCCTCCGCCGCTGGATCGAGGAGGGCTGGCGCCGCGTCAGCCGCCGCGCCGGCTTCGCCGAGGTCGACGGCCCGGAGCTCGAAGCCCTCGAGCTCTACACCGAGAAGAGCGGCGAGGAGATCGCCGAGCAGCTCTACTGGCTCGAGGACAAGGGAGGTCGGCGGCTGGCCCTCCGGCCGGAGTTCACGCCGACCCTGGCACGGATGATCGGGGCGCGGCAGGCGGCCCTGCCCGTGCCGATCCGGTGGTTCAACCTCTCCCGCTGCTTCCGCTACGAACGGGCCCAGAAGGGCCGACTCCGCGAGTTCTTCCAGTGGAACCTGGACTTGGTGGGCGTTGAGGGCGAGATCGCCGACGCCGAGTGCATCAGCGTTGCCGTCGATGCGCTGCGCGAGTTCGGTCTCGGCCCGGACGACGTCGACGTGCGCGTCAGCGACCGGCGGCTCGCCGCGGCGCTCATGCGGCGGCTGGGCATCCCGGAGGAGGCCCTCGGCCACGTCTTCACGGTGCTCGATAAGCGCGACAAGGTGCCGCCGGAGGCCCTCGAAACAATGCTCTCGGAGGCGGGTCTGTCGCAGGAGCAGCGGGCGGGCCTCGCGCGGATTCTTTCGTGGCAGACGCTGGGCGACGTGGGCGACGAGGAGCGCGCGGCACCGGAGGTGGCCGAGGCCGTGGCGGCCCTGGAACGCCTCTTCGAGATGCTTGAGGGCTTCGGCATCGGCGACTGGTGCCGCTTCGACATCGGTATCGTCCGGGGCTTGGCGTACTACACGGGCCCGGTGTGGGAGGTGCACGACGCGAAGGGCGAGTTGCGGGCGGTCTTCGGCGGTGGGCGGTACGATCGCCTCCTGGGCGAGATGGCCGCCCAAGCCATGCCCGCCTGCGGGTTCGGGTGCGGCGACGTGGTGCTGGGAATCCTGCTGGAGCAGCGGGGGCTCGTGCCGGAGCCGGATAGCGCGGCCGAGGTCTACGTGGCGGCGGCGGGGGAGCGGCCCTGGGGTGAGCTCCTTCAGGTCGTCCGGCGCCTCCGCGCCCGCGGCAAGCGGACGCAGTTCGACCCGAAGGGCGGGAGCCTCAAACGCCAGCTCAAGAAGGCCGCCGACGCCGGGGCCGGGACCGTCGTTATCGTCGGCGACGAGCTGGCCGCGCGCGGCACCGTGGCCGTGCGCGACATGGCCGCCGGCGAGCAGCGGGACGTGCCCCTTGCGGACCTCGAGCGATGACCTTCTGCCCATGGCCAACCGACAGGTGATCTACGAGGTGTGCTTCGAGGACTACCTCCGCTCGGTCGGCGTGCCCTACGTGGCGGTGGACGAGGCGAAGAAGGCCCTCTTCGCGGGCGTCCGGCTCAAGAGCTTTGATTTCGTCGTCTACTCCTCCGCCGGGCCGAACCTCCTGGTGGACGTCAAGGGCCGCCAGTTCCCGTACACGAACCGCGGGGGGCGGCGGTACTGGGAGAACTGGGCCACGCGGGACGACCTGGAGAGCCTGCGGCGGTGGGAAGAGGTCTTCGGGACGGGATTTGCAGGCCTCCTCGTTTTCTGCTATCATCTGGCCGGTCCGGAGGAAGCGGCGCGATTCGAGGTCGTGCACCTCTTTCGCGGCGAATACTACGGGCTGGTGGGCGTCTATCGGGGCGCGTACGTGGATGCCTGCCGCACGCGGAGCCGGGCGTGGGATACCGTGTACGTCCCGGCTCGGACGTTTCGGGAGCGGATGCGGCCGGTGACGGCGTTTCTGGCCGGCGGAAGGAGCGAACGATGAGCGTGGCACGCACGGCGCTACGGACCCTCTTTCGGGTGATGCTCGCCTTCCTGGCCGTCGGGGCCGCCGCGGCGGTGGCCCGCGCGGCCGAGGAGACCGAACGCCGGCCCGGCTACACGCTCACGTACCTGGCGGGGCTGATCATGTGCCTCGCGCTGTTGGCGATTCCCTGCAAGCGGTTCCGTCACACCTGAGGCTCCGGGGAGCCGTCCGGAAGACGGACAGATAAGGAGACGCGGCATGGATGGCAAGACGGTGGCAATCGGCGTGCTGGTCGCGACGGCGCTGGCCCTCGGGGGCCTCGTGACGGGCGGCCTGAGGCAGGACGGGGTGGCCTACGGGCAGGGCGGCGTGTACGCCAGCTACGTGACGGCCACCGCCGAGGTCCGCAACGACAATGCCCAATTCATTATCCTCGACACGGCGCGGCGCCGGCTTATCTTCTACGGCTACGACGTCGCGAACAAGAAGCTGGTGACCGCGGACGGACGGAAGCTTATCGACGACTTCCGCCGCGCCCCGAGCTCCATGTGACCCCGCACCTCCCGACCGAAAGGTTCTCGACATGAAAGCTAAGGACCTGCTCCTCGTCGCTCTGATCTGTGCGAACGTGACCCTGGCCGCCGTCGGCGGGGCCCTCCTTGTCGCCCGTAGCGAGCCCGCCGCCATCGCCGCCAGCGAGGACCGTGCCGGCGACTACATCCTCATCACCGGCTCCGTCTCCTCCAGCCGCGAGGCTCTCCTCGTCATCGACACCGTCGCTCAGCGGGCCAACCTCTACGTCCCGAAGGCCGCGGGGGGCGTGGGCGGTACGCAGTGGGAGCTGACCGACACGCGGAGCTTGGCGGCCGACTTCGGCATCCGGTGATCCGGTGCCCCGGTCGATAGCCACGGACCCCGCGCGCGACGGCCGGGAGGCCGCCGACCGCGTCCTCGCGGGCGAGACCCTTGCGCGCGATTCGGCCCGGGCGCTCCTCGAAGACGCCCGCCGCGACCCCTGGCCCCTCATCGAAGCCGCGGGGCGCGTCCGTCGCCGCCTCCGTGACCGCAGGGTCCATCTCTGCGGCATCACCGCCGTCAAGGTGGGCGGATGCGGCGAGGATTGCCGGTGGTGCGCCCAGAGCCGCCACTGGTCCACGGGTATCGAGCCGCGCGGCGTGCCGCCCCCGGAGACGCTGGTCCGCGCGGCGGAGGAGGCGGCCGCCGCGGGCGCACGGCACTTCGGGCTGGTTTCGAGCGGGGCGCGCCTGGCGCCGGCAGAGCTGGAAGCCGTCTGTGACGCCGCCCGCGCCATCCGCCGCCGCACCGGGCTCGCCCTCTGCGGGAGCTTCGGGGCGCTCACGGAGGACCGGGCCGCCGCCCTCCGCGAGGCGGGCTTCGAGCGGTATAATCACAACGTCGAGACCTCCGAGCGCCATTTCCCGTCCGTCTGCACGACCCACACGTGGGCCGACCGCGTTCGGACGGCCCGCGCGGTCGCCGAGGCGGGCCTGGAGCTCTGCTCGGGGGCCCTCTTTGGAACGGGCGAGACCGACGCCGACCGCGTCGACGTGGCCCGGACCCTCCGCGACCTCGGAGCTCGCGTCGTCCCGCTCAACTTCCTGCACCCGATCCCCGGCACGCCCCTGGCGGACCATCCGCCGCTTGCGCCGATGGAAGCGCTCGCGATCATCGCCGTCTTCCGGCTCATGCTGCCCCAGGCGATCATTAAGGTGGCGGGCGGCCGCGAGCACATCCTGCGTGACCTCCAGCCACTGATGTTCGCGGCGGGGGCGGACGCGTGTCTCGTGGGGCATTACCTGACGACGCGCGGGCGGGACGCGGCCCGGGACCTGGCGATGATCCGCGACCTGGGCCTGGAACCCGAGCCGCCGCCGAGGACGGGGGACGGGCCCGAGGCGAGCGATGCCTGAGCCGCGCGAAGTGGTCGTCACGGGGCTAGGCCTCGTGCTCCCCGCCGGCCGCGGCCGGGCGGGTGCCGATGCCGCCTTCGAAGGCCGATGCGCCGTCGCGTTCCTCCCCTCAATCCCCGGCCTCCCGGGCATCACCGGGGCCGACTGCGCCGACTTCGCGCCCCCGCCCGGCACCGAGACAGCCGACCGCGCCGTCCAGCTCGCCGTCGCGGCGGCGGAGGATGCGCTCGCCGACGCCGGGCTTCTCGAAAGCGTTGGTGCCCGTGACGGACAAGCGACCCATGCCACCAACGCCTATGGCCGCCGCGTGGCCGTCTGCGTGTCGCTCAGCAAGGGAGCCATGGAACGTCCCGACGCGTGGCGCGCGCCGCTGGAGGCCGCGCCGGATGTCGCCGCCCGGGCCGTGGCGGCACGATTCGGGGTCGAGGGCCCCGCGCTTGCGCCCGTCTCGGCCTGCGTCTCGGGCGGACATGCCGTGATGTGGGCGGCGCGGCTTATCCGGCGGGGCGTCTGTGACGCGGCCTTGGCGGGGGCGGCCGAGGCGTCCCTCGTCCCGCTCGTGCTCGGGTCGTATCGGCGGATGGGGGTGCTGGCCCCGCCCGGCGACGACCCGGCGGCGTCGGTGCGGCCGTTCTCGCGGTCGCGGCAGGGGTTCGCCCTGGGGGCCGGGGCGGGGGTCCTGGTCCTGGAGGCCCGCGAGGCGGCTGAGGCCCGCGGGGCGCGACTTCTGGCCGTCCTCGAAGCGTGGGCCGAGGGGTCTCAGGCGACGAGCCTGACGGCGGTCGAGCCCGACGGGGGGTCGCTCGCGGGCCTTATCGCGCGGGCCCTCGAACGGGCGGGCCTGGCTCCGGCCGAGATCGATTATGTGGCCGCTCATGGGACGGCCACTCCGTCGGGCGACCTTGCCGAGGCCCGGGCGATCGGTGCCGCCCTCGGGCCCGCGACGGAAGGCGTGAGCGTCTCATCCACGAAGGGCTCGCACGGCCACCTGCTCGGGGCCGCGGCCGCGGTCGAGACGGCCTTGGCGGTCCTCGCGATCGAGCGCGGCCAAATCCCCGCCACTGCGAACCTCCGGGACCCGGACCCGTCGCTCGGCCTTACCTGCGCGGCCGAGCCCCAGGCACGCACGGTCCGTCATGCCCTCAAGCTCGCCGCGGGTTTCGGGGGCCAGCAGATGGCGCTGGTGCTCGGGAGGACCGGCGTGTAGGCATGGGCCTGCCACCCGTGATCCGTTGGCCTTGGGCCCGTTTCGCCGCCGCGATTGCGCGGTGATTTGAGAGCACCCGGCGTTCGTGGGCCTGCCCACGTACAAACCACAGAGATCGGGCCGCAAGCGGCCCGGCGTAACGGGCCCGAGGGCTACGTGCGTTCAAGGCGGCTTCAGGCCTTGACAGCCCCCCGTTTCGCCCGTATCATCTGCCCGCCTCTTCGGATGCGAGGCGGATGGAGTCTATTCCCGGTACGATGAAAGGAGACGGCCGCCCGGACGAGGCGGCCTGCGAAGCGTGATGCCCAAGGTCAAGCTTCCGGATGGCAGCATCATGGAAGTGGCCGCAGGGGCAACCGTCGCCGACGTAGCCCAACAAATCGGTTCAGGCCTGGCCCGAGCCGCCGTCGCTGCCAGGCTGAACGGCGAGTTGGTGGATCTCTTCGTCACCGTGCCCCCTGAGGGGACGGCCGACCTGGAGATTCTAACCGACAAAAGCGACGAGGCCCTCGCGATTCTGCGCCACTCCACGGCCCACCTCATGGCGGCCGCGGTGCGCCGCCAGTTCGGCGACGAGGTCAAGTTCGGCATCGGCCCGGCCATCGAGGACGGGTTCTACTACGATTTCGATCTCCCCGAGCGCCTCACCGTGGAGAGCCTCCCGAAGATCGAGGCCGAGATGGCCAAGATCGTTGACGAGGCGCCGCCTTTCGTCCGCGAGGAGGTGCCCGTCGAAGAGGCCCGCCGCCGCATGCAGGCCGAGGGCCAGGTCTACAAGGTCGAGCTGATCGACGACATCGCCGCCGGCACGCTGGCGGCCGACGAACATCTCGAAGACGCCGAGGCCAAGCCGGAGCCGGGAGCCGATCGTGTCACCTTTTACCGCACCGCCAACTTCACCGACCTCTGCCGCGGGCCGCACCTCCCGCACGCCGGGAAGGTGCCCGCGTTCAAACTGACGGCCGTCTCGGGCAGCTACTGGCGAGGCGACTCGGCCCGACCGATGCTCCAGCGGGTCTACGGGACAGCGTTCTTCTCGAAGAAGGACCTCGCCGAGCACCTCGATCGGCTCGAAGAGGCCAAGAAGCGGGACCATCGCCGCATCGGCGTCGATCTCGACCTCTTCAGCTTCCACGAAGAGGGCCCCGGGTTCGCGTTCCTGCACCCGGCGGGGATGGTCGTGATGGAGGCGATCCTGGCTTTCTGGCGCGAGGTCCACCGGGACGCGGGGTACGTCGAGGTGCGGACGCCCATCCTCCTGTCCGAGTCGCTCTGGCACCGCTCCGGCCACTGGGACAACTACCGCGATGCGATGTATTTCACGGAGATCGACGAGGCCCCGTACGCCGTCAAGCCGATGAACTGCCCGGGCGGCCTTCTCATCTACCGCGACCGGCCGCACTCGTACCGCGAGTTCCCGATGCGGATCGGGGAGCTAGGCCTCGTGCATCGCCACGAGAAGAGCGGCGTGCTGCACGGACTGATGCGGGTGCGGCAGTTTACGCAGGACGACGCCCACATCTTCTGCACACCGGCGCAACTCCGGGACGAGGTGATCGGCGTCATCGACCTCGTGGACCACATGTACCGGACCTTCGGGTTCGAGGACGTGCGGATGGAGCTCTCGACCCGCCCCGAGCATTCCATCGGGACGGACGCGCAGTGGGAGATGGCCACGGGGGCCCTGCGCGAGGCCCTGGCCGAACGCGACAAGGCTTACAAGGTCAACGAGGGCGAGGGGGCCTTCTACGCCCCCAAGATCGATTACCACATCCGCGATTGCCTGGGCCGGTCGTGGCAGTGCGGCACGATCCAGGTGGACCTGGCGATGCCGGAGCGGTTCGATCTGACGTACGTCGGGGCAGACAACGCGGAGCACCGTCCGGTGATGGTGCACCGGGCGGTTCTCGGAAGCATCGAGCGTTTCCTGGGCATCCTGATCGAGCACTACGGGGGCGATTTCCCCCTCTGGATGGCCCCGGTCCAGGCGATCCTTTGCCCGGTGAGCGACCGGTTCAACGACTACGCGGACGAGGTTCGCCGGACGCTCCGGGAGGGGGGCCTTCGGGTCGAGCTGGACGATTCGAGCGACAAGGTCGGCGCGAAGATCCGCCGGGCCACACTTCGCAAGATCCCCACGATGCTTATCGTGGGCGAGAAGGAGGCGGGGGAGGGGACTGTCAGCGTCCGCGACAAGGCCGCTGGCGACCTGGGGGTCGAATCGGTCGAGGCGTTCCTGAATCGGGCCCGGACGGAGATTGCGGAGAAGCGGCTGCGGCCGGCCTTGGAGGGAGAGGCCAACAAATGAATGCACGTGCCCCCGGGCGCGGGCCCGGTGGTATGCTGGATTCCGTCTCACGAACCGGCCGGAATCCCAGGCGTGTCAGCGAGGTAAGGAGGAGAGCTTGAAGGATTTGAAGCAGCGGATCAACGACCAGATCAAGATCTCACCGCTGCGAGTCATTGGCGAAGACGGAGAGCAGCTGGGTATCCTGGAGCGCGACGACGCGCTGCGGATGGCCGAGGATGCCGGGCTGGACCTCGTGGAGGTCGCGCCGAACAGCCGGCCCCCCGTGTGCCGCATCATGGACTACGGAAAGTTCAAGTACCGCCAGTCCAAGCGGACGCACAAGGGGAAACACCACGAGGTGCACATGAAGGAGATCCGGATCCGTCCAAAGACGGAGGCCCACGATCGCGACTTCAAAATCCGCCGCGCCCGGAAGTTCCTCGAAGCCGGCGACAAGGTCACGGTCAACATGCTGTTCCGCGGCCGCGAGGTCACCCACCTCGACTACGCCCAGCAGAACATGCAGGCGTTCGTCGAGCAGTTGGCGGACGTGGCCAAGGTGGAGCGCGGACCGGACCGCCTCGGACGCCGCATGATCCTCATCCTGACGCCCAAGAAGACCAGCTGACGGCTCGACGACGAGGCCATCCCGACCGGCGAGGCGGCCGACGTGCGGCCGCGGGGAAGGCCCTGTGTTTTGCGAATCCCGGCACACAGAAGAGGAAGGGCAGACCATGGCCCGGAAGCAGAAGACCCACAAGGGCGCAAAGAAACGCATGAAGGTGACCCGCAACGGCAAGGTCATGCGCAGCCGTGCCAACCGCAGTCACCTCCTCAGCGGACGCAAGTCCAAGAACAAGCGACAGGCCCGCACCAAGGTTCCCGTCGCGGGTAAGCAAGAGAAGACCTACCGGGAGCTGATGCAGTAACCCGTCGCCCCGGATCGAGTTAGGAGACCCGTCATGCCTCGAACGCGTAAAGGCGCCGCACGGCGGCAGGGCAAGAAACGCGTCCTCAAGCGGGCGAAGGGATACTTCGGCGCTCGCAGCAAACTGTACCGCGTGGCGAAACAGTCGGCGATGCGCGGCGAGCAGTTCGCGTTCCGCGATCGCCGCCGCAAGAAACGCGACTTCCGTCGCCTCTGGATCACCCGCATCAGCGCCGCCTGCCGCATGCGCGACATCTCCTACAGCCAGTTCGTGGGTGGCCTGAAGAAGGCCGGCGTCGAGCTGGACCGGAAGGTGATGGCCGACCTGGCGCTCAACGACCCGGCGGCGTTCGACGCCGTCGTGGACCAGGCCCGGGGTGCCCTGGGGGGTTAGCATGGGACGCCTGGACGAAGTCCGCAAGCTCCGCGACGCGGCCCTTGCGCAGATCGACGAGGCCGCCGACGGCCGAGCCCTCGAAGCCCTCCGCATCGAGTGGCTCGGGCGAAAGGGCGGACGCATCACCCGGCTCTTGCGCTCGATCCCCGAGATCGCCGCCGAGCAGCGGGCCGAGTTCGGCCAGGCCGTCAACGAGCTGAAGGGCCTCGTCACCGAGCGTCTCGATGCCCGTAAACGCGACGCCGGCGAGGGCCCCAAGCGACGGGCCGCCGTCGACGTCACCCTGCCCGGGCCGCGCCTCGAACTCGGGCGCCTCCACCCCATCACCCAAGCCACACGCGAGATGTGCGAGATCTTCGGCCGCCTCGGCTTCGAGGTCGTCGAGGACCGCGAGGTGGAGGACGAGTGGCACAACTTCGTGGCGCTGAACATCCCGCCCGAACACCCGGCCCGCGACCCGCTCGACAACTACTACCTGGGCGACGAGACGCTCCTTCGGACCCAGACCTCGACCGTCCAAATCCGCGTGATGGAGTCGCGGAAGC
The DNA here is from genome assembly GCA_964461715.1 of uncultured Anaerolineales bacterium. Classification (GTDB taxonomy): domain Bacteria; phylum Planctomycetota; class Phycisphaerae; order FEN-1346; family FEN-1346; genus CAYWVR01. The sequence continues at coordinate 103,997 of CAYWVR010000007.1, forward strand.
CGCCCGTCCGGATCGTCGCGCCGGGCCGCGTCTACCGGCCGGACACCGTCGACGCAGGGCACTCGAACATGTTCCACCAGCTCGAAGGCCTCTGGGTGGAGGAGGGGGTCACGTTCACGGACCTGAAGAGCGTCTTGGCGGCGTTTGCCCGCGGGTTCTTCGGAGCCGAGACCCAGACCCGCTTCATCCCCAGCTACTTCCCGTTCACGGAGCCGAGCGCCGAGTTCTACGTCTCGTGCCTGCTGTGCGGCGGCCAGGGGTGCCCGGCCTGCAAGCGGACCGGGTGGATCGAGATCGCCGGGTGCGGAATGGTGGACCCGAAGGTCTTCGAGGCCGTGGGCTACGATCCGGAGACGGTGACGGGGTTCGCCTTCGGCTTCGGCATCGACCGCCCGGCGATGCTGCGGTACGGGATCAACGACATCCGGTTGCTCTTCGAGAACGATCTGCGGCTCTTGAGGCAGTTCTAGCTCGGCCCTACTCGGCCTGGGCCGGGCCGTCGAAGAGCAGGTGCCGCGGGGTGACGGTGATGGACGTTTCGGTCGAGGCAACGTCGCCTTCGAGCCTCAGGTCGATGCGCACGCCCGGATCGGCCGCCGAAACGACAAAGCTCTTGACGCTGCCGGTGAGGGTGGCGACCTGGTCGCCCGCGCCGTCGGAGACGGTCAGCGTTAGCGGGCCATTGGTCGTCCCGTTCCACGCGTAGGTCCGCGTTTCCCCGTCGCTCATCTTGGCCCGGAGCGTCCGGTGGTCGGGGATGGAGAAGGTCTCGGCGCGGCGGACATCGCGGGCCGCCCGGTCCAGTACGCCGCGCGTCCGCGCCACCATCTCGTTCTTCTCATTATTGTAGTCGTGGGAGACCGACGCCGCGAAGAGGCCCATGGCGGCGGCCGTCAGAATCATGGCCATCAACGCGAGAGCGATCAGCAATTCGGCCAGCGTGAAGCCGTCGCGTTGGGGTCGGGTCGAAACCATCGTTCATTCCTCCGTGTAGGTGCCGGCGACGCAGACGAGCCGGGCGGCGCCGACGAAACCGGCGGGGGTCGGGTCGGCCCCCGACAGGTCGAACGCCAGCCGGGCCCGGCCCGTCATGCGAAAGTGCGTGTCGTCGAGGCAGAGAATCCCGCCGCGCACCGTCCCGCCCGCGTTGCCCGTGAAGCGGAACCCGCTGGCGGCCATGCATCCGCTCAGGGTGTGGAAATTGCCCGTGAAGCGGACGTCGAAGCCGGGGGCCAGCAGGAACGTGCCGGTCTCGTCGCGGACCTCGTCGAACTGGGGCTCGTCCGGGAGGCCGGCGACGCTCGAACTGGACATGTTGCCCACGAAGCTCAGGCGGTTGGCGTTCAGGTTGTCGACGGCGGGTTCCTCGCAGACAATCAGGGCGCACATGTTCGTGTTACCGACGAAGTTGATGCGGTTGGGCGACTCGACGTAGACGACGCCCAGGAACGTCGTGTTGCCGACGAAGACGGGGTTCGTGCCCGCGGGGATGCGGATGTTCTCATAGGTCCGGTTTCCGACGGAGTGGCCCGAGAAGGTGTTCGTGGCCATGTCGCGGAACCGCTCGGCGTCGATCTCGGGGAGGGGCGGCTCGCCGGCCCCGATGACCTCGTCGCCGCCGATGGTGACGTGGCCGATCTTCCGGATGCGGCCGTCGGGGTTGGTGACGGTGACGTCGCCGCTGACGTGGGCGCTTCCCGTCATGCGGATGGAGTCGCCACGGCGGTCCGTGGAGCAGAGGATGCTGCCCTCGGAGGGGTCGTTGACGCCCTCGATGCGGGCCGAGCCGGTGATGCGCATGCGGGCGCGGCTCTGAATCCCGTGGGACCAGCCGATGCCGCCCCCCACGACACTGAATCGGTAGGCGACGGCGCGGACGGCCTGGCCGACGGCGGCGGAGCTGGTGACGACGATCCGCGGGTCCTCGCCCACACCGCCGTCGGAGACGACGGTGATGTCCAGGGCGCTAGTGCGTCCGCTGGGGTGGGGCAGAGCGAGGGGCCCGAGCTCGACCGCGTCGGCGCTCCAGGCCAGGCCCGAGTCGACGCTGAGCATCGTCGTGCCGAGGAGCTCGGAGGCCAAGTGCAGGCCGATCTCCTCGTGCAGGTCCTCGGCCGTCGATCCCTCGACCTCCAGGCCGCCGAGCTTCTTCTGCATGAACTGGAGTCCGGTCTCGGCCACCGCGCGGGCGTGGTGGCCTTCGAGCCGGTTGCGGCTGACGACCAGGTTCATGCCGCTGGTCGTGGCCACGGCCACGGCCAGGCAGGCGAAAAGGGCGACGAAGATGAGCGTGAGGATGAGGGCGGCGCCGCGTCGGGGATGTCCGGAGCGTCGTCGGCGTTTCATACAGGTCCTCCCACCGCTGTCGGGGGCCGGCGCCCTCGCGAGGCGGCCGGTCTCCGTGTTCGTGCCGGTCGTGCGGGCCCGGCGCTCGTCGCGCCGACGAAACCGGCGGGCGTCTCGTCGGCGCGGGGGCCGCGCGGCCCCGGTTCTAGTCCGTCTCGACCCCCTCCATGTCCAGGATGTAGTAGGAGCGGGTCAGAATCGGCATGCCGCTCGCCGTGACCACGACGTCGACGCGGGCGGCCCCGGCGTCCTCCTGGGCCACCCAAGCCCGGAGATCCTCGCGCGCCAGGGGCAGCACGCTGATGGTCTGGGCGAACTCGGCGTGGCCCTGCTCGATACCCGTGGAGAGGACGGCCGGGTGGTAGGTCGTGCCGTCCAGGTCGAAGACCTCCGCGAAATCGCGGTTGCGGGCGAGGTCGCGGATTTCGTCGGCCAGAAAGGTGGCGACGGCGGCCTTCTCGGCCTGGTGGACGACCACGGCCTCGTGGCCGAAGGCCGAGACCAGGGCCAGAAACGCCAACCCCAGGATGGCCACGCTGATCAGAACCTCGGCCAACGTGAACGCCGGCCGCGCGCCTCGGGGCCGTCGACGGACCTCGGATTGTCTGCGTTTGCCGCCCATCAGAAATACGCCTTCCGCTGGGTCGCCGAGATCGTCGCGCCGGCCGTCACGGTGTCGTTTTCGAGCTCCAGGCCGATCTTGACGGTGTCGGTGTCGGTGCAGTAGGGCACGTACGTGTACGTATGGCTTCCGCCGATGTCGCCGTAGAGGAGCTCGCCGTCGGGCCCCATGACGTCGCGGTCGTAGGCGGCGGTGCCCCAGTGGACCTCCATCTGAACGCTGGTAGGCCCTTCGGTGACCTTGAGCATGAAATCGTTGTGGTCCCAGTCGGCGTTGGGCAGGGCCACGGGCGGGGCTTGGGCGTCCTCCAGGCACAGCCAGTACACGTTCGGGTTGTCGTCCGGCACGTACTCGGGTTTCGGGTCCACGTCCACGCACTCCTCGAGCTGGCCGATGGAGTGGAGGTAGTCGACCTGGGTCTGCGACAGCTTCAGGACGTACGGGCCCGGCGTCATGGGCACGGTGAAGGTGTTGCCGGCGTTCGGTCCGCACGTGGCGGTGATACGGCAGGAGAGGGTCTCGCTGATGTTGCGCGTCGAAGTCACGAGGCTGTAGACCTGGAAGGTCTTGACGTCCTCGGTGAGGACGGCGCAGGGGACGCTCTCGTCGGGCACGTTGGGCGGGAAGGGGATGGGCGAAGTGCTCTCGTACATGAGGATGCAGCCGGAGGTCTCGCTGGTGGCGCTGTAGCGATACTGGCGCCAGACCTTCTGGCCACCGCCCTGGCGCTCGACCAGGACGTTCATGGCCGTCATGTCCTCCGAGACCAGCGTGCCCTCGGCGCGGTAGACGTCCGACGCCATGCGCTCCAGCGTGCCGCGCATCCGGTTCACCAGGTCCACCTTGGCTCGACTGTATCGGTGGCTGACCTCGGCGCTGAAGATGCCGGCCCCGGAGGCGGCGATGACCAGGGCCATCAGCGCCAGGGCCACGAGCAGCTCAGCGAGCGTAAAGGCTCGACGGTTCATTGGGCGGGACATGGAATCACTCCCTGTAGGATTCGGGGACACAGACCAGCTTGTAGCCGCCGGAAACGCCGGCGGGTGAGTCGGAAACGGCGCTCAGGTCCATCATGACGACCGAGTTGTCCTTGATGACGTTCGCCTCGTCGACGAGGCCGGCGATCCAGCCCCGGACCGTGCCCGAGGCGTTGGTGATCATGCGGAGGCGCCCGACCACCAAGCACCCCGGCAGCGTGTTGAACGTGTCCTTGAAGCGGACGTCGGAGCCGGGGGCCAAGACGAAGGTCCCGGTCTGTTCGCGGATGCCCTGGTACTCGGCGGTGTCGGGCAGGTTGTCGACGGAGGCGGCAGAGACGGGCCCATAGAACCAGACGCGGTTGTTGGCAAGGTCCTCGACGGCGGGCGGCTCGGCCACGATGACGGCGCACGCGCTGGCGTTGCCGTTGAAACGCACTCGGTTCGGGGCCTCGATGTAGAGGACGCCGAAGATCGACACGTTGCCGTTGAAGGTCGGGTTCGTGCCCGCCAGGATGCGGACGTTGCTGAGCGAGAGGTCGCCGGAGGTGTCGCCGTCGAAGTTCTGCTCGACGTAGGCCTCGAAGGGCGCGGTGTTGACGGTCGGCCAGGTGGGTTCGGTGGCGTCGACGACCAGGGCCCCGAGGATGGTGGCGTCGTCGTTGACGCGGACCTCCCCGTCGGGGTTCGTAACAAACGCGTTGCCGCTGACGGTGGCGGACTCGCGTAGGAGAATCTCGGCGGGCCCGGCGTCGCTGGCCGAGAGGATGCTCCCCTCCTCGTCGCTGTTCACGCCCTGGAGGAGGGCCTGGTGGCGGACGCGGACGCGGCCGCGGCACACCAAGCCCGTGCTCTGGAGGCCACCCTCCTCGATCCGCAGGTCGTACCAGGCCGTCTGGGTGGCGTCTCGGTAGGTGCCCGTGGCCTTGACCGTGACGGTGGTGGCCGCGCTGACGCCGCCCTCGGAGGCAATGACCAGGGTCACCGTCCCGCTATCGCCGTCGGCGACGGGCAGCGAGATGGCCGGAACGACCACGCTGTCGGCGGTGTAGGTGATGTCCTGGGTGTTGACCATGTCGGACCCGGACCAGACGGAGGCGAGGTGGCCGGCGATCTCGCCGTGGACGGTCTCGGCGGTCATGCCGGACATGGGCAGGCCGCTCAGCTCCCTCTGAACGAGCAGCAGCCCCGTCTCGACGAGGGCTTCGGCCTGGGAGGCGCTGATACGGTTACGGCCCACCAGGAGACTCATTTCGGCGGTCGTCGCCAGGGCCACGGCTAGCGAGGCGAACAGCGCGACAAACACCAGGGTCAGCAGCAGGGCCGACCCCCTCTGGCACGGCTTCGGTTGGGTCATGGTCGGCACCCGAATCGCTCGTTCATCTCCACTCCTCGGGCATCCTATCGCGTCGGCCGCGCGGCGAGCCGGGGCGTCGCCCATCCTACGCGTCGCGGGCCGTCAGAAGTTTGTTACGGGCGTGTCATCCTTGTCTTCGCGTGCGTCGGACCGGGCCCTCACTACCACCAACCCCATCGTTCGTCGTCGTCCTCGTCCTCCTCGTCCTCCTCCTCGTCGTCCAGCCAGTCGTCCTCCTCGTCGTCGTGCTCGTCGTCGGTTTCCGCTTGGTCCTCGCTGACGAAGGGGACGCCGGTCATCTCGAAGAGGTGGTAGACCTGGGTCATAACGCGGTCCCCGTTGCAGAGGACGGCGACGGTCACACGGGCGGCCGCGGGGCTCTCCGACGGGTCGATCACCGTGAGGTCGTCAACGAGGACGGGATCGACCCACACCTGCTGGCTCCATCGGGCGGAGCCCTGAGCGGCGCCGGTCGAGAGGACGGCGGGGTCGAACGTCGTGTCGTCCAGGGCCAGGACCTCCGAGAAGCTCAGGCCGAGGGCCATGTCGCGGACTTCGTCGGCCAGGTAGGTGGCCGTCATGACGTCCTCGCCCCGCTGGGCGACGACGGACTCGTTGCCGAACGCCGCCATCAGGGCGATGAAGCCCAGGGCCAGCAGGACGACGCTGATCAGCACCTCCGCCAGCGTGAAGCCGCGCTTCGGCCGCGTTCGCATGCACCGTCTCCCGGTCACTTGACGAGCTGGGACATCTTGAAGATGGGCAGCAGGATGGAGGCCGCGATGAAGGCCACGATCCCGCCCATCAGGATAATCATGATCGGCTCGATGGCGCTGGTGGCCGCCTTGATGGTGGCCTTGAGCTGATCCTCGTAGAACTCGCTGACGTCCTGCATGATCTCGGCCAGGGAGCCCGTCTCCTCGCCCGCCGAGACCATCTGGGCCACCGAGTTCGGAATCAGCGCGCTCCTCAGGAGCGTCGGCGCGATGCGCTGGCCCTTGCGGACCGCGGCATGGACCCGGCTCCAGACGCGGGCGTAGTGGACGTTGCCGCTGACCTCCGCGGTGATGGCGATCGTGTCGAGCATCGGGACGCCGGCGTTGACCAGCTCGCCCATCGTCCGCAGGCCGCGGGAGAGGTACAGGGCGTGGCAGAGGCTCTTGAAGATGGGGATTTTGAGCTTAACGCCGTCGAGCCAGACGCGTCCGAACTCGGCCCGCGTGAAGAAGAAAGCCCCGACGCCCATCCCGATCACCCCGACGATATACAAGTACCAGAAATTGCAGAGCGAGGCCGAGAGGGCCATCAGAATCTTCGTCGGCAACGGGAGGATTTCCTCCTTGCCCTCGAACAGGACCATGAAGCGCGGCAGGACGAACGTGAGCATGAAGATCGTCGTCGCGATGGCCAGGACAACGATGATGACGGGGTAGACCATGGCCCCCTTGACCTGGCGGCGGGTTTCGGCCTGCTGCGTCAGGTACTGAGTGATGCGGTTGAGCATGTGGCCGAAGGTGCCGGAGAGCTCCGAGGCGCGGACCATGTTGACGTAGAGGAGCGAGAAGACCTTGGGGAACCGCTGGAGCGACTCGGAGAACTGGCGCCCGCCCTCGACGTCCCGCTTCAGGGCCACCACCACGCGCTTCATCTTCTGGTTGGTCACCTGCTCGCTGATGCCTTCGAGGGCGGCCGTCAGGCCGATGCCCGCCTTGGCCATGACGGCAAGCTGGCTCGTGAAGGCCAGGATGTCCTTGGTGCCGATGCGCTGGCCGAACTGCATGGACATCAGTCCGTTCTTGGCCTCCTGGTCGTCACCGATCTGCATGACGTCCAGGACAGCCCCGCCCATCTCGCGGACGTGCTGGGTCGCCAGCAGGAGGTTCTCGGCGCGCAGCGTGCCGGTGACCACCTGGCCGCCGCTTCGCTTCATCTGGTATCGGAAGGTGGGCATAAGACTCCCTTAGGCGCTGAGGGCGCGTTCCAGCAGGTCGGGCGAACGGGCGCAGGACAGGGCGTCGTCGCGGCTGATCATGCCGCTGAAGTAGAGGTTCTTCAGCGACTCGTCAAACAGGTGCATCCCCTGGGCCCGGTTCGTTTCGATGATCTGGGGGATCTCGAAGATGCGGTTGTCGCGGACGCAGTTGCGGACCGCCGGGGTCGAGACGAGCACCTCCGTCGCCGGGACCATGCCCGGCCTGTCGATCCGCGGGAACAGCCGCTGGCACACCACGCCGCGCAGGCTGTTGGCGAGCATCGACCGGATTTGGCCCTGCTGGGCCGCCGGGAAGATGTCGATGATGCGCTCCATCGTCGAGGCCGCGTCGTTCGTGTGGAGGGTCGAGAGAACCAGGTGCCCGGTCTCGGCCGCCGTCAGCGCCGTCGATATGGTCTCCAGGTCGCGCATCTCGCCGATAAGGATGACGTCGGGGTCCTGGCGGAGGACGTGCTTGAGGCCGGAGCTGAAGCTCACGACATCCAGGCCCACCTCGCGCTGCTCGATGACGCAGAGGTTGGAGCGGAGCGTGTACTCGACCGGGTCCTCCAGCGTGACCACGTGGTACTTGTGGCGCTGGTTGATATGGTCGATGACGGAGGCCAGGGTCGTGGACTTGCCGGAACCCGTTTCGCCCGTGACGAGGACGAGACCCGTGGGCATCTCCGCAAAGTCGACGATGACGGGCGGAAGGTTGAGTGTCTCCAGGGGCGGAGGCTTCTCCGGGATGGCCCGGAAGGCCATGGCCACCGAGCCCCGCTGGAAGTGGGCGTTGACGCGGAACCGCGGGCCGGGTGGGAGGCTGGTGGAGAAGTCGAGGTCCCGCTGCTCGAGGAGCTTGGCGTACTGCTTCTCGGTCAACAGCTCCTGCGCGAAGGCGTCGGTGTCCTCCGGCGTCAGCACGGCCTCGCCCTCGATGGGGTCGAGGATCGTGTGCACCCGCGTCAGCGGCGGGTGCTCCGGCACGACGTGAAGGTCCGAGGCATGGCCGTCGACGGCCTTGCGCATCAGGTCCATGATCCGACTCACGGGGCGTCTCCCTACATGCTGTCGGTTACCCGCAAGACCTCCTCGAGGGTCGTCATACCCTTGCGGAGCTTGCGGAGACCATCCTCGCGCAGCGACACCATGCCCCGGTCCTTACAGTAGCGGCGGAGGTCGGTGACGCTGGGGCTGGTGGCCACCAGGTCGCGGAAGGCGTCGTCGAGCTCGAGCACCTCGTAGATGCCGCACCGGCCACTGTAGCCCGTGCCGCGGCAATGGTCGCAGCCCTTGCCGTGGAAGAGCTCGTCGATCTCGATCTCGTGGCGTGCGAGAGCCTTGCGGACGTCGTCGTTGAACTCCATGGGCTCGCGGCACTGGTCGCAGATGCGCCGGACGAGTCGCTGGGCGAGGACGGCGTTGACGCTGGCGCTGATGAGGTACGGCTCGATGCCGATGTTGATGAGGCGCGTGATCGAGGACGGCGCGTCGTTCGTATGGAGCGTCGAGAGGACGAGATGGCCGGTCAGGGCCGCCTGGACGCTGATGCGGGCCGTCTCCTCGTCGCGAATCTCGCCCACCATGATGATGTCGGGGTCCTGGCGGAGGAGGGCCCGGAGGGCGCTCGCGAACGTGAACCCGATCCGCTCGTTCACCTGGACCTGGTTGGCGAAGCCGAGGAAGTACTCGACCGGGTCCTCGGTGGTCGAGATGTTCGTCTCGTTGCCGTTGAGGGTCAGGAGGGCGGAGTAGAGGGTCGTCGTCTTGCCCGAGCCGGTGGGGCCGGTCACGAGGATGATGCCGTGGGGTCGGGCGATCTGCTCCTTGAAGACCCGGAGGTGGTCCTGCTCGAAGCCGAGGCGCTCGAGGCCGATAAGGATGGACCGGTTGTCGAGGATCCGGATGACGGCCTTCTCGCCCTGGGTCGTGGGCAGGGTGTTGATGCGGAAGTCGACGTAGCGGTTCCGGACGATGGCCCGGATGCGTCCGTCCTGGGGCAGCCGGCGCTCCGAAATGTCGAGGTTGGCCATGATCTTGAGGCGCGAGACGAGAGCCGGGTGCATGGTCTGCGGGGGGCTCATGACCTCGAAGAGGATGCCGTCGATGCGGTAGCGGACGCGCATCTTCTTCTCGCCCGGCTCGATGTGGATGTCGCTGGCCCCCTCCTTGACGGCGTTGCAGATGAGATAGTTGGCCAGGCGGATGACGGGCGACTCGCCCGCGACCTTCGCCAGGTCGCCGATCTCGTCGTCGTCCTCCTCCACGACCTCGACGGCGTCGTCGGCGATGTCGCGGATGAGGTCGTCCAGGGGAAACTCGTCCACCCCGGCGAAAACCTCGTCGATGGCCTTGCTCAGCTCCGTGACGGTGGCCACGGCCAGCCGCACGCGCCGCCCCAGCCGCCGCCTCAGCTCGTCCAGCAGGAAGACGTTCGCCGGGTCGGCCGTCGCCACCAGGGCCGTGCCGTGCTCGTCGTCGGCGTCGGTGACGAGCACCTTGTGCCGCCGGCAGAAGTCCGCCGGAAGCATCTCGAGAACGTTCGGGGGGATGTCGAGCTGGCTGACGTGGACGAAATCGAGGCCGTACTCCTGCGCGAGGCAGGCCATGACGGCCTCTTCCTTGGCGTAGCCCTTGCGGACGAGAATCTGGCCGAGCCGCTCGCCGATGCTCGACTTCTGGAGCGCCAGGCATTCCTCCAATTGGGCCCGCGTTACGATGCCGCGCTCGACCAGCAGGTCGCCCATCCGCGGGCGGGTGCCGGTCGAGATGACGGCCGTCTCGGCGCCCCCGGGGCGAGGCGCGTCGTCGTCCGCGGGAGGCGCGTCGGCGTCCGCGGGAGGCGCGTCGGCGCGCTCCAGCGGCGCGTCGGCGTCCGAAGGCCGGTCCAGTTCCGTCACGTCCGAGCTCATGGGCACTCTTTCCAGGTCACGGGGCAATGCGATACTTGCGTACAATCTCCAGGTCCACCTCGATGCCGTTCGCCTCCAGCTGCACCTGCTCGGGCTGGATATCGGTCACCGTGAAACCCGCGACCCTCTCGCCCAGCTCGTAGACCTCGCCGTTGATGACGGCCATCCGCTTCGACGGGCCCACCAGGACGCTGCCCAGGGTCAGCTGGGAGGCGGCATCGCGGAGCTGTTGGGTCCGCAGGGCCTCGGAGGCGGCGGCCGCCTCCTGGTCCTCCTTGATCTGCTGCTCCCGGACCACCACCGTCGGCGACAGCTTCAGTTTGAACGGGTTCGTCGCCAGGGCCGCCAGCGGCAGCTGGCGCTCGCGGATGTACCCGTCGAACTGCTTGACGAGCTGCTCGACACGCAGGACCGAGAGGTCCTGGGCCTCGGGGCCGGCGCTTTGGCCTTCGAGGCGCGCGAGCACCGATTCGACCTCGCTGTGCATGACCGAGGCCGGCGTGGTCGACGACGGGGCCATCGTGACGGCGGCGGCCTTCTTAGGGCCCTGGCCGCCCAGGAACTGGTACCCCACGACGGCCACGCCCACGAGCAGCAGGACACCCAGGATCAGCACCTTCTTCTTGTCCTGGAAGCCCCCACCCTTGACGGCGGCGGCCAAGTCGGCTTGATCGTGGCTCTTGGGCGGAGGCTCGCCCGCTTCCGGGATGCGGAATGCCTGTTCTGGGCTCATTGCGTCTTCTCGAAAAAGATGTCCATGAGAAGGTCCACCTGCACCAGGCCGTCGCCTGCCGACGACCGTTGGATCTGCATCTCGCGCACCTTGGTGATGCGCGGCAAGCGTTCGAGGCCGAGGAGAAAGTCGTAGAACCCCTCGAACGGCCCTTCGAGCGTCAGCGAGATCGGCTGCGAGTTGCAGCGCGGCAGCTCGATCGGCTTCTTGGTGCGGATGCTGCGCGGCGAGAGGGTTCGGGCCTCGGCGATGAGCCAGACCTCCCGCAGGATGACCTCGATCTCGCGCTGCTCGGGCAGCCGGTTCTCGAAGAAAGCCAAGGCCTCCTCGAGGCGCTCGATCTCGGCCTGGAGGTCGGTGATGCGCCGGGCGACGCGGCCGAGCTTCGTGAGCTGGGTCCGCCGCTCCGCGATCGCCGCCCGGTCGCCCTTCATCTGCTCGCGCATGGGCTTGACGACGCCGAACACCACCCCCGCCGTCGCTCCTGCGAAGAGCACGACCGTCAGAAGGATGCGCAGCGAACCGCTCACGAGTCACCTCCCGTCTTTAACCCCGCGCTCGGGACGAGACGGGGCGTCCCCGTCTCCGGCATCTTCTCGAGCAGCTTCTCGGCCTCCTCACTCAGGAGGAACACGATCTCGAACCGCCTGAGCGGCACCCCTTCCTTGAAGGCGAACGCCTCGCTGAACTTCAGGTTCAGCTCCTCGAAGAACGGGTCGGCGCTCAAGCGGCCGATGTACTCGGCCACCTGCACGTCCGTCTCCGCCAGCCCGTGCAGCTTGAACTGCACCTCGGTCACGAGGACCGTGGGCGGCGGACCCTTGCGCGGGGCCTGCTTGGCCTTGGTCTTGTCCCGGGCGGAGTCGGTGGCCGGGTCCGGCTTGACCGGCACCTCCCGCTGGTCCGTGGCCATCGTCAGGACCTGGATCGACGTGTTCGGGGGTAGGAGGTTCGTCAGGCGCGCCAGGACGTGGCTCCGCGGGACCCGCTCCAGCAGGTTCGCGCTCAGCTCCACCTTCCTCAGCAGGCCCTCCTTCCGCTCCTCCAAGGTCGTCAGCGTCTCGATCTGCTTGGCCGCCTCCTGGTACTGCTGCTCGACGACGGCCCGCATCGCCTTGATGCTGAACGTCCGCAGGAACGTGAAGCCCACCAGCGCGCCCATCACCAGGACGGCCCCGCCGCCGATGACCAGGCACACGATGTTCGCATGGCGGCGGCTGCGCCGCTCCATGTAATCGTGCGGCAGGAAATTGATGACTTTCTGCATCCGGTCATCCTCTCAAGGTCAGGCGGCAGTGAAGAGGCTCAGACCCGCCGCCACCGACAGCTCCGGCTCCGCCTCCGCCTCGCCGTCGTCCTCAAGGACGGCGGCCAGGGGGTGGCCCACTTCGCACGGGACCCGCAAACTGGCCCCCAGCACCTTCACCAGGGCCCGGTCGCGGGCCTCCGGGCCGAGGAAAACGACGCGACTAACGTGGGCCCCGCGGCCCAGCGACGAGTGGTACCGCATGCACGACTCCAACTCGTCCACCAGCGGCCCCAGGTCCCAGCGGATGGCGGTGTAAGCCTTGACGGCCTCCTCGGTGGCGTGGGGCCGGTTCTCGGGAGCGGCGTCGCGCCACCGGGCCCGCATCCCGCTCGCCTCCTCCGAGGAGACGCTCAGCTCGCGGGCCATCGCCCGGGCCAGGTGCGTCGTCCCCAGATCCACGTCCTTGACAAACTGCGTCTCCATGCCCCGCACGATCGAGACGTGCGTCGTCGAGGCCCCCAGCAGGACCAGCATCAGGCTCTCCGGCCCCTCCTGCGTCTGCGGGCCGTGCGTCGAGCCGTAGGCGTAGGCGTAGCCCATCGCACACGGCTCGACGCCCACCCCGATCACCTCCAGGCCCAGCTTCTCCATGGCCAGAACGTGTTTTTCCACAGTCGCGCGGACAGCGGCCAGAACGATGACGTCCTGCTTCGTCTCGTTGTTCTCCGAGACGGCCCCCACGACGATGTGGCGGACCACGGCCGCCCGCGGGTCGAACGACAGCTTGCCCTGAAGCTCCCAGGGCAGGGCGCTCTGAAGCTCCTCCGGCTGCATGGGGGCCATCCGAAGGTGCTGGATGACGACGTAGTCCTCGGGCAGGCTGATGACGGCCTCCTTGCCGCGGAAACCGTCGCTGGCGAGCGTGTGACGGACCGACTGGCGGGCATCGTCGAGACGGGCCTCGATGAGCTGGCGGCGCTGGGGGCTGGGCAGACCGTTGGAGGGCTCGGCCTCGGTATCCGGAACCGGCGGAAACTGGAACCGAGCCTTCGAGACGAGCCGAAGGCCCATCTCAGCCTGCTCGAGTTGCACCATGTGGGCCGACTCCAGCCCCATGTGAATCCCGATGGGAAGCACGGATTTCTTACGACGCGCCATGCGAAGTCCCTCTCATCAGCGGCCCCGGCCAAGGGTACAACCTGTCCCCAAATGGCCTGGATAGCCCATCATGCCAAGCTTACGTGCGACGCTACCGCTGTCAAACGGCCGCTCGCCCCGCAACGGGCCTCGGCCCGGCCGCGCGGCAAAATCTCTGTAAGTCCTTGTGTTGCAGTATCTTACAGAAGAAGGCCCGGCGCGCGGGGCAGGGGAGTGGGACCGGTCCCGGGGGGCAGGCCCTGCACGACACCCCCCGATTTTGCCGGATTTTCCCGCCGCTCGCATACGTCCGGACCTCATCTCGCGGATTCCTCAAGTGCCTCTCCCGTCTCTCCCGGCGCGCCGCCGTACCCGACGGCCCGGGAGCCGCAGGCATATCGACTCAATCCGGGCCCCGCTTAAGGGCTAAGAAAGGCCGCGGGTTCGACGGCGGGCCGGGCGACGGGCTTCCGCTCAACGGAGGCGCATTTTGTGTTGATTGACGCCACGGCGTGTGCTAACCTCCCGTGAACTCGCGAAGGTCCGGCCACCGAACTCGGAGGCGAATCGCATGGACGTCAAACTTCACCTCATCAAGGGCAATCCCAAGGGCAAACAGGTCGACGTGCCGGCCGGCACGGTCGCCGTCGGCCGAGCCGAGGACAGCGACGTTATCATCGCGTCTACCCGGGTCTCGCGGAATCATTGCGAGTTCGTCCACGAGGAGAACGCGCTTCGCCTTCGCGACAAGGAATCCGCCAACGGCACGCTCGTCAACGGCGAGAAGATCACCGAGACCGAGCTCCATCCCGGCGACGAAGTCCAGATCGGCCCCCTCACGTTCCTCGTCGAGATCGACGGCAACCGGACGCCCGCCGACCCGAAACCGGAGGCCGCCCCGGCCCCCGAGGCCGCGCCTCAGGCCGAGCCGGCCCCCGCGAAACCGGCGCCCGCCCCCAAGCCCACGGGTGATAAACCCCCCACGAAGCCGCCCGCCAAGCCGCGCGGCGGAGAGGACGACATCTTCTCCTCCCTCGAGCGCATGGCCGGTGGCGAGAAGAAGAAGGCCGAGGGCGGCAAGGAAAGCCAGAACGAAGGCGACGTCCTCCGCCTCTCCGACGACGACCTGCTCGGCGAGTAGGCCCCGGCGCGCCCGCGACCTGCCGGTGCGGAGGGCCTTCGATCGCCCAATGGCCACGTTTCGCCGGGGCGGTTGCGGCCGGAGTTCATCGGCTTGGGCTTTGGATGACCTGCCCACGCTCCTCGCGCGAAAGCGCTCCGCAAGCGGGGCGGCGAAACGGGCCCGAGGGCCAGGGGTGCCCAAGATGTCGTGAGCTCGTAACGCGCCGACCCTCAAAGCGCCCAAGGCCCACCCAAGCCCGCAGAATCGCCGAAAACCCATCCGGCTCCCCATTCTGCCGCCTACCCACTTGTGAGGGCCGGCTCTCCGCACGGTCCGATAATATATGTTATGTTGCGTTTGGGAGAGGGGGGTTCTCGCGAAGCCCGCCGGGGATGATTGGGCCGCGGTTTCGCCAGGAGGCCCGTTTCGCTGGGCCGCTTGCGCCCCGATTGCGGCGGATTGGACGTTGGATGACGCAGGAGCGTTCCTTGCTCCGAACGCGTCTGAGCGCGCAAGACACCCGCTGCGTCG
>CAYWVR010000008.1:0-116744 GCA_964461715.1 uncultured Anaerolineales bacterium
CCAAGGCGTACGGCGATCGCGCCGGAGCCGGCCACAGCCAGGAAGCCCTCGATGCGATGTGTCAGGAGTTTGTGAGACTCAGCACGCAGGGTGAGGCGTCCGAGCCGGGCGTTCCAGGCAACGCGTGACAGCGCGTCGCGGGCCTTCTTCGGTTCCGGCAGGTCTTCGATGCGCTCAAGGAACTTCTCGAAGGCCTCGTCCGCCAGCCACTGGGCCGGTATCCGGTTGAAGGCCCTCTTCCACGTCGCTATAATCCATCGGTCTTGAACTTCTTGTCCATATCCGGCCCACGGGCCGGTGGGAGGTCGGTTTTGGCGGACCAAGAGAAAGACGCGGCGCCCGAGAGCGAGGAACCGAAGGGCGAGGCGGCGGCGGAGGCGACGTCGGCCGAGGCGGAGGCGAACGAGGCCCCGGCTCAGGCCGCCGAGGCGAACGAGGCCGCGACGACCGAGGCCCCGGCTCAGGCCGCCGAGACGGCCGAGGAGGCCCCGAACACCGTCCTCGTGCGATACGGGTCCATGGGCCAGCTCGGCCGCTTCTCCAAGGGCGGCAACGAGGAGCTGCGGTGCGGCCGCCGGGTCGTCATCAAGAGCGATCGCGGCATGGAGATGGGCACCGTGGTCGGCTTCTGCTGCCGCAAGGAATCCTTCGACACGGTCCCGCAGCGGCGGGTCGGCGAAGTGTTGCGTCCCGTGACCCACGCGGACATTGTGGACGAGCGGCACCTGATCGACGGCGCGGACCGCAAGCTGGCCTTTTGCCGCGAGAGGATCGAGGCGCGCCAGCTTCCGATGAAGCTCGTCATGGTGGAGCACCTCTTCGGGGGCGACCGGATCATCTTCTACTTCGTGGCGGAATCGCGGGTGGATTTTCGGGCCCTCGTGCGGGACTTGGCCCACGAGTTCCAGACGCGGATCGAGATGCGGCAGATCGGGGTGCGGGACGAGGCGCGGCTGCTGGGCGACTACGAGCGATGCGGCCGGCCCCTCTGCTGCCGCGCGTTCATGAAGGACCTGGCGCCGGTCTCGATGAAGATGGCGAAGGTGCAGAAGGCGACGCTGGACCCGGCGAAGATCAGCGGGCACTGCGGGCGGCTGATGTGCTGTCTCCGGTTCGAGCAGGCGACGTATCAGGAGCTTAAGAAGTCGCTCCCCCGTCGCAACACCTACGTCCTGACGCACGAGGGGCTGGGCAAGGTGGTGGACGCGGACGTCGTCTCGCAGATGGCCGGGGTCATCCTGGAGGGCGGGGTCCGCGTGAACGTGCCCGTCGAGACGATCCTCGAGCGCGACGTGAACCCCGACGAGGTCAAGCGCGAGCGTCCGGAGGCCGCGGCGGGGCGGGGCCGGTCCGCCGACCGCTCGAAGGCCCCGGCGACGACCGAGACGAAGCCCGAGGAGCCGAAGAAGGACGACGCCAAGAGCGGGAAGAACCGATCGCGTCGCCGCCGTCGGCCCCGCGGACGCCGCCGCAAGAAATCGAAGGGCGACGGCGGGAAGGGCTCCAGCGGGGGAGGGGCCGGCCCGAGTTCGGGAGGCTGAGATGCTTTTTTCTCCTTTCCCTTCGGCGGGACAGGACCGGGCGAGGAGGAGCGCGGGCAGACGAGCGGCCCGTGTCCCCCCGCGTGCCACCAGGCGTCAAGGACACCCATGACCCGACACGTTTTGCTGACGGCGGCGCTTCCGTACGCGAACGGGCCCATTCACATCGGGCACCTCGTCGAATATATCCAGGCCGACATCTGGGCTCGGTACCGGAAGTCGTGCGGGCAGGATTGCCGGTACATGTGCGCCGACGACACGCACGGCACGCCGATCATGCTGCGGGCCCAGCGGGAGGGCGTCGCTCCCGAGGCGATCATGGCCCGCTACCACGAGGAGCACCAGCGGGACTTCGCGGCGTTCGACGTGGGCTTCGACCATTTCTACTCGACGAACGCCCCGGAGAACCGGGCGCTGGCGGAGCAGTTCTTCGAGCGGAACCGCGAGGCCGGCCACATCGCCCGCCGCACCGTCCGCCAGGCGTACTCGGAGAGCCTCGGCATGTTCCTGCCGGACCGGTACGTGCGGGGCACGTGTCCGCGGTGCGCGGCCGAGGACCAGTACGGCGACTCGTGCGAGGCGTGCGGGGCGGTGTACGGGCCGGCGGAGTTGGTGAATCCGCGGACGGCGATGGACGATTCGCCGATCACGTTCCGGCCCTCACAGCACTACTTCTTCAGGCTCTCGGACTTCACGGCGATGCTGCGCGAGTGGGTCGGGCCGGAGCACCTGCACCCGCACGTGGTGGCGAAGCTGGCGGAATGGTTCGAGGCGGGCCTGCAGGACTGGGACATCACGCGCGACGCCCCGTACGTGGGCTTCCTGATTCCCGGCGAGAGGGATAAGTACTTCTATGTATGGTGGGACGCGCCCATCGGTTATATCGCCTCGACCGCGAAGTGGTGCGCCGAGCACGGGCGGCGGATGGAGGCGTACTGGGTCGAGGAGGGGGCCGAGATCGTCCACTTCATCGGCAAGGACATCCTCTACTTCCACACGCTCTTCTGGCCGGCGATGCTGGCGGGGGCGGGTTTCCGCATGCCGCGGCGCATCTTCGTGCACGGGTTCCTGACGGTCGACGGGAAGAAGATGTCGAAGAGCCGCGGGACCTTCGTCAACGCGCGCACGTATCTCGATTATCTCGATCCCCAGTTCCTCCGCTACTACTACGCCGCGAAGCTGGGCCCCGGCATCGACGACGTCGACCTCTCGAGCGCCGATTTCGTCAACCGCGTCAACGCCGACCTCGTGGGCAACTTCGCGAACCTCCCGAGCCGGGCGGCAGGACTCCTGGCCCGGCGGCTGGAGAACCGGCTGGGGCGGATGGACGAGGCGGGGCGGACGCTGGTGGAGGAGACGCGGGCCGTCGCCGACGACCTCGGCCGCCGGTTCGAGGCCACCGACTACGCCGCCGCCGTCCGCATCCTCACCGGCCGGGCCGACGCTCTCAACCGCTACATGGAGCGGGAGAAGCCCTGGGAAACCGCCAAGACCGACCCGGAGCGGGCCCGCACGGTCCTGACGGCGGTCCTGAACGGCGTCCGCGTGCTGGCGGCGTACCTCGGGCCCATCGTGCCGAGCTACGCCGAGAAGGTGGGGCGGCTGCTGGGGACGGACGTGCCGACGTTTACAAATCTCGAGGAGAGGGTCGAGGACCGGGCGATCGGGGACTACGAGCGGATCGCCGAGCGCGTCGACCCGGACGCGTACGCGGCCATGATCGAGGCCACGCGGGCCGAGCAGGCCGCCCACGCGGCCGAAACGGGCGAGACCGATGCCGGAGCCTGAACGCCGCAAGACGCCCGACCAGCTCGTCGCCGAGATTCTCGAGCGCGACGCCCGCTACGCGCCCGAGGCGTACGCCTTCGTCTCCGAGGCCCTCGCCTACACGGTCGAGCACGCGGGGCGCTCCGGACACGTGACGGGGCGGGAGCTTTCGGAGGGCCTCGGGGCGTACGCGCTCGAGCAGTTCGGGCGGCTCGCGCGGACGGTGCTCGAAGCGTGGGGTATCCGGGCGACCGCCGACATCGGCGAGATCGTCTTCAACATGGTCGAGGTGGGTCTGCTTCGCAAGACCGACGAGGACCGCCGCGACGATTTCGCCGACGTCTACGACTTCGCCGAGGCGTTCGACCGGGGGTTCCGGATCGAGCTGGTGGAAGGGGGAGAGGGCGATGGCGCCTGAGGCGCACGAGACGTGGGCGCGGTGGCGGCGGACGGCCATCCTGGGGTCGGTGGCCCTCCTGGCCCTGATCGTGATCTTTACGTATGAAGCGATTTTCACGCCGCTGGCCGTGGCCCTGGCCCTCGCCTACATCCTGAACCCCGTCATGCAGTGGGGCGTCCGCCACAAGATGCCGCGCGCCGTCATGGCCACCGCCATGTTCGTCGTGGTGCTGGGGGTGACCGTAATCATCCTGCTGGTGGCCGTGCCGCCCCTTTTGAATCAGCTCTACATGTTCGGCGTGTCGGTGGTGGGGGAGCCGGCGGCCGAGGAGGGCGAGACGGGCCCCCATGTCCGCACGACCGAGGAGGGCGAGGCCTACCTCGACTTGAGCGGCGACGGCGAATGGGACCGGGGCTACCTGGCGGCCCTTCGGCGCGAGGTCCGGGCCTTGGCCGACCGCATCGAGGCGGGCGAGGAGACCTGGATCGACCGGGCCCTCGCCTCGCTCCAAGCCGCGCCCGACGCCGGCCAGAGCTTCGTCAAGCAGGTCCTCGGCACCCTCCGGCGCGCCGGAGGCGAGATTCTCAAGTTCCTCTGGAGCCTCCAGGGCTTCCTCGTCGCGGCGGCCCTGACGGCCTTCTACCTCTTCTTCCTCCTCCTGAACTTCGACCGCATGGTTCGCCACGCGCGCGACCATCTTCCCGCGCGGCACAAAGGGCGGATCGTCGACGTCATGCGGAAGATCGACGCGGCGGTGGCGGCGTTTCTCCGGGGGCGGCTCGTGGTGTGCCTGATCGTCGGCGGCCTGACGGCTCTGGGCTTGGCGTTGCTGGGCGTGCCGTACTGGTACCTCCTGGGCGTCGCGACGGGCCTCGCGGGCATCGTCCCGTTCCTGCCGATCTTCGTGGGGCTCGTGCCGGCGCTGCTCGTCGCGTGGTTCGACGCGGGGAGCGGGTGGCTCATGGTCGGCGTCGTGGCCGTGTACTTCGGCGTGCAGGGGCTGGAGGGCTGGATCCTCACGCCCGTCATCCAGGGCAAGGCCGTGGGCCTCCATCCCGTGACGCTGACGGTGGCCCTGCTCCTGGGGTACGAGCTGCTGGGCCTCCTGGGCATGATCGCCGCCGTGCCGCTCGCGAGCACCCTCAAAATCCTCGCCAAGGAGTTTGTCCTGCCGGAGGTGGACGCCCTGGCCAAGGAAGACGAGCCGCCGCCCGATGAGACTTGAGGACATGCCCCGCGCCGTGCTCCAGGAGGCCGTGGCCCTCTACCTCGAGGAGGCCTACGGCGGGGCCCCCCTGCCGGGCGTCGTCGAGGGGCGGCTCGAGTGGCCCGAGGGCGCGACGGTCGCCGAGGTCGCGCGGGGGGAGGCGTTCGAGCGGACGCCGACGGACGTAGCGCCGGAGGCGGGGCGGCACGTTCGGCTGCGGCTGGGGAATCGGGCCTATCCGCACATGAAGCTGGCCCTCGACCGCGTCCCCGACTCGGGCGACTGGGTCCTCTCCGTCGACAGCCACGACCGGATGCTCCTCGTCGCCGAGGGCGAGGACGCGTCGGAGGCCCTTCGGGCGGTCGTCGAAGCCAACACGGAACTCAAGGTCCGCATCGAGCGCCGCTGGGCCGAGGCGGGCCTCCCCACCTTCGAGCAGTACGTCCACGAGAAGCTCCACCCCAAGGGCGGCCCCCCGTCGAGCGACCAGCAAGGGCCCTGAGGGCCGTTGCCGTTCAGTCCGCCGTCATCCGGCGGGCCGTCTACCGTTCGGCCCCGCCGGGGGCGTTGGTATTTCAGTCCGGATATTTCACGCCGTTCCGCGAGAGGGGAGTGGCGCGACGGCCTACCCCGGTGCAGGATCGAGACGTGCAGAAGAACCCGCCCCGGCGGAGCAAAGAGCGGTTTCTCGAAACGCGTCCGATCCTGCCGGGGTTCACGCGCGCGGGGGAGGGGGCGAGGGGGAGGTCAAATCTCGGGCGCGGCGAAGTCGGCCTCGCGGCCGGCGAGGGTGTGCTGGAGACGGTCGATGATCGCCGTATGCATCTGGCTGACGCGGCTCTCGGAGAGGTCGAGCGTCGCCCCGATCTCCTTCATCGTCATGCTCTCATAATAATAAAGCAAGAGGATAAGCCGCTCGTTCTTCGACATGCCCTTGGTCACCAGGCGCCGCACGTCGTTCTCGTGCAGGGCTTCGAGGGGGCCCTCGCTCCGCGGGTCGGGCACGAGGTCGCCCTCGCGCATCTCGCGGCTCGAGTCGGCGTCGCGGTAGTTGCGGCTGAGGCTGACCATCCCGACGGCGTGGGCGTCCCGCGCCAACTTGTCGAATTCGGCCGCCGAGAGGCCCATGTGGGCCGCTAGCTCGTGTTCCGTGGGCGACCGGCCGAGCTCCGCTTCGAGGCGAAACCGGGCCTCGTTGAGGCGGCTCGCCCGGGCCCGCACGAGGCGCGGCACCCAGTCGCTGTGCCGCAGGGAGTCCAGAATCGACCCGCGAATACGTGTCGCACAGTACGTCTCGAACTTGACGCCTCGCTGGGGGTCGAAGTTCGTTAGTGCGTCGCGCAGGCCGTCGCATCCGGCGCTGACCAGGTCGTCCAGCTCGACCTCGTCGGGGAGCTTGGCGTAGACGCGGTCGGAGTTGTATTTTACGAGGTGCAGGTAGTGCTCCGTCAGTCGGTTGCGGGCCGCGACGTCGCCGGTGGCGCGGAAGTTCTGCCACGTCGCCTCCAGGTCCTCGGGCGAGAGGTGAAGGGTGGGCTGCCAGGTGCGAAAGCCGTCGGAACCACGAGCCATGGGCGACGTCCTTTCCGTATACCCCTACCCGTTGTGTTTCCCTAGCCGGCGGCAAAGAGCCGCGCCAGCCGCCGGAAGAAGCCGAACCGCGGCCGCATCCCGGCCTTCGTGCTATCCAGGACCCCCGATGCGAGCCGCTTGATGCACCACGCCGCCTGGCTGTGCGGGAAGGCCAGAAGGAGCGGTTCCTGGCGCTGGACGGCCCGCGTGACGTGGCCGTCGCAAAATACGTATCCCAGCATCTCGACGGGTATGCCAAGGAAGCGGCCGGCCACGTCCCCGATGCGGCGATGGACGCGCTGGGCCTCCCGCCGGTGGGTGACCATGTTGACGACCAGCCGCACTTGGCCCACCGACTCGGCCCCGGTGGCGGCGACGGCCTTCAAGGTGGCGTAGGCGTCCATCATGGCGGTGGGCTCCGGAGTGGTGACCAGGAGGAGCTCGTCGGCCTGCCGCGCGAGGTTCAGGACGCCCATGCCGATGCCCGCGGGGGCGTCGAGCAGCACCAGGTCGTGCTGCGTCTCGAGGGCCTCGAGCCCCTCAATGAGGGTCTCGCGGCGGCCCGCGGCCAGACGCGCGAGGGCCGGCATGTGGCCGGCTCCGGGAATCCATCGCACGCCCGCGGGGCCCTCCTGGACGACCGCTTCGAGCGGGAGCCGCCCGGCCAGAACGTGGCCCAGATCGCCCCGGGGACGCCGTCCCAGGAGTAAATCGACGTTCGCCAATCCGAAGTCCGCGTCCACCAGGAGCACCCGCCGGCCCCCCGCCGCGAGGGCCAGCGCGAGGTTGACCGCGAGGTTCGTCTTGCCCACCCCGCCCTTGCCGCTGACGATGGCCAGCACCCGGGCCCGCGGCCGCATGTCGCGCAGGACGCGGCGGATGGGCCCGTCGGAAGCGCCGGGGGAGGGGGCCTGGAATTCGGCGCGGGCATCGTCGCGCGGAGATTCCGGGATAGGCGCACCCGTCGGCGGCGAGCCGGCGGCGTCGGGATGGGCGGCGGGGTCGGTCATCGCGGCGGCTCGGTCTCCCGGTTGGGGTCGTGGCGGCGGGGCGAGGGGGCGGCGGCTTCGGCCTCGAGGATGCGGCGAATCTCGGCGAGACGATGGCGGGCCTTGAGCCGCCGGATGCGGTCGAGCACGGCGAAGACCGATTCATCGTAAAGCTTCTGCCCGCCGGGGGTGCGGATCTGTTCGGTGATGAGCCCGATGGTGGCCCAATTATGAATGGTTTGCCGCGTGACGCCGAGGTGGTCGGCGATTTCGGTAGCCCGGTAGAGCTTGGGCGGCGGGGCGCCGTACGGTCCGGCCCCGTATCCGCCACCTGCGCCGTGCCGGTCGCGTTCGGTCATGACCTGCCCCCACGTGCTGCGCATCGGTTCGCCCGGTCGCCGGGAGTTTCGGCGTCGGGGACCGGAAGTGGTTTTGACACTCTGTAAAAACCACTTTATCGGACGTTCGTCAAGCAAATTCTCGGAAGATTCTCCAGGGACTTGAGGGGTTTCCGGCGGTCGGGAACCGGCCGGGCGGCGTCCGGGGCGCGCTTGTCGTCCAGGAAGCCCCCTCGGGCGCGTTGACGGGGGTGGAGGTCCGGCCCGGGGCCTCCGTTGCCCGCCGCGCGCTTCGCGGCCTCCGCGCCCTCGCCTCCGCCATCGCGGCCGCGAGACGGTGGCGTTTGCGGAGAAGCGGGTTTCGGTGCCGGTGGAGGCGGTGTGGGAGAGGTGGGGACGGAGAGGTCCAGGGCTCGCCCCGTTACCGGTTGAATGCGCATTGGTCGTCCGTCCCGGGCCGGGGTTCGGCCATGGATGACCCGGCTTACCACAGCGCCCGGCCGGGGGGGGCGGCGGGCGAGCGATTTGGGCAAACGGGGACTTGAACCGGGGCGGATTTCGCGTATAGTAAGGGGCCTTGAGCGGGCCGGGCGGCCGGGGTAGGCGGTTCGCGGGCCTGTGGGGACTGGAGCCGAAGGAGGCTGGCGTAGCTCAGCGGTAGAGCGCCCGCCTTGTAAGCGGGGGGTCGAGAGTTCGAATCTCTCCGCCAGCTCCAGCGTGGGTAGGTGCCCGAGCGGTCAAAGGGAGCAGACTGTAAATCTGCCGGCTCAGCCTTCGGAGGTTCGAATCCTCCCCTGCCCACCATTATTGTTGACGACAGGGCCGACGGGACGCGGGACCCGGGGACGGAGGGGCGGTCCCGGCGTGCCTTCGGCCTACTGCCCGCGGGCGTAGCTCAATGGTAGAGCTCCGGCCTTCCAAGCCGGTCATGTGGGTTCGATTCCCATCGCCCGCTCCAGAGAAGGCCCGGCCAAAAAGGCGGCCGGCTCGTCGGTTTTTCCTTTGACAGGCCCGCGCGGGCGCGTAATATATGGAGTTTCTCTGGCTGGGAGGTTTGTGCGCCTTGGGCTTGGTCCCGGGCGAGCAGTCGGCCGGGGAGTGCGGAGGCTGCTGTAGCTCAGCCGGTAGAGCGCGTCCTTGGTAAGGACGAGGTCACGGGTTCAAATCCCGTCAGCAGCTCCATTTTTCGTCTCGAGGGGAACGGGCGGGTGAACAGAGTTCCGGGTCGCTCCGGAACGGGACCTTCTTAGAGCGGAGGCAATCAGGGCCATGGCCAAGGAAGTTTTCCAGCGAACGAAGCCCCATGTGAACGTGGGCACGATCGGGCATGTCGACCACGGCAAGACCACGCTGACGGCGGCCATGACGAAGGTCATGGAGCTGAAGGGCCTGTCGAAGTACAAGGCGTACGACGACATCGCCAAGGCGTCCGAGAGCCAGGGCCGGCGCGACGAGACGAAGATTCTGACCATCGCGACCGCCCACGTCGAGTACGAGACGGAGAACCGGCACTACGCCCACGTGGACTGCCCGGGCCATGCCGACTACGTCAAGAACATGATCACCGGCGCCGCCCAGATGGACGGGGCGATCCTGGTCGTCTCGGCGGCCGACGGGCCCATGCCCCAGACCCGCGAGCACATCCTCCTGGCTCGCCAGGTCGGCGTGCCGCGCATCATCGTCTTCCTCAACAAGTGCGACCTGGTGGACGACGAGGAGCTGCTGGAACTGGTGGACATGGAGGTGCGGGAGCTGCTGTCGAAGTACGAGTTCCCGGGCGACGACACGCCGATCATCCGGGGGGCGGCCCTGCCGGCCATCAGCGCCGAGAGCATCGACGACGACGTTTGCAAGCCCATCCTCGAGCTGCTCGAGGCCATGGACGGCTACGTCCCGCTTCCCGAGCGCGAGGTCGACCGGCCGTTCCTGATGCCCGTCGAGGACGTCTTCTCGATCAAGGGCCGGGGCACGGTGGGGACGGGCCGTGTGGAGCGCGGCGTGGTGAAGGTGGGGGACCAGATCGAGATCGTGGGCATCCGCGAGACGCAAAAGACCACCGTCACCGGCGTGGAGATGTTCCAGAAGACCCTCGAACAGGGCCAGGCCGGCGACAACATCGGCGTGCTGTTGCGCGGCGTGGAGAAGGACGCGCTGGAGCGGGGCCAGGTCCTGGCCGCACCCGGCTCCATCACGCCCCACACCGTCTTCGAGGGCGAGGTGTACGTCCTGACGAAGGAGGAGGGCGGGCGGCACACGCCGTTCTTCACCGGCTACCGGCCCCAGTTCTACTTCCGCACGACGGACGTGACCGGATCGGTGGAGCTGTTGGGCGGGGCCGAGATGTGCATGCCCGGCGACAACGTCTCCATCAAGGCCGAGCTGCACACGCCCATCGCCATGGAGCAGGGCCTGCGGTTCGCCATCCGCGAGGGCGGCCGGACGGTCGGCGCGGGCGTCGTCTCGAAGGTCATCGAATAAAGTTGCCGCGCCGCGCGGCGGGAGAGCCACCGGGGCGCCCGAGACGTCCGACCGGCCCGACGCGGGGCCGGCCCCGGGCGAGGTCGGCGCGTCCCGCGCCGTCTCAGGAGTGAGTGATGCGCGAATACGTGACAATGGAATGCACCTCCTGCGGGGCCCGGAACTACCGGACCCAGATGGAAACGCGCGGCAACGCGAAGTTGCGGATCAAGAAGTATTGCCCGAAGGAACGCAAGCATACCGAGCACCGCGAACGCAAGAAATGACGCGGGGCCCGGACCGACCAGAGGGGTCCACAGGGGCGTAGCTCAATTGGCAGAGCACCGGTCTCCAAAACCGACGGTTGGGGGTTCAAGTCCCTCCGCCCCTGCCACGTAGGCCGCCGCACCCCATGCCTCCGCGAGGAACGCCGTCGCCATGGCCATCCAGATCTACAAGGCCAACCAGGGACGCTACGTCCGGGCTTTCACCGGCGTGGCCCTCGGACTGGTGGACCTGGCCCTCTGCTATTATCTCTGGGGCATCCTCAGCCGCCACCTGCCCGACGCGATGGCCGCCAAGCTCTATCTCGTCTACGGCATCCCGGCGGGGCTCTTTCTGGTGCTCGGGACGATCGCCTTCCTGGGCGTCAACAAGCCGAAGGTCGTGGATTTCCTCGTCGCCACCGAGAGCGAGATGAAGAAGGTCTCGTGGAGCTCGAAGGCCGAGCTGGTGGGCTCGACGATCGTCGTCATCGCCACGGTGGTCCTGCTGGCCGTCTTCATCTTCCTTTGTGACGTGTCGCTCAGGTATCTGTTCGGCAACGTCCTGAACCTTTGGTGAGCGGGGCCATGCCCAAGAACTGGTATGTGCTGCGCGTGCAGTCGAACCGCGAGGAGACGGTGCGCGAGACCCTCGACCGCAAGATCAAGCTCGAGGGCGTCGGCGACCGCCTGACGCAGGTGCTCGTGCCGACCGAGAAGGTCTCGAGCATGAAAGCCGGGAAGCGACGCGTCTCGGAGCGCAAGCTCTACCCCGGCTACGTCTTCGTCGAGATGGACGTGGAGGAGGACGGCAGCGTCCCGGAGAAGGTCTGGTTCCTGATCCGGGAGACGGGCGGCGTGGGGGACTTCATCGGGACCGAGGGCAAGCCCACCCCCATGGCCCCGCACGAGGTCGACAAGATCCTCGGCGAGGTGGAGCGCGGCGAGGAGGAGGAGCCGAGCCTCAAGGTCGACTACGCCCCCGGCGACCAGATCCGCATCAAGGACGGGGCCTTCGCCGACCGCGAGGGCACCGTCGACGAGGTCCTGCTGGACAAGGGCCTCGTGCGCGTGATCGTCGACATCTTCGGGCGGCCCAACCCGGTCGAGCTGGAATACTGGAAAGTCGAGCCGGTCTAGACGCGACCCGACGGCCGACCTTTACGGAGTCTGTCATGGCGAAGCAGGTGATGGCGAAGATCAAACTCCAGTGCCCCGGCGGGCAGGCCACCCCCGCGCCGCCGGTGGGCCCGGCCCTCGGCCAGCACGGCGTCAACATCGGCCAGTTCGTCCAGCAGTTCAACGACCGGACGCGCGAGCAGACGGGCCTGACGATCCCCGTCGAGATCACCGTCTACCAGGACCGCTCCTTCGAGTTCATTCTGAAAAGCCCGCCCGCGGCGGTCCTTCTGAAACAGGCGGCGAACATCGCCGTCGGCAGCGGCGAGCCCAACAAGACGAAGGTCGGCTCCGTGACGCCGGCGCAGGTCCGCGAGATCGCCGAGAGGAAGAAGGCCGACCTCAATGCCGCCTCCGTCGAGGCCGCCATGCGCATCATCGAGGGGACGGCCCGGAGCATGGGCGTCACGGTGGGCCGGCCCGACGCCGAGGCCGACGCCGAGACCGCGACCGAGACCGAGGACGAACCCGCCGCCGCTTCGTAAATTCGTAAAACCGAACGCACTTTGTGGGACCCGCGCCGGCGAGGCACGGGGCTTGGACCACGGAGGACCGCATGCCGAATCACGGGAAACGTTTCCGCTTGGCCCGGGGCGAGATCAAGCGCGATCTGTATGATCTCGAGGAGGCCATCAAGCTCCTGAAGCGCCTGCCCCGGCCGAAGTTCGACCAGACGGTCGAGTTGCACCTGAAGCTGGGCATCGACGCTCGCCAGAGCGACCAGGCCCTGCGCGGCTCGATCAGCCTCCCGGCCGGGCTCGGCAAGACGCGCCGCGTCGTCGCCTTCTGCCCCGAGGAGCAGGTCGAGGAGGCCCGCGAGGCCGGGGCCATCGAGGCGGGCGGCGACGAACTGGTCGAGAAGGTCCAGGGCGGATGGACCGACTTTGACGTGGCCATCGCCCATCCGCAGATGATGAGCAAGGTGGCGCGCCTCGGGCGCACCCTCGGCCCCCAGGGCAAGATGCCCACCCCCAAGGCGGGCACCGTCGGCCCGAACGTGCCGGAGCTGGTCGGAGAATTCGCCGCCGGCAAGCTCGAGTATCGCAACGACTCCGGCGGGAACCTCCACGCCATCGTCGGCAAGATCAGCTTCGAGGACGAGAAGCTCAGCCAGAACGTGCGGGCCTTCGTGGACCATATCCGCAAGGCCCGACCGGCGGGCGCCAAGGGCACCTTCTTCCAGAAGGCGGTCCTGGCGGCCACGATGAGCCCCGGCATCCCGGTGGACCTGAAGAGCCTGCCTCTCGGGCTGTAGGCCGCCGGGGACGAGCCCAGAGAAGAGCGAGACGACGCGATGAGCCGCTTCATCAAAACCAAGATGGTCGAGCAGTACACCGCCCGGTTCCAGGACGTCACCACCCTGGCCGTCATCAGCACCCGGGGCGTTGACGTCCACGACATGACCGGGTTCCGCAACGTGCTGCGCGAGCGCGGCCTGGACGCCATGGTCGTCAAGAACCGCCTCTGCGCGGTGGCCATGAAGGAGGTGGGCCTGGAGGGGGCCGCCGACCTCCTGGACGGGCCCTGCACGCTCGTCTGGGGCGGCGACTCGATCGTCGCCATCGCCAAGGCCCTCGTCGAGGAGGCCCGCGCGATCCGGCCGCTCGAGATCAAGGGCGGCTACGCCGACGGGCAGGTCCTTCGGCCCGCCGACATCGACGCTCTCTCCAAGATGCCCAGCCGCGAGGAACTCCTCGGCCAGGTCGTCGGCAGGGCCATGGGCCAGGCGGCCCGGGTGGCGGCTCTGGCGATCGGGCCGGCGGCCATGCTCGTCTCGCAGGTCCGCGAGCACGAGAAGAATGCCCCCGAGGGCGAAGGGGCCGCCGAGGACAAGACCGAGGCCAAGGACGACGAGGCCAAGGACGAGGCCAAGGACGACGAGGCCCCGGCCCAAGAGAAGACGCCGGAGGACGAGGCCAAGACCGAGGTCAAGGACGACGAGGCCCCGGCCCAAGAGAAGACGCCGGAGGACGAGGCCAAGGACGAGGCCCCGGAAGGTGAGAAAGAGGGCGGGGCCTAGGCCCCCGCACAGGGTATACCGTCGCGCACCGTCGCGCGACCGACTCAGGGAATCTGGACCGAGCCCAAGGCCGGTCAGGCACCGAACACGGAGGCAGCAGACATGGTGGAAGCGACCGAAGAGAGGACCTTCAGCGAGAAGATCACGAAGCTCGGCGACGAGATCGTGGTCCTGACGGTTCTGGAGGCCAAGGAACTCGGGGACTATCTCGAGGACGTCCACGGGATCAAAGCGGCGGCGGGCGGCGGCGTGATGATGGCCATGCCCGCGGCGGGCGGCGGCGCGGCCGAGGAGGCCGAGGAGAAGACCAGCTTCGACGTCGTCCTCACCGGGGCCGGCGACAAGAAGATCCCCGTCATCAAGGCCGTCCGCGAGATCACCAGCCTCGGCCTCAAGGAAGCCAAGGACCTCGTCGAGAGCGCCCCGAAGGCCGTTCGCGAGGGCGTCTCCAAAGAAGAGGCCGAGGAGATCCAGAAGAAGCTCGAAGAGGTCGGCGCCAGCGTGGAGCTCAAGTAATTGCCCACCGCGCCCAGCGACGAGCGGCGCCGCGCGACCGCGACCGGAGGCCGAAGGGCCGACCGGTCGGGGTCTACGCCCGCGCCCTTGACCGCCTGCCTATAATGGGGGAAGGCCCGGCCGGATGCCGTGCGCGCCGGCCCGTAGACCCGCCCCGACGCCGGGAACCCGAACTCAGGGGAACCCTATGGAGCATAGGAACTTTGGACGTGTGAGCGAAGTCCTCGAGATCCCCGACCTCGTGGAGATCCAGACCCGCTCCTATCGCGAATTCCTCCAACTCGGCGTGGACCTCGAGGACCGCGAGGCGCGCGGCCTGGAGGCCGTCCTGCAGGAGGTCTTCCCCATCACCAGCTACGATGGGAGCCTCCAGCTCGACTACCTCTCCTACCGCCTCGGGCGCCCCCGGTATACCCCCGACCAGTGCCGCCAGTTGCGACTGACCTACGGGCGGCCGTTCCGGATCACGGTCCGGCTCTCGGGCCAGGCGTACCCGGAGCCGATCGAGGAGGAGGTGTACGTCGGCGAGCTTCCCATCATGATGGGCGGCGGGGAGTTCATCATCAACGGGGCCGAGCGGGTCATCGTCAGCCAGCTCCACCGCTCCCCCGGCGTCGACTTCTCCATGGAGCTCGAATCCGGCGACCGACGCCTCCACTCCTGCCGCATCATCCCGGAGCGCGGAAGCTGGATCGAGATCAACGTCTCCAAGAAAGACGTGCTCCAGATGCGGATCGACCAGTCGTCGAAGATTCCGGCGACGGCCTTCCTCCGGTCGATGGACCCCGAGTACGCCGACACCGAGACCCTCATCCGCCTCTTCTACGAGACGAAGCTCCTGAAGCTCTCCCGGGTCAAGCCCGGCACGCCCGTCCAGGACATGTACGTCGTCTCGGCGGTCATCGATAAGGAGTCGGGCGAGGCCATCCTCGAGGCCGGCGAGCAGATCGGCGAGAAGTGGGACACGATCCGCAACTCCGACCTGAAACAGCTCGAAGTCGTCGCCGACCCGAACTGCGACCCCCTGATCCTCAACACCCTCCGCGAGGACAAGACCTCGACCTACGAGGAGGCCATCCTCTACATCTACGGCCGCCTCCGCGTCGGCAACCCGCCGAACCTCGACAAGGCCAAGCAGCTCTTCCAGGAGAAGTTCTACGACGCGAACCGCTACCGCCTGGGCAAGGTGGGCCGCTTCCGCCTGAACCGCAAGTTCGGCCGCGAGACGAGCGAGGAGGAGATGACCCTCCGCCCGGTCGACTTCATCGAGTGCCTCCGCTACATCCTCCGCCTCCGCGGGGGCGAGGGCTACACCGACGACATCGACGACCTCGGCAACCGCCGCCTCCGCACGATCGACGAGCTGGCCGGCGACGAGGTCCGCAAGGGGTTCCTGAAGCTTCGCCGCACCGTCCAGGAGCGCATGAGCCTGAAGGACCCGAAGGACCTGACGCCCCGGACGCTCGTCAACTCGAAGTCCGTCTCCAGCTCGATCGAGTTCTTCTTCGGCCGCTCGGAACTCTCGCAGGTGGTGGACCAGACGAACCCGGTGGCGCAGCTCGCGAACGAGCGGCGACTCTCGGCCCTCGGGCCGGGGGGCCTCAATCGCAAGCGCGCGGGATTCGAGGTCCGCGACGTCCACGTCTCCCACTACGGCCGCATCTGCCCCGTCGAGACCCCCGAAGGAACGAACATCGGCCTGATCAGCCAGCTCGGGATCTACGCGGCGGTGGACCCGTACGGGTTCCTCGTGACGCCATACCGAGAGGTCAAGAAGGGCAAGGTCAACGGCCAGGTCCGCTACATGCGGGCCGACGAGGAGATCGAGCACGTCCTGGCGCCGGCGGACGTGCCCGTGGGGTCGAACGGCAAGATCACGGCCGACCAGGTCGTGGCCCGCAAGGCCGGGGACTTCGAGCGGCTCGACGTTGACGAGGTCGAGTACATCGACGTCAGCCCGAAGCAGCTCGTGGGCGTTTCGGCCAGCCTCATCCCGTTCCTGGAGCACGACGACGCGAACCGGGCCCTGATGGGCTCGAACATGCAGCGGCAGGCGGTGCCCCTGCTGGTGCCGGAGCCGCCCATCGTCGCCACCGGCATGGAGAAGCCCGTGGCGGAGAACTCGGGTATGGTCGTCCGGGCCGAGGAGGCCGGCGAGGTCCTCTACGTCGACGCTCTCAAGGTCGTCGTCCGCAACCGCGACGGATGGGAGACCGAGTACCCGCTGCGCAAGTTCGTGGGCCTCAATGAGCGGACCTGCCTCAACCAGACGCCCATCGTCCGCGAGGGCCAGAAGGTCCAGACCGGCGAGGTCCTGGCCGACGGGGCGGGGACGCGGAAGGGCGAGCTGGCCCTCGGCCGCGACGTCCTCGTCGCCTTCATGACCTGGGACGGATACAACTTCGAGGACGCCATCCTCGTCTCCGAGGACCTCCTCAAGGACGACCGTTTCACCTCCCTCCACATCGACGAGTTCGAGGTCGAGGTCCGCGAGACGAAGCTCGGGCGCGAGGAGTTCACCCGCGACATCCCGAACGTCTCGGAACGGCAACTGAGGAACCTGGACGAGGAGGGCGTGATCCGCGTCGGTACCCGCATCGAGCCCGGCGACATCCTCGTCGGCAAGGTCTCCCCGAAGTCCAAGACGGAGCTCTCGCCCGAGGAGAAGCTGCTCCACGCCATCTTCGGCCGCGCCGGCGAGGACGTCAAGAACGACTCGCTCACCGTGCCCTCGGGCACCGAGGGCACCGTCATCGGGGCCCAGAAGTACAGCCGCGTGGCCCACCTCTCGGACACCGAACGCCGCCGCCGCAACCGCGAGGCCAAGCGCATCGACAAGCAGATGACCGACGAGATCGTCGAGGCGTTCCGGGCCCTCGTCGAGACCCTCAACGCCACGCTCCATACCAAGATCACCGACCCGGATAGGGGGACCTTTTACGGCGAGCCGGAGCTCGCGAGCGAGATTCTCGACCAGGTCGAGCGGTTCGACTACAGCCGCATCCAGACCCGCTCCCAGAGCTACGAGGAGGGCCGCGAGATCGTCCGCCGCGAGTGGCCCAAGATCCAGGAGATGGTCGACGAGAAGGAGCGGCAGGTGGCCCGGCTGAAGCGCGGCGACGAGCTGCCGACGGGCGTCCTGGAGATGGTCAAGGTCTGGGTGGCGACGAAGCGGACCCTCTCGGTCGGCGACAAGATGGCCGGTCGCCACGGCAACAAGGGCGTCATCGCCCGCATCCTCCCGGCCGAGGACATGCCCTTCCTGCCCGACGGGCGCCCGGTCGAAATCCTCCTGAATCCCCTGGGGGTCCCGAGCCGCATGAACGTCGGCCAGATCCTCGAAACCCACCTCGGGTGGGCGGCCCACGTGCTGGGCTTCCAGGCCCTGTGCCCGGTCTTCGACGGGGCCAAGGAGGACACCATCCACGACCTCCTGGAGGAGGCGGGCCTCCCGCGCGACGGCAAGGTCGCCCTCTACGACGGCCGCACCGGCGAGCCGTTCGACCAGGACGTCACGGTCGGTATGATCTACATGATGAAGCTGCACCACCTCGTCGACGACAAGGTCCACGCCCGAGCCACCGGCCCGTACAGCCTGATCACCCAGCAGCCCCTCGGCGGGAAGGCCCGCTCGGGCGGCCAACGGTTCGGCGAGATGGAGGTCTGGGCCCTCGAAGGCTACGGCGCCGCCTACGTCCTCCAGGAGTTGCTGACCGTCAAGAGCGACGACGTCGAGGGGCGGACCAAGATCTACGAGTCCATGGTCATGGGCCGCAACACCCTCGAAGCCGGGACGCCCGTCTCGTTCGACGTCCTGTGCAACGAGGTCCGCGGCCTGTGCCTGAACATCCAGCTCGAGAAGAAGAGGCTGTAGTGACGCAGAGACGCAGCAGCAGGGCCACGGCAGAAACGTGAGCTCGTTTCGCCGCCCGGCTTGCCGGGCGCGAGGGGAAGGCAACCAGGCACTCCGGGAGCAGGAGGAGCCGATACACATGGTGATCGAGAACGTCTACGAGAAGATCAACGATTACGGCAGCGTCCGCATCTCGCTGGCCAGCCCGAACGACATCCGGAGCTGGTCCTTCGGCGAGGTCCGAAAGCCCGAGACGATCAACTACCGGACCTATCGGGCCGAGCGGGACGGCCTGTTCTGCGAGCGCATCTTCGGTCCCGAGCGCGACTGGGAATGCTTCTGCGGCAAGTACAAGGGCACCAAGCACAAGGGGATGATCTGCGACCGGTGCGGCGTCAAAGTCACCCACAGCCGCGTCCGCCGCAAGCGGATGGGCCACATCAACCTGGCCGCCCCCGTGGTCCACATCTGGTTCTTCAAGTCCATGCCCTCGCGTCTCGGGAACCTCCTGGACATCAAGGTCTCCGACCTGGAGAAGGTGATCTACTTCCAGGACTACGTGGTGGTCGACCCGGGCCCGACGCCCCTGAAGGAGAAGCAGCTCCTGACGGAGGAGGAGTATCGCCAGGCCCGCGAGCAGTACGGGGCCGAGTTCGACGCCGACATGGGCGCCGAGGCCGTCAAGAAGATGCTCCAGCGGCTGGACCTGGCGGACCTCTCGGCCCGCCTCCGCGAGGGCCTTACCAAGACCCGCTCGAAGCAGAAGATCAAGAATATCACGAAGCGCCTGAAACTGGTCGAGGCCCTCCGCGAGTCCGGCAACCAGCCCGACTGGATGGTGCTGGAGGTCATTCCGGTCATCCCGCCGGACCTGAGGCCGCTCGTGCTGCTGGATTCCGGCAACTTCGCCACCAGCGACCTGAACGACCTGTACCGGCGGATCATGAACCGCAATAACCGCCTGAAGAAACTGGTGGACCTGAACGCGCCGGAGGTCATCATCCGCAACGAGAAGCGGATGCTCCAGGCCGCCGTCGACGCCCTCTTCGACAACGCCCGCTGCCGACGCTCCGTCCTGGGGTCCTCCAACCGGCCGCTCAAATCCCTGACGGACATGATCAAGGGCAAGCAGGGCCGGTTCCGCGAGAACCTGCTGGGCAAACGCGTCGACTACTCCGCCCGCAGCGTCATCGTCATCGGGCCGGAACTGAAGTTGAACCAGTGCGGCCTGCCGAAGAAGATCGCCCTGGAACTCTACCAGCCGTTCATCATCCGCCGCCTGAAGGACCTCGGCTACGCCGACACCATCAAGAGCGCCAAGCGGATGATCGAGCGCGAAAGCCGCGAGGTCTGGGACATCCTCGACGAAGTCACCCACCAGCACCCGGTCCTCCTGAACCGCGCGCCCACGCTGCACCGGATGGGCATCCAGGCGTTCGAGCCCGTGCTCATCGAGGGCAACGCCATCAAGATTCACCCGCTCGTCTGCCGCGGCTTCAACGCCGACTTCGACGGCGACCAGATGGCCGTCCACCTCCCCCTCTCGATCGAGGCCCAGGTCGACGCCACGACGCTCATGATGAGCACCAACAACATCTTCAGCCCCGCCTCCGGGCGACCCATCATGAGCCCCTCGCAGGACATCGTCCTCGGGTGCTTCTACGTGACGATGCTCCTCGACGAGCAGAAGGGCGAGGGCAAGGTCTTCGCCGACTTCCACGAGGCCCTCGCCGCCCACGCCCACGCCCGCATCGGACTCCACGCTCGCGTCAAGGTCCGCCTGCCCGAGGGCATGAAGGTCGCCGTCCCCAAGGGCGTCGAGACCGAGCCCGAGAGCCGCGTCATCGAGACCAGCGTCGGCCGCATCCTCTTCAACGACATGCTGCCCGACGGGATGCCCTACTACAACATGGAGATGGACCAGGGCGGCACGAGCCAGGTCATCTCCGACTGCTACCGCCTCCTCGGCCGCGCCGAAACCATCGACCTCCTGGACGCCATCAAGGCCTTCGGCTTCCAACGCTCGACGCTGGCGGGACTCAGCTTCTCGACCGAGGACCTCCGCGTCCCCGTCGACCGCAAGCGAAAGATTCTCGAGACCACCCAGAAGCAGGTCGACCGCATCAACAAGAACTACGAGCAGGGCGCCATCACCGACGGCGAACGCTACAACCAGGTCATCGACGCCTGGACCCACGCCCGCGAGCAGGTCACCAACGAGATGCTCCGCGAGCTCGAGGTCGATCGCCGCGACGGCAAGCCCTACCTCAATCCCATCTTCCTCATGACCCACTCCGGCGCCCGGGGCTCGACCGACCAGGTCCGCCAGCTCGCCGGCATGCGAGGCCTCATGGCCAAGCCCTCCGGCCGCATCATCGAGACGCCCATCAAGGCCAACTTCCGCGAGGGGCTGACGGTCCTCGAATACTTCTCCTCGACCCACGGCGCCCGAAAGGGCCTGGCCGATACGGCCCTCAAGACCGCCGACTCCGGGTACCTGACGCGGAAGCTCGCCGACGTGGCCCAGAACATGATCGTCACGGAGGAGAACTGCGGAACCCTCAACTCCATCGAGAAGGAGGTCTGGTACAACGGGGCCGAGGTCGACCGGCCGCTCACCGACGCCGTCATCGGCCGCGTCGCCGCCCAGAATATCGTCGACCCGATGAGCGACGAGGACATCGTCCGAAGCGGCGAGGTCATCACCGCCGAGGCCGCCGCCCGCATCGAAGAACTTAACATCGAGCGCCTCCGCGTCCGCAGCCCCCTGACGTGCGAGTCGCCCCTCGGCATCTGCGCCCGATGCTACGGCAACGACCTCTCCACCGGACGCCTCGTCGAGCAGGGCATGGCCGTCGGCATCATCGGCGCCCAGTCCATCGGCGAGCCGGGCACCCAGCTCACGATGCGGACGTTCCACATCGGCGGTACGGCCCACCGGGCCGTCCTCCAGAGCGAGCACCGCGCCAGCCAGAACGGCGAGGTCCGGTTCCACGGCATCCGCGGCGTCCCTGTCGTCGACAAGTCCGGCGAGCAGCGCACCATCAGCCTCAAGCGAAACGGCGAGCTCATCCTCGTCGACCCCAAGGGCCGCGAGCTCGAACGCTACAACGTCCCCCTCGGGGCCGCCCTCCGGGTCACCGAGGGCGACAAGGTCAAGGCGGGCGCGGTCCTCTGCCGCTGGGACCCGCACATGGCCCCCATCCTCGCCGAGGAGACCGGCGTCGCCCGCTATGCCGACCTCGTCGAGGGCGAGACGATGCGCATCGAGGAGGACCGCACCGGCCAGAAACGACGCCTCGTCATCGAGCACAAGGGCGAGCTGCACCCCCGCGTCATCGTCGAGGATAAGGAAGGCAAAATCCTCGAATTCCACTACATCCCCGCCCGCACCTACGTCGAGATCGACGAGGGCGAGGAGGTGACGCCCGGCACCCTCCTGGCCCGCCGGCCCCGCGAGATGGGCGGCACGCAGGACATTACCGGGGGTCTCCCGCGCGTCACCGAGCTCTTCGAGGCCCGCAAGCCCAAGGAGCCCGCCGTCATGAGCGAGATCGACGGCGTCGTCGAGCTCTCCCAGGAGAAGAAGCGCGGAAAGATGACGATCATCGTCCGCAACCCCGAGACCGAGATCGAGAAGGAACACTACGTCCCCCACGACCGGCACCTCCGCGTCCACACCGGCGACGAGGTCCGCGCCGGCGACATGCTCACCGACGGGCCCCTCGTCCCCCACGACATCCTCCGCATCGCCGGCGAGGCCGAGCTCCAGCGGTACCTCCTCAGGGAAACCCAGGGCGTCTACCGCTCCCAGAAGCAGCCCATCGACGACAAGCACTTCGAGGTCATCCTCTCGCAGATGCTCCGCAAGGTCCGCGTCGACCGGCCCGGCGACACGGCGTTTCTGCCGGGCGAGGTCGTCGATAAGTTCCGATTCCGCACCGCGAACGACCGCCTCGGCGACATGGTCAAGGTCGTCGACCCCGGCGACACCGAGTTCGAGGAGGGCCAACTCGTCCTGAAGGCCGAGTTCGACGAGGCCGCGGCCATCGCCGAGCAGGGCGGCGGCGCCGCCCCCAAGAAACGCCGGCCCCGACCCGCCACCGCCAAGACCATGCTCCTCGGCATCACCAAGGCCAGCCTCCAGAGCGAGTCCTTCCTCTCGGCGGCCAGCTTCCAGGAGACCACCAAGGTCCTCACGGAGGCCTCCCTGGCCGGAAAGAGCGACCCGCTCCTGGGCCTGAAGGAGAACGTCGTCCTCGGGCACCTCGTCCCGGCGGGCACCGGATTCAAGCCGTACCTCGAAGCCATGGTCCGGCTCCACGCCGAGCCGCCCCTCCGGGCCGAGCCCGCCGACGAGGAGCAGCCGGCCATCGGATTCGGCTCCGAGGTGCGCCAGCCCCTCGTGGGCCCGCCGTCGTAAACCGGGCGCAGGGTCTTGCGGCCCGCCGCCGCATACGCTATAGTTACAGGTTCCCCGCCCGCTCCGACGGGCGGGGCGACGAGAACCGACGGAGATGCCGACGATGCCGACGATCAATCAGCTCGTACGCAAGGGCCGCAAGAAGCAGCCCGCCAAGAGCAAGAGCCAGGCCTTGAGCGAGTGCCCGCAGCGGCGTGGCGTGTGCACCCTCGTGCGCACCATGACCCCCAAGAAGCCGAACTCGGCCCTCCGCAAGATCGCCCGCGTCCGGCTCTCCAACGGCAAGGAAATCACCGCCTACATCCCCGGCATCGACCACAACCTCCAGGAGCACTCCATTGTGCTGGTGCGCGGCGGGCGGGTCCGGGACCTGCCCGGCGTCCGCTACCACATCATACGCGGCACGCTCGATGCCCTCGGGGTCGACGGGCGGCAGCAGGGACGTTCCAAGTACGGGGCCAAAAGAGGCAAGTAGACCCGCCACGAAGGCGGCAGGAGAATCCCACGCATGGCTTACAAAAAGTTCACCGCGAGCCGGACGCACCTCGCGCCGGACCCCAAGTGTGGCAGCGTCCTGGCCCAGAAGTTCATCAACTGCCTGATGCTCGACGGCAAGAAGAGCGTCGCCATGCGCGTCTTCTACGACGCTCTCGACATCATCGGCCAGCGCATCTCCGGCGCCGAGCCCATCGAGGTCTTCCAGCAGGCCATCGAGAACGTCAAGCCCCACGTCGAGGTCCGCTCCAAGCGCGTCGGCGGGGCCACCTACCAGGTCCCCATGCAGGTCAACGAGAAGCGGCGCCTCTCGCTCGCCATCCGCTGGATCCTCCAGGCCATCCGGGCCAAGTCCGGACGCCCCATGGCCCAGCGCCTCGCCGAGGAGCTCTCCGCCGCCTACAAGAAGGAAGGCACCGCCATCACCACCCGCGAGAATGTGCACCGCATGGCCGAAGCGAACAAGGCCTTCGCCCACTTCGCGTGGTAATCGCCCGAGACCTGTGGCCGCCGCCGGCCGCAGGTCTCTCTTTGTCGCCGGCCGGTCCGGGCGGGCCCCGGCCGGCCAAGGAAGCCCGCGCCCCATGACCACCCCGGCCCTCGACACCATCCGCAACATCGGCATCGCCGCCCACATCGACGCCGGAAAAACCACCGTCACCGAACGCATCCTCTTCTACGCCGGCAAGACCTACAAGATGGGCGAGGTCCACGACGGAACCGCCGTTATGGACTTCGACCCGGAGGAGCAGCAGCGCGGCATCACGATCCACTCGGCGGCCACCACGCTCCCCTGGAAGGGCACCACCATCAACCTCATCGACACGCCCGGCCACGTCGACTTCACCATCGAGGTCGAGCGGTCGCTCCGGGTCCTCGACGGGGCGGTGGTCGTCTTCTGCGGCGTGGGCGGTGTGGAGGCCCAGTCCGAGACCGTCTGGCGCCAGGCCGACCGCTACCATGTCCCCCGCATGGCCTTCATCAACAAGCTCGACCGCGTCGGCGCCGACTGGGAACGCGTCCTCGAGGAGATCCGAACCCGCCTCCATGCCCAGGCCGTCCCCGTCCAGCTTCCCATCGGAAACGAGGCCGACTTCCGCGGCCTCGTGGACCTCGTGCGCATGAAGGCCTACTTCTACGCCAACGACATCGGCACCGACATCCAGGAAGGCGAGATCCCCGACGACCTCCACGCCATCGCCGAGACCGCCCGCATGGAGCTCATCGAGCGGGCCGCCGAGGCCGACGACGCCCTCATGGACAAGTTCCTCCACGACCACGACGTCTCCGCCCAGGACCTGAAGCGGGCCCTGCGCAAGGGATGCGTCGAGCTCAGCCTCATCCCCGTTCTCATGGGCTCGGCCCTCAAGAACAAGGGCATCCAACTCCTCGTCGATGCCGTCGCCGATTACCTGCCCAGCCCGCTGGATGTGGGCGGGACGCGCGGCCACGAGATCACCAAGAAGGGCGAGACCCGCGACGTTTGCATCGAGCCCGATCCCGACGGGCCCTTCGTCGGCCTCGTCTTTAAGATCGCCACCGACTCCCACGGCGACCTCCATTGGCTTCGCATCTATCGCGGACGCCTGAAGACCGGCACCCGCGTCTACAACCCCGCCCGCGATAAGAAGGAGAACGTCCAACGCATCTGGCGCATGCACGCCGGCGAACGCATCCGCGAGGACGAGGCCACCGCCGGCGACATCGTCGCCGTCGTGGGACTGCGCGAGTCCATCACCGGCGAGACCCTCTGCGAGACGCGCGGCCCGGCCGTCACCCTCGAGAAGATCGGCGTGCCCAAAACGGTCATTGCCATGGCCATCGAGCCGAAGACCGCCGATGACCGCCAGCGCATCAGCGAGGTCCTCCAGCTCCTCGCCCGCGAGGACCCCACCTTCGAGTACCGCGTCGACCCCGAGACCACCCAGACCATCATCTCCGGCATGGGCGAGCTGCACCTCGAGGTCCTCAAGAACCGCATGCTCCGCGACTTCAAGGTCGACGCCATGGTCGGCCGCCCCCGCGTCGCCTATCGCGAGACCATCCGCAAGGCCGTCGAGGCCGAGGGACGCTTCATCCGCCAGACCGGCGGGCGGGGCCAGTACGGCGTCGTCACGATCCGCGTCGAGCCCCGGCCCGGCGACGACCTCGACGCCGACCCCGTCACTTTCGTCTCGAAGGTCAAGGGCGGGGCGGTGCCCCGGGAGTATATCCCCTCCGTCGAGCACGGCGTCCGGGACGCAGCGGCCTCCGGCATCGAGACCGGCTACCCGTTGATCGACATCGCCGTCACCCTCCTCGACGGCCAAGCCCACGAGACGGACAGCTCCGAGATCGCCTTCGAGGCCGCCGGGAGCCTCGCCCTCCAGGAGGCCGTGGAGAAGGCCGGCATCTACCTCCTCGAACCCATCATGCGGCTCCAGGTCGTGGCCCCGAACGAGTACTTCGGCGACCTGACGGCGGACCTGATGAGCCGCCGGGCCGAGATCGAGGACACGGAGCTTCGCGGCACGAGCCGGGTCATCACGGCCCACGTGCCACTGGCCGCCATGTTCGGCTATGCCACGACCGTCCGGAGCCTGACCCAGGGCCGGGCGACCTACTCGATGGAACCGAGCCACTACGCAGTGGTCCCCGACGCGGTGGCCCGGGATCTCCTGGAATAGGCCGGGGGATATGGCCAAGGGCGTTTTTTCTCTCCCTTCGAGAAAAAAGGGTTTGACACCCTTTTTCGCTTTGCTACACTGCTCAGTCTCGGCACTTGAAAAAAAAGCCGGCCCCGGTGGGGCCGGATTGGCGGAAGTCCCGGCGCGGCCGAGCGTTGGCTGGACGGACGCGGAGGCCGGACAGAGGGACTGTATCGCTTTCATCGCTTAATCAAAGGGCAGCGGCAAGGGCGGCGCATGGTAGGCGATCGAATCCGAATCCGTATGGAAGCGTACGACCACCGCGTCCTCGACCAGAGCGCCGCGGAGATCGTCGAGACCAGCAAACGCACCGGCGCCCGGGTCAAGGGGCCGATCCCCCTGCCGACCCGCATCGAGCGCTACACGGTCCTTCGGTCCCCGCACGTCAACAAGAAGAGCCGCGAACAGTTCGAAATCCGGACCCACAAGCGGCTTATCGACATCGAGGAACCGACCGTCAAGACCGTCGACGCCCTCAACAAGCTCAATATGCCCGCGGGCGTCTACATCAAGATCAAGGCGTAACCCGATGCCAGCCATCCTCGGCAAAAAAGTCGGCATGACCAGCATCTATGATGACCAGGG
This sequence comes from uncultured Anaerolineales bacterium, assembly GCA_964461715.1. Lineage (GTDB taxonomy): Bacteria > Planctomycetota > Phycisphaerae > FEN-1346 > FEN-1346 > CAYWVR01. The sequence goes on from CAYWVR010000008.1 coordinate 26,293, forward strand.
CCGCCAGTTGCCCGTCACGGTCATCGAGGCCGGCCCCTGCGCCGTCCTCCAGGTCAAGACCGCCGAGACCGACGGCTACAACGCGGTCCAGATCGGCTTCGAGCCCCTCCGCCGCCCAAAGCAACCGCAGCAGGGCCACGCCCGAAAGGCCGGCGCCGACGCTTGCCGCTGCGTCCGCGAGTATCGCACCGAGAACCTCGACGGCTACGAACCGGGCGGCCGGGTTACCGTCGCCGACTTCGACGGCATCGAGATGGTCGACATCACCGGCATCACCAAGGGACGCGGGTTCGCCGGCCACATGAAACGCCACGGCTTCAGCGGCCAGTCCGCCAGCCACGGCACCGAACGCAAGCATCGTTCGTCGGGTGGCATTGGCGAGGGCTCCGGCATCCCGGGCCGCGCCATCCGCAAGGGCAAACGCATGGCCGGTCACATGGGCCACGTCCGCCGCACCGTCGAACGCCTCAAGCTCCTCAAGGTCGACCCGGAGGCCAACCTCCTGGTCGTCAAAGGGAGCGTGCCCGGCGCCAACGGCGGGTACCTCATGATCCGAAGCGCCCGAAAGGTCGGTGCGGCCGGCCGCTAAGGCCCACGGCACCGAGAGCACGTTGCCATGATCGACGTTACCATCTACAGCCCCGACGGCCGCGAAGCCGGCACCGTCCAGGTCGACCCGGCCTGGTTCGGCGGCGAGGTCAAGATGGAACTGCTCCGCCTGGCCGTCCGACGCTGGGAGGCCCGACGCCGCGTCGGAACCGCCGCCACGAAGTCGCGCGGCATGGTGGCCGGCTCGACGAAGAAGCTCTTCCGGCAGAAGGGCACCGGCCGGGCCCGCGTGGGCCCGCGCCGAAACCCCATCCGCCGGGGCGGCGGGCATACCTTCGCCAAGAAGCCGCGCACGTTTACCGTGGGTATGACCCGGAAGATGCGGCGGCAGGCCCTGGACTCGGCCCTGCTGGCGCGCCTGCAGGACGGCGAGATCCTCGTCCTCGAGGCCCCGACCCTCGAAGCCCCGAAGACCCGCACCGTCGCCGACGCCCTCAAGGCCGTCGGCGCCGACCGGTCCTGCCTCCTGGCCACCGACGGCGACGCCGTCCTCTATAAGTCCGCCCGCAACCTGGACCGCGTCCGGGTCCGGCCGGCGGCCGAGCTGAGCGCGTACGAGGTCCTCTGGCCCCACCGGGTCGTCTTCACGCGCCCGGCGTTCGAGGCGATGCTCGAAGCGAGGAAACGCTGATGGATCCGTACCAGGTGGTCATCAAGCCCCTCATCACCGAAAAGGGCACTGTCCAGAACGAGGAGCTCAATCAGTACGCGTTCCAAGTCCACGGCCGGGCCAACAAGGTCCAGGTCAAGGAGGCCGTCGAGAAGATCTACGAGGTCCGCGTCCTGAAGGTCCGGACCATGAAACGCCGCGGAAAGCAGCGCCGGTACCGCCACACCACCGGCCGCACCGCCGGCATGAAGAAGGCCGTCGTGACGCTGCATCCCGAGGACCACATTGACCTGTTCTGACTCGGGCCGATGCCGCGCCGACGACGAAGGATGATCCGATGCCGATCAAGAAATACAAACCGACGACCGCCGGACGGCGCAACTCGTCCGCCCAGGATACGTCCCATCTGTCGAAGAAGCGGCCCGAGAAGCGCCTCACCCGCCGCATCGCACGAAACGGCGGACGCAACAATTCCGGTAAGACCACCTGCCGCTTCCGCGGCGGCGGACATCGCAAGCTCTACCGCGAGATCGACTTCCGCCGCAGCAAGGACGACGTGCCCGGCACGGTCCGCGCCCTCGAGTACGACCCGAACCGAAGCGCCCACATCGCCCTCATCCAGTATCGCGACGGCGAGCGGCGGTACATCCTGGCCCCCGAGGGCCTGGCCGTCGGCCAGACCGTCATGAGCGGCGACCGCGTCGAGCCTCGTACGGGCAACTGCATGCCCCTCGGCCACATTCCCCCCGGCCTCCCGATCCACAACATCGAGCTCCACCCGGGGCAGGGCGGCAAGCTGGTCCGAAGCGCGGGCCGCGGCGCCACCTTGAGCGCCAAGGAAGGCAAGTGGGCCCACATCATCCTGCCGAGCGGCGAGACCCGGCGCGTCAGCATCCGTTGCCGCGCCACCATCGGCCAGGTCGGCAACAGCGAGCATTCGGCCGTCCGCGTCGGCAAGGCCGGCCGGCTCCGCCACAAGGGCCGGCGCGGCCACGTCCGCGGGTCGGCCATGAACCCCGTCGACCACCCGATGGGTGGCGGCGAGGGACGACGCGCCGGCGGACGCGACCCCTGTTCCCCGACGGGCGTCCTCTCGAAGGGCGGCAAGACCCGCCGGCGCCGCAACCCCACGAACGTGCACATTATCCGCCGACGCCGTAGCCGACGGTACGGCCAGGGCAAGGTCGGCTGATTCACGGGCCGCGCGCCGCGCGACCGGGACGAAGAGAACGAGGACGCCATGGGACGTTCGACGAAAAAGGGACCCTACGTCGACCTGAAGCTGCTGAGGAAGGTGCAGCGGATGGAGGACCTCGGCGCCCGCGAGCCCATCAAGACCTGGGCCCGGGCCTGCACGGTTGTCCCGGAGTTCGTGGGCCACACCTTCATGGTGCATAACGGCAAGCTGCACGTGCGCGTCATGGTCACCGAGGACATGGTGGGCCACAAACTGGGCGAGTTCGCCCCGACCCGCACGTTCCGGGGTCACAGCGGACGCCGGGGGGCCGCCCGATAGGGCCGACCGCCCCGCGCGGGGCGGTCCTGGAGAGGCTGGACATGGGGTATCGCGCGAGCCATCGATTTGCCCGGCTCAGCCCCCGCAAAGCGGGGCTGGTCATGGACATGATCCGCGGCCTGCCGCTCGAAGAGGCCCTGCGGGTCCTGGATTTCAGCCCACAGCGGGCCGCTAAGGCCATCGCCCGCGTCGTCCGAAGCGCCATGGCCAACGCCGACGAGAAGGAGGCCGAGCTCGAGCAACTCGTGGTCGCCGACGCCCGCGCCAACCAGGGGCCCGTCTACAAGCGCCTTATGCCCCGGGCCCGAGGCTCGGCCGATGTGTTGAGGCGGCCGACGTGTCACTTGGTCATCGAACTCGAGGAAGAGCTGGACTAGCGCCCCGCGGGGCAAGGCAACGTTATGGGACAGAAAGTCCATCCGACGGGTTTCCGCATCGGCATCACCGAGCCGTGGCGCAGCCGATGGTACGCCCCGAAACGCAGTTTCGGCCAGCTCCTCGTCGAGGACCAGAAGGTCCGCACGTTCATCAAAGACAACTACGCGTTCGCCGCGGTCAGCCGCATCGAGATCGAGCGGACCCGCGAGGAGGTGAAGGTGGTCCTGCACTCGGCCCGGCCCGGCCTCATCATCGGCCGCAAGGGCGCCGAGGTCGACCGCCTCCGCGACCAGCTCGAGGAGCTGACCGGCCGCCGCATCACCGTCAACATCGTCGAGGTGGCGAAGCCGGAGCTGTCGGCCCAGCTGGTGGCCGAGGCGGTGGCCCAGCAGCTCGAGAAGCGGTCCAGCTTCCGCCGCACCCTCAAGCAGGCCCTCGATTCGACGATGCAGGCGGGGGCCAAGGGCGTCAAGATTCGCGTCGCCGGCCGTCTCGGCGGCTCCGAGATGAGCCGCGATCAGGTCGCCCTCAAGGGCAGCGTGCCGCTCCAGACGCTGCGCGGACATGTGGACTACGGGTTCGCCCAGGCCCGGTGCAACTACGGCATCATCGGCGTCAAGGCGTGGATCTACCTCGGCGAGTACGAGGACGAGAAGAAGAAGGAGGCCGGCGATGGCGCTCATGCCTAAGCGGGTCAAGTACCGCAAAAGCCAGCGCGGCCGGATGAAGGGCCAGGCCCAGCGGGGCAACTACGTGGCCTTCGGGGAGTACGGGCTCCAGGCGCTGGACGGGGCCTGGATCAGCGCCCAGCAGATCGAGGCCGGCCGCGTGGCCGCCACTCACTTCCTCCGCCGTGAGGGCAAGCTCTGGGTCCGCATTTTCCCCGACAAGCCGATCTCCGCCAAGCCCCTCGAGACCCGCATGGGCAAGGGGAAGGGCGAACCGGACTACTGGGCGGCGGTGGTCCGCCCGGGGCGGGTCATGTACGAGTTGGGAGGCGTGCCCGAGGACCTCGCCAAGCAGGCCCTTCGCCGCGTCGCCCACAAAATGCCCGTCAAGTGTCGCATGGTCTACCGCCAGCGCCGCGTCTAGGACCGCACGGACAGGGACGTTCCATGAAGGTTCAGGATATACGCGAGATGTCGGCCGAGCAGATCGGGCAGGAGCTCGAAGCCCTGGAGCGCCGCGTTTTCGACCTGCGGACCCAGGCCGAGACCGAGGAGCTCCAGGTGCCCAGCGAGCTGCGCAAGGCCAAGCGCGACATCGCTCGCCTCCGCACCGTCCTGCGCGAGCGCGAGCGGACCGCCGCCGGCGAGGAGAGTCGACAGGTATGACCGAACGCGGACAGAAACGTCGGATGCGCGGCGTGGTCACCAGCGTCAAGACGGCCAAGACGATCACCGTGAAGGTTTCGCGGCAGTTTCCGCACCCGAAGTACGGGAAGCGGGTCCGCCGAGACACCAAAATCCACGCCCACGACGAACGCCAGGAGGCCCACGTCGGCGACGCCGTCGAGATCGTCGAGTGCCGTCCTTACTCCAAGACCAAGCACTGGCGGCTCGTCCGGGTGATCCGGGTGGACGCGGCCCCAATGACGAGCGCCGAGGCCGACGTGACCCCTGAATCGGCGTCGGCTGAGTAGCGGCAAGGAGCCCGGGCGATGATCCAGATGCAGAGCGTGCTCGATGTGGCCGACAACACCGGGGCGCGGACCGTCCGCGTCATCCGGCCCCTCGGCCACTCGACTCGGAGGGCCGGCTACCAGCGCCTCACGGCCGGTATCGGCGACATCGTCATCGGCAGCGTCCAGAAGGCTCTGCCCGGCGGCGAGGCCAAGAAGGGCGAGGTTGTCCGGTGCGTCATCGTCCGGACCCGGTACCCGACGCGCCGGCCCGACGGCAGCTACGTTCGGTTCGACCGCAACGCGGTCGTCCTCATCGACAACGACGGCAACCCGCGGGGCACCCGCATCTTCGGGGCGGTGGCCCGCGAACTCAGGGATAAGCGGTACATGCGGATCGTCTCGCTCGCCGGCGAGGTGGTCTAGGCACACGAGGAGCGGCACGAGCCGATGCACATTCGACGCGACGATACGGTCGAGGTCATCACGGGCGAGGATCGGGGTGTGCGCGGGCGGGTCCTGCGCGTCGACCCCAAAAAGGGCCGCGCCATCGTCGAAGGCGTCAACCGCGTCTACAAGCACCTGAGGCGGTCCCGCAAGAACCCTCAGGGCGGACGGCTCGAGATCGAGGCCCCCGTCCACGTCTCCAACCTCCTGCCCGTCTGTCCCAAGTGCAATCGCGGGCGACGCGTCGGCTACCGCGTCGCCGACAACGGCAAGAAACATCGGCAGTGCCGCACCTGCGGCGCCGATCTCGGGGAGCTGTAACCGGCCATGGCCCGACTCCAGGAACAATACCGAAGCGAGATCGTCCCGGTCCTGGCCGAGCGGCTGGGGCGCACGAACGTCCTGAGCCTCCCGCGCCTCGAGAAGATCATCGTCTCGATGGGCCTCGGCAAGGGACGCGACGAGCCCAAGCGCATCGAGGCCGCCGTCGAGGACCTCGCCGCCATCGCCGGCCAGAAGCCCGTCTTGACGAAGGCCCGAAAGAGCGTCTCGGCCTTCCGGGTCCGCGAAGGCGTCACCGTCGGGGCGAAGGTCACGCTCCGCGGGGCGCGGATGTACGAGTTCCTCGACCGCCTCATCAACCTGGCGATCCCGCGTATCCGTGATTTCCGCGGGCTCGACCCGTCGGCGTTCGACGGGCGCGGCAACTACTCGATGGGCGTGTCGGAGCAGCTCGTGTTCCCGGAGATTCGGATCGCCGACGTCCAGTATCAGCAAGGCATGAACATCAGCTTCGTAATCACGAGCAGCCAATCGGACGAGGAATCGAGGCTCCTGCTGGAGAGCTTCGGGTTCCCGTTCCAGCGGGAAGAGTGATTCGTATGGCCACGAAAGCCCAACGTAACAAGGCCCGACGCGAGCCGAAGTTCGAGACGCGGCGGAACCGGCGGTGCGAGTTGTGCGGCCGGCCCCGCGCGGTCTACCGCAAGTTCAGCATCTGCCGCATCTGCCTCCGCACCCTCGCGCTGCAGGGGCGGGTTCCCGGCATGCGGAAGGCCTCCTGGTAAGCCTGAGGCAAGGAGTCACACGGGGATGACGAACGACCCCATCGCCGATCTGCTGACGCGCATTCGCAACGGCCTCGAGCGCCGCCACGCGGCGGTCGATGTCCCGGCCTCCAACATCATCCGGGGCATCCTCCGCGTCATGCGGGCCGAAGGCTACATCCGCGACGTCGACGAGATCGAGGACGGCAAGCAGGGCCTCATGCGCATCCACCTGAAGTACGGGCCCGACGGCGAGGGGGTCCTCAATCACCTCCGGCGCGTCTCCAAAGGCAGCCGACGCGTCTACCGGAAGGCGGAGGAGATCGAGCCCGTCCTCGGCGGCATGGGCGTGGGCATCTACTCGACGCCCAAGGGTGTGGTCAGCGACCGCCAGGCCCGTCGGCTCCACGTCGGCGGCGAGTGGCTTTGCAACGTCTGGTAAGAGGAAGACCCGATGTCCCGTATCGGAAAACAACCCGTGCCCGTCCCGAGCGGCGTGAAGGTCCAGGTCGACCGACACACCGTCAAGGTCGAGGGGCCCAAGGGCAAGCTCGACTGGACCTTCGACCGCGACCTCGCCGTCACCGTCGACGAGCAGGCCAAGGTCATCCGCGTCGAGCGGCCTTCCGACAGCCGCCGCCACAAGTCCCTCCACGGGCTGACCCGTTCCCTGATCGCCAACATGGTCCAGGGGGTCACCGAGGGGTACGAGCGGGGCATGGAGCTCTACGGCACGGGCTACTCCGTGAACGTCCAGGGCAAGAAGCTGGTCCTTCAGTGCGGCTTCGCGCACCCGGTCGAGATGACGATCCCGAACGGCATCGAGGTGGGGGTGGCGGTGCCCAACACGCGGGGCAACGATACGCCGGCCCGCTTCGCGGTCCAGGGATGCGACAAGCAGCTCGTCGGCGAGTTCGCCGCCGAGATTCGTCACGTCCGAAAGCCCGAACCGTACCTCGGCAAGGGCTTCCGGTACGCGGGCGAGCAGATTCGCCGCAAGGCCGGCAAGACGTTCGTGGGCGGAGGGGCGGCCTGACCGGCGCCCCCGGTTCCCGAGGGATGCCAGGACGAGGACACGACGATGGCGAGTGTGGTAGGAAAACGGGCGCGGTTGCGACGGAGGCGGCACGCCGTCCGCCGCAAGGTCGCCGGCGACGTCGAGCGGCCCCGGCTTACGGTCTATCGCAGCCTGAGCCACACGTACGCCCAGATTGTCGACGACGTCGAGGGCCGGACGCTCGTGGCCGTCAGCACCCGCTCCAAGGAGCTGCGCGAGGCCCTCGAAACGGGCGGCAACTGTGCCGCCGCCGCCAAGGTCGGCGAACGGATCGCCGCCAAGGCCAAGGAGGCGGGCATCGAGGCCGTCTGCTTTGACCGCGGCGGGCGCAAGTATCACGGGCGCGTCAAGGCCTTGGCCGAGGCGGCCCGCAAGGGCGGCCTGAAGTTCTGACAGCCCGAACGAGTCGGCAAGGAAGGAAGCACGTGGCAAGGGACAGGGACAAGTTCTTCGGCGAAGGCGGCGACCTCCAGGAGACGGTTGTCCAGATCAACCGCTCCGCGAAGGTCGTCAAGGGCGGCCGGCGCTTCAGTTTCAGCGCCCTGGCCGTCGTCGGCGACCGCAACGGCCGCGTCGGCATCGGCTACGGCAAGGCCAACGAGGTGCCCCCCGCCGTCGAGAAGGGCATCTCCGAGGCCAAGAAGAGCCTCCGGCGCATCGCCCTCGACGGCGACACCATCCCGCACGAGGTCGTCGGACGCTTCGGCGCCGCCCGCGTCTTCATGCGGCCCGCGGGGCCCGGAACCGGCGTCATCGCCGGCGGCGGCGTCCGCGCGGTCTGCCAGATGGTCGGCATCCACAACATCCTCACCAAGAGCATGGGAAGCACGAACCCCGTCAACCTCGTCAAGGCCGCCCTCGACGGGCTCCTGAGGCTCAAGGACGCCAAGGAGGTGGCCCGGCTGCGCGGCGTGCCGCTCGAAGAGATCGTCGGCAAGAAGCCCGCTCAGCGGGCCGAGCAGCAGGCCGAGGCCGCCCCGCCGGCCCTCGAACCGACCACCGGCGAACGCGAGGGACACGATACCGAGGCCGCCGCCCGGGCCGAGGCCGAGAAGGCCGACGTCCCGGCCACCACCGAGAGCGAGGACAGCGAGGCCGTCGAGGTCGTCCCCGCGGAGACCGAGACGCCCGCCGAGGCGACGCCCCCGACCGAAGAGGAGAAGTCGTGAATCTCTCCGACGTCAAGAACAGCGCCCCGAAGCACGAGGCCCGCAAGCGCGTGGGGCGCGGCATGGGGTCCGGCTACGGCAAGACCTCCGGGCGCGGCCACAAGGGCCAGAAGTCCCGGGCCGGCTACAGCCGCCGCCTCGCCTACGAGGGCGGCCAGATGCCCCTGTTTCGGCGGCTTCCGAAGCGCGGATTCTCGAACGCCCGCTTCGCCCGGGAAGTCCGCGTCGTCAACGTCGGCGACCTGAACGTCTTCGACGACGGGGCCGAGGTCGGCCTCGAAACGCTCCGTAAGAGGGGCATCCTCAAAGGCCAGGTGGAAGCCCTCAAAGTTCTCGGGCGGGGCACGCTCGAAAAGGCCCTGACCGTCCGAGCCCACGCATTCAGCGCAAGCGCCCGCGACAAGATCACCGAGGCGGGCGGCAAGGCGGAGATCCTCTAGGCATGTTCCGGTCCCTGGTCAGCGTCTTCAAAATCCCCGAGCTGAGGCGGAAGATCCTCTTCACGATCCTCATCCTCGCGGTCTTCCGGGTGGGGTCCTACGTCCCCATTCCCGGCACGGACGCCGGCTATCTCGAGCAGATCACCGGCGAGACCTTCCAGGAAGGGGCCGGCGGGGGCGAGAGCGGTGTGCGCGGGTACCTGGCCTTCATCGCCCGCATCACGGGCGGATCGTTCCAGCCCTTCCTCTTCGCACTGGGTATCATGCCCTACATCAGCGCCTCGATTATCCTCCAGCTCCTGACGCAGGCCGTCCCCTCCCTGGAGAAGCTCGCCAAGGAGGGCGAGGCCGGACGACGCAAGATCAACGAGTACACCCGGTACCTGACGGTGCTCCTGTGTATCGTCCAGGCGTCGGTCATCTCCCAAACGGACACCTTCGGCGCCGGCGGGTGGCGCGGCGAGGTCGGGTCCACGCTCTATTACTTCGTGTGCGTCATGGCGATGACGTGCGGCACGATCCTTCTGATGTGGCTGGGCGAGCTGGTGGACGAGTTCGGCATCGGCAACGGCATCAGCCTCATCATCATGGCCGGCATCGTCGACCGGCTGCCGGCCGTCGGCCTCTACCTTGCCGATAACGCCACCTTCGAGTTCATGAGCTTCCAGCCCAACGCCATTGGCATCGAGAAGATCGTCCTGATCCTGGTGATGTTCGTCGGGGTGATCATCGGCGTCATCGCGATTACCCAGGCCCAGCGCCGAATCCCCATCCAGCAGGCCAAGCACACGCGGGGCCGCCGGGTCTACGGCGGCCAACGCCAGTACCTTCCGCTGAGGGTCAACCAGGCGGGCGTCATCCCGGTCATCTTCGCCTCCAGCCTCCTGATGCTCCCGATGTACCTCTTTGAATGGATGGCGGGGCAGTGGGGCGACGCCCGGGGCGCCAGTGTCATCCGCGAGATGGCCGGGGCTTTCACCTACGGGGGGGTTGTCCACCTGCTGGCTTACGTCGGCCTCATCTACCTCTTCTGCTACTTCTGGACGGCCATCCAGTTCCAGCCGAGCGAAATGGCCGACAACCTCCGCAACTTCGGCAGCTTCATCCCCGGACGCCGCCCGGGCGCCTCGACGGCCCGGTACCTGGAGCGCGTGATGAACCGCATCACGTACGTCGGCGCCGGCTTCCTGGCGATCGTGGCCATCCTGCCGGTCGTCCTCAGCGGGCTGACGAACGTCAGCATGCTCATGACGGGGTTCCTGGGCGGGACGGGTCTGCTGATTATCGTGAGCGTCGCCCTCGATCTGGTGCAGCGGGTCGAGTCGCACCTGATCATGCGGCACTACGAGGGGTTCCTGGCCGAAGGACGGGTGCGGGGGCGGCGTGGCTGAGACAACCGAACGAATGGCCATCTGTCCAAAAAACGCCGACGCGATCGAGAAGATGCGCGAGGCCGGCCGAACCGTGGCGAAGGTCCTGACGCGGATCGGCGCGATGCTCGCCCCCGGCGTCACCACGGGCGAACTCGACGACGAGGCCGCACGCATTTGTCGCGAACGCGGCGCGCGGCCGCTGTTTCTGGGCCAGCCGCACCCGCGCGGCGGGACGGCGTACCCGGGCTGCATCTGTGCCAGCCTCAACGAGGAGCTGGTCCACGGCATCCCGGGGCCGAGGAAGATCGTCGACGGCGACGTCGTCTCGATCGACTTCGGCGTCGAGCAGGGCGGCTGGTGTGCTGACGCCGCGCGGACTTGGGCCGTCGGCGACGTGGCCCCAAAGGTGGGGCGCCTGTTGGCCGTGACGGAGCAGGCCCTCGCCCTGGTCCGCTGCGAGGCCCGGGCGGGCGTCCTCTGGTCGGCAGTGGCCGGCCGGATCGAGGCCCTCGTCACGCGCGAGGGGTTCTCGATCGTGACGGACTATGTCGGCCACGGCATCGGACGCAAGATGTGGGAGCCGCCTCAGGTGCCCAACTATGTCAGTCGGGCCCTGCTGAAGAACGATTGGATGCTGGTGCAGAACATGACGCTGGCCGTCGAGCCGATGGTGAACGCCGGCGGCCGGCGCGTCCGCGAGGCCGCGGACGGGTGGACCGTGGTGACCGCCGACGGGTCGCCGTGTGCCCACTTTGAGGATACGTTCGTCGTACATAAGGACGGGGCGGAGCCCCTGACGCGACTCGAAGGCGAACCAGGAGGTTCATCCGAAGCCCATGGCTAAGGACGTTATCCGGTTGGAAGGGGCGGTGACCGAGGCGTTGCCCAACGCCGTGTTCCGCGTCAAGCTCGAGAACGAGCACGAGGTGTTGGCGCACGTCTCCGGCCGCATGCGGATGCATTTTATCCGCATCCTGCCGGGGGACAAGGTCACGGTCGAACTGTCCCCCTACGACCTGACGAAGGGACGGATCGTTTACCGGACCGGGTGACGCCGTGCCGCCGAGCATGACCGCGAGGTTGACCGAGATGAAGGTACGGACCAGCGTTAAACGAATCTGTGAGAACTGCAAGGTGATCCGGCGCCAGGGCGTCGTGCGGGTGATCTGTACAAACCCCCGACACAAGCAGCGCCAGCGCACCAAGCGTAAACTCGGGAGGTAAGACGATGCCGCGTATCGCGGGTGTGGACGTGCCGGCCAACAAGACGATCTGGACGGCCCTGACCTATATCCACGGGATCGGGCGGGCCTCGGCCATGGCCATCTGCAAGGATGCCCAGGTCGGTCCCCATGGCCGTATGAAAGACCTGACCGAGGACGAGATCGGCCGCATCGCCACGGCCATCGACCGCAGCTTCGTCGTCGAAGGGGCCCTTCGGCGGCAGGTGATGCAGAACATCGCCCGGCTGCGCGATATCAACAGCTACCGCGGCCTGCGGCACCGGCGCGGACTGCCGGTCCGGGGCCAGCGGACGCGCACCAATGCCCGGACCCGCAAGGGACCGCGCAAGACCGTGGCCGGCAAGAAGGGTGTCAAGGACCTGAGATAACCCGCGCCCCAAGGCGCGAGGACGGTTCGCCGGACGGGGCCGGGCCCCGGCGGCGAACGGACGGAGACGCGATGGCCAAGAAAAAGAAAATTCGGCGAAGCGTGGCCAAGGGCGTGGTTCACGTCAAGGCCACCTTCAACAACACGATCGTCACCATCACCGACCCCGCGGGGGCGGTGCTGTGCCAGGACTCGGCCGGGACGATCGGATTCAAGGGCAGTCGCAAGTCCACGCCCTTTGCGGCCCAGCGGGCCGCGGAGGCGTGTGCCGAGAAGGCGATCAAGATGGGCATGCGAGAGGTCGAGGTCCGCGTCAAGGGCCCCGGCAGCGGTCGGGAATCGGCCATCACCGCCCTCCAGGCCGCCGGCCTGAAGGTGACGGCCATCGAGGACGTCACGCCGATCCCCCACAACGGCTGTCGGCCCCGCAAGCGCCGACGCGTCTGACCCGCGCACCCGAGAGGCGAACGAGAGAGAACGCATGGCACGATACAGTGGACCGGTTTGCCGTCGATGCCGCCGCGCCGGCATGAAGCTCTACCTGAAGGGGGTGCGCTGCGAGACGGCCAAGTGCCCCATCGAAAAGCAGTGGCGCAACAAGCCGCCCGGCATGCACTTCTGGCGTCGGCGCCGGCCCTCCGAGTACGCGGAGCGCATGCGCGAGAAGCAGAAGCTCCGCTGGTACTACGGCGTGCTGGAGCGCCAGTTCCGGCGCTTCTTCGCGGAGGCGGCGCGCGGCAAGGGATCGACGGGCGAGCGGCTGCTGGTGCTCATGGAGCGCCGGCTCGACAACGTTGTCTACCGGCTCGGGTTCGCCCCGAGCCGCCAGGCCGCCCGCCAGTTCGTCTCGCACGGCCACATCCTCCTGAACGGCAAGATGACCACCACGCCCAGCGTCAAGCTCCGCCCGGGCGACGTGATCACGGTGCGCGGCCGGAAGCCCAGCCGCAACCTCGTGCGCGGGTGGCTCAGCGAGGAGGAGGGCCGCATCGTCCCGCAGTGGCTCGAGGTCGACGCCGGGCAGCTGCGCGGCGAAGTCAAGGCCCTGCCGGCCCGCGAGGACGTGTCGATTCAGCTCAACGAGCAGCTTATCGTCGAGTTCTGCAGCCACTAACCAGGCGAGGAGGCGAAGAACGTGATGCGGATCCGATGGAAGGGCCTGGAACTGCCGACGCGCGTGGTCCTCGACTCCCCCGCCGCGACGGATTGCTACGGCATCTTCAATGCCGAGCCCTTCGAGCGCGGTTTCGGTGTGACGATCGGCAACTCGCTGCGGCGGGTGCTCCTGTCGAGCCTCGAAGGCGCCGCCGTCACCGGCGTCAAGATCGATCGCGTCCTTCACGAGTTTTCCTCGATCGAGGGCGTGACCGAGGACGTGACCGAGGTCGTGCTCAACACCAAGCAGCTCGTCGTCCGCATGGAAGGCGACGAGCCGCGCATCATCTCCGTCGAGGCCGACGAGCCCGGCCCCGTCACCGCCGGCCAGATTCAGACCGACCCCCACGTCGAGATCATCAATCCCGACCACCTGCTCTGCACCCTGGCCAAGGGCGGAAGCTTCCGCATGCAGATGCGCGTCGAGAAGGGGCGGGGCTACGTGGCCGCCGAGGAGAACACCCCCGAGGAGCAGGAGGTCGGCTACATCCCCGTCGACTCCCTCTTCTCCCCCGTGACCCGCGTCCGCTACCGCACCGAGGATACCCGCGTCGGCCACCGCACCAACTACGACCGACTCATCCTCGAAGTCTGGACCAACGGGACCGTCTCGCCGGAGATGGCCGTCGTGGAGGCCGCCAAGGTCCTCCGCAAGCACCTGAACCCGTTCGTCGAGTACTTCCAGCCGGGCGAGGAGCTAGGCACCGCCGCCGCTCCCGCCGCCGAGGAAGTGCCCGGCGCCGAGGAATACGTCTCGGAGCTCGAACGCAAGCTCGCCATGCCCATCGCCCAGTTGGAGCTCTCGGTCCGGGCCTCGAACTGTCTGGAGTCCGAGAACATCATGACCGTCGGCCAGCTCGTTCGCCTCACGGAGGACGAGCTCCTCGCCATCCGGTCCTTCGGCAAGACCAGCCTCCGCGAGGTCAAGCGGAAGCTCGCCGACCTCGGCCTGTCGCTGGGGATGGACCTCGAGGGCGTCACGGCCGGCGGAGGGAGTGCCTGACGATGCGCCACATGAAGGCTGGACGCAAGTTGAATCGGACCTCGAGCCACCGACGGGCCCTCTTGAGGAGCCTCGCCCAGGCCCTCTTCGAGCACGAGTCCGTCACGACCACCGTGCCCAAGGCCAAGGAGGCCCGCCGGTTCGTCGAGCGCTTGATCACCCTCGCTCGAAAGAACACCCTCGCCGCCCGGCGCCTCGTCGCCTCGCGGCTCCAGGACGAGGCGATCGCCAAGAAGCTCGTCGAGGAGATCGCCCCGCGCTTCGCCGACCGCCCCGGCGGCTACACCCGCATCGTCAAGCTCGCCCGGCGCCGTATCGGCGACGCTTCGCAGGTGTGTAAGCTGGAACTGGTCGAGAAGGGCGACGCGTAGCCGCACCGGGCCCGCCCTTCGCGGAGGCCCCCATGGCCGACTGCATCTTCTGCAAAATCGTCGCCGGCAAGATTCCCTCGACCAAGGTCCACGAGGACGAAGTCTGCCTCGCCTTCATGGACATCGGCCCGCTGGCCGACGGCCACACCCTGATTATCCCCAAGAAGCACTACGCTTTTCTCATGGAGATGCCCGCCGACGAGGCGGCCCACATCGGGGGCCTTCTGCCGAAGCTGGCCGCGGCCGTCAAGAGCGCCATGGACGTCCCGGGCCTGAACGTCCTCCAGAACAACGGTCGCGTGGCCGGCCAGGCCGTCGATCACGTCCACTTCCACCTCATCCCCCGCGTGCCCGACGACCGTCTCGGGTATCGCTGGCCCGCCGGCGAGGCCGACCCCGACGAGCTGAGAAGCCAGGCCGAGGCCATCCGCGCCCGGCTCTGACGTAGCGCATCCAGACCTTCTACCGACCCTTCGTCGTCGGTTCCTTCGCGTGGACGATCTGCTCCCAGTCGTCGGGAACGTCGGGGCGGGCGAACTGCGTGGGGTCCACCTTCGCGTTCGGCTCGATGTGGTGGAAGTCGAGGGTGGTGATGTTCTCGCTCGGGTCCCCAAGGCGGGTCCGCGTGGGAAGGCCCGTGTCCTTCTCGATCCACAGGGCGATCTTCGTGTAGTCGGCGGCGGCGTCCGTGCCCTTCTTGGGCACGAGTTCCAGGACCCACCGCTTCTTCGCGTCGGCGGCCTCGGCCTCCGCGTCGCGCCGGACGTCGAAGAACTTGAGCACCGCCCCCTTCTTCTGGCCGAAGGGCATGGGGAAGGGCGTTTTGCCCAGCTCGAACGATTCGACCGGCGGCTCGTCCTCGCCGCGCAGCTCCCAGACGACGAGCTGTTTCGTGGCGTCCTTCTTGTGGTACAGGCGCCGCCCGTCGAAGACGAACGTCTCCTGCGGGGCGGTGGTGAACTCGAAGCGCAGCAGGTTCGGGGCCTTGAAGGCGAGGCGCCCTTTCCGCTTCTGGATGTCCTCGTAGAGGGTCTGGTTCAGCTCGTAGTCGAAATGGGCCGTGAGGGTCTCGAGCGTTCGCCCGGCCGCGTCGGTCTTCTCGAGGACCGCCGCGACGTCCGCCGGGACCGTCTCGGGGGCCTCGGCCGCGCTCGCCGCGAGGCCGAGCGCCAGAATCGTGAGGGTCGTCAGGCAGCGCATCATCGTTGGTCCTCCTTCGCGGCGCGGCGGGCGCGCCGGTAGTCTCTGAATTTCCCGAGGGCCGTCGGCAGGCCGCGAGCCAGGCCCAGCACCGCCGCCGCCCCCCCGATCCCCAGCACCCACTGCCACCCCAGGTCGAAACCCTCCGCGAGGTAGGCCAGCAGCACGTACCGCGGCCAGCGTCCCACGACCGACCCCAGGGCGAACCTCCATCGAGGATACCCTTCGCTGATCGCCAGCAGGCGGACGAAATCGATCGGAATCGGCAGGAACGAGAACGCCGCCAGCGTCGCGAAGGGCGACCGGTGGAACCACGCGGCCATCCGGCGATAGAGCCGCGTCATGCGGACCCGCTTGACGGTCCGCAGGCGATAGAGGGCCGTCAGCAGATGGTAGTCGTGCATGTTGGCGACGCCCGTGCCCGCGGCCCCAAGGGTCGCGAGGGCCAGGGGCGGCAGGCCCAGGCCCCCCTTCGCCGCCGGGGCCGCCGCCCACAGCACCATGATCGTCGTCGGCAGCGGAAGGAAGGTGCAGCAGACGGACATGTACGCGAGGAACCCCGCGAGCCGGGCGGCCGGGTGCGCGTCACCCCACGCCAGCCACACCCCGCCCAGGGCCGCCAGCGCCGCCCCGTACGGCACGAACCAGCGGGCGAGGGAGACGTTCCGCTCCGGCCGCACGCGCAGCTCGACCACCTCGTCCCCGGCGGCGTCGGGCGCTTCCGTCCGCGCCTCAGTTGCCTTCGATTCGACCATCCCGCATCCTTACGGTCCGCTCCGCCCGGGCCGCCACCGTCTCGTTGTGGGTAATCAGGACCACCGCCTGGCCGGTCTCGGCGTG
The DNA here is from genome assembly GCA_964461715.1 of uncultured Anaerolineales bacterium. Taxonomy (GTDB): domain Bacteria; phylum Planctomycetota; class Phycisphaerae; order FEN-1346; family FEN-1346; genus CAYWVR01. The sequence goes on from CAYWVR010000008.1 coordinate 42,739, forward strand.
GAGCCGCCCGATGAGGTCCAGGACGCGGCCGGAGGCCTCCGAATCGAGGTTCCCGGTCGGCTCGTCCGCCAGGAGCACCGTCGGCCGCGTCACCAGGGCCCGGGCGATGGCCACCCGCTGCTGCTCGCCGACGCTGAGCTGGTGGGGCTTGCGGCGGGCCTTGCCCTCGAGGCCGACGGCGGCCAGCATGGCCCTCCCGTCCTCGCCCACGGGCCGGCCCCGCAGGCGAAGCGCCAGGGCCACGTTGTCCTCGGCCGAGAGCGTCGGGATCAGGTTGAACCGCTGAAAGACGAAGCCGACGTGACGCCGCCGGAGCCGCGTCCGCCCGGCCTCGCCGGCCTCCGAGGTGTCGGTGCCCGCCACGCGGACCGTGCCCTCGGTGGGCGTCGCCAGGAGGCCCAAGAGGTACAGGAGCGTGCTCTTGCCACACCCGCTCGGACCCATGACGGAGACGTACTCGCCCGCCCGCACCGCCAAATCCACGCCGCGCAGGGCGGGAGTGGGCACGCCGTCGGCGCGGTAGACCTTCTCGAGTCCGCGCGCTTCGAGGATCGACTCCATCGCGCTCCTTCGACGCCCGTCCGGCCGGCGCTATTCGTAGCGGAGGCTCTCGACGGGGTCCTTGCGGGCGGCCAGGAGGGCCGGGTGCAGGGCCCCGAGGGCCGTCCCCCCGAGGGCCAGCCCGGCCGCATACAGAAACCGGATCGGCGGGATCTCGGCCGTCCAGAGGGGCTGGAGGGCCAGGATTGCCGCCCGTCCGCCCCACGTGATCAGGAACCCCACGGCGATGCCCCCCGCCGCAATCAACCCCGCCTCCGCCATCACGAGCCCGAACACCTGGGCCCGCGACGCCCCGATGCCCTTCAGAATGCCGATCTGCCGCGTCCGCTCCAGCACCATCGTGTACACCGTCAGCAGGATCACCAGGAAGCAGACGAACCCCGCGACGAAGACGACCGATCCGATTACCAGGTCCATGTCGACGAAACTCGAGGCGAGGACGTCGTAATACTCGTCGAACGTGATGGCCCGGAGGCCCCGCCCCTCGATCGCCTCCTTCACGGCGGCCACGTCGCCCGTCCCGCGGGCCCGCACGTAGAAGAACGAGGCGCGCAGCCGGTCCTGCTGCATGCACGCCGAGACGGTGTCGATGGGCATGAAGACCCGTCCCGCGACCCCCTCCCGGGCAACGCCCACGATGGAGAACGCCTTGCCCCACCGCTCGACCGTCTGGCCGACCTCGTAGCCGCCCGCCGCCGCGAGCCGCGTGTCGACGACGATCTCGAATCCGCTTGCGAGCGGCCGGCCCTTGACCATGCGGGCCTCGCCGCGGCGAAAGCTCGGCCAGTCCTCGGGACGGATGCCGTAGACGTTCTGGACGCGGCCGGCCATCTTGAGCGGCCACCGCAGGACCGGCAGGGCCCGCTCGACGCCCTCGATCGCCGCCAGCTCCGCACCCACCTTCTCCGCCGGCAGGCCCCCCGAGAGGACGACCTGGTCCGACGCCGGCCAGACCATGAGGTGGGCGTCGACGTTCACGGTCCGGTCGGCGATCTCCGAGAGCATACTCGTCAGGCCCACGAGCACCAGGTACAGGGCCACCCCGACCCCCACCGCCAGGATGCTGATGGCGGTGCGGACCTTGTGGGCGAAGAGGTTGGCGAGCGGAAGGTAGGCCACGCGGTCGGTCCCCGAGCGAGCGGGCGATTATAGAGGCAAAACGGGCGCGGGAGCAAGCGCCGGCGGCCGCCGGCTCAGCCGTCGCCTTCCACGAGCGTCGCGAGCGCCTCCCGCACGCCCCCCAGCGACGCCGCCCGCCAGGTCGCGGCCTCCGCCCAGTCCGGGGGCGGGTGGGGCACGAGGGCGACGGTGCGACAGCCGGCGGCCCGTCCGGCCTGGATGTCGAAGCGGAAGTCGCCTACGACGACCGTCTTCTCGGCCGTCGCGCCGCAATCCTCCATCAGCCGATGGACGCCCTCCGGGCTCGGTTTCGGGGCCCCCTCGTCGCGGGCGATCGAGGCGTCCACCGCCAGACCGTGGCGCTCGAGGGCCGCCTCCAGGCTCCGGCGGCTGTTCCGCGTCAGGACGGCAACCTTCACGCCCCGCTCCCGGAGCCACGTCACGAGGGCCTCGGCCCCCGGCATCAGGGCGCTTCGGGCGGCGGCGTCGGCCTCGTGGCGATCCAGGATCGCCTCGGCCCGCGCGCGCTCGGTCTCCGTCAGCCGCGCCATGCCCTCCAGGACGCTCACGTCGTCCGGAAGGTTCATCTCCCGGCGCATGGCGTCGAAGTCGAGGCGAGGCTCCAGGAGCGTGCCGTCCATGTCGAAGATGACGAGCGCCAAGGTCATGTCTCCCATGATGGCGAGCCGCCGGCGCGGCGTCAAGGCGGCGGCGTTCTTGCTTTTCGGGCCTTGGCGGGTATAATCACCGCCTGCCCGCCGGGAGGGGGCCGCGGACCGCTTGCCTGTCCGTCGGCGGCCGGGCGAGCCGTCCGAGTGCTCGGGCTTCCGCGGAGAAGGGCGTGGCGAAAACGCTGGGAGAACTCGCCGAGATGGTCGGCGGACGCCTCGAAGGCGACCCGGAGCGGGAGGTGTGCGGCGTGGCGACCCTCGCCGCGGCCGGCCCCGGCGACGTGGCCTTCGTCGCGAACGGCCGTCACCGCGCCGCCGCGGCCCATTCGCGGGCGGCCTGCCTGATCGTGGCGGAGGACTTTGACGGGATCCCCGCCGGGGCCGCCCGCCTCATCGTGGACGATCCGAACCGGGCGATGGCCCGCGTGACCGAGGCGCTCCTGGCGCCGCTTCCCGTCCTCCCGCCGGGCGTGCATCCGACGGCCTCGGTCGACGCGTCCGCGACGCTGGGCGAGGCAATCCACGTCGGGGCCTGCGCGGTCGTGGGACCGGGAGCGACCGTCGGACGCGGGTCGCGGATTCGAGCCGGGGCCATCGTCGCCGACGAGGCGGTCCTCGGCGCCGAGTGTGATGTTCACAGCGGCGTCGTTATCCGCGAGCGGTGCCGCCTCGGCGACCGCGTCGTTGTCCACGCCGGGAGCGTCCTCGGGGCGGACGGGTTCGGGTACCTCGAGGGCCCCGCGGGCCCGGAGAAGATCCCCCAGCTCGGCACCGTCGAGATCGGCGACGACGTCGAGATCGGGGCCTGCGTGACCGTGGACCGGGCCCGCTTCGGCGCGACGCGGATCGGGCCCCGCACGAAGATCGACAACCTCGTCCAGATCGGCCATAACGTCGAGATCGGCGAGGCGTGCGTCCTCGTGGCCCAGGTGGCCATCGCCGGAAGCACCCGCCTCGGGCCGGGGTGCATGGTCGGCGGCCAGGCGGCCATCGACGGGCACCTCGAGATCGGCCCGGGCGCCCGCATCGCCGCCAAGGCGGGCGTGACGAAGGACGTGCCGGTCGGCGCGGACGTCAGCGGCTACCCGGCCGTGGCCCATCGGATGCACCTGAAGCAGGAGGCGGCGCTTCGGCGCATGGGGGAGGTGCTCGGGCGGCTCGAGACCCTCGAGCGCCGTCTCGCGGCCCTCGAAGCGGGGGACCACGCGTGACGCGCCATCAGCGGACCATCGCGCGCGAGGCCGAGATCGAGGGGGCGGGCCTCTTCACCGGCCAGCCCGTTCGGCTCCACCTGCGCCCCGCCGAGCCGGGCACGGGCCTCGTCTTCGTCCGCACCGACCTCGACCCGGAGGCCGCCGTCCCTGCCTCCATCCAGTCCGTGGCCAAGAGGTTCCAGCGGACGGCGCTCGCGAGCGGCGACGTGGCCGTCGAGACGGCCGAGCACCTGCTGGCGGCGGCAGGCGGGCTCCAGGTCGATAACCTCCGGATCGAGCTCGACGCCCCGGAGCTTCCCGCCGGAGACGGATCCGCCGCGGACTGCGCCCGGCTGCTGCGACAGGCGGGCATCGTTGAGCAGGACGCCGAGCGGCCCGTCCTCGTCATCCGCGAGCCGGTCACCGTTCAGGAGGGCAGCGCCGTCATCGCGGCCCTCCCGGGACGCGAGGATGAGCTCTCCATCACCTATCACCTCGACTACGGCCGGCAGGCCCCCATCCCGCCGCAGGTCTTCCACATCACGCTGACGCCTGATGCGTTCATCGAGGAACTGGCCGCCAGCCGGACCTTCATCCTGGAGCGCGACGTCGAGGAGCTGCGGCAGCGGGGCTACGGCCCCCGGGCCACCTACGACGACCTGCTCGTCTTCGGCGACGACGGGCCGATCAACAACACGCTGCGCTTTCCGGACGAGCCGGCGCGGCACAAGGTCCTGGACCTGATCGGCGACCTGGCCCTCATGGCTTGCGACGTGCGGGGCCGCATCGTGGCCATGCAGAGCGGCCACGCCATGAACCATCGCCTCATCCGTCGCCTCCAGGAGCAGAGCGAGGGCGCCGGGGCCCGGGCCGTCACGGCCCCCGCCATGGACATCAGCCAGATCATGGAGGTCCTGCCTCACCGCTACCCCTTCCTCCTGGTGGACCGGGTGACCGAGCTGGAGGAAGGCGTCCGGGCCGTCGGCATCAAGAACGTGACGTTCAACGAGCACTTCTTCCAGGGGCACTATCCGGGCACGCCCATCATGCCGGGCGTCCTGATCGTCGAGGCGATGGCCCAGCTCTCGGGCGTGCTCCTCTTGAAGCGCCTGGAGATCGGCAACCTCGTGGCGGAGCTGATCTCCATGGACAAGGTCAAGCTCCGCAAGAGCGTCCATCCCGGCGACCAGCTCCGGCTGGAGGCCGAGGTCCTCCGGGCCCAGGAGCGCCGGGCATCGGTCCAGGCCCGGGCCTGGATCGGCGACGAAGTGGCCGCCGAGGCGAGAATCCGGTTCATGCTGGTCCCGACCCAGGAGGAGTAGACCCGAGACGATGCCTATTCACGACCTGGCCTTCGTCGATCCCAAGGCCGAGCTCGACCCGAGCGCCGAGGTCGGACCCGGCTGCTACGTCGGGCCCGACGTGCGCATCGGTCCGGGCACCGTTCTGCGCAACGGCGTCACCGTCGACGGCCACACCGTCCTCGGCCGCGACAACGTCCTTTTCCCGGGGGCCTGCGTGGGTACGCCGCCCCAGGACGTCTCGTATCGCGGCGAGGACACCCGCCTTGAGATCGGCGACGAGAACGTCATCCGCGAGTGCGTGACCGTCCATCGCGGCACGACGAAGGATGAGCGGGTGACCCGGATCGGGTCCGGGTGTTACCTGATGGCGTGCAGCCACGTGGGCCATGACTGTGTCCTGGGGGACCACGTCATCTTTGGCAACAACGTTCTCGTCGGGGGGCACGTCCACGTGGAGATGGGTGTGAACGTCAACGGCGGGGCGGCCATCCACCCCTTCTCTCGCGTGGGGCGGTTGGCGTACGTGGGCGGCCTGACCCGGATCGTCCAGGACGTCCCCCCGTTCATGATCGTCGAGGGCCACCCCAGCCACGTTCGCGGCCCGAACAGCGTGGGCATGCGTCGGGCGGGGCTCTCGGAGGACGTGGCCAAGGCCGTCGCCAAGGCCTACCGCCGTATCTATCGCTACGGCCGCCCTCGGGCCGAGGTCCTCCTGGAACTGGCCGACGAGGACGGCTGGCCCGAGGAGGTCCGGTACCTGTGCGCGTTCCTCAAGTCCAGCGGCGAAGGCAAGCACGGCCGCTATCGCGAATCCCTCAGAAAGAGGCCCTCCGCCTGAGATGCCCGATCCGCTGAAAGTCGCGCTTATCGGGGCCGGCCACATGGGCCAGCACCACGCCCGCGCCCTGACGGAGCGCGACGACGTCGAAATCCTGGCCGTCTGCGACACCGACGCCGCCCGGGCCGATGAAACCGCCCTCAAGTGCTACACGCGCAGCGAGACGGAGGTCGGGCGCCTGCTGGCCGACCTGGACGCGGCCGTGATCGCGGCGGCCACGGGCGCCCACCGGGACCTGGCGCTGGCGATGCTGGAGCAGGATGTCTCGGTCCTGGTGGAGAAGCCCCTGGCGGGCACGGCCGCCGAGGCCCGCGAGATCGCCGAGGCCGCCGCCCGCTCCAAGGCCGTCTGCCAGGTGGGCCACCTGCTTCGGTTCGATCCAGTGACGCGGGCCCTGGACGGGCAGGGCATCCGGCCCTCCTACATCGAGATTACGTGGGCGGGACCGTTCACGTTTCGCTCGACCGACATCGGCGTGGTCATGGACCTGGTGATCCACGGCCTGGATCTCGCGGTGCACTGGGTGGGCGAGGCGCCGGACCGCGTAGACGCTTGCGGCGGGACGGTGATCGGCCCGCACGAGGACCTCGTCAACGCCCGGTTGGCGTTCCCCGGCGGGGCGGTGGCGAACCTCACGGCCAGCCGATTCAGCCGCAGCCGCGAACGCCTGGTCCGCATCTTCACGGACCGGGCCTACTTCCGCTTGGACTATGGCAACCGGACGGCCCAGCGCATCACGCCGCGGTCGCGGATCGAGGAGATCGACGTCGAGAATCCCCCCGAGGGGATGACCATGGAGGACCTGGTCCAGGTGCAGCCCCTGGAGATACACGAGGAGCCGGACGCCCTTCGCGGCCAACTGGACGCGTTCCTGGCGGCAGTACGGGGCGGGCCGGTCCGCGGGTGCACGGCCGAGGACGGGGCCCGGGCCGTCGCCTTCGCCGAGCAGATCGTGGCCCGGGCGCGCGGGTGACCGCGGTTGCCCCGTCGGGACGTCGTGCCTAGAATAGCGCTCTTTCGGGGCGTCAGAGCAGGGGACTGGCATGAGCGGTTTCGGAGATCTCGTCAGCGAGAGCGTGCTGCGGCGGATCCGCATCGAGACAACCGAGGATGCGGACGGCGTCTGTCACACGAAGGCTACCGGCCCGCTCGGCATGACGCTGCTTACGATCCGGACGTGGCGGACGCCCGAGAAGCGGATCGCCTGCGAGCTGTCGGGACCCATGAAGGGGGCCTTCGCCGACAAGGTCGACGCGTTCCTGGCGGTGATCAACCGCCTCAAGGTCATCGCCGAGACCGACGGAAAGAACGTCTACAACCTCTACAACCCGCCGATGCCGAGCCCGGCGGCCCTGAGGCCCTTCGAGCGGAAGCTGCGGACCCTATCGGAGAAGATCGTCTTCCCGGCCACCGCCACGCTCTCCGTCACGCCGCGCTGCCCCTGCCGGTGCGTCCACTGCTCGGCCGACCGCTTCGTCACCGAGGAGCGGGAGGAGCTCACGACCGAGGAGCTGCAGGACGTGGTGGACCAGACGCTGGACCTGGGCGTCTGCACGATGATCTTCACGGGCGGCGAGCCGATGGCCCGGGCGGACCTGCCGGACCTGATCGCCCACGTCGATAAGAGCCGGGCCCACGTGATGATCTTCACGAGCGGCGTGCTGCTGACGGAGAAGAACGCGGCGCGGCTGGCGGAAGCGGGCCTCGGGAGCCTGAACGTCTCCATCGACTCCGACGATCCCGAGGAGCACAACACCCTCCGCCGCATGCCCGGGGCGTTCCAGAAGGCCCTCGAAGGGGCTCGCCGGGCCCGGGACCACGGCATCCTGACGGGCATCTCGACGTACGGGACACACGAGTCGGTCGAGTCGGGCCGCCTGGAGCATCTCCTGACGATCGCCCGCGACGAGGGGTTCCAGGAGGTCACGATCTTCGATTGCGTGCCGACGGGCAAGTTCCTGCGGCGGCCGGACCTGCGCCTCGGGCGCAAGGACATCAAGCGGATCCGGGCCCTCGCGGACAAGTACAACGCGGTCCCCGAGCCGATGGGCGTCATCGCCCAGTCCAAGGCCAACGCCTACGACGGCGGCGGGTGCTTCGGGGCGTTCAGCCAGTTCTATATGACGTGCTACGGCGACGTGAACCCCTGCGACTTCAACCCCGTCACCTTCGGCAACGTCCGCTCCGAGACGCTTGAGGCTATCTGGCACCGCATGGTCACGCACCCCGAGTACGCCCCCCATCGCCACGCCTGCCGCATGCAGTCCGAGCGGTACCGTAAGCTCTTCATCGACCCGATCACGGAGGAGGAGCGGCTGCCGGTGCCGATCTCCCGGCTGCCGGGCGACGGGATCCTCCTCGACCGCGACGCCGTCAACCTGCCCGCCGGGACGATCTCCGTGGAGGTCGCCGGGGCCGACGACGCGGCCGACGCCTGAGGCGCGGAGGTGTGCCGGATGTGGCAGAAATTCCTCTGGATCGCGGCGGCGGGCAGCCTGGCGCGGTACGGTCTGGCGGGCTTCGTGCTGCGGGGCGGGGCGTTCCCGTGGGGGACGCTGGCCTTGAACGTCGCCGGGTGCTTTCTCTTCGGGGTGGTGTGGGGCCTGGGAGTCGAGCGGCAGGCACTCTGGGCCGAGCTCCGAAGCGTCGTCCTCATCGGCTTCATGGGGGCCTTCGCCCCCTTCTCCACCTTCGCCTTCGAGACCGGCGAGACGGTCCGCGAGGGGCAGTATCTGCTGGCCGTCGGTAACGTCGGGCTCCAGAACATCGGGGGCTCCTGGCCGTCGTCGTGGTCGATGCCTTCGGCTGCGCGCCCGGCCCGGCCACCGTCGGTTTGGGCTTGATTCATCCGCGACCGGCCGGTACCGTAGCCCGTCCGGAACGTCCTGCCCGCCGCCTCACAGAGAGCGAGAGCCGCACAGACATGGCGTATAACCTCGTCGTATCCGTCAAGCAGGTGCCGGACACGAAGCGGATCACCGGCCAGGCCATGAAGGAGGACGGGACGGTTAACCGGTCCGCCCTCCCGGCCATCTTCAACCCGGAGGACCTGCACGCGATCGAGGCCGCCCTGGACCTGAAGGAGCGGTACGGCGGCCACATCACCGTTCTGACGATGGGCCCGCCTCAGGCCTGTGAGGCCCTGCGCGAGGCCCTGGAGCGCGGGGCCGACGATGCCGTCCTCCTCACCGACCGCCGCGCCGCCGCCAGCGACACCCTCGCCACCAGCTATATCCTCGCCTGCGCCGTGCGGAAGCTCGCCGAGGCCCGGCCGGTGGACATGGTGGTCTGCGGGCGGCAGGCGATCGACGGCGACACGGCCCAGGTCCCGCCGCAGATGGCCGAGAAGCTGGGCTGGCCCCAGGTCACCTACGTCGAGGAGGTCGAGGGCATCGAGGGCGGCAAGCTCCGCGCCCGCCGCGCCAACGGCTACGGCTGGGAGCGGGTGGCCTGTCCGCTTCCGTGCCTCGTGACGGTGACCGACGCCGCCCCCGAGCCGCGCCCCCCCTCGGCGAAACGGGTCATGGCCGTCAAGAAGGCCCGGGCCCGGGCGGAGCTCGATCGGGAGCTGGGCGAGGCCGCCGAGCAGCGGGCCCGGGCGCTGGAGGCCCGGGGCCTCCTGATCCGCCAATGGACCCTCGACGACATCGGGGCGGACCTGGCGTGGTGCGGCCGGGACGGCAGCCCCACGAAGGTCAAGCGGATCCAGTCGGTCGTCCTCAAGGGCAGCGGGTTCAAGGTGATCGAGCCGACGGCCGAGTCCGTCTCGGCCCTCATCCACGACCTGATCGAGGACCACACCATCTCCTGAGGCGGCCGGAGGCCGTCGGGACGGGAACACGAGCGGAGCGTGATCCGACCATGATTGACGTGAATCGCCAGGGCGATGTCTGGGTGGTGGCCGAGGCCCATGAGGGCCGCCTCCACGACGTCAGCCTCGAGCTCCTGTCGAAGGGCCGCGAGCTGGCCGACCGCCTCGGCGTACCCCTCGGGGCCGTCGTCGCCGCGCCGGATGCCTCGGCCCACGCGACGACCCTGATCGGGCACGGCGCGGACCGGGTGCTGGCGGCCGAGCACGCGATGCTGGCGCCGTACCAGACGAACACGCACGCCAAGGTGGTCGCGGACCTCATCCACGCCCATCGGCCCCAGATCGTCATCTACGGGGCCACGCCCCAGGGCCGCGACCTCGCCCCCCGCGTCGCCAGCGCCGTGCGGGCGGGCCTGACGGCCGATTGCACGGACCTGGAGATCGGAGATCACCGCGAGCCGACGACCGGCGAGACCCACGCGGACCTCCTGTACCAGATTCGCCCGGCCTTCGGCGGGAACATCATCGCCACCATCGTCAACTTCGACCGCTGGCCGCAGATGGCCACCGTCCGCGACGGCGTCATGCCGAAACCGGATCCGGACCCGGCCCGGACGGGCGAGATCGTCCGCGTGACGCCGGCGCTGGGGCCCGAGGACCGGGTCCTGGAGGTCCTGGAGACGACGCGGGCGGAGCGGACGGTGGATCTCAAGGCCGCCCGAACGATCGTGGCGGGTGGGGCGGGCGTCGGGAGCAAGGAGAACTTTAAGCTCGTATGGGACCTGGCCCACGCTCTCGGGGCCGCCGCCGGCGCCAGCCGGGCCGCCGTCGACAACGGCTGGATCGACAAGGACCACCAGGTCGGCCAGACGGGGACGACCGTGCGGCCGGCCCTCTACGTCGCGATCGGCATCTCCGGGGCCGTCCAGCACCGGGCCGGGATGAGCGAGGCCCAGAAGATCGTGGCCGTCAACGCCGACTCCCACGCCCCGATCTTCGAGGTGGCCCATTACGGCCTCGTCGGCGACCTGAACACCGTTGTGCCCATGATGATCGACGCCCTCAAGAAGCGGGTGTGACCGTGGCCAACTTCTTCACCGACAACCCCGATATCCTCTACCACTTCGGCCGCATGGACCTGGCCGAGATCGTCGGGTTCCGCGAGGACGGCTTCGCCGACGCCGCCCGCTACGACTGGGCCCCGGAGGACACGGCCGACGCCGTCGACAATTACCGGCGGATTCTCGAGCTTGCGGGCCACGTGGCGGGGGACATGGTGGCCCCGGAGTCGCCGGACATCGACGCCGTCGGCTCGCACCTTGACCCGGCCACCGGGCGCGTCCGGTACGCTCCCGGCATCCGCAAGGCCCTGCGGGCCTTCAGCCAGGCCGATCTGATGGGCTTCACGCTGCCGCGACGCTTCGGCGGCCTGAACTGCCCCGGCATCATCTACACCATCGCCACGGAGATGGTCAGCCGGGCCGACCCGAGCCTGATGAACATTTTCGGGCTCCAGGGCATTGCCGAGACGATCCACATGTTCGCCTCCGAGGAGCAGAAGGCGGGCACGCTGCCGCGCTTCGCCAAGGGCGAGGTGACCGGGGCGATGGTTCTCACCGAACCCGACGCCGGGAGCGACCTCCAGAACGTCCAGCTCCAGGCCTACGAGGCCGACTCCGGCCAGTGGCGGCTGCGGGGCGTCAAGCGGTTCATCACCAACGGCTGCGCGGAGGTGCTGCTGGTCCTGGCGCGGAGCGATCCGGACGAGACGGGCGGCATGGGCCTCTCGCTCTTTCTGGCCGAGAGCGACGAGACCATCCGCATCCGCCGCACCGAGGACAAGATGGGTATTCACGGGTCCCCGACCTGCGAGATGCAGTTCAACGACACGCCCGCGGAGCTGGTGGGGGAGCGGCGTCGGGGCCTGGTGACCTACGTCATGGCCCTGATGAACGGGGCCCGTATCGGTATCGCCGCCCAGAGCCTGGGCCTGGCGGAGCGGGCCTGGCGCGTCGCGCGTAACTATGCCGCCACCCGCGTCCAGTTCGGCCGCCCCATCGACCGCATGCCCGCCGTGGCCGACCTGCTGGCCGGCATCCGCATGGACATCGAGACGGGCCGCGCGCTCCTCTACGAGTCGACCCTTGCCGCCGACTACGAGTACGGCCTGGCCGAGGCCATGGAGCGGCATCCCGACCGCCGCAGCGAGATCAACAAGGAGCAGAAGCGGTACAAGCGGCTGGCGGGGTTCCTGACGCCCCTGGCCAAGTACTGGTGCAGCGAAATGTGCAACCGAGTGGCCTACGAGGCGATCAGCGTCCTGGGCGGCTCGGGCTACATGAAGGACTACATCCTCGAGCAGCTCTACCGCGACGCCCGCATCACGACCATCTACGAGGGCACGAGCCAGCTCCAGATTCTGGCCGCGGTGCGCGGCGTGACGAGCGGGACGGCCGAGAAACGGTTCGCCGAGATGGCACTGGCGCCGCCTCCGCGCGGATTCAAGGGCCGGGCCGGCAAGCTCGTCCGGGCCCGCGAGAAGCTCGCCGAAGCCGTCGAGTACGTCAAGAAGGACCAGTCCGCCGATTACCTGGACCTCTACGCCCGGCCGCTGGTGGATGCGGCGACGGACGTCTACTTGGCGTACCTGTGGTTGGACATGGCCCGCGATTCGAAGGCCAAGGCCGTCGGGGCCAAGCGATTCATCGAACGGGCCGTGAGCCGCATCGACACGAACCTGCGGCTCGTTACGAGCGCCGACCGCTCGACGCTGGACGCCTACGACATCCTCGTCGGACCGCCGTTCGACGAAGACTAGCGGAAGGAGGAGGCGAATGGTCCGGTGGCAGCGCGATCCGAGGGCCCGCAAACGGGCGGCCATGATGGTGTGCGCGGCCGAGATCGTTCTTGTCCCTCTCGTGGCCTACGTGCCGGGCCTGTTCTACGTCTATCGGGTGCTCATGCGGCTGGGGTTCGGGCAGGAGGGGGCCTCGTCGTCGGTCTCGTGGGTCACGGCGATCCCCTGCGCGGTGCTGGGCGCCTGGCTGATCGTCCAGTCGGTCTTCTACCTGAAGGGCCGTCGCTGGACCCGCGTCGCCTTCATCGCCGTCAACGCCCTGGTCATTCTGGCGGGGATCGTCTGGGTGCTCATGGCCCCGAAAGACCCGGGGGCCCTCGGCTACGGCCTCCTGGTGCCGATGGTGACGCTCTTCCCGATGATCGGCGTCTTCGTGGGCCTGAACCCGATGCCGGAGCCCCGGGCCCGATAGCCGGGTTTTCTTGGTGACAGGGCCCGGACGGGCCTTGTAGAATGTCGCCGCACGCCACCTCCACGAACCTCTGCACGGGACGGTGCGAATGAGGGATCGCCAGATGGCCTGGACGTTGCGGCTCGCGGAGGGCGCGGTCCCCGCGCTGCTCCTGGCGGTCCTGCTCGGCCCGGGTCACGCCTTTGCCGCCCGTCCCCCCGCCGACGAGGTCGCCGAGGGTCGGCGGATCGCCGAGGTCGACGTCGTCGGCAACGAGCGGGTCAGCGAGCACCGGATTCTGGGCCAGATGCGGCTCCGGGAGGGCAGCGTCTACAGCCCGGCGGCCGTGGACGAGGACCTGAAGCGGATCTACGACCTGGGCGAGTTCGACAACGTCGCCCTCCGCCCCGAGACCCGCGACGGCCGGCTCGTGCTGGTGGCCGAGGTGGCGGAGCGGCCCGTCCTGGCCGGCCTGGAGTTCGTCGGCAACCGCCACATCAAGGACAAGAAGCTGGCCGAAGCGGTCGGTGTCGAGGAAGGCGGCCTGATCGACCGGCACCGCATCTTCACCGGGGCCCAGGCCATCGAGCAGAAATACCGCGACGAGGGGTACTACTTCGCCCGCGTCGAGCTGGACCGCCAGATGCTCCGCAAGGACCGGGTGGCCCGGTTCACCGTCTCCGAGGGCCCCCGTGTCCGCGTCCGCAAGATCAAGTTCCTCGGCAATGCCTCCATCGGGGCCCGCGAGCTGCAGTCCAAGATGGAGACGCGCCCCTGGTTCCCTCTGCTGGTGCCCGGCACGTTCGACGAGGAGCGGGTCGAGCGCGATCTGGTGGCCATCCGCGATCACTACATCGAGCAGGGGTTCCTGGACGTGCGGGTGGGGCGGGAGCTGGAGACGAGCCCCGACCGCACGCGTCTGACCCTGCGCGTCCTCATCGACGAGGGACCCCGCTACCAGGTCCGCTCCGTGGCCCTGGAGGGTGTCGAGCGGTTCAGCCGCAGCTACCTGAAGAAGCTCATGGAACTCCAGCCCGGCGACGCCTACACCGCCGACAAGATTCAGAAGGACATCCGCCTCATCGAGAGCACCTACGGCGAGATCGGCTACATCGACGCCTTCGCCCAGCCGGTCATCGATTTCGCCGAGGAACCCGGCGTCGTCGACGTCACGTTCCGCGTCACGGAGCAGGAACCGGTCCGCGTCGGCCGCATCCTCGTCGAGGGCAACGAGTTCACCCGCGACAAGGTCATCCGCCGCGAACTCCGGTTCTACCCCGAGGAGCCCGTCAACACCAAGCTCATCGAGCGGGCCCGCAAAAAGCTCGAGGGGCGCGGCATTTTCGAGCAGGGCTCGGTCCAGATCACCACCCTGGCCACCGACGACCCCCGGGTCCGCGACATCCTCGTCCGCGTCCAGGACACCGAGACGGCCAATCTCATCCTGGGGGCGGGGATCAGCTCCAACAGCGGCGTGCTGGGCAACCTGTCGCTGGTGCAGCGGAACTTCGACATCGCCGATCCCCCCACCTCCTGGGGCGAGTTCTGGCGGGGCGAGTCCTTCCGGGGAGCCGGCCAGCTCTTCCAGATCGTTCTCGAGCCCGGCACCGAGCTCCAGCGGTACCGCGTCGACTTCAAGGAGCCCAACCTCCTGGATACCGACGTGGGCTTGTCCACGAGCGGCTTCTTCTTCACCCGTGACCGCGACGATTACGACGAGCAGCGGCTGGGCGGCAGCCTGGGTTTCTCGAAGGAGATCATCCAGGACCTCTCGGCCTTCATTAACTTCCGCCTCGAGGCCATCGACATCGACAACGTCTCGCTCGGCGTGCCTTCGGACGTCCGGGACGTCGAGGGCAACTCCGAGCTGACGAGTGTCGAGGTGGGCCTCGTTAAGGATACCACCGACAGCTACTTCTTCCCCACCGAGGGCTACCGCCTGATGAGCTCGGTGGAACAGGCGGGGGCCCTGGGCGGCAGCTACACCTTCACCAAGTTCCTCATCGACGGACGCCGCTACTGGACCGTCACTCGCGACGTCCTGGACCGAAAGAGCGTCCTGGCCGTGCGGGGGCGGGTGGGGTTCATCTCCAGCGGAGCCCCGATTTTCGAGCGGTTCTACGCGGGCGGCCAGGGCAGCATCCGCGGGTTCGAGTTCCGCGGCGTCGGCCCCAGGGAGCTGGAAACGTCCATCGGCGGCGATTTCCTGGCCCTGACGAGCGTCGAGTACTCGTTCCCCATCTTCGAGAAGAACCTGACGGGCGTCGTGTTCCTCGACATGGGGACCGTGGAGGAGGACATCGAGCTTTCCACCTGGCGATCGAGCGTCGGCGTCGGCCTCCGATTCACCGTCCCGTTCTTCGGACCCGTCCCGTTCGCCTTCGACTTCGGTTTCCCGCTTTCCAAGGACGGCGACGACGAGGAGCAGGTCTTCTCGTTCAGTATCGGCACGACGTTCTGATTGCGCGAATACCTCCCCTCCGAGGCCGTCCAAGCTATAATGGGACGTGGCCGCCCGCCCATGCGGGGCCGGCGGCCTGCTCTGGACCCGAACCACACGGAAGGAGCCGTCGGATGAACCGTTTCGCCCTGTTTCCCTTGGCCGCCCTCGCCCTCGCGGGGATAACCGCCCCGGTGATCGCCGCCAGCAAGGTCGGTGTCGTCGACATTGTCGAGGTCATGAACAACTACGAGCGGACCAAGGACGCCTCCGCCGACCTCCAGGTCGAGCAGGCCAACCTCAAGGCCGCGTCCGAGCCCCGAATCAAGAAAATCGAGGAACTCCGCCTCCAGCGGGACGGGTTCAACAAGGGCACGGAGGAGTGGCAACGTCTCGACGAGCAGGCCCTTCAGGCCGAAATGGGGCTCCGGACCTGGCTCGCCGTCGAGCAGGCCAAGATCGAACGGCGCCACACCGAAGTCCTCCTCGACATGTACCAGGACATCCTGAAGATCGTCGCCGAGGAGGCCAAGGTCCGCGGCCTGGATCTGGTGCTCACGAAGGCCTTCCTCCAGCCGCCCCAGATTCAACTCGACCTCGCGGGGGGTCTGGAGGACCTGAAGCAGCGGATCGTCGCCCAGCGACTCCTCTACCCGACCGACGTCGAGGACATCACCTCCGAGGTCCTCAAGAAGCTCAATGTCCAATACAAGGCCACCCAACGCGAACCCGAGGCCACCCCGAAGGGCTGAGTTCGCCCTCGTATGGGCGGCTGCGGCCCTGATCCCGGCCCTGGCCGCCGGGCTCGCCCGCGCCGACCGGGCCCCCTGGATCGGCCGCGAGTGGACCGTCCGCCGCGTCGTCGATGCCGCCGTCACACCCTCCGCCGCAACCGGCGAGGAGGTCGCCGTCTGTGCCTTCTACTCGGGTGGCATGATCCAGCCAGGCGGCCGGGACGTCCGTGTGGCCACGGCGGGACGCTCCTTCGTGCCCCACAAGGTCCTCCAGACGGGTCCCGGCGACCTCGTACGCGTCGCGTTCGCGGCCCATCCGGCCGAAACCCGCTACTACGTCTACTATGGCCATCCGGAGGCCCCCGAGCCCGAATCATGGACGCCGCGTCGCGGCCTCCTCCTCGAGGTCCGCGCGTGGCCAGGCGGTAATCTGGGCAAGTTGGACAAGGTGCAGGCCGCCTGGTCCAAGGCCGAGCCCATCGGGGCCGACTTCGTCCCCACCGTCCATTTCGGCCATAACCCTTTTGCCGATAGCGCCACGCCCGCCGTTTTCCGCTTCACGGGCTACTTCGAGCCCGCCGAGGCCGGCCTCTACGAGATCGCCACCTCCAGTCAGGGACCCAGCTGGCTCTTCGTCGACGGCAAGCAGGCCGTC
Source organism: uncultured Anaerolineales bacterium (assembly GCA_964461715.1). Taxonomy (GTDB): domain Bacteria; phylum Planctomycetota; class Phycisphaerae; order FEN-1346; family FEN-1346; genus CAYWVR01. Next base: position 59,313 of record CAYWVR010000008.1, read on the forward strand.
GCCTGGGCCGGCGACCACGGGGCCGTCGCCGACGCCCGCCACGCCGGCAAGGTCGTCCTCAAGAAGGAGGTCCACCGCCTCGACTACTGGTATGTGGCCACGGGCGGCCATACCATTGCGAGTGCCGCCGTCCGCGGACCCGATGCCCGACGCTTCTTCCCCATCCCCGAGAAGGCCTTCCTGCCCGTGGCCCGGGCCAAGCTCGTCGAGCTCGACCTCAAGGGCGAGCGGTTCGTCGCCGATTTCTGGCCCGAAACCGCCGGCGAGGCCTGGTGGCCCGACCATTACCCCGTCCGCGTCCGGTTCCACAACCTCTCGCGCGGCGTGCCGGCGGGGCGGGGCGGGGGATACGAGTGGGATTTCGGCGACGGACAGAGCTCTCGGCTCGCCAACCCCGTCCACGTCTACCTCGCGCACGGCGATTATTCCGTTACCCTGAAGGCCCTTCGCGGCACCGAGAGCCAGGTTTTTCGCACCAAAGTGCGCATCGAGCGCGACTGGCGGACCCAGGCCGAACGCACCATCGAGTCCGCCCGCCAATACGCCGAAATGGTCGCCCAATACGACTTCCAGACCCTCTCCGTCGAGAGCCTCGCCCTCGCCGTCGACCTCCTGGACCACCAGAAGATGGCCGTGCCCCTGCGGCGGGCCCTCGAGACGCTGGTTCTGGGGCGTCCCAAGGCCGATGAGCGGCTCGTGGCCCGTTACGCCCTCATGCTGGCCGAGAAGCTCCGCGCCGACCGGCAGAGCGAACGGGCCGTCGAGGTCCTCCGAAACGTCGAAAAACGCGTTCGAGGGGGCAGGAAGGCCCATGCGGCCGTCGAGATCGCCGACATCCTCCTCCGCGACCTTCGCCGCCGGTCCGCCGCAGAGGCCGAGTATCAGCGGGTCCTCCAGCAGTACGCCGCCGGAAACGAGAAGGTCGTGCGGCAGGTCTGGATCGGCCTCGGCGACATCCGCCGCCACCAGGGAGACGCCGAAAAGGCCCGCCAGGCGTACGATAGGGCCGCTTCGATCAGTCTCAAGGCCCGGTCGCCCCGGGTCCGCGCCGTCCGCATCGGGACCCTGGCCCGCTACGTCGAGGAGTACACCCGCGAGCGGGAATGGGCCTGGGCCGAGGAGTCCCTCGAAGACTGGGCGTGGGAGTTCCCCCGCGAGAAGCTCGACGGCCACTGGTCGTATCTCAAGGCCAGGCTTGAGGTTGCGCGCGATCGGCGGGACGAGGCCCTCGTCGAGGCCCACGCCCTCCTTGCCTCGAATCCCGCTTCCGCCTATGCCGTGCGGCTGCTGATCCTGGCCGCCGAGTGCCAGGACTTCCTCGGCCACCGCGACAAGGCCCGGCTGCTTTTGCAGACGGCCGTCGAGGACTACCCCGAGGACGCCCACCGCCCCGAAGCCGCCTCGGAGCTCAAGACCCTCGGCGGCCCGATCGACCTCGACCCCGCCTCGTGAACCTGGGCGCTCTGCGCAGTCTGGGCAATCCCCTTCCTCCCCACCCCTCCTTTGCCCTCACTGGAAGCTCTTTTCATATCCCAGAGCACACCTTTGGCGGGATTCGTGAAATCGGTTATCCCTAAGCGACACACTTCTTGCGACTTTTCGGGGGGTAGTGGGGGGGAAGTCGGGGGCAACTCGCGCCTTTTGCCCCCCTTTTTACGTGAAGTCGACCCCCTTCTCGCCCCGGACCGCGCCTCCGTTGTGCGCCTTTGCGTCACCGGAAATGCGCGTTTGCGACAGGTCCGAGCGCGGAGCTCGGAACGAGGAACGCGGAACGGACGGACCGGAGTCCGAGCAGGAAAATGAGGAATGTGGACCTATGGATGGACAAGCGGCCGTGGCCGGCGCGTGGGTGGCGCCGGTCCCTCGCGCCGCGCGCATCCGCCCGCCGGGCCGGGAGGCCTCCAGGTCCGCCGCCGCGCCACCTCGGGGTTCGACCGCAGGTCCGGGGCAAGCTTCTCGCGGGGCCGGTTCCCGCCGCGGAAGCTCCGTCCGCCGCTCACGCGCTCGGTGCCACCTGCTTGCGGTACTCGGTCGGCGTCATCCCGGTCGCCTTCTTGAACGCCTGCGACAGGTATGACCCGTAGCCGTACCCCGCCTTGGCGGCGACGTCGGCCAGGGGCATCGACGTTTCGGCCAGCAACCGCTTGGCCCGTTCGAGCCGGGCGTAGCGGACCTCCTCGCCGGGCGTGCGGCCCAGGGCGTGGGTGAATCGGCGGGTCAGGGTGCGGCGCGACATGCCAAGGTGCCAGGCGGCCTGCTCGACGCCGACGCCTTCGGAGAGGTGCTCGCGGATGAAGGCAATCGCCTCCACGACGTCCGGGTCCTCCACGGCAAAGTGGTCCGACGACGGCCGCACGATGATCGGTTGGGGCGGGATACGCGCGGACTCGGGCCGCCCGCCCGTCATCAGCTCGGCCAGCATGGTCGCGGCTCGGCGACCGATGGTCGATTCGTTGACCGGGACGCTGGAGATGGGCGGCCGGCCGAGGCGCCAGACCATGTCGCCGTTTCGCGTCCCCACCACCGCCACGTCCTCCGGCACGCGGGCCCCGCACCGGCGGCAGGCCAGTTCGACGCGGTACGCGTGGTGGTCGTCCCAGGTCATGATCCCCATGGGTTTCGGGAGACCGTCGATCCACTCGGCCAAGTCCGCCACCTGGTCGTTCAGCGACCAGCGAATGCTGGTGCGGGGTCCTTCATAGAACGGCTCAAGGGCCCCGCCCTCCGGCATCTCCTCGCACAGGCCCAGCCAGTGCTCGCGGCACAGATCGCGGAGGCTGCCGTGGCCGAAGTAGGCGGCGCGGCGGTAGCCGTGGCGGACGAAGTGACGCGCAACGAGACGGCCGGTCTCGCGGTGGTCGTGGCCGATGTGGGGGACCTCCGGGTGCACGGGGAACGTCGTGACGCTCACGAGCGCAATACCACGCTCCACCAGGAGTTCGTTGAGACGGGGTTCTTTGGCGGCGGAGATGACGCCGTCGCCCTGGAACGCGGCCATGGTTTGGAGCCGGAGCGGATCGACCTCGTCGGAAAGATCGAGAAACTGCCAGCCGCGCCGCCGCCCCTCGTCGGTAATCCCTTCGAGCACACCGCTGCCGTAATCGGGCGTGACGCCGAAGATCAGGGCTACCCAGACGTCGGCGGTACGTCGTGAGGGCATCGTGCGGACCTCCCATCGGGGCTTTGTCACAATATCATAAGGATTTCGCCCTTTGGGTCAAGCACGGAGCATGGATCGGGGGTAGACTTCCGTGTCGGGCGGCTGGACCACCGTCGGACAGGACACGTCATCGCACAACTCGAATCACGGGAAGGAGACAGCACATGCGTTTTGAGGAGATGTCACGGACACGGGTCGTCGTACTGGCGATGGCCACGGTGATGCTCGGCGCCGCGGGTGCCAACGCCGCGGTGATTGACTTCGACGTGGCGTCGGATCTGGACGATTTCGCCGAAAGCGGCCTCACGAGCGGATTGCAGTTCGAGCACAGCACCGCCACTGGCCCGGACGGCAACAGCGGGATCCTCAACTACACGGGAGCCGCCGACGACAAGAGCGAAAGCATCGTCTACGACGCCCAGGGGCTCGACTTCAGCGGCCAAAGCACCCTGACGGTCGCCGTCTCGTTCCTGTACGACGCCGACGAACCGGGCAACGACGGCGGTCACCGCGTGGGCGTTGGGTTCGTGGCCAACAAGGGCGCCGACGGCGGGACGTTCTACAGCTTGGACCAAGCCATGGTGCTGGTGCGGCTCGAAATCACCGACGAAAGCGAGGACGAGTACACCTGGAAAGCCCAGCACTTCCGGGGCGACGGCAGCCACTATGAGGACGCCGACAACGGCAGCAAGGTCACCCTGACCGACGACACGTGGTACACGCTGGAGGCAGACTTCGTGGCGGACGCGAGCGACGTATTCAGCTTCAGCGCCACGCTGACCGAGGCCGACGGCGACAGCGTGACCAACGGCTCCTACAGCGACAGCTGGGAGGATGCCAACGCCACCATGGCCGGCGACACGGCCGCTTACGGGGCGATCCGGAGCGACTATCGGGCCCGGGCCACGGCGTTCGACGACTTCACGGTTGTTCCCGAGCCGGCCACGCTGGCCCTGCTGGGCCTCGGCGGCTTGGCAACCTTGATTCGCCGCCGCCGCTGACTGCCGCAAGCCGGGGAACGGGCGGGTCTCGCACCGGGGGATCCGCCCTTTTTGCGCCCGTCATCCGCAACTCGCTACGGACCCTGAAATGACGAAGGGGTACCCTCCATGCTCCGCTCTGCCTTGCGCGCTCTATCGACGTTGACCTTCTTGGTCCTGCTGGCCGCACCGGCCCTTGCCCAGACCACGCCGCCGCAGCAGGTGACCGTGGCCGACGAAGGGGCCTGGTGCTGGCTCGCCGCGCCGCGTGCCGTGATGGACGGCCCGACGCTCGTGACCGGGTCGGTCTCGCTCGACGGCGACATCCAGGCCGTCGTCACCGACCTGTCGGACCTCGGGGCGATCACTTCGGTCACCCATAACGTCCACGCCGACTACGACGCCAACGACCACAACGCCAATGCGTTCGTCAAGACGAGCGACGGGCGGTGGACCAGCTTCTACAGCATCCACTCCTACGGCGAGATCGACTACGCCACGACCGTCTCGCCCAACGACCTGTCGGCCTGGACCGGGCACACCGACATCGGGACGAACATCGAGGAGGCCCCCGGATCGAGCTTCGACTTCGGGGCCACCTACTCCAACCCCCACCGCCTCACGAACGACGCCGACGAGGTGCTCCTGATGTGGCGGGGTAGGAGCGGGGAACAGGGCTACAGCCACGGGACCTACAGCCCCCCGACGCAGTCGTGGTTGTGGACCGACGCCGAGGTGCTTGTCGACACCACGCTGCCGGACAACCCGAACACAGGCCTCCCCGCCCGCCCGTACACCATGTACGCCCAGGGGGACGGGCGACTCGGCGTGGCTTACAACGACGACCATCCCGACCGCGAGGACGCGAACGTCAACAACGTCTACTACGCCGAGATCCGCCGCGAGACCGGCGGGAACCTGGCCTGGTACCGGGCCGACGGGACCAAGATTCAGAATCTCTCCGCCGGGCCGCTCACCACCGGTCAGGGAGAGGTCGTCTTCGACCGCGATGAAGCCGATCCGAGCACCACCGGGCAGAACTCCTGGATCGAGCACGTGGCCTACGACGACCAGCACCGGCCGGCCATCACGTACGCCACCTTCATCGAGACGGCCGAGGACAACGTCTACCGGCACCAGTACCACCGGGCCAAGTGGAACGGGACGGAGTGGGTCGACCGCGTGCTGGTCGAGGACGCCGGGGGGTCGCCGGCCGACATCGAGAACTTCAACCCCTCCATGACGTACTACTCCGGCGGGATCGTCATGGACCCGCAGGACCCGGACATCGTCTACCTGTCGAAGGAGACGGGCGGGACGTTCGAGATCTTCCAGTACGTCACCGAGGACGACGGCGAGGCGTGGGACGTGACGCAACTGACCGACAGCCCCGAGGGGGTCGAGAACATCCGGCCGTACGTGCCCGAGGGCGAGCGGGACGAGGACCTGCAGATGGTCCTGTTCCTGTCGGGGCGTTTCGACTACTACGCGAACGAAGGGGCCCGGTTCTGGAACTCCAGCATGCCCGACGTCAACTACGACACGTCGGTCGAGCTGTGGATCCAACAGGTTCCGGAGCCCGCGACGCTGGGGCTGGTGGGTCTGGGCTTAGCCGGACTCCTCCTCCGCCGCCGGCGCTGAACCCCCCGTCCTGAGCGCCGGCGTGGGGAGGCGGAGTTGCGGGGAGAGCGGAAGGGCCGCGAGGATGTCCGGCAGGCCCCGCAACCGGCCCGGCCGGTCGGTCCGCGACCCCGCCGTCTTCTTCACTTGCGCGTTCCGACGCTACCCCGCCCGCGGATGGGCCGCCTCGTAGACTTCCTTGAGGCGGCCGGCGGTGACATGGGTGTAGATCTGGGTGGTCGAGAGGCTGCGGTGGCCGAGCAGTTCCTGGACGGCCCGCAGGTCCGCCCCGCGCTCGAGCATGTGCGTCGCGAACGAATGGCGAAGCGTGTGCGGCGAGACGGAAGGGTCGAGGCCGGCGGCGGCGAGGTACTTGGCGAGCTTGCGGCGGACGCTGCGGGCGCTCAGGCGCCGCCCGTGACGGTTCACGAACACCGCCTTCTCCGTCCGCGGGGCGAGTCCCCGGCGCGCGGCAAAGTAGGCCTCCAGGGTCGCCAGCGCGTACGACCCGAGCGGGGCGAGGCGTTCCCGCCGCCCCTTGCCGCGCACCCGGACCACCTCTCCGATGGGGTCGACGTCCCCCAGGTCGAGCCCCACGAGCTCGCCGACGCGCATGCCGGTCGAGTAAAGGGTCTCGAGGATGGCCCGGTCGCGGAGCGTCAGCGGATCGGTGTCGTCGGGCGCCGCGAGGAGCCGTTCGACCTCCTCGGGCTCGAGGAACTTCGGCAGCCGCTTCTCCTGGCGCGGGGTCCGGATGGCCTGGACGGGGTTCGAGCCGACGTGGCCCTCGCGGGCGAGGAACTTGTAGAACGATCGAAGCGTCGCGAGCTTCCGCGCGATGGTGGTCCGCTGGTAATCCTCTTGGCGAAGCTCGGCGAGGTACCGCCGGAGGTCGAGCGGTGCGACGGCACAGACGGTCCGGGCGGGCGGGGGCGGGTCGGCGTCAGGACCGGCGAGGAAGGCGAAGAACTGGGCGAGGTCCGAGGCGTAGCTTCGGAGCGTGTGGGCGGAGAAGTTCCGCTGGTGCTCGAGGTACGCCAGGAACGCGCGCGCGAGGTCGGGGGTCATGCGGCAGGTCCGTCCTCGTCCGGGCCGGCGACGGATCGGCCCGTGACGCGGCTGAGGAGGCGGCGATTGATCTGGCGCGAGAGGACCGCCGCGTCGAACCAGTCGAAATCGAGGTCGGGGTCCTCGGCCCAAGTCATGAGCCCGCCGATGGCGTCTTCCTCGTCGCCGCACCCGCAACGGACGAGGAACCGCTCGCGTCCCTTGACGAGGGCGAACCGGTTGGGCGCGTCGGGGGCCATGGCGATCCTTCGCGGTCGGGGGCGCGGCCGGGCAGGGAGACGCACCCCTCTTTCATGATATATCGGCACGCGGGGGCGGAAGCCTTGAGTGCAACAGCGGAGGGTCCATGGTTCCAAGTCCAAGGCGCCGAGGCGGTCGCCGGCGGGGCGGTCGTCCTCCAACCTTGAACGTGGGACCGCCCCCCTTGAACCGCCTTTTGCCGTTGACCGGCCCCGGCGGCGGCGCTACACTCCGCACGCACGGGTTTCGAGGGGCCGGCCATGAGCGACCTGGTGGGACGGTTCGTCGAGCGGTTCGGACGGGACCGGGCGGTGCGCGTCGCGCGCGGGCCGGGACGCGTCAACCTCATCGGCGAGCACACCGACTACAACGGCGGGTTCGTCATGCCGATGGCCCTGCCCATGGCCGTCCGCCTCGCCTTCGTGCCGCACACCGAGCGGCGGGTGACGCTGCGGTCCGTCCAGTTCGAGGAGGAGGCGACGTTCGAGCCGGGCGAGCCGCTTGCCGAGGACGCGCCGCACTGGCTGGCGTACCCGGCGAAGGTGGCCGAGGTGCTGGCCGAGGCGGACGTGGAGATCGGGGGGCTGGACGGCGTGGTCGAGGGCGACGTGCCTCTCGGGGCGGGCCTTTCGTCGAGCGCGGCGTGGGAGGTGGCGGCGGCGCTGGCGCTGATGGTGGCGGGCAAGCCCGACCTGAAGGCGGGCCCGGCGCGGGACGTGGCCGAGGCCCACGACCTCTCGACCGAGCAACTGGCCGAGCTCTGCCGGCAGGCCGAGCATCGCGTGGGCGTTCGGTGCGGCATTATGGACCAGTTCATCAGTCTCCATGGGAAGGCCGGGCACGCGGTGCTTTTGGATTGCCGGGACCTTTCGCACCGGGCCGTGCCGCTGCCGGAGGGCAAGGCGAAGATCGTCATCATCGATTCGGCCGTGGCCCGGAAGCTGACGGACGGGGCGTACAACGAGCGGCGCCGACAGTGCGAGGCGGGCGCCCGGGCGCTCCAGGCGTTCGATGCGTCGATCGAGCAGCTTCGCAACGTGGAGCCCGAGTTCCTGGAGGCCCACGCCGACGCGCTCGATCCGACCGTCCTGAAGCGGTGCCGCCACGTCGTGACGGAGAACGCGCGGTGCCGCGAGTCGGCCGAGGCGCTTCGGGCGGGGGACGTGGAGCGGTTCGGCGCGCTGATGAACGCGAGCCACGATTCGCTCCGCGACGAGTACGAGGTGAGCGGCCCGGAGCTGGACCGCTTGGTCCAGATCGCGCGGGGCGTCGAGGGGGTGCTGGGGTCGCGGCTGACGGGGGCGGGGTTCGGCGGGTGCACGGTGACGCTCGCGCGCCCCGAGGCGGTCGAGGGGCTGCGCGAGGCCGTCCTGGCGCGCTACCCGAAGGAGACGGGCCTCGAACCGCGCCTCTGGGTCACCGAGGCCGCCGAGGGCGCCCGTGTGGAAATCTGATGGGCCTCGGCCGTACGGCCGTCGGCTCGGCGGGGCCGCCTGGACGTTGCCTGTCGGAGGGGGCTACAAGATGATCGCCTATATCCAGAAACTCTCGCGCGGCGAGGACCTCACGCTGGAGGAGTCGCGCGAGGCGATGACCGAGATCATGGAGGGGCGGGCCTCGCCGGCCCAGATCGCCGCCCACCTGACGGCCCTCTCCGTGAAGGGCCCGACGCCCGACGAGATCGCGGGGGCCGCCCTGGTCATGCGCGCCAAGGCCACGCCCATCGACGTCGGCGACCTGGATGTCGTGGACACGTGCGGCACGGGGGGGACGGGGAAGAAGCGATTTAATGTCTCGACGTGTGCGGCCCTGGTGGCGGCCGGGGCGGGGGCCTACGTGGCCAAGCACGGCAACCGCGGGGCGACGAGCAAGTGCGGATCGAGCGACGTCCTCGAAGCCCTCGGGGTCAATGTCTATGCCTCTCCGGAGACCATCGCCGCCTGCGTCCGCGAGTGCCGCATGGGGTTCCTCTTCGCCCCGCAGCTCCACGGGGCGATGAAGTACGCCGTCCCGGTGCGCAAAGACATCGGAATCCGAACCATCTTCAACGTCCTCGGGCCGCTGACGAATCCCGCCGGCGCGCGGCGACAGGTGATGGGTGTCTATGCGCCGGAGTTGGTGGAGGTGATCGGGGGGGTGCTCGCGCGGCTGGAGGCCGAGCACGCCCTGGTCGTACACGCCCGGGACGGGCTCGACGAGATCACCCTCGCCGGGACGACCCGCGTCGCGGAGGTCCGGGAGGGGAAGGTCCGCCTCTACGAGGTCGCGCCGGACGACTTCGGCCTGTCGCGGGTCGACCTTGGCGACGAGATGTGCGCCTCGGCCGAGGAAGGGGCGGCGATGCTGCGGGAGGTCCTCGACGGGACTCTCGGTCCCCGCCGCGACACCGTCGTCGCCAACGCCGCCGCCGCTGTCTACGTCGCGGGTCTCGCCCCCGACCTGGCCTCCGGCGCCCGGGTCGCCGCCCGGAGCCTCGACTCCGGCGCCGCGCGGGGAGTGCTGGAGGCGCTCGTGGAACGGAGCCGGGCGTAGGGCGTTTCGCGGGCCGTGGCCCTTTCGCGCACGAGGGAAAGCGCTCGCCGTCGGCGTCATGCCTAACGGATGGCGAGATGTCTACGCCGTGTGATGCCCCAGGTCCGCCAGGGTCGGGTCGGCGAGCCTGGCGTAATCCTCCCAGGCCAACAGGACGGAGTCCTCGTGGGTGCCGGCGGGGATGAGGATGCGGTCCTCCTCGGCGAGGCTCGTCTCGACGTAGAGGGTCAGGCCGTAGGGTTTGCCGAAGGGGGGCATGGCCCCGATCTCGCAGTCGGGGAAGATCTTGGCGATCTCCTCCTCGGTTGCGAGGGCCACGTCCTCGGCCCCGGCCGCCTCCTTGACCTGGGCCATGTCAAGGACGTAGGTCGCCGGGACGACGCACATGGCGAAGTCGCCGCCGGCCCGGACCAGGACGACCTTGGCGACGTCCTCGCCGGTGATGTGCTCGGCGGCCGCCACCTCCTGGGCCGTGTACCGGGCCGGATGGTGCCGCAACTCGAACTTCACCTGGTTCTCCTTGAGCAACTTGACGAGGTCCATGGTCGGTTTCCTCCGCCTGCGGGTCCGAGGACGGTTCACGTCCATGGTAACGCGCCGGGGGAAGTCGGTGCGCCGGGGGCGCATCTTTTCTGGAGACGAGGGGCGAGCCCGGGGGCAGCCGGCCCGGGGCGTCCGCGCCCCGGCGGGGCGTTACGGTTGCAGGTTGCCGGCGATGCCGGCCAGGGTCTCGTCCCCCTCCGTCTGGCGGCGACAGGCGGCCAGGCGGTCGTAGACCTCCTTGGCGCGGCGGTGAAGGGGCATGAGGTCCGGGTCGGCGGGCGTGGGAAGTTGGCCGGCGGCGGCCTGCAGGACGTCGGCGACCTGGACGGTCGAGGGGTCGCGGGCGAGCGTCCAGGCGGGCTCGTCCTCGTGGCCACGCGGGGCCGTCCGGACCAGGACCTGCGCGTCCTCGAGCCGCGAGACGATCTCGCGGACGTGGGGTCGCGCGACGCCGGCGGCATCGACGAAGGTGGTCAGCGGGGTGGGCCCGTTGCCCGAGAGGAACCGCTTCGTCGCCGCCAGGGCCACGACCAGGGCCGCGAACTCCGCGGGCAGGAACCGGCTCTCGCGCCGGGCCTGCTGGTCGGCCTCGGCCCGGGCCAGGTCGCGCATGTTCTGGACGACGTAGGCGAGCTCGCATCCGAACAGCACGATGATCCACGTGACGTAGATCCACATGAAGAAGACGGGGACGACCGAGAGGTTCCCGTAGATGTTGTGTGGGCCGATGGCGTATTGCATGTAGATTTGGAAGGCGTATCGGCCGAGGACGTGCCAGACCGTTCCCGCCACGATCGCCCCCGTCATGGCCGCGCGGAACCGGACCTCGGCGTTCGGCAGCAGGGTGTAAACGAGATAGAGGACGAACCAGACGCCGAGCAGCGTCACGGCCCATTCGCCGAGCCCCGTCAGGTACGTCGGGACGCCCGAGGCCAGGGCGCGGCCCTCCAGCGCGGTCCCGAGGTACAGGGCCACCGCGACCGCCAGGGGCCCGACCGTCAGGATGAGCCAGAACATGGCCCACCTGCGCCAGAAGGAGCGTTTCTCGCTGACCTGCCAGATGCGGTTCGTCGCCGCCTCCAGCGTCCCGAGGGCGTTGGTGGCGACGAAAAAGAGGAAGATGAATCCGATGATGGCGGCGGCGCTGACTCGCTGGCGGGCCTCGGCGACGATCTGGTTGATCTGACTCGGCAGGTCGACCCCGCCCTCCTTCATGCGAATCTCGCTGATGTTGAGGATGTCGAAGACGTACTGGAGGGCCCGGCTGCCGAAGTCCGTCCCGCCCGCGACGAGGCTCACGACGAGCATGAAGATCACCAGGAGCGGGATGATCGAGAGGAGGGTCTTGTACGTCAGGTCGCCGGCCACGGTCAGCAGGCGGTCGCGCCTCAGCTGGCGCCCGCAGTACCGCCAGAGGCGGATCTGGTAGACGGCCAGGCGTCCCCACCGGGACAGCTCGCCGGAGGGGCTTTCCATCAGCCGCCGCACCTGCTCGCGGAAGCGGTTGAAGTGGGCTCGAAGGTCGAGCACGCCGCCCTCCTTGGACGGGAGACTACGCCATCACTTCGTCCGGGTGCGTGATGCGCCCGGTCACGGCACTCGCCGCCGCCACCGCCGGGTTCGAGAGGTAGACGCGGCTCTCAACGTGGCCCATGCGGCCGGTGAAGTTGCGGTTCGTCGTGGCGACGGCCGTTTCGCCCTCGGCCAGCACCCCCATGTGCCCGCCCAGGCACGGCCCGCACGTCGGCGGCGAAACCACGCACTCGGCGTCCAGGAACGTCTCCAGGTACCCGAGGCGCAGGGCCTCCCGCTGGATTTGGGGCGTCGCCGGGAAGATGAGACACCGGACGCCCGGGGCCACGCGACGTCCCTTCAGAATCTCGGCCGCGACGGCCAGGTCCGAGAGCCGCCCGTTCGTGCACGAGCCGATGACGGACTGGTCGATCCGCACGTCCCCCAGCGCCGCCGCCGGCTTCGTGTTAGCCGGCAGATTCGGGCACGCGACGACGGGCCCGAGGTCCGAGACGTCCCACTCGTACGTCTCGGCGTACGCCGCGTCCGGGTCGCTCTCGTAGTAGACGGGGTCGCGCTCGGCGCGGCCCTCGACGTACGCGCGGGTGAGGGCGTCAGGCGGGACGATGCCGTTCTTCGCGCCCGCCTCGATGGCCATGTTGCACATGGTGAGGCGGTCCTCGATGGGGAGGGTCTCGAGGACTTCGCCCGTCAGCTCCATCGAGCGATACAGGGCCCCGTCGACGCCGATCTCGCCGATGGTGTGGAGGATAAGGTCCTTGCCGCCCACCCATCGCGACCGCGTGCCGCGATAGACAAACTTGATGGACTCCGGCACGCGGAGCCAAACCTGGCCGGTGGCCATGACCGCCGCCAGGTCGGTCGAGCCGACGCCGGTGGCGAAGGCGCCGAGGGCCCCGTAGGTGCAGGTGTGGCTGTCGGCCCCGATGACCAGGTCCCCCGGTCCCACGACGCCCTGTTCGGGAAGAAGGGCGTGCTCGATGCCGCACCGGCCCACCTCCCAGTAATGCGTGACCTCGTGGCGGCGGGCGAAGTCGCGCATCATCTTCGATTGCCGGGCCGAGGCGATGTCCTTGTTGGGCGTGAAGTGGTCCGGCACGAGGACGACGCGCTCGCGGTCCCAGAGGCGATCCAGGCCCGCCTCCTCCAGGGCCATGATCGCCAGCGGGGCGGTGATGTCGTTGCCCAGGGCGATGTCGACCCCGGCGTAGAGAAAACCGCCCGGGGCGACGACGTCGCGGCCGGCGTGGGCGGCGAGAATCTTCTCGGTGATCGTCATCGGCATGACGGAAGATTCCTAGCCTGGCTCGTCGCGTCGGCCCGTGCCGAGCGGGTCCTTCAGGTATGCGGCGTGGCACGCCGGGCAGAGGTCAAAGCGGAACGCCTTGTAGACCCGGGCCTCGAGGGTCTCCGGGTCGATGTCGCGCATCCGCTCGACGAGGGCCCGCATCTCGGCCTCGAGGTCCCGCGCCAAGTCCCCGCTTGCCACCTCCATCGGGTCGTACGCCGCGAACCCCTCCACCCGCACGACATACCGCACGTCCTCGTCCACCAGCAACACCTTCTCGCACATGTCGCAGGTCAGGACCACGGCGGCTCCCTCGTGCGCGCTCCGATGATACCACAGCCGCCCGGGCGTTCAAAGGCCCTGCTCAAGGCCCGGGCCCCTCTCGCCGGTCCTCAACCACCCGGTACACCGCGAACGCCTCGGGCCTCGCGCGCAGGACGACCCGCGTCTCGCGGCGGTCGGCGACGTCGCGGACCACGTCGAGACGGTATCGCATGCGGTAGTCCTTGCGGACCGGGCCGAGCCAGGCGGCCTGGGCCTCCAGACCCTCGGGGCGTGCGGCCCAGAAGGCCTCGACGGCGTCGGCGGCGTCGGCCTCCGAGAGGTCCTCGCGGTAGTCCTCGGCCCCCTCGGGGCCCGCGTCCGAGCCCGGCCGCCATCCCTCGACGCGTTCCAGAAGGTCGTCGCCCGCCAGGGGCAGCTCCGTGACGACCTCCCGGGCGCGGCCGGCAAGGTTTGAGCTGACGACGACGCCCTCGATGTAGACGGCGTCGGCGTGGTCGCTGCAGAGGTAGAATGTGGCGCGGCGGACGGGCTCGCCCTCGGCGTCGGTCCACTTCGAGACCTGCCGGAAGGGAGCGTCGGACTCGACCGACCCGCACGCCAGGCAGACCCGTTGCGTGATGGGCTCGTCGTTCTCGAGGACCTGCGGGGCCAGGAGGCGCAGCCGCTCGAGGAAATCGCGGTCGTAGGCCTCGACGCAGCCCGGGCAGACGCGCACCGGCACCCAGGCCCACACGCCCGTCATCGCCCGGTACTCGGGAATGGCGAGCCGGTGCAGTTCCTCCTTGCGGCGAAGCTTCTCCTTGCAGACGTCACAGATGGCCATGGCACGTCCCTCGTTGCGTGGGCGGTCCGTTAAGATAGTCGCCCGCCCCGGTTGCCACAAGCGCAAAGCGGTTTTGCGTTGTGGCCCCCGCGCCAGGCGTCTATAATCCGGACCTTGTCGACGCAGGCGAGGAGAACCCCCGATGCGACTGCGGTGGATCGTGCCCCTCGTGGCGATGGCCATGGCGTGCCCCGCCCCCGGCCAGGACGGCCTCGGCTTCGACCTCACGGAGCTTCAGCTCGGGGTCCTGCGCCAAGTCTTCACGCGGTACGATTTCACCGCGCCTTCGCCGGGCGACGGCGCCTTGGCGGTCGAGGTCGAACCGGTCGCGCCGGGCGGCGTCTACCGGCTCGGCGAGCAGGGCGACCTGCCCGCCACGGTCCGCGTCACCCTCCGGGCCGGGGGGACCGAGCCGGTCGCCCCCTCCTATCGCGTCGTCAACTTCTACGGCCAGGAGGCCTCCCGAGGGACGATGGAGCCGCTCGCGCCGGGCGCCTCGGCCGACCTCGTCCTCGGGGAGATCGACCGGTTCGGTTACTACCACGTTGCGGTCCGCGCCCGCGCGGGCGGGGCGGAGGCGACGGGTACGTGCGGTTTCGTCGTCGTCCATCCGTTCGCGCGGACCGCGCGCGCGGGCGCGGCGTTCGGGGCGCTCCTGCCGCCCGGCGATACGGACGGACGGAAGCTGCGCATCGCCCGCCGCCTGGGCGCCGGGCACGTGGCCATGGACGTGCCGCGCGAAGGCCCGGACGGGGGCGCGGTGACGGCGGCGGAGCTGGGGGCCCCGGGACTCGTCGCCACCGGCGTCGTCGACCCGACCGCCCCGGGCCCGGAGGGAGTGCGGGGGCTCGGTTGGCTCGTCGCCGCCCTGGATGCGTCCGAGGGGCGATTCGCGGCGTGGCAGGTCGGGCGGCCTCCGTGGAACAGGACCGCCCGCCCCGACGCCATGGCCGGGTATCGTGACGGGGTGGCGGCGTTTCTGGCCGAGGCCCGCAAGATCGGCACGTCCGCGCCGCTTTGGGTCGGCGCGACGCCGAGCCTGCTGGCGAGCGCCCTGTCGGAAGGGCCGGTCCTGGCGGGGACCGAGGGCGTGGCCCTGGTCCTGGATGCCGACGCCTCGGCCCCGAGCCTCCGGAGCGGGGCGTATCGCCGGGCGGTCGATTACGGTCTGCGCCAGGCGGCCCGGATGGGCGTGCGGCGGGGGCGTGTCGCCGCGACCGGCGAGCAGCCGGGCGCCGCCCGTCCGCAGCAGACAGCCTGGAAGCTTGTCACGCGCCACGTCCTCGGGCGCGCCGCGGGGGCCCGGCGCGTGGACGTCGTCTGGGGGCGGGGCCTGCCCGAGCCGGGTCCGGCCGCCGCGGCCCACGCGTACCTGGCGCACCTGGTGGGCGACGCGACCTACGAGGCCGACCTCTGGCCCGACGTGCCGCTCCTGGAGGGCCACCTCTATACCGGGACGACGCGGCGGGTCGTCGTGGTCTGGTCGTGGGTCGGCGCGAACCCGGCGGAGCCGGAGCAGGGCCTGCTGGTCCTCCCGAACGGGCGGGGCCTGGAGGCCCGCGACGTGATGGGCCACCCGGTCGGCATCCCGAAGGACCGCCAGCTCCTCGTGCCGCTCGGCGAGGCGCCGGTCTACCTGGTGAGCGAGACGTTGTCGGCGGCGGCGATGCGGGAGCGGATCGGGCAGGCGTGGGTGCGGGGCGTCGCGCCGGCAACCGTGTGGATCGAGGACATCATCCGCGGGCGCGTCCCGGGGTACACGCGTGTGACGGCATGGATTCAGAGTCACCGGCCGTACCGCCGGGACGTGCGGGCGGCGTTGCTCGTGCCGTCGGGGTGGCGCCAGCGGACAACGAAGCAGCAGTTCTCGCTCGGGCCCGGCGAGGCGCGGACGATGGTCTTCGAGTGCGACGTCCGGGCCACGGCCGGGCCGCCGCCGTATCGGATGGAGATCGCGGCCGAGGTCGGCGACGAATGGGTCCGCCACGCCCGGGACATCCGCGTGACGCGCATCCCGCAGCGGTCGGTCCGGGCGGGCGGAGGCCTGGAGGAATGGACGGGCATCTCGCCGTACGTCCTGACGGACGGGGACGGGTTGCCGGCGGCCCAGGTGCGGGTGGCGTGGGACGTCGACCATCTCCATGTGGCCGCCGTCGTGCCGCGCGACCGGCCCACGTTTCGGCGGGGCGGGTCGGACTATGGCGGCGACGCCATCCAGATCGGGTTCGGCTTCGACGGGTGGGCGGACGACCATTTCGGCCAGGTCGCGCCCGGCGACGCGTACCCCGTGGGGGCCTATCGCGACACGGACGTGCTGGTGGCCTTGACGGCCACGCGGGAGGGGGCGTCGGCGGTGCTCCTGCGGAAGCCCTACGTGGCCCTGCGGACACATCTGGAGGGGAACATGGACCCATGGTTCGGGCGAATCGAGGGGGCCCGGGCGTCCATCCGCTACGACGAGATGGCCCGCTTCGCCCTCTACGAGGCCTCGATCCCGTGGTCGGTGCTGGAGCCGCTCAGACCGGAAGTCGGGCGGAGCCTGCGCATGGATTTCCTGATCGGGCAGGGCGGCGAGCGGCCGCCGCTCCAGTGGTCCGCCCGGGCGGGCGTGCCCGACTACCTCGCGAACCCCGCGACGTTCCTGCCGCTCTCGGAATCCACATGCCCCTGCGCCACCCGCTGGGCCCTGGGCGAGGCGAAACCGAAATGAGTTAGCCGCCTTGGCCGCGGCGCCGAAGGCGAGCGCTTTCCTGTCGTAAGGCACTCCGCATGAGACTAGCCCGCTTCCTCATCGACGACCAGGTCCGCTACGCTCTCGTCGAGGGCGACCGCCTCCGCGAGCTCCTGCGCCCGTTCTTCGAGAGCGTGACGCCCATGGAGACGACCCACGCCCTCCAGGATGTCCGGCTCCTCGCCCCCGTGCGGCCGTCGAAGATCCTCTGCGTCGGCATCAACTACCGCGACCACGCCGAGGAGATGGGCCACGCCCTGCCCGCCGAGCCTGTCCTGTTCATGAAGCCCGAGACGGCCCTCCTGGGCCCCGGCGCTGCGATCGTCTATCCGGCGATGGCCGAACGCGTCGACTACGAAGCCGAACTGGGCCTCGTCATCGGCCGCACCTGCCGCAGCGTCGAGCCGGAGGACGCCCTCGACCACGTCCTCGGCTACACGTGTGTCAACGACGTGACGGCCCGCGACCTCCAGTCCAGGGACGGGCAGTGGACGCGAGCCAAGGGCTTTGACACGTTCGGCGTCGTCGGGCCCTGGATCGAAACCGAGCCGGGTGATGTCTCGAACCTGACGGTCACGGCCCGCCTCAACGGCGAGGAGCGGCAGCACTCGACCACGGCTCGGCTCATTTTCGACGTCCCGACGCTCGTTTCGTGGCTGAGCCGCATCATGACCCTCCTCCCCGGCGACGTCATCGCCACGGGCACGCCCTCGGGCATCGGGCCGATGGAGCCGGGCGACGTCGTCGAGGTCGAGGTCGAGGGCGTGGGGGTCCTCGAGAACCCGGTCGTGGCCGAGCGCGCCGGCGGCGCGCGGCCGGCCCGCATCCTGTAAGGACCCGCCCATGCGACGCGGCGCCCAGGTCCGACGGTACCTCACGTCCTTTGACAGCCTCCGCCTGCCCCAGGTCTTTACGGACGTCGCCGTGATCGGCAGCGGCGTGGCGGCGCTCAGGACGGCCCTGGAACTTGCGCCCGAGCTGCGGGTCACGATCGTCACGAAAGCGGACCTTGCCGAGTCGAACAGCTTCTACGCCCAGGGCGGCATCGCCGCCGTCATCATGCCCAGCGACTCCATCGAGAGTCACGTTGTCGACACCCTGCGGACGGGATGCGGCCTGGCGGACGAGACGACGGTGCGCAAGGTTGTCCGCCTTGCGCCGGAGGTCGTTGAGGAGCTCATCGACTGGGGGGCCGCCTTCGACCGCGAGGCCGGCGAGATCAGCCCTTCCCGCGAGGGCGGCCACTCGAAGGCCCGGGTCCTTCACGCGCGCGGCGACGAGACAGGCAAGGAGATCACGACGACGCTCATCGACCGCGTCCGGGCGTCCGAGAACATCGAGGTCCGCGCCGAGACGTGCGCCGTCGACCTGCTGACCGCCGACGAGGACGGCGCCGTGGTCGGCGTCCTGGTCTGGCACTCGACCCGGGGCCCCTGTGTCCTGCGGGCCCGCCGCACGGTCCTCGCCACCGGCGGCGCGGGACGCATCTACCGCGAGACCACCAACCCCGAGGTGGCCACCGGCGACGGCCTGGCCATGGCCTACCGGGCGGGGGCCCTGCTGGCGGACCTGGAGTTCGTCCAGTTCCACCCCACGACGCTCTACCTCGCCGGCGCCAGCCGCCACCTTATTTCCGAGACCGTCCGTGGGGAAGGGGGGCGACTCGTCGACAAGGCCGGCCGCACCTTCATGCAGGAATACCACCCGATGGGCGACCTCGCCCCCCGCGACGTCGTCAGCCGCGCCATCCTCGACTACATGCGAAAGACCGGCGCCACCCATGTCTTTCTGGACCTGACGCACCTCGGGGCGAAGGTACGGAAGCGGTTCCCGGGCATCGCGGAGGCGTGCGGCCAGTTCGACATCGACATCGCCACCCACCGCATCCCCGTCCGACCCAGCGCCCATTACATGATCGGCGGCGTCCAGGTCGACGAGCACGGACGCACCACCCTGCCGCATCTCTACGCCTGCGGCGAAGTCACCGCCACCGGACTCCACGGGGCCAACCGGCTCGGCTCCAACAGTCTCCTCGAGGGCCTCGTCTTTGGCCGGGCGGCGGGACGCCACATCCTGGGCGAGATGGGCGGCAGCGACGCCGGACCCGAAGGCCAGATTCCCGAACGCATCCGCAGCAACCAGACCCGCTCGACGCGCGGCACGTTGAACCTGGCCGACGTTCGGAACAGTCTGCGGGCCCTCATGTGGCGGAACGTCGGCATCGTTCGCACAAAACTGGACCTCGAGGAAGCCGACGGGCTCATCGAGTTCTGGCAAAGTTACGTCCTCGACAAGCTCTTCGAGGACCCCTCCGGATGGGAGCTCCAGAACATGCTCACCCTCGGGCGGCTGATGGGCCATGCGGCGTACCTCCGGACCGAGACGCGCGGCGTGCACTTCCGCGAGGATTACCCCGAGCGGAACGACGAGGAGTGGGCCCGCCACATCGTTCTCCAGTATGGCCACAACCCCAGCATCGAGTGACGCCATGGGCGAGGAGATCGAGGCCAAGGTCAAGCTGGACGACCCCCAGCGGCTGCGCGAGACGCTCGAGGCGTGCGGCCTGGAGCCCGGCTCCGCGGTCTTCGAGGTGAACCGGCTCTTCGACGACGCGGCGGGCCGCTTGCGCGAGCGCGATGTCGCCCTTCGCGTTCGCGAGGAACGGGACCTCGAGACGGGCCAGGGGCGCCCCGCGCGCCTCACGTTCAAGGGACGCCAGGCCGACTCCGACCTCAAGCGGCGCATCGAGCACGAGACGGAGGTGGCGGACGCCGCGGCCCTGGTGGCGGTGCTCGAGGCGATTGGCCTCGAGGAATCGTTTCGCTACGAGAAACGGCGGACGACCTGGAAGGTCGGTCCCTGCGAGGTGACCCTTGACGAAGTGCCGCACCTCGGCTGGTTCTCCGAGATCGAGGGGCCCGACGAGGCGTCGGTCCGCGAGACGCTCCGGGCGCTGGGCCTCGAGGATTTGCCGCGGTTTACGAAGAGCTACATAGCGTTGCTATCCGAGTTTTTGGAGGCAGAGGGTCTTGAGCCGAACCGCGCTGTGTTCCGGTCTTAGGCGTGCCCGTTTCGCCGCCCCGCTTGCGGGGCGTTTTCTGAGCAGAAAACGCCGGTAGGCCATCGGCCGCCCATTCCCTGAAATCGGGCCGCAAGCGGCCCGGCGAAGCGGGCCCGGCGCCTTGCGAGGGGGTTTTTCAGCGTTTCCAGAACTGCCACCACCGGCCCACCTTCTCGCGGGCCTTGGCCTTGAGGCCCTGCTCGAACTGGCGTTGGACGGCCACGTCGACCTTCTCGAGCGCCTCCCGAGACGGCATGGCCGCCAGGCGCTCCTCGATCCGGGCCCGGCGGTAGGCGTCGGGGTCCTTCTTGACCTTGCGGCGGGAGGCATCGGACCAGAGGGCCGACTCGGGCGGGGCGTCGTCGCCGGGGCCGTACAGCTTCAGCGCTTCCTCCAGGCACCCGCGGGCGTCCAGCAGCGACTGGGCCTTCTCGACCGGGTCCTCGATCCGCTCGATCCGCCCGACGTAGAAGTTTGCCAGGTCGATCCATTCGGCGACGTCGATGGCTTGGGAGGGCTCGTCCGTGGGGTTGATCTCGCGGACCGGGGCGGGCCGCTCGACCTCCTCGGTGTCGGGCAGCTCGAACCGAAGCCCCTCTTCCTTGCCGCACTTGGCGCACCGGACCGTGCGGTGGTGGAGGATGCGGTGGTCGAAGTGGCGGATGGTGTCGTCCGTCGAGAACCACGGCCCCCCGCACTCGCACGGGTGGACCATCATATAAAAATACTCTTCCTGAACGCTGTGGACGGTGATGAGGCCGTCGGTGTCGGACTCGGTCACGGACGCTCCTTCGGCAAAACGCATCCCCTCCATCATACTGATACGGGAAGGGCGGCGAGGCGT
Source organism: uncultured Anaerolineales bacterium (assembly GCA_964461715.1). Classification (GTDB taxonomy): domain Bacteria; phylum Planctomycetota; class Phycisphaerae; order FEN-1346; family FEN-1346; genus CAYWVR01. Next base: position 80,021 of record CAYWVR010000008.1, read on the forward strand.
CACAGGAGAAATCAGACCGAAGGGGGAGGTCGGAAGTGAGTCAACGGCCATGCGCGTCCCACAGCCGGCCGTCGCCGGCCCTCGGCGCTCCCCGACACCGCGGTTGGAATCACTAGCGCCTTCGCACGTCTCCCTTCGTGCCGAGGGCTACTTGCAGTCGTCCCGCCAGGCGCAGGAGTCCTGGCCGCAGACGGCGCTTTGGCCGGTGGCGTAGCAGACGGCGTTTCCCTCGGCCTGTTGAATCTCGCGGATGAGGTCGGCCTTCTTCTTCTTGCTCGGCACAAGGCCCATAACCTTGGCCTTGGCCCGGACTTGCGGCATCTTCATGTCCCACCCCCGGAAGGGCCCGCGCGGGGCCCGGTTCGAGCTTCGTTCGGACGCGTTCGAATCAGGGCGCGGAGGCGCCGCCCATCCCTTCGCCCAGCGCCTTCATCATCTCCTGCATCATCTTCATGAAGTCGAGGACCTCGACGCCCTCGGGCGGCGAGTAATTGAAGACGGCGGCGGTGAAGGTCGGATTGAGATCGTAATTGGACGCGGTGAGGGTTTCGATGGCTCGGCCGCCCTCGTCGCGTTTCTCGATCTGCCTCAGAAGCCCGTCTTCGGCCCCGAAGGAGACGCGGATGGCGGGGGCATCGGCGCCGGTCCCGCTCTTGGCGGTCCCCTCGAACGTGACGACCGACGCCCCGGCGACCTCGCCCCGGCTCGTGCCGGTGAACTGGAAGTCCTTGCCCAGCTCTGCCAGCATCGCGGCCGGCTTGGGCGAGGCGGCCGGGAGCGGCCCGCCTCCCTCGGCGTCCGCCGGCAGGGCGGACAGGTCCATCTTGATGACCTGGAGCACCTCGCCGCCGGCGTCCGCGACCTCCATCCACATCCTCGGCCCGTTCACGATGACGGTCATCCGGACGGCCCGGCCCTCGAAGGTGGTGGCCCCCTCGATGCGGGTCTTGTCGGGCATCATGACCTGGACGCGGGCGTCGGTGGGCATCGCCGGGACGGGTCCCCTCGCGGCGGCGCCTCCCGCTATCTTCATGTCGAACGCCACGCTCTGGCCGACGTCGGTGCGGCCGTCGAGGTCCGCCGCCACCGTCTGGACGTCGCCGCTCAGGCCGCCCGCGGCGGCCTCGCCGCCGGTCGCGGGGGTGGCGGCCTCCGGGGCCGCGGGGGGTTCCCCGCCGTCGGCGGGCGGGGCGGCGGGGGCGCCCGTGCCCGCGAGCGGCTCGACGTCCGGCCACAGCTCGCGCGGCCGCTTGACCTCGCCGCCGTCCTTGTAGTAGCCGTACTTCGCGAGGCCCGCGCCCGGGTCCTTCTTCGGGTCGGCGGTCCCGGCCCCCGGTCCCGGCTCGCCGCACCCGGCGATCAGGGCGGCCGTGAGAATGATCGCTAAAGCGTTCAGGAGAATGGACTTGCGACTGAGCATCGGCGCGCTCCTCCCACGAATCAAGACCCGCCCGATGATACGACGCGGCGGGGCTTTTGCAATCGAAAATCCTGCGGGGACGGTCCCTCTTTTGCGGCTGTCTTGAGAGGGGGAGGGTCCCCGCCGTCGTCGCGAGACGGGGTGGGCTTCGCGTTCGCCTGCGATGCGCCGGCGGACAGGCCGCGGGGCAGGCGCCGTTCGCCAACGGCTGGAAACGGAGCCCGTCCGCTATCCGCCCACCTGTCGCTTGACGAACGGCATCAGGCCCCCCGCCTCGATGATCTCCCGGATCTCCTTCGTAAACGGCGGGAAGGAGAAGGAACGGGCGGTGGCGGTGTTGCGGAGGGCGCCGGCGGCCGGGTCGATCTCCAGGACGTCGCCGGGCGAGACGTCCTCGACGGCGTCCGGGCACGTGACGATGGGCAGGCCGATGTTGATGGCGTTGCGGAAGAAGATGCGGGCGAAGCTCTTCGCGACCACCGCTCCCACGCCCGCCGTCTTGATGGCCAGGGGCGCATGCTCGCGGCTGGAGCCGCACCCGAAGTTCTCGCCGCCCACGAGGATGTCGCCCGGGGCCATCTTGTCGACGAAGTCGGGGTCGGCGTCCTCCATGCAGTGCCTGGCCAGTTCCTCGGGGTCGGAGGTGTTGAGGTACCGGGCGGGGATGATCTCGTCGGTGTTCACGTCGTCGCCGAAGACGTGCGCCTTGCCCTTCATCGAGCCATCTCCTTGTTTCGGCTTGGTCAAGCCCGCGGCTTCAAGGCCTTGGGCTTAGAATGGTTATATCGTTAGAAGTCAGTGTGCCCGTCCACGCCTCGCCCTCCCTATCGTACACGTCGCTTCGATCGGCCGCCGAGCGGTACGTCGCCCGGACCTTGTGCCGGCCGGGGGCGAGGTCCCACGTCTGCGTGACGGGCCCTTCGACCATCAGCGCCCCTCCGAGGAAGAAGAACCGGGCCGCCGTGGCCGAGCGGCCGGGGGCGAGGCGGACGAAGTCCCGCGCCCGGCTTTCCGAGCTTTCGAGGGCCTGCGGGCGGACGGTCCCCTCGACGGGCGTCCCGTCGATCTCGCGCACCGCCAGGGCGGTCTCGGCCCCGAGATCGACGAGCACGGGCGCCTCCGAGACGTTCTTGACGCGGGCCCGGCCGCTGATCTGCTCCCCGCCGCCGCGACCCGTAGGCGTGCGAACCGTGTCCAGGATGAGGACGAGACCGTCGACGGGCGTCGCGTCGACCGGCCGCGCCTGGACCGTGAGAGTGACCACGTTGCTCTCGACGCGGCCGGTCCACGGGTTGGTCATCTCCTGGACGCGGGCCTCGCCGGGACGTTTCTCGTAGACGATGCTGAGGCGATAGCGGCCCGCGTCGAGGTCCCATCCGAGCCGCCGCCCGCCGACGGTGCCGTAGAGGGCGAGGTCGGGCTTAAGGCTCCGCGTGAAGACGGCGACGGGGCGGCCCGCCCCGGGCGGGAGCGTGGCGAAACGGGGCGCGCCGGGCTCGGGGGGCGGAGCGGGGCGGTCGAGCCGGGGCGTCTCCTCTTGACCGCCGGGACCGATGAGCTTGACGCGGGCCCCGCCGCGAAGGTCCAGCGCGAAGGGCGCCTCGCCCCTGTTCTCGGCCCGGAGACGTCCGGTAAAGGGAGCGCTCTCGGGCTGCTCGGTCGCGTCGAGGTTCAGCACGAGTCGCAACCCGTCCACGGCCTCCCCCGGCTCGCCGGCGCGCACGCCCGTCGCCAGGGTCGCGACCAGCGCCGCCATGCACACCCCGCGTCGCATCGTTGGCCTCTTGGTCCGCGTGTCGCTTCTTAAGTGTAGCAGGTCGGGTCGGGGGTCGCGAGAAATCCGCCGGCCGGTTTTTGCCTTGCAGGGCCCGAAGGGCCGGACTACCGTCGCGGCATGATCGAGCCGGAGGCTCGAACCTACGAGACGGCGGACGGGTCGGCGCTGCCGATGGTCGTGTGGCGGCCGGCGGGGGCGCGCCACGCGCTCCTGTACCTGCACGGAATCCAGAGCCACAGCGGATGGTACGCGGCGTCGTCGCGGCGGCTGGCGGAGGCGGGCGTCGCGGTCTACCAGGTCGAGCGGCGCGGCAGCGGGACGGACACCGAGCACGAGCGCGGTCACGTGGAAGGGGCCGAGACCTGGCTCGAGGACACTGCGGTGGCGGCCGAGACGGCTTGTGCCGAGGTGGACCTCGGGCGTCTCCATCTGATGGGCGTCTCGTGGGGCGGGAAGCTGGCGCTGGCGGCGGGCGGGGCCCGGCCGGACCTCTATCGCAGCCTCATTCTCGCCGCGCCGGGTCTCGTGCCTCAGGTCGACATGGTCCTGGCGACGAAGGCCCGGATCGTCCGGGCGCTGGTCTCGGGGCGGCCGAGGGAGCGGTTCGCCATTCCCCTGGCCGACCCGGCCCTGTTCACGGCGAACCCCTCGCGGCGGCGGTTCATCGCCGAGGACCCGCTGTCGCTGCGGGAGGTCACGGCCCGGTTCCTCTTCGAGAGCCGGCGGCTGGACCGGCTGGCCCGGCGGGCGGCGCGGCGGTCGCGCCTGCCGCTCTTCCTGGCCCTTGCCGGGCGGGACCGGATCATCGATAATCAGGCGACGCGGCGGATGCTCGCCCGGATGCCCAGCGACCGGGCCAGGACGGTCGTCTATCCGGAGGGGCGCCACACGCTCGAGTTCGAGCCCGACCCCGAGCGGTACCTCGCGGACCTGGTCGCGTGGGTAACGAGCTTCGCGCCCGAGTGAGGACCGGCCCATGAACGCACTCGTCGTCTACTTCAGCCAGACCGGTAACACCCGCCGCGTGGCCGAGGCGATCGGCCGGGGCCTGGAGGCCGCCGGGTGCGACGTGACGCTCCGGCCGCTCGCCGAGACGGGACCGGGGGATTGGACGGAGTTCGACCTGTTTGCCCTCGGCGTCCCGGTGTTTTATTATCGCGAGCCGGACCACGTTCGGGCATGGACCCGGGCCCTCGATCCCGCCGGGCCGCTCCCGGCCTTCACGTTCCTCACCCACGGCGGCAATCCGACGAACACGCTCCGGCGGCTCCAGAGGCAGCTTCGGCCGAAGGGCGGGCGGGTCCTCGGGTCCTTTCAGTGCACGGGCTATGATACATATCCTATTTATCTGAAGAGCTTCCGCGAGTGGGGCCATCCGGACGACGAGGACCTCGCGGCGGCCGAGGCCTTCGGGCGGGACGCAGCGGCCCGAGCCGAGGCGTTCCGGGCCGGCGAGGATGTGTCGGAGGCCCGGTACCGGTTCGTGGGCGGGCGGACGTTCCGGCTCTCGTGGCTCTGTCGGCGGCCGCTCTTGGACTGGCTGCCCCTCTTCCCGTCGCTCGAGGTCGACGAGGCCCGGTGCACCCGATGCGGCCTGTGCGCCAAGCGGTGCCCCACGGCGAACATCACCCTCGACCCCTATCCCGTCTTCCACGACCGGTGCATCTTCTGCTACCTGTGCGAGAAGGTCTGTCCGCACAACGCCATTCCTTGCGACTGGACGCGCCTGACCGCCAAGATGAATCCCTGAACGCCGCCTGCGGCCCAGCCTTTCGGTGAATACCCCCTGCGCCCCCCGCGTCCATCGCAGTGGACGTACCGGCATTCGTAGCGTATAATTGGGAAGACGGAAAGGAAGGGGGCGTACGATGAAAGCGCTGACGCGTTGGACGATGGTCGTTCTGGCGGTGGCCTTGGTGGCGGCCGTCGTGGCGAGCGAGGCCCGGGCGGGCGGGCGGCATCGCGGGCTCCGCGGGCACCGCGGGTTCACGCACTTCGGGCGGACCGGGCACATCGGTGTGCGTCACCGGGTGATCCGGCCCATCCGCGTCGGGACTTGCCTGCCGCGGCCGATCGTGACCTACCGGACGATCCGCACCTACCCGAGCTCGTATTCGGTCGGCTACCGTCGCGGGTACGTCGAGGGGTACCGGGACGCGGTCCGGACGGTGACGACGACCGCGCCGGTCTACCACGCCCCGGCCCCGCCGACCTCGGGAGGCGGCGTGCGGGTCATCTCCACCGGCCGCACGACGTACTACCGGTCCGTGCCGGGGAACGTGGTGTACATCCGCTGGTAACCTGAAGGCTGTTCAAGGTTCCGGGCCCAAGGCGATGTCGGGCGCAAGGGGCCGTACGCATTTGCCCTCGCGGCCGGCGGGCCGGGCGCCGTATTATACCGGAGAAAGGGGGCCGATCATGGTCCGGGCCATCTCGCTGATCCTTGCGGTCGCGCCGGTGGCGCTTCTGGCCGGGCCCGTGCGCGCGGGCCTGCCCGTCTACACCGAGCACCACGGCGTCTACACCGAGCAGCACGGTCCGGTCTTTGGCGGACCGGCCCGGGCGGCCTTCGCGGGACGGCGGCCCGGCGACGCGGCCCTGCCGTGGGACCGGGGCGCGGCCCCGACGGCCGGGGTGGTCCGCTCGGGCGGGACGACGACCGGGTGGATCGGGCTGCCCCATCGATTGGGCACGGGGATGGCCTTTCCCGGCGTCGGGTTCGGCAACGTCGGCCACACCTATCGCGGGGGCCTGACGACGCGCTGGACGTACGGTCCGAACTTCGGAAGCGGTTTCATCTGGTCCAACTCCCGGGGCTTCACGGCCTTCTCGCTCGGCTGCTTCGCCATGCGCATCGGGTGGTAGCGGCGTTTTGGCTTGACCCATTCCTTGTTGCACGGCAGGATGGCTCCGCGCGCCCGATCCGGGCCAGTTAAGGAGCCCCCCCATGCCCGAGCCGTGCGTTCTGGTCATCGATTGCGGGGCGACGAACATCACGGTCGTCGCCCTGGACGCCCGCGGGAAGGCCCTCGCCCGGGCCGGCGAGGCTAACGAGCCTGTCCCGGAGCCCGGCACTCCCGGCCGCTACAGATGGGACGTTGACCGTCTCTGGGAGGTCATCGGCCGAAGCGCCCGGCGCGTGGTGGGGGAAGTCGGCGCCGACCGGGTCAAGGGCGTCACCGTCACCACCTGGGGGGCCGACGGGACGACGGTCGATGCGAGCGGCGCGCCGACCCATCCTCTCATCGCCTGGCGGTGCGAGCGGACCGCCGAGACCGCCGAACGGGTGGCCGACGAGTTGGGGCGGCGGCGCCTGTTTGACGTGACCGGCTACCCGGTCATCTACTTCAACACGCTCTTTCGGATGGCGTGGCTGGTCGAGCACGCCCCCGAGGCCGTCGAGCGGGCCGAGACGTTCCTCCTGACGCCGGGCCTGGTGAGCCTGAAGCTGACGGGCGAGCGGAGCATCGACCCCACGATCGCCTCGACGGGCATGGTCATGGACCTGGCGCAGCGGGACTGGTCGGCCCCGCTTCTGGAGGCGGTCGGGTTCCCGCCCCATCTCCTGCCGCGATGGATCGAGCCGGGCGAGATCATCGGCGAGGTGACGCGGGCGGCGGCCGAGGCGACGGGCCTCGCGCCCGGGACGCCGGTTGTCGCCGCGGGGCACGACACCCAGTTTGCCATCCTCGGCTCCGGGGCCGGGCCGGGCGAGGCGGTGGTTTCGAGCGGCACGTGGGAGATTCTCATCGCCCGCACGGACGCCTTCACGCCCAACGACGCGAGTTTCGAGGGGGGGCTGCTGTATGAGTGCGACGCGGAGCCGGGCCGGTGGAACCCGCAGCTCCTGATGATGGGCTCGGGGGCCTTGGAGTGGGTCGCCCGGCGATGGTACGGCGACGTCGCGGACCGGGCCGAGCGGTATGACGTGATGATCGGCGAGGCCCGCGAGGTCTTGCCGGGGTCGGGGGGCGTGGCCCTGGTGCCCAGCTTCTCCGGCACCGGGCCGAACGCGCGGTACGGGACGAAGGGGACGATCCTCGGCCTGACCCTTAACACGACGCGGGCCCAGGTCTACCGGGCGGCGATCGAGGGGCTGGGGTACCAGCTTCGCGACGCGCTGGCGGTCTTTCGCGAGGGACCGGGCATCGAACCCGAGGCCCTGCGGCTGGTGGGCGGCGGGGCGAAGAACGCCCTCTGGAACCAGGTCCGGGCCGACGTCACCGGTCTGCCGGTCGTCGTTCCGGCGGAGATCGAGGCCACGGCCCTCGGGGCGGCCATCGTCGCGATGAAGGGGGCGGGCCTGTACGCGAGCTTCGACGAGGCCCGCCTCGCCATCGATTTCGGCGAGACCCGCGTCGAGCCCTCCGAGGATGCGGGGCGGTACGCAAAGCTCTATGATCGGTATCGGACGGTGGCGCCGGGGCTTTCTGAATTTTACCAATCTTAGTGCGTGCCCGTTTCGCCGGGCCGCTTGCGACCCGATTTCCATGGCTGGCATACGGGCGGGCCTGCCCACGTTCCTCGCCCTCAAAGCGCCCCGTAAGCGGGGCGGCGAAACGTGGCCCGTCGCGCCTCAGCTGCAATGGCTCACGCGCCGCCCCTGGCGCCCGGTTAGGATCGTAGCCGGAACCTCCGGAGGGACCCGACGGACACCTGTACCTGACGACGAGCAACCGCGACGGGCGCGGCCGCCCGGGACCGGAGGATGATGGCGTGCTGAAGCGGGTTCCGGCGGAGTGAAACGGCCGGTCCAATCCAAGGTTCAGGGTCCCGGGTTCAAGGGGACCGCGATTCACGCATGCCGTGACCTTGAACCTTGAACGTCGGACCCTGAACGTCGGACCTTGCTCGCTACTTCGTCACTTCGTCGACCTTGGCAAGCTCTTCTTCGGTCAGCGTCACGTCGGCCGCCGCGGCGTTGGCGCGGGCCTGCTCGGGGCTCTTCGCGCCGGGGATGGGACAGGTCACCGCCGGGTTCGCAAGCAGCCACGCCAGCGACGCCCGGGCCATTGTGCGGCCCTCGGCCTCGAGGAACCGGAGTTTCTCGACCGTCTCGATCATGGCGAGGAATTCCTGGCGGCCCTCGCCCTCGTTCCACTTCGCCCGGACCGAATCGTCGAACGTCGCGTCGGCTCCGTACTTGCCCGCCAACAGACCCCGCGCGAGCGGCCCGCGCACCAGCACGCCCACGTCCTGCTCGCGGCACCAGGGGAGGAGGTCGGCCTCGGCGTCGCGATTGAGGAGGCTGGTGTTGACCTGGACGGCCGCCAGCTCCCCGTCGCGGTTGAAGGCCTGGGCCACCCGCAGGCTGTTGGTGGATACGCCGAAGGCCCGGATTTTGCCTTCGGCCCGCAGGCGCTCGAACGCCTCCAGGAAGACCTCCGGTTCCTCCAGGTTTCCGAGGTGGCACTGGAGCAGATCGATGCAGTCGATCTTCATCCGCCCGAGGCTCGCCTCGCAGCAGAGCTTCACGTGCAGCGGCGACGTGAAGGGCAGGGGGTGGCCGTGGCGACGGCCGAAGTTCCCCACCTTGGTGGCGATGTAGAGCCCGTCGCGGATCCCGGTGACGGCCTCGCCGACGTACGTCTCCGATAGGCCCGGCGGCTCGCCGTAGGCATCGGCCGTGTCGATGAGATTCATCCCGGCGTCGACGGCGGCCCGGACGGTCGCGACGGCCGTCTCGGGCGAGACCTCGCCCCACTGGCCGCCGATGTTCCACGTCCCGAGGCCGATGGCCGACACCTTCCAGCCGGTTTTTCCGAGGATTCGATGCTGCATGGAGAAGATATCCTTCTCGGACCAGAGGCGCTTTGGGATGCCCAGGATAGGGCCGGGCGACGCGAAAAACCAAGCGTTTTCTCCGTTTGCGGCAGAAATGTTTACGAAACGCAACAATCGCGAAAAAATCTGGCCGAATTCGCCGCTCAAGTTGACTTCGACCGATTTGTGGGGTAGACTGTCACTGGGTTGTGGCAGAGCGGAGCACCCTCTCCGCAGGAATACATGAAGCTGAGCTCCTCGTGTCCGGTGTGCGGCCGATGATGGTCGCGGTTCCGGCGCGGTTGCCGTGGCAGCTCAAGCTATTATTGGTTCTTGGCCGATGAGACGCTAAAGCCCGGGGGCGGGCGGAAGGAGAGTCCGATGAGACTGTGCGTGGCGACGATGGCGATGGTGTGTGCGTTTTCCGTGGCGGCCCAGGCGGCCCCGATACTGGGCCACTACGAGAGCGGGAGCCTCGGGGGCCCGGTGCTGGACGGCCGATTCACCTTCGGCCTGGATGCCTGGCCCGCCGCGACCGACGGCGAACTGGCGGGCGCCAGCTATAACGGCGGCCTCGGAGGCCAGTGGACGCTGACGGGCGCGACCGTCTTCGACCTGGACATCGACACTCTCGCGCCGGGCCTGACGCAATGGGACGTGATCTACGATCCCGGCGCCGTCCTGACGCTCATGGACGGCGGGCCCTGGGACGGCGACGCCGGCGCGGTCGATTACACCGTGACGCTGACGAGCCTCGAACAGAGCATCTTCATCTGGACCGACGGGCTCGGCAACGTGACCAATACGGTCTCGAGCCTGACGTTCGAGGGCGATTTCGGCGGCGGGTACGAGTTGGTGGACGGCACGGCCTCGGCGGTCTTCCGCGACTTCGGCACGGTGCCGCCCGGAGACTATCCCGCGATGCCGGGCAGCTTCTCGGAGGCCGGGTGGGGCATCCTGAACAACATCCAGTTCGACGTCACGCCCGAGCCCGCCACGCTGGCCCTGATGGGCCTCGGCTTGGCCGGGGCGCTGGGCGCGCGCCGTCGCCGGTAACGCCGCACACGAGCCACGCTTGATCTCGCCAACGGGCGGCCCCGCTTCGTGCGGGTCCGCCCGTTTCTTCTTTGATGCCCCTTCCTTCGCCACCGGGTGGGTGGGGTCATTGCGTCCGGCACGTCGCGCGGATACGCTCGGGGGATTGAGCCGCGGGGAGAGCGTCCATGATCGACCGCCATACCTGCAAGACGATCGCCGCCGTGGCTTGCCTGGCGGCGTGTTTGGGTGACGTCGTGGTGCCGCTCGTCTTGGGCGCGCGGGTGCCGGGGTACAGTCACCTGCGGCAGGTCCAGAGCGAGCTGGGCATGGCGGGGAGCCCGGTGGCCCGGTGGATGAACGGCTGGTGGGTCGTCTTCGGGGTCCTGCTCCTGGTGTTCGCGGCGGGCCTGGAATGCACGTGGCACGGGCGGGGTCTGTGGCTGCAGGTGCTGGCGGCCCAAGTGGCGGTGGTGGGGCTGGTGCTCGGCGTCGGGGCGGGGCTCTTTCCGATGGACCCGTCGGGAGCGGCCCCGACGCTGGCGGGGCGCGTCCACGAGGTGGGCGGCGGGGTCGGTTTTCTCGCTCTTCTGATGGTGCCCGTCACGACGGTGCTCGCGATGAGCGGTCCGCGGTTCGCGGCCCTTCGGATCGGGGCGGCGGTCATCCTCGCCCTCGGCGTCGTCAGCCTCGTCCTCCTGGGCCGCTCGCACCAAGCCGCCGGCACGGGCATCTGGACGTGGGCCGGCCTCTGGCAGCGCGCGTTCCTCGGCACCTACTACGTGCTGCTCGTGTGGCTGGCGGTGGAGATGTTCAGGGCGCCCTTCGACAAACCGTCGGCCTGACGCTTGTCTCGCCGTACCCATGTCCGGGTCCATGCGTACCCGTTCTGGTAAAGGCCCTGGCAAATCCCTTTGCACTCCTCGCGCCCCCGCGGTACCGTCGCGACGAGCGGCGAGGGCGCCTGCGCGGAGGCGTGACGAAGGACAGGCCGATGACCCCAGCCGAAGGGCTGCATGACGGGGTGGACGCGTCCCGGGACTTTGAGCCGCTGCACCGGGACGTCGTCATCCGGGGCAAGGTGCGAGGCGGGACCGACGGGGCGGCGCCGGCCGAGGCGGCCGAGGCAGGGAGCGAACAGGAGGCCCGAGGCCTCGCGCCTTCTGGACCGCCCGCGGCGCGAGCCTTGGCGGCTCTGATCACGCCCGGACGCTTCGCGCTTCTCCCGGGGGCGCGCTCGTGGTATGCTCGCGGCGACCGACAGGGCACCTGCATGGAGGCGCGGTGTGGCGACGGCGCGGCGGCCGAACATCCTCTGGATCTCGTTCGAGGACACGAACCCCTTCTACGGCTGCTACGGCGACCCCGTCGCGCGGACGCCGAACCTCGACCGCCTCGCGGGCGAGGCGTGCCGCTGGCCGAATGCGTTCTCCACCGCGGGCGTCTGCGCCCCGGCCCGAAGCGCGGTCATCACGGGCCTGTACCCCATCTCCCTCGGCACCCACCACATGCGGACCGCCCACACGAACCCTGCCGCCCCCGAGCTGCCCACGCCATACTCGGCCGTCGTCCCGCACTACGTCAAGTGCTTCTCGGAGTACCTCCGGGCCGCCGGCTACTACTGCACGAACAACTCCAAGACCGATTACCAGTTCGACCCGCCGTCGACCGCCTGGGACGAGTGCTCCGACACCGCCCACTGGCGGAATCGGCCCGACCCGGACCAGCCGTTCTTCGCGGTCTTCAACCCCACCCGCACGCACGAGAGCGGCATGTGGGAGGACCAGGAGGCCGACCCGTCCATCGACCCGGACGCCATCCCCCTGCCGCCTTACTTCCCCGACACGCCGAAGGTCCGCGAGGCGATGGCCCGCATGTATACCCACATCGAGCGGAGCGACGCCCATCTCGGCGAGCTGCTTGCCCAGCTCGAGGAGGACGGCCTCGCCGACTCGACCGTCGTCTTCCACTGGAGCGACCACGGCCCCTTGCCGCGCGGCAAGCGGTGGCCGTATGACTCGGGAATCCACGTGCCGATGATCGTGCGGTGGCCGGGGGAGCTCGCCCCCGGTTCGGTCAGCGACCGGCTCGTCTCGACGGTCGACCTCGCGCCCACGGTCCTCTCGATCTCGGGCCGGCCGGTTCCGGGCCACATGCAGGGCCGCGCGTTCCTCGGTCCGGCCGAGGCCCCGCCGCGCGACTACGTCTACGCTTCCCGCGACCGGTACGACGAATCCTACGACATGGTGCGGGCCGTCCGCGACCGGCGGTACAAGTACATCCGCCACTGGCGGCCGGAGCTGCCCTACCTCCTGTGGGTCCCGTATCGCAACAAGCATCCCATCACGCAGGAGCTGTGGCGGCTGGAGCGGGAGGGGAAGCTGGAGGGCCCGCAGCGGCTGTTCTTCGCGCCCCGGCCCGTCGAGGAACTCTACGACACGCAGGAAGACCCGTGGGAGACGCGGAACCTCGCGTCCAAGCCGGCCCTGGCGGCGGTGCTTGAACGGATGCGGGAGGCCCTCGACGCCTGGCGCCGCGAGGTCGGCGACTGGGGCGAGGTCCCCGAGACGGAGATGGTCCGCCGCTGGTACCCGGACGGCGTCCAGCCGCGGACCGCCGCCCCGGTCTTCGTGCCGATCTCCGGCGACCGGCCCGGGGTCGAGCCCGCCCCGGACGGCGCGACGCTCGAAGGCCCGGCCCTCGTGGCCCTCTACTCGGCAACCCAGGGGGCCTCCATCAGCTACACGCTCGAAGCGGGCGAGGACGCCCGGTGGCGGCTCTACACGGAGCCCCTTCGCCTTGCGCCCGGCGAGACGACGATCCGGACGCGCGCGGTGCGGATCGGGTATGCGGAGAGCGAGGAAAGAAGCGCGAGGTTCCAGGTTCAGGCTTGAAAGTTCAAGCTAACGGCCGCGCGCCGAGGCGCCGCGACGGCGGCACAGGCCGCCCGGGCGTCAATCTCGCCAGCGCGTGGCGCGGTTGTGGATGGCGCGGCAGCGGACGGCGAGGTGGCCGTACTGGATGGCCCGCTTGTGGCTGTCGCGCCCGTAGCGCATGGTCGGACGCCCCTCCAGGGCAGGACGGAGTTGGGCGAGGGCGGCACGGAACGTCTCCTCGGCTTCGGCGACCTTGCGGCACGTTTCCTCGATCTGTCGGAGATGCTCGCGATCGGTGTTGCTGAGGGTTCCGCGCTGGGAGGCCGTCCTGTCCATTGCGCTGACCGCCTCGCGGAGCTTCGGGAGCGTCTCTCGATCAATAGTCTCCAGGCGGTCGGCGGCGGTCTTGACGGCCTCGGCCGCCAGGTCCGTCGAGACGTCCAAATCCAGCACCCGGGCCCGGCGGAACGTCTCGGCCACCTCGTCGAGGGCAGCGATGACCACCTTCGGGTCGCGCGCCCGGTGCATCGCCGTGATGCGCGGCTTGAAGGCGGCCATCCGCTTCTCGGCCAAGGCCGACAGGGCGGCCTTCCGGTACGCGTCGTCGGCGAGGGTCCGCGGGTCCTCGGAGTCGAGCTTGGCGGGCGGATAGACGCCGGAAGGCGAATCGCGGAGGACCTCGGCGGTGGCGGCGGCGAGGATCGCCTCGTCGGATTCCTCCGCGAACCGGCCCGCGAGGTCCGCGTAGGCCTTGGCGGCGATCTTCCACTGGCGGCTCTTGCGGAGGGCCACCGCCAGATGCCGCATCGCCCCCGTCCGGGCGGCCTCGTCCCGCGTGCCGCGCAGCAAGTTGCGGGCCGCGGTGACGGCTTCCTCGTACCGGGCGGCCTCGACGAGGCGTCCGATCTCCTCGACCCGCTCCTCGGCGGCGCTTGGGGCGGACTCGGCCTCCTCGGCCGCCCGGGCCCCGGCCGAGATGACAAGCAGCAGCACGAAACCGACAGCGCGGAGCTTCATGGCGATCCTCCCGTCGACGTGCGCACACCATTCTACCGTAAGCTTCAATGCGCGGGGAGACCGAATGTTGCAGCCTGCTCGTTTCGCCGCCCCGCTTGCGGGGCGCTTCGCGCGACCGGCGCGGGCGGGCCATCCAGCGTTGGCTCCCCACAAATCGGGCCGCAAGCGGCCCGGCGAAACGGGCCCCGGGGCGAGCGACGAGCCGCCAGCCCCCAAGGAACTTTTGACACCCGGGTAGGGCGGCCGGTAGAATCCCGGGTTCTCCGGAAGGGCTCAGTGAGAGGGCACAGGCCGATGAGACGATGGATGACGGCGACGGTGCTCCTGGCGGTCGCGTGGGCGGCCGGGTGCCACGGCGAGGAGGCCCTGAGGCATTACGGGCTCGGGCACTTGGCCTTCGAGGACGGCGACTACGACGCAGCCCTCGAGGAGTTCGAGCAGGCCATCGAGCTCGACCACGATTTGGCCGTCGCCTACGCCGGCGTCGGCGACATCTTCCGCGAGCAGAACCGCTGGGACGAGGCCATCGCCCCGTACAAGCGGGCCACCCAGCTCATGCCCTACGAGTTCACCTATCACTACCGACTCGGCCGCGCCTACCAGGCCACCGACCAGGACCTCGAGGCCGCCTCCAGCTACGAGACCGCCGTCGACCTCGACCCGGACAACCCGCCCGTCCGCGTGAACCTCGGCGTTGTCTACTACCGGCTGGCCCTCGGGACGGCCGAGGAGGAGCTTCGGGCGCGGCGGCTGGACTCGGCCCGGTCTCACACGGAGAAGGCCGTCGACCTGGACCCGACCCATGGCTTTGCGTGGTCGAACCTCGGGGCCGTCCACGACGCCCTCGGCGACCTCCATGCCGCCACCAACGCCTATCGCCGCAGCCTCGAGCTCGACGCCTCCCAGGCCCCCGTCCACGTGAACCTCGGGATGGCGTACCTGGCCCAGGGGCGGCTCGAGCAGGCCATCGAGCAGTTCAAGCGGGCCGCCGAGCTGGACCCGAACTCGGCCCTCGTGCACAAGGCCCTCGGGGTGGCCCTCGCCAGGAACAAGCAGTACGGGGCGGCGGTGGAGGAGTTTCACTCCGTCCTCGACGCCCACCCGGATGACTGGGAGACGCGGAACCGGCTCGCGGCCATCTACATGATCTTCTACCTTCGCACGCCGCACCAGGACCGCCTCCGCCTGGACGCCCTCGAGGAATGGCACCGCAGCCTGGAGGCGAACCCGAACCAGCCGGTTATCAAGGCGACGCTGAAGCAATGGGCCAAGCCGCTCCCGCCGCCCCCGCCGCCCCCGCCCGAGCCGGCGCCCGAGCCGGAACCGGAACCCGAACCCGCTCCGGACCCCGGGCCTGAGCCGGCGCCCGAACCCGAACCGGCCCCGGAGCCTGAACCGGCGCCCGAGCCTGACCCGCCGCCCGAGCCCGCGCCGCCCGAGGCGGAGGAGCCGCCCGCGCCGGAGCCGTCGCCGCCCGAGAAGGCATCCCCGGCGGGCGAGACCGGCGGCCCGAGATTCATCGACATCGACAAGCTGAAGATCCCGTAGGCGGCGGCCATGTCCCCCGGCCCCGCTTCCTCAGGCCCGAAGGACCCGTCCATGCCCGACCGCCCGACCGTCCGGACCCGTATCGCCCCGAGCCCCACCGGCGACCCCCATATCGGCAATATGTACGTTGCGCTGGCGAACTGGGCGTACGCGCGGCAACAGGGGGGACAGTTTCTCGTGCGGATCGAGGACACGGACCGCACGCGTCTTGTCGAGGGGGCCGAGGCCCGGTTCCTCGAATCGCTCGCCTGGCTCGGTCTCGACTACGACGAGGGCCCCGACCGCGGCGGGCCGTTCGCCCCGTACCGCCAGAGCGAGCGGACGGGCCTCTATCGCGAGCACGTCGATCAGCTCCTTGAGCGCGGCCGGGCCTACCGCTGCTTCTGCACGCCCGAGCGCCTCGCCTCGCTTCGCGAGGAGCAGCGCCGCGCGGGGAGCGACACGCTCGGCTACGACGGCCGGTGCCGACGCCTGGCCGAGGAAGAGGTCCAGGCGCGCCTGGCGGCCGGGCAACCGTTCACCGTCCGGCTGGCCGTGCCCGCTGAGGGCCAGACGCGGTTCACCGACCGCCTGCGCGGCCCCATCGTCATTGAGAACCGCACGGTCGACGACCAGGTGCTCGTCAAAAGCGACGGGTTTCCGACGTACCACCTGGCGAGCGTCGTCGATGATCACCACATGGAGATCACCCACGTCATCCGGGCCGAGGAGTGGATCACCTCGACGCCGAAGCACGTGCTCCTGTACGAGGCCTTTGGGTGGACGCCGCCCGAGTTCGTCCACATGCCGCTCATCCGCAACGCCGACCGCTCGAAGCTCTCGAAGCGGAAAAACCCCACGAACGTCCTCTGGTACCGCGACCGGGGTTACCTGGCAGAGGCGGTCGTCAACTTCCTCGGGCTCCTGGGCCACTCGATGCCCGGCGGCGAGGAGGTCTTCGACCGCGACACGTTCGTCGAGGCGTTCGCGTGGGACCGCGTCCAGACCACCGGCCCCGTCTTCGACCTCGACAAGTTCGAGTGGCTGAGCGGACAGTGGATCCGGCGGATCGACGTCGAGAACCTCGAGGCGAGGCTGCGGGACGGAGGCTTCATGCCGGCGGCCCTGCCGGAGCGGTACGACGAGGCCGAGGTGCGGGCCATCACGGCCCTGGTGCAGGAGCGGCTGCGGAAGCTCTCGGAGTTCGCCGACACGACGGCATTCTTCTTGGAGCGGCTCCCCTACGACCCCTTCGATCTCGTCCCCACGAAGGGCAAGAAGAAGAAACCGTCGCGGACGCCCGCCGAGACGGCCGAGGCGCTCGCAAAGATGCGGGAGCGGCTCGCGGACCTGGAGGCGTGGGAGGCCGGTTCGATGGAGGGGCCGCTCCGCGAGTTGGCCGAGGGTCTGGCGTGGAAGGCCGGGGAGCTCTTCATGCCGCTTCGTGTCGCCGTCACCGGCCGCACCGTCTCCACGCCGCTTTTTGAGACGATGGAAGTCCTCGGTTGCGAGGAATGCCTCGTGCGGATCGATAAGGCCGTGGAGAAGGCCGGGAGTCTATCCTAGCGGCGCGGCCTGTTTCGCCGGCCCGCTTGCGGCCCGCTTTCAGAGGATGGGCGCAGGTATGAAATCCACCCTGTCTCTTCTGGCGCTGTTGCTTGCGGCCCCCTCCGCCGTCGCCGGCCCCTGGCCGCACTGGCGCGGCCCGACCTTCAACGGGTCCGCCGAGGAGACGGACCTGCCGGAGCGGTTCTCAGCCGACGAGCACGTCGCGTGGACGGTCGACCTGGCGGGGATCGGCGGCTCGACGCCGGTCGTCTGGGGCGGGCACGTCTTCGTGAGCGCCATGGACCCGAAGTCGGAGCGGAGCTTCGCCGAGTGCTTCGACCGGACGGACGGGTCGCTCCGGTGGCGGAAAGAGATCGGCGCCGGCTTCGCCAACAGGCAGGGCAACACCGCCGCCTCACCCTCGCCGGTCACGGACGGGTCGCGCGTCTGGTTCCTCTACGGGACGGGCGACCTTGTCGCCTTCACGGCCGAGGGGCGCGAGCTCTGGCGGCGACACCTCCAGGAGGACCATGGCACGTTCGAGATGCTCTGGGAGTATGCCGCCTCCCCGCTCCTCTGGCAGGACCGGCTCTACGTCGCGGTCATCCACGGGCGGCATCGCGGCAAGGGCGGCGAGGACAAGTCCTACCTCCTCTGCATCGACCCCGCCACCGGTCGCGACCTCTGGAAGCAGCCGCGCCCCTCGACGGCTGTCGCCGAGGCCAAGCAGGCGTACACGACGCCCGTCCCCTTCGCGTTCCCCGACGGGTCGCAGATTCTCGTCGCCGGGGCCGACCACGTCACCGCCCACGACGCGGCTACGGGACGCGAGACGTGGCGGTCGCCGGACTACAACCCCGAGGACGAGAGGACCTTCCGGCAGGTCGCCTCGCCCGTCGTCTCGGGACGCTTGGTGCTGGCGTGCACGCCGCGCGGCAAGGGGGACCTGTTCGCCGCGAAGGTCGGGTGGCCCGGGTGGACGTGGACGCATCGCGGCGCGCCGGACGTGCCCACGCCCCTCGCCTACCGCGGGCGCTTCTACGTCCTCCACGGCGTCCGAAAGACGCTGACCGCGATCGAGGCCGAATCGGGCCGTGTCCTCGGCCGGACGAAACTCGACACGAAGTCTATCTTCCAGGCCTCGCCGACCGGGGCCGACGGGAGGATCTACCTGCTGAGTCACGCCGGCGAAGTCTTTGTCCTGGAGGCGACCCCCGAGATGCCGCTCCTTCACCGCACGCCCCTCGGCGGAAACGGGTGCCGCGCGACGATCGCGGCGAGTGACGGGCAACTCTTCATCCGCACGGACAGGAAGCTCTACTGTGTCGGCGGGACAGACGGGCAGGCCCACAGGCCTTGAGCCGCTTGCGGCTTGGCGGGAGATGAATGATGAGAGCCACCCTCTGGAGGATGGCGGTGGTCCTGGTGCTCCTGGCCGGCGCGGCCGGCGCCGCCCAGTGGCGCTTCGAGGGGACGGCGGGCGAGGCGGCGACGGGGCGATGGCCCGGGGCCGCCGACGCGCCGGCCGGGACGGTCGAGGTCGAGGGCGCCGGCAAGGTCACCTATGCCGAGGACGTGCCCGGGGCGTTTATCTATGACCCCATCGCGGGCGAGTCCGCCGCGAACCGCGCGTCGCTCGCCTTTGTCGCCTCCGCCGACGGCGGGCACGGGCGGGTTGCGATCCCCGTGACGATGCCGCCGCGCAGCTTCACGCTTGAGGCCTTCGTCAGGCCGGCGGCGATCCCGCCCAAGCAGGACGTGGCCCTCGTCGTAAAGAGGCGGGCGGGCGACGGGGCAGCCGAGGCGGGCCTTCGGACCGAGTTCCTCCGCCGTTGGAACCAGCATTACCTGGGGGCCTTTGTCGCCCCGCCGGGCGGCACGCGCGAGCAGTTCAACGCGGGCTATTATCTCGGCACGGGGCGCATCAAGGGCGGCGCGGGTCCCTGGCGGCACGTGGCCCTGGTCTACGACGCCGAGGCGAAGCGCTACACGTTCTGGCTCGATTACTTCCAGACCGCCGTCCGCGCCGCCGAGACGCCGCCGACGTGGGACGAGGCGCCGCTGGTGGTGGGCGGCGAGCCGGGGCAGGGCGGGTTCTGGGGGGCCGTCGACGAAGTGCGCCTGACGCCGAAGGCCCTTATGCCGACCGAGTTTCTCCGGGCCCGGGCCGACGCCATCCGCGGCGTCTCGTTCGAATCCACCGAGACGGTGATCCCGCGCGGGACGGGCTACGTGGACCTCAAGGAGGCCTTCGGGGCCGTCGGCGACGGGCGGACCGACGACACCGCCGCCTTCCGGGCCGCCTTCGATCAGCTCGCCAACAAGGTCCCGCTCCGGAGCTGGACCCTCTACATTCCGCCGGGCGAGTACCAGATCTCCGACACGGTCCAGTGGACGCGGTTCCTGGCGGTGCAGGGGGCGGGTTCGGACCGCGTGACGATCCGCCTGAAGGACAAGGCGCCCGGCTTCGGCGACCCCAAGAAGCCGAAGGCCGTCCTGGCCATGGGCTGGAGCCCGTGGGGCGAGTGGGGCAAGGGCGCCGGCAACGTCATCGGCAACTATCTCTGGGGTGTGACGATCGACTCCGGTTCCGGCAACCCCGGGGCGGTGGGCCTCGACCACCACGCGAACAACCACGGCGTCGTCGAGGACGTGGTGATCCGAAGCGGCGACGGGGCGGGCACGATCGGCCTCAGCTTCGTCCGCCCCTGGCCGGGCCCCGCCCTCATCCGGAACGTCCGCATCCACGGCTTCGATTACGGCGTCAAGATCACGCGCCAGGAATACAGCATGACCCTCGAGCACGTCACGCTCGAGAGCCAGCGGGTCGCCGGCCTCCACTGCACCTCGAACATCCTCGCCCTGCGCCGCATCACCAGCCGCAACCGCGTGCCCGCCGTCGTCGGAGAGAACGCCACCAGCATGATCACGATCCTCGATTCCGACCTAATCGGCGGCGACGAGGACGAGGCGGCCGTCTTCGCAAGCGGGGGCCTCTACGCCCGCGATGTCCGCACCGAGGGCTACGGCGCCGCCCTCGTGAAGCGCGTCGGCGAGATCGAGAACCGCAAGGTCCGCGCGTGGAAGGAGATCGTCGTCGACGGACCCGTCATCGAGGAGTTCGTCGGCGACCAAGTCGTCTGCCCGCGCGGCAAGGCGACCGGGTCGCTGAAGCTGCCCGTGGAGGAGGCTCCCGAGGTGCCCCGGGGCGACATCCGCCGCGACTGGGTCAGTGTCCGCGATTTCGAGGCGAACAAGGAAGGCGACGACTGGGCCCCGGTCATCCGGGCCGCCCTCGACGCCGGCAAGCCCACCGTCTACTTCCCGCCAGGCAAGTACACGCTCGCCTCCACGGTGCACCTCAAGGGCAAGGTGCGGCGGCTCTTCGGGATGATGGAGGGCCTCGGCCGCGCCAAGGGCTTCGAGGGCCCGGCCATGGTCTTCGACGCCCCGGCTGGCTCGGACCCCGTCCTTATCGAGCGGTTGAGCGTCGACGGGTTCCGCCACGCCTCCCCGGCCACGCTCATCGTGCGTCACGGGAACCTGGCGCCGTACACGAACGCCCCGGGCTGCGGGAAGCTCTTCATCGAGAACAGCGTGGGCGGCGGTTGGACGTTCGACCATCCGCAGCAGGTCTGGGCTCGCCAGTGGAACGTCGAGGACAAAGGCGACGTCCCGAGCATCACGAGCCGCGGGGCGACGCTCTGGATCCTCGGCTTCAAGACCGAGCAGCCCTCGGTCAAAATCGCGGCCTGCGCCGGGGCTCGGACCGAGGTCCTCGGGGCGTTCCTCTATCCGAACTCGAAGGTGCCGAAGGGGCGGCCGATCTTCATCAATAAGAACTCGCGCTTCGCCGCCGTCTGGGGCCTCTCGGTCTACCGGGCCAACCACTCCGTCCAGGTCCTCGATTGCGGGCCGGACGGCACGTTCGAGATCGGCAACGACCGGCTGCTCTGGCCGGGGAGCCGGGGGCGGATGGACCTTTACGTGAGTCATCCCTAGCGCAGGGCGCCGCGGTTACCGCCCCTGGCGCTTCCGGATCTTCGCCCAGGTGTCGCGAAGGGGGACGGTGCGGTTGAGGACGGGGCGGTCGGGGGTCGAGTCGCGGTCGAGGACGAAGTAGCCGAGGCGCTCGAGCTGGACCCGGTCGCCGGGCGAGGCGTCGAGGATCGAGGGCTCGAGCCGCGCTTCGACCACCTCGAGCGACGCCGGGTTCACGTTTTCCTTCCAGTCCTTCCCCTCGAGGACGTCGGTGGGGTCCTCCGTCGCGAAGAGCCGGTCGTAGAGCCGCGCCTCGCACGGGACGGCATGGGCCACGTCGGCCCAGTGCAACGTTGCCTTCGGCTTGCGTCCGTCGGGGGCGTCCCCGCCGCGCGTCGCGGGGTCGTACGTGCAGCGGAGCTCGACGACCTCGCCCGCTGCGTTCTTGAGGACGTCCGTGCAGGTGACGAAGTAGGCGTAGCGGAGTCGGACCTCGCGGCCCGGGGCGAGGCGGTAGAACTTCTTCGGCGGGTCCTCCATGAAGTCCTCGCGCTCGATCCAGAGCTCCCGCCCGAAGGGCACCCGGCGGGTCCCGGCGGAGGGGTCCTCGGGGTTGTTGATCGCCTCCAGCTCCTCGCTCTCGCCCTCCGGGTAGTTCTCAATCACGAGCTTCAGCGGCCGCAGCACCCCCATGACGCGGGGGCTGGTCTTGTTGAGGTGCTGCCGGAGGAAGTGCTCGAGCAGCGCCAGATCGTGCGTCGAGACGACCTTCGCGATGCCGATGTGGTCCATGAAGGCCCGGATCGCCTCGGGGGCGTAGCCGCGGCGGCGGAGGCCCGAGAGCGTCGGCATTCGCGGATCGTCCCAGCCCTCGACGTACCCGCCCTCCACGAGCTCGCGCAGCATCCGCTTGCTCATCACCGTGTACGTGAGGTTGAAGCGGGCGAACTCGATCTGCTGCGGATGGTGGACGCCGAGACGGTCGAGGAACCAGTCGTAGAGCGGCCGGTGGTTCTCGAACTCCAGCGAGCAGAGCGAATGTGTCACGCCCTCGATCGAGTCCTCCAGCCCGTGGGCCCAGTCGTACATCGGGTAGAGGCGCCACGCGTCGCCCTGGCGATGGTGGTGGGCGTGAAGGATGCGGTACATGACCGGGTCGCGGAGGTTGAGGTTGGGGGAGGCCATGTCGATCTTCGCCCGGAGAGTGCGGTCGCCGTCGGGGAACTCCCCCGCCCGCATGCGGGCGAAGAGATCAAGGTTCTCTTCCACCGGCCGGTCCCGGTACGGGCTCTCCGCCCCCGGCTCGGTGAGGGTGCCGCGCATCTGGCGAAGCTCCTCGGCCGAGAGGTCGCAGACGTAGGCGTCGCCTTGGCGGACGAGCTGGACGGCATGATCGTACATGCGCTCGAAGTAATCGGAGGCGAAGTACAGGTGCCCGCCCCAGTCCCAGCCAAGCCAGCGGATGTCCTCCTGGATGGCCTCGACGTACTCGACCTCCTCCTTCGTGGGGTTCGTGTCGTCGAAGCGGAGGTGGCACCGTCCGCCGAACTCCTCGGCGATGCCGAAGTTGATGCAGACGGCCTTGGCGTGGCCGATGTGGAGGTAGCCGTTGGGCTCCGGGGGGAAGCGCGTCACGACCTTGCCGTCCCACGTGCCGGCGGCCACGTCGGCGGCCACCTGGTCGCGGATGAAGTCGGAGCGTTCGGGGGTCGGCGTCTCGTCGGCCATGGCGGATGCCTTTCGCTCGGTCGGGCGGGTGCGGGTGAAGGGCGTAGTCTACCGCCGGGGCGGGTGAAAAGCAAACGCGCGGCCATGTCGAAGCACGTCGGGGTGAACCCCGAAAAAGCGTTGCTCCTCGCCCGGCGGGGGACTATCATCGGGCCTCGCGGTGATTTCGAACCCGACCCACGGAGGACGAGCGATGGCCAAGAAGATCAAGGTGAGGCGGTCCGACAAGTTCGCGTTCGGCGTCTGGTGCGTCCTGAACACCGGCGGCGACCCCTTCGGCGTCGACACCCGAAAGCCTCTCGACCCCGTCAAGGTCATCCGCGAGCTCGGCAAGCGCGAGGTCTACGGCTTCGAGTACCACGACGACGATCTCTGGCCCATGGGCGCCAGCGCCCAGAAGAAGGCCGCCGTCGTCCGCAAGGTCAAGAAGGCCATGAAGGACACGGGCATCCAGTGCACCGCCGCCACCACGAACCTGTTCACCCACCCGGTCTTCAAGGACGGGGCCTTCACGAGCCACGACCCCCGGGTCCGGGCCCTGGCCGTCCAGAAGGCCATGGCCAACATCGACACCGCCGCCGAGCTGGGAGCCGAGGTCTACATCTTCTGGGGGGGGCGCGAGGGTGCCGACGTCGACATCGGCAAGGACCCCGTCGAGGCCCTCAAGCGGTTCCGAGAGTGCCTCAACTTCCTCTGCGGCTACGTCCTGGAGCAGGACTACCCCATCGTCTTCTCCGTCGAGCCGAAGCCCAACGAGCCCCGCTCCGACACGTACCTGGCCACCGCGGGCCACGCCCTGGCCCTGATCGCCACGCTCGATCATCCCGAGATGGTCGGCGTCAATCCCGAGACGGCCCACATCAAGATGGCGGGCCTGAACCCCTTGCACGAGTTCGCCCAGTGCCTCGAGGCCGGGAAGCTGGTCGACGTCCACCTGAACGCCCAGAAGCCTCTCCGCTACGACCAGGACATGAGCTTCGGGGCCGACAACCCCAAGGAAGCCCTCCTGGTCGTCAAGCTCCTGACGGACTACGGCTACGCGGGCACGAAGGCCTTCGACGCCCACCCGTTCCGCACCGAGGCCGAGCCGTGGGACTTCGTCGACCGCTGCATGCGGGCCTACAAGGCCTTCGAACTGAAGGTCGAGGAGGTCAACGCCGACCCGCAGCTCTGCGAGATGCTCGAGGAGCTCGAGGAGGCCCCCGGAAAGACCTACGCGGGCCTGCTCTCGGCCTATTCCGCTTCCGCCGCCGAGAAGCTCCGCAAGGCCAAGCTCGACCCGGACCGCCTCGCCCGCCGAAAGCTCCTCTACGAGCGGATCGACCAGCGGCTGACCGACCTCCTCCTGGGCGTGGACTGAACGGCCCCTGGATATTCCTGGTAGGGAGTTCCCCGTGCCGGACGACCCCCGGGCCCTGGCGGCCCAGACGCTGACCCAGGTGGCCCTGGTGGTGCCCGACGTCGAGGCCGCCTCCAAGGCCTGGGCCGAGGCCCTCGGCGTCCCCGTGCCCGAGGCCCATCGGACCGATTCGGCCGACCGGGCCCACACCGCGTACCGCGGTACGCGGACCGAGGCCCGGGCCCGGCTGGCCTTCTTCCGCTTGGGACCCGTCACGATCGAGTTGATCGAGCCCGTGGGGGCTCCCAGTACGTGGGACGATGGGCTCGCGGGCAGCCGGGTGCACCACGTGGCCTTCCACTGTGCCGACGCCGACGCCGTGGCCGCTCGCCTCGCCGAGCAGGGCATGCCCGTGGTGCAGACGGGCGATTATGAGGGCGGCCGGTACGTCTACGTCGACTCGCGTGAGAAGCTCGGCGTGGTCATCGAGTTGCTCCAGGATCGGCCTTAGGAGCGCCCGAACCGCCCTCCAGGCCGCGCCCCGCCCGTTCAGGGCGTTGCACGCCGCCCTCTCCTCGTGTAAAGTACCGGCGCCCCGCTTCCGGAGCCGCCCCATGGCCGCCCATCCGACTCCGCTGCCGCTCGACCCCGACGAGGCTCGCCTCCTCTTCGAGGCCGCCGGCGACGCCGTCCTCCTCGTCGACCTGGCCTCCGGACGCATCCTGACGGCCAATCCCGAGAGCGAGAACGTCCTCGACCGGCCCGCCGCCGTCCTCGAGACGACGAGCTTCTGGGACCTGATCGAACCCGCCGACCACCAGGCCCTCTCCGACCTCGTCCGCCGCACCGAGCAAAGCGGTCAAGCCGACCTCGATACCGTCCTCCAGTATCGCCACCCGGACGGCCGGACCATCCCTTCCCGGGCCCGCATCACGGTCGTGGCGACCGGCGCCGAGGGCCGGGCCCTGGTTCTTATCCGCGACCTGACGCAGACCGAGGAGGCCCGCAAACGCCTCCAAGAGGCCGAGGGACGCTACCAGGCCGTCTTCGAGGCCGCCTGGGACCCCCTCTTCCTCGTCGATGCCGACGGCCTCTTCCTGGCCGCCAACGGGGCCGCTGCGCGGGCCATGGGCCGCGAGGTGGGCAACCTCGTGGGCCGACGCATGCACGAGATCTTCCCTGCGGAGGTCGCCGACCGCCAGGTGGCCGCCGTCCGACGCGCCCTGGGGACCGGTTCGCCCCTGGAGGGCGCCGAGAGCGTCGTGCCCACTGCCTCCGGGCCCCGCTGGTACAACACCAGCCTGACACCCGTCGAGGGCGTCGAGGGCGGCCCCGCCTGCGTCCTCGGCATCGCGCGCGACGTCACCGGCCGACGGGCCGCCGAGGAGGCCCTCCGCGAGAGCGAGGCCCGATACCGCGCCGTTGTCGAGAGCCAGACCGAATTCGTCACCCGGTTTCGTCCCGACGGAACCGTCACCTTCGTCAACGAGGCCAATTGCCGCTATTTCGGCCTCTCGCCGGAGCAGTACACGAGCGGCACCTTCCGCCGCCTTCTCTTCCCGGAGGACTACGACCGCCTCATGGAGTCCCTGGCCTCCCTCACCCCCGACCGCCCCACCTTCACCGCCGAGCACCGGATCAAGCGCGGCCCGGAGGTGCGATGGACCCAGTGGACCAACCGGGCCTTCTTCGACGACGAGGGTCGTGTCGTCGAGTACCAGGGCGTCGGACGCGACATCACCGAACGTAAACGCTTGGAGGAGCGGCTCTTGGAGGCACGCAAGATGGAGGCCGTCGGCCAGCTCGCCGGCGGCATCGCCCACGATTTCAACAACCTCGTCACCGGCATCCTCTGCCACCTCGAGCTCCTCAAAGAGGCCCTCGACCCCGACGCCCCCGGCCGCGACTCCGTCGGCGTCATCGACGCCGCCGCCCGCCGCGCCTCCCACCTGACGAACCAGCTCCTCGGCTTCGCCCGTCGCGGCAAACGCGAGAGCGTCCCCTTCGACCTCGCCGACGTGGTCGACGAGGTCATCGCTCTGGCCGGACGCAGCTTCGATCCCGGAATCGCCGTACATCGATCCGGCCATGGGGCCGCCCCCCGAGTCCTCGGCGACCCCGACCAGATCGAGCAGGTCGTCCTGAACCTGGCCCTGAACGCCCGGGACGCGATGCCCGAGGGCGGCACCCTCACCTTCGCCTTCAAGTCCTTTATCTGCAACGAGTTGACGTCGCGCGACCGCCCCGAGTGCCGCCCCGGACGCTATGTTGTCCTCGTGGTCTCGGACACCGGAGGAGGCATCGATCCGGAGGTGCGTCCCCACGTCTTCGAGCCCTTCTTCACCACCAAGGGGCGCGGCAAGGGGACGGGGATGGGCCTGGCGATGGTCTACGGCATCGTCCGCAACCACGGCGGATGGGTCGAGGTCGAGAGCGAGTCCGGCTGCGGGGCCGAGTTCCGCGTCTACCTCCCCGCCGCCGCACCCTCAGACGGTTGACAACGCCCTCCGGCCCGCTAGAATAGACCCGTTCCGGGCGGCCCCCGGCCGCATCCGCGTCCCCATAGCTCAATTGGATAGAGCGTTGGCCTCCGGAGCCAAAGGTTTGAGGTTCGAATCCTCATGGGGACGCCATCATTCTTTGTCGGACAAGGCCTGCGTGTCCTCGGGGTCGCCGATGCACCAGAGGGTGTCCTTGGCGCGGATATAGAGCCGGTCTCCCTGCGGCCAGGGGGTCGTCTGCATGATGGCCCAGTCGTTTGCGTGCGGCAGCCAGGGAAGATCGCGGATGGCCTTGACGGCCTCCTCGGCGGACATCTCCAGGAGCTGAATCCGCCGGTGGTACTCGCTGCCGACATGGTTGACCGCGAGAATCTTCGCGGGGTCGGCGAGATCGTGCACGCGGACGACCGTGCCGCTCGCGGTCCCGATGAGGACGTCGCCCGCGCGGACCAGGTGGCCCCGGCCCGCCTTGCCGGGCAGGCGGTCGCGGCGGACGTCCGGGGGCGTCAGGGCCTCGCCGGTGGCCGCGTCGACCATGTCCCGCGGGTCGTCTCCGTACAGGATGCGCCCGTTGTCCCAGAGGCAGCCGACGACGGTCTGCGGGGCCGACTTGTAGGGGAACTCCTTCAGCGGGGCGTCCGGGAAATGCTCCGAGGCGTGCCTGAACCAGGCCACGGACTTGTGTTTCTCGGGCAGGTGACCCCAGGCCACCTTGGCGGCCAGGTCCCGGCCCTGGCCGGTGAGGACGACCTTCATCCGGGCCCCGCCGCCGGAAGCCTCGCCGGCGCCGCACGTGATGTAGACTTCGTTCTCGTGGACGAGGGGCGGCGCGATCGGCGCAGGTAGGTTCTCGATGATGGGCCGGCCGTCGGCGGTCCGAAGGATAGCCCCGGCGCCCGTGGCGATCGCGTCCACGCCCTCGTGCTTGACGCGGACGACCTGCGGAAAACTGTGGCTCGAGCAGACGAACGGTTGCTTGCGCGACCAAAGCACCTCGCCCGTGGCCTTGTCGAGGGCGCGGATTCGAGTCCAACTGTTCTCCTTGTTCTCCCGGCCGCCGAAGATGACGATGAGCTTGTCGCCCGCGAGGATCGGGGAGGCGGAGTAGTTCTGGTCCAGACGGGCGGTGACGGCGTCCTCGGTGAAGACGCGCAGCCATTTCCGGTTCCCCTCCAGGTCGTAGCACGCGACCTGGCACTGGCTGAACATGACGTAGACGTGCGCGCCGTCCGAGGCCGGCGTCGGGAACGACGTACTCATCCACCCGTTCCAGAAGTCCGTGAACAGACCGTGGGGAGTCAGCTGCTTGAGGGCCTTGCCGATCTCCTTCTTGTACGCCCCCTCGTTCTCGCTGCCGCGCACGTAGGGCGAGAGGCGCGGGACGTAGGCGCTGACGTTCGGCCCCCACTGGTTCGCCTCGCGCTTGGCCTCGAGGGCAGAAAGGCGCGACCGCATCCCCTGCACCTCGGCGTCCGGGAGGCTCGCGGCCTTCGCCAGGACGGCCTTCTGTTCCGCCTCGCTCAGGTGGTCCGGCGGGATGCTTCCGCCGCCCTTGCGGACGCGGCCGGTATGGCCATAGGCGGCGTCCGGCCAGGCAGCCTCGGCGGACCGGGCGGCCTCGATCACGTCGAGCTTCCACGTGAGGTACGCGATCTCCCAACAGCACTGCCACGCTTCCAGCCAGTCGCCCGTAAACTTCTCGAAGAGCGCCCGCAGTTCCTCGGCCTTCCCGCCCCCGACCGTGTCGTAGGTCTCGTTGGTTCGTACCCACGTGACGCGGCCGGTCCGGGCGTCGACGCAGACCAGCTTGTTCCAGTCACAGGTCACGAAGACCTTGTCGCCGACGACGATCGGCGAGCTGTACCCCCAGCCGGGAAGCATCGTGCGCCAGACGATGTTCTCGCCGGTCCGGAAGTCCCACGTCCGGACGGGCGTGGCCGCGGGGAAATGGCCGGTGCCGTCTCCCCGGAGCTGCGCCGGCCGCTCGGCGGTCGGGTAGAAGTCCGCGTGGCCGTAGGGCACGGGGGATTCCCCGGCGGCGGCCGCCGAGACGAGGGCCAGCAGGGGCAGGATCGATCGGACCGTTGGTCTCATCCGTGATTCTCCGGTTGGGCGCGTCGGACCCTCACATGGAACACGTCGGGCCCTCCCCCCATACCGGTCAAAGGCGAGATGGTCGGCGGGCCGTGGACGCGGGCGGGTCCATGTCCGCGCGTACCCGAAGGCCGCGCCGGGCGGCGGTTGCGCATCCCGTCGGCGAAGTGCCGAAAGTCGGGCTCCAAATCGACGTAAGGGCTCATGCGCATCCTCGAACGATGACCGGAACGTGGACCCCCCGCCGGCGTTCACTATACTACGGTATCTCAGGAAGGATGCGAGGGCGCGTTCGATGGCCGAAACGAGACATCGCCTCCGCGGCGCGGCGGTCCGGGCGGCCGCGATCGTCCTGCTGCCGCTTACGGCGGCGGGGGCGACCGAGGCCCCGTTCGAGGACGCCGAGCTGCGTGTTCGCATCGGCGGGGTCTGGACGATGCGCCTGGCGGCACGGGGCGGGGCGTGGGAGCCGGTGGTCCGCGCGCGGCCGTCGTTCAAGCACGTCGACTTCGGCTATGTGACGGCCTCGGAGGGCACGCCGGCGCGGTTCCGCGTCGAGATGCAGCTTCGGCTCGATGGCGGGGCCCGTTCGCCGGGGCACGTGTTCTACGAGATGACCTTCACGCGGACCTCGCCCCACACCTACGAGGGCACCTTCGCCGAGACGCATGGGACCGAGACGCAGACGGGCACGGTGGCGGCGGCCCTGCGCCCGCCGCTAACCGATGCGCCGCCGGATCGCGGGCCCGTCGAGCCGGGCGAGCACCCGCGTCTCCTGCTTCGCCGCGCGGACCTGGCCGCGCTTCGGGCGAAGCTCGAAACGCCCTTCGGCCGGGCGTTCCTCGCCAAGGCCGAGGGCAGCCGCGACCCGGTCGTCCTGGGCGTCCTGTACCGGGCCACGGGCGAGGAGGCCCGCGCGCTCGAGGCGCTTCGGATCGTCCAGGGCTACGACGACATCGACGGCAACGCGGGCCTGACCGGCAACATCGGCCACCAGCTCGTCCGCGTCGTCCTGACGCTCGACCTCTGTTACGACGCGTGGCCGGAGGCGTACCGCGCAAGCCTCTTGCGCCGGATTCGGGCCCGGCTCCCGAAGCGGCAGTACGACCTGATCATCGGCCATGCCAACTATAACCAGGTCAGCAACTATTACGGTCCCGGTTTCGGGTCGGCGGCGATCGCGTCGCTCGTGCTGAAGGGGACGAAGGGCCCCGCCCCCGAGCCGCCGGAGGCCCCGCTGGCGGTGACGCGCCCGGATGGCCGCGTGGCGCCGCTTACGGATTACGATCCGCCGCAGGGCGTGCCGGTGGTGCCGCTCGTGGACGATGAGCTGCCGAAGGAGTGGATTTACGCGGGCGGCTTGAAGCCCGCCGAGGGGGTCGACCTGCTCGCCCCGCTGGGCGGACCCCGGAAGGCCCGGCCGACGCTCACCGACGAGCTGACCGACGGGACGGCGACCGCCCGCTTCCGGCCCGTCTCCCACGAGAAGGACAAGGGGTATTTCCACTGGATGAACCGCGACGTCCTCGACGTGACGATGGCCATCGGCCGCATCTGCCACAGCCAGAGCGTCTTCTACACCGTCCTCCGAAACGAGGAGCCGGGCTGGTACGAGTTCGGAATCGGCCGAGATCACAAGGAGTCCTGGACGTATCTGAACGGGATTCGGATCGAGGAAGGGCACCTGGTGCGGCTCGAAAAGGGGCTCTACGCTCTGCTGGTGAAGGTCCGCATCGGCCAGACGGAGCCGTGGGGTCGCGAGATGCTCGCCGTCCGCTTCACGCGATTCAAGGAGGACGCGAGGAAGGGCCGCACCGTCGAGGCTACGAATGACGCGATCCGCGCCCGCCATCGCCAGGCCCGGGCCTACGCCGAGGCCGCGCGGGCCGAGTGGGCGGCGCGCGGCGGGGAGGACCCCGCGTGCCTGCGGATGTTCCATAAGGGACGCGAGCAGATGTATCAGCACCTCCGGTTCGGGGTCGGCGACGGGGGGTTCCAGGCCGAGGCCACGCACTACGGCAACATCGCCGCCCGCTACCCGCTCCTCTATGCCGCCTGTTACCGGAGCGCCCTGGGCCGCGATCTTTCTACGAATCCCGATGCGACCCATGTCCTGCCGCGCCGCATGATGCAGGCGGCGCTGCGGCCGGGCAGGGTCGAGATCATGCACCTTGGCGTCAAGGGCCGCTTCGAAGCCGAGGGGTGCGCGGAGCTCTTCCCCCTCGTGCCCGAGCGATGGAAGCCGTCCCTGCTCTGGGGCTGGAACCGGATCCTCGGGGCCGAGGTCGAACGGGCGGCGGACCTCGACCACGCGGCGGCCGACGCGCTCCTCGCGGGTCTCTCCGGCCGCACGCTCGCCGCGACGTTCGTCAACTATCCCGACGGGATGGACCCGGTCCATCCCTCGAAGGGCATGCCGCGCACGTGGGCGGCCCCGACGCTCGGCTATTACCTCTTCCGCAGCGGCTGGGCGGGGGGCGAGGCGTTCATCGCCCAGGTTTTCGCCAAGAGCATCCCCATCCGGGCGTGGAGCCACCCGAACGCCGGGGCGTTCCGGCTGTGGGGCCTCGGCCGCCGATGGACCGCCGCCCCCATCGAGCGGAGCGGCTACCGGCCGGAGGAGTGCGTCGTGCTCCTGCCCGACGACGTGACGAACGAGGGCGCGTGCGGCCGGGTGGTGCACCATGAGGCCGAACCGGACGGGTCGGGGATGTTGGCGATCGACCTGGGCGACGTCTACTTGGCCGTCCCGCCTCCGCCGAAGCCGTCGAAGGACGAGCAGATGGTCGCCGACATCGAGGCCGCCCTTGAGGGCCCCGGCGAGGCGCCCGAGGACGATCTCGGCATCACGGAGGCCATCGAGGACATGCCCGTCCCGAAGGACGTGACGGATTACTTCCGCGAGCAGGACCGCCGTCGCCTCCGCCGCCGGCTGCCGAAGCTCTATGACGCCTGGGGCGACCGGCGAGAGGACGTGGACGTCACGTCGCCCGTCGACGGAGCCCGGGCCTTCGCGTTCGATTACAGCGGCGCCTGCGGGGCCCCGTGCCTCGCGGTGATCGTCGACGAGGTGCGCGGCGGGAGGACGAAGCAGTGGCTCTGGCACCTGCCGCCCGGCGACGAGGTGATCGCCGAGACCGATGGAAACACGTTCACCATCCGGTATCCCGACGCGACGCTCCGCGGGACGTTTGTCTCGCCCGCCCCCATCAAGCTGCAATATCACCATGACGCGAAGATGCACTTCATCTACCGCGGCGGGAGCAAGAAGGGGGCCCTCATCACCCGCCACTACAACTTCGTCGCCGCCGAGACCGACGCCCCCGACGCCGTCTTCTTCGTCGTCGTCACGGTCCAGCGCGGCACACCGCCGGTCGTCACGTCGACCGGCGTCGGCACCGAGACCGTGACCACCGTCGGCGGACGAACGGTCCGCTACCGCGACGGCCGCATCCTGATCGAATGAGCCTCGAACGTGAAGGCAGGAAGACGATGCGATACATGCTTGTGGCGATGGCGGGCGTGCTCCTGGCGACGAGCGGCGCAGGCGCGGCCGAGGAGGCGGCGTGGGAGACGCTCGATGCGCTCGAGCGCGAGCGCCGCGAGGTCGAGGCCCGGCTTTCCCACGTCGAGGCCGCCCTCGACGTCCTGCGCGACGCCGTGCCCTCGGAGGCGAGCCCGGACCTGGCCGCCGCCCGTCGGGCCCTGGCCGCGGCGGAGAAGGCCGAGGCGGAGGCGCATGCCGCCGGGGAGCTGGACGAGCTGCGCGACCGTCTGCGCGCGGCCCGGGCGGCCCGCGATGCGCGGGCGATGGAGCTGGTGACCGCCTCGCCCGAGGGTCGCAAGGCCGCTCGCGACCTCGAAGCCATGGAGACACGTATCGAGGCGCTCTCCGGCCGCCTCGCCGAGCTCCGCCTTGAGGAGGTCGAGGAGTTGGCCCACCTCCGCCGCGACGCCCTCGGCCGGCGGCTTTACGGCGTCCGCCGCGCCCTCTGGGAGCGGGCGGAGGTCCTGCCGCTCTACCGAAAGGCCGATGCCGCCTACAAGGCCTACCAGGCGGCCTGCAAAAAGGACGCGGCGGTCCAGGAAGCCCGTGCCCGGGTCAAGCAGGCGCGGCGGACGCTCGAGAAGAAGCGGGCGGGCCTTGCCCTCGAAGGCGACATCGCCGACGAGGTCCTCGCCCGCAAGGCCGAGCTCCACGAGAAACGCGACGACCTTGCCGCCCGCATCGGGGCCCTCCGCACGGAGCTTCTCGGCGGCGCGCGAGAGGTCCGGACGACCGTCGAGATGCCCCCGAAGCGCGGCAAGCCGCAGAAGCCGGCCCGCGTCGCGCTCTGGGTCCCGCCGCAGTGCGCGTTCGTGCGCGGCGTGGTGGTGGCGCACCCGCAGGTGGGCAAGTTCGCCTCGCACCCGCGCATCCGCGAGGCCGCGGCGCGGGCCGATCTCGCGACCATGGTCATGCCCAACTACTCGTTCAACGGGGCCGAGACGATGGAGCGGCTCGATGCGCTCCTCGCGGACCTCGCGGAGAAGTCCGAGCATCCGGAGCTCCGGGGCGCGGCGGTCCTTACGGCGGGCCTCTCGGCCAGCGTCCTGGCCGCACGCAACGTCGGGTACGCGGCCCCGGACCGTGTCTTCGGCATCGTCCACATCGCGGGGGGCAACATGCATCACAAGATGGTCGACCCGACCGAGTCGCTGAGCGGCGTGCCCTTGATCGCCATGAACGGCGAGTTCGAGTGGTGCGGGCCCGAGGGCGGCATCCGGCCCGAGTACGGACGCCAGACCCAGTGGGTCATGATCCGCGAGCAGCTCCTTCGCCGCCGCCGCCGCGACGGCGACCACCTGATGAGCCTCGTCGTCGTGCCCGGCGGCGACCATGGGGACTGGGACGCGCTTCTGGCGGCCCTGTTCGTCCGCAAGGCCGCCCGATACCGTCTGCCGAAGGGGCGGCGCGACGGCTCGGAGCCCGCCCGGTGCGTCCGCCTGACGGCCGAGGACGGGTGGCTGACCGATGCGGACCTCGACCATCCGCGCCACGAGCCCGCCCCGTTCGAGATGTACGCGGGCGAGAAGACCGACGCCTTCTGGCACTTCGACGAGGAGATGGCCCGCGCCGTCTTCGACTACCACGCCGGCCGTTTCCTCCTGCCGGACCCGACGAAGACCTCGCCCGTCCCCGCCGACTGGCCGCCGGAGAACAAGTAGGCGCCGCCCACGAAGAACGCCGCCAAGCCCGCCGCCGAGTGGAACCACTTCCACATCACCGTCAAGGACGACCGCCTGACCGTCGTCCTGAACGGCGAGACCGTCAACGAGCTGAGGGCAAGACGAAGGACCGCCCCGAGAAGGGGTTCATCGGCTTCCAGGACCACGCCCTCGAGATCTCGCTCCAGGACATCAAGATTCGCGCGCTGTAGCCCGTACGGACCGGTTCTTGGCGTATTGCCCGAACCACGCGGGCTCCCGCGAGGTTTAAGCGGGCGAACCACGGGACAGGGAGTCGTGCGCATGGCGGACGGACGGAAGGGCGCAGGCGTCGTCGGGATCGGACTGGCGGGACTGCTGGCGTGGACCGCGATCGCGGCGGCCGCAGGGGAGAGCGGGCCCGTCGAGGTCCTGAATGGCCGCTCCCCCTGGCGGTTCCATGCCGCCTGGCGGACCCCCGCCACCGTCGAGGACGGGGTCCGCGACCTCGGCGGTGGGCACCCCATCGAGCGCACCCGCTGGATCCGCGACAGCTACACCGAGCCCACCCCCCCCGCGCCTGACGGATGGACCGACCCGGACTTCGACGACTCGGGCTGGCGCCGCCGCGTCGGCCCGCCCTTCGACGGGTACGGCTACGGCGCGGCCGCGGAGATTGGCCACGTCGCGGCCCGGACCCGCTTCGGCGTCACGGACGTGAAGGCCGTCGGGCCGCTCACGCTGCGGCTCGTCTATCGCGGCGGGGTGGCCGTCTATCTGAACGGCACCGAGATTGCGCGCGGCCACATGCCCGCCGGTCCTGTCGATCCGCTGACGCCGGCCGAGGACTACGCCCCCGAGGTTTTTGTCGGCGCCGACGGCAAGCCCCTTCGCGATCCCGGTCGGCGAGGGCCGCGCGAGCGGGACGTCGAGCACTACCGCAAACGCTTCCGGACGCTGGAGGTCGAGCTGCCGCGGCGGCTCCTTCGCGAGGGGACGAACGTCCTCGCGGTGGACCTCCACCGGGCGGCCATCCCGATGGACCTCGGCCCCGTGGTCGTCGAGGGATGGGACCCGAAGGTCGGCAAGAACGTGTGGGGCACGGTGGGGCTGGTGGGCGTGCGGCTGACCGCTCCGGCGGCCAACGGCGTCGCCCCGAACACCGGCCGGGCGCCGCCCCTGCAGGTCTGGACGCTCGATACGCTCGAGCGGGCCGGGAAGGACGTGAGCTGGAGCGACCCGTTCGAGCCGCTCCGGCCGGTGCGCCTGGCGGCACCGCAGGGCGGGGTGACGTCCGGGCAGGTGGTGGTGAGCGCGGCCGAGCCGATCTCGAAGGTCGCCGCGACGCTCGGGGACCTGAAGTCCGATGCCGGGGCGACCTTCGCCGCGCCCCACGTCGAGGTCCGCTACGCTACCCCCGCCGATTCCGTGCCGCGCCTCCTCGATGAGCCGACCCTCCCGGCCGAGATCGTGCCCGTGTACCTGACGGCCCGTATCCCACCGGAGACGGCGGCGGGGACGTATCGCGGGACGCTTCGCATCGCGGGCCTCAAGGAGCCGGTGACGGTGCCGGTGGAGCTTCGGGTCTACGGGTGGCGCCTGCCGCCCTTGAAGGAGTATGGCACGTCGGTCAGCCTGCTGCACGCCCCGGAGTCGGTGCACCGCCATTACGACGTGCCGCTCTGGTCGGACCGGCACTTCGACCTGCTGGCCCGGTCGATGGCCCTGATGGGCTACGCGGGGAACTGGCTGCTGAGCGTGCCCGTGCTGGCCGAGGACGTCTTCGGCGACCATCCGCTCGTGGTGTTCAAGGAGGAGGGCGGGCGGCTCGTGCCCGACCTTCAGTTCGCGCGGCGATACCTGGAGCTCTACGACCGCGAGGCGGGCCCGCCGAAGTTCCTCGCCATCCAGGTCTGGAACTACGCCGTCTCGCGGCGCGGCGTCGGACGCGACGGCGGCAAAGTGAAGTGGATGGCCGACACGATCAAGGTCGGCGTCCTGGAGGGCGGCCGCATCGTCACCCGCGCGGTCCCCGTCTACACGCGCCCCGGGACGGAGCCGACGTGGGAGGCCGTGGCGCGCGGCATCGAGGGGATCGTCCGCGACCTCGGGTGGAGCGAGACGCGGATGCTCTGGGGCACGGGCGGCGACAACCTGCCCACCGGCGAGATCGTCGACTTTTTCAAGCGCATCGCCCCCGACCGGCACTGGCGCGTCGTGACGCACGGCGGCAGCGTTCGCGAGTGGGGGGCGACCGTCGAGGACCGGACCCAGCCGCACGGGGGCCTGGTCGTCGGGTATGCGAACGTGGTGCGGCGGAACGTGTCGTGGCGGCCGGTGGTCGAGGACGCCCCCATCCAGGTCCTCAAGCGCGACGGCGTGAGCTCCTGCCCCATCGATTACCTGAGCATGGCCCCGCTCGGCCGCATCGCCGCCAAGTTCAAGGGCCCGGGGTTCCTGAGCTTCGATACGTGGGGATGGGAGACCGAGGGCGGGAAGCGCCGCGGGCCCATCCGCTCGTACGTCCCGTTCGGCAACATCCACCCGAGCGGCGGCCCGTTCGTCGCGCCCGGCCCCGACGGCGCCGCCCCGAGCCCCCAGGTCGAGGTCTTTCGCGAGGGGCTCCAGATCACCGAGGCCATCCTCCGCATTCGCCGCGCGAAGCTCGCCGCCGACCGCGCCGCCGCCTTCGAGGCGACGGTCCGGGACCTGATGGACGTCATGGAGAGCAACCGCCGCGTCCGGCCGGCCGGCGTCGCCGACGTCTGGCCGCTCGTGCGCCGAATCTACGCTATGGCCGAGGAGGTGCGTCCATGACCCGACTGGCGTTCCTGGCGGCCGCCCTCGCCTCGGTCGCGGCTCCGGAACCATCCCCTCGGCTTGCGGCGCGGCAAGTCTCCGACCTGCGCGACCCCCGCCCGAGCATGACGC
>CAYWVR010000009.1:0-53886 GCA_964461715.1 uncultured Anaerolineales bacterium
TGGCCCTCGGCGGTCTGGCGCTGCTTCGGCGCCGCCGCTAGCGGGCAGGCCGGAAAGGGCTCGGACGGGGCACATGCCCGCCCGGCCTTTTCGTGGCACGATGTCGGAAACGATGAGAGGGACGAAGCGAGACGTTAACATGGCCAAACGCCCGGACCATGGCGAGGCCGGGCGACCGGAACGATGCCCCGCTTGCGGGGCGGAAGGGAGTCAACGATGCCACGTTTTCTTGTCTTGACCACGACGCTGACGATGCTGGCCGGCGGGCCAGCCCTGGCCGCCGAGCTCCACGTGGGCTCCGGCTATACCTACGCGACGATCAGCGAGGCCCTCGGCAACGCCACGGATGACGACACCGTCACCGTCCACGCCGGGACCTACGTCGAGGGCCAGCTCAATCTCACCCAGCAGAACCTCGTGTTGCGAGGGGCTGCGGGAGAGCCCCGGCCCACGCTCACGAGCACCTCGGGAAAGTATGACAACAAGATCGTCATCAACGCCGACGGCGTTACCGTCTCCGGCCTGGAGATCACGCATCAGTCCGGCGACCAACACGGCTACGGCGTCGGAGACGGCAACGCCTCGGCGGCCCGTTCGGGATGGACCGTTGAGGATTGCGTGTTCCACGACTGCCGCTCGGCGGTCTGGAACAACAAGATGAGCAACTTCACGTTCCGCAACAACGAGGTCTACAACAACTACTCCAAGCGCCTCTACCTCGAGGCCACGGAATCGTTCACGTGCACGGGCAACTTCTTCCACTCCGCGACGCGCACCAGCGGCCAGGCCGTCATCTGGTGGGGCACGGGTAGCGACTCCGCCGCCTCCGGCCACACCGACATCTCGTACAACTACATCAGCGGCGGGCGGGCGGCCATTGTCATCGAGGGCGGGGCGACCAACTCGCCGAGCGGCACGCGCACCGTTACCGTGGCCCATAACACCCTCGACGGGAAGATGGGCCAGTGGCTCGAAAGCGGCGACTACAGCAGCCAGTTGCTCAGCTTCTGGGACGCCGTCCACGCCACCTACGACGCCACCAAGATCACCATCCGCGACAACCTGATCACCGAGAGCCTCTGGTACGGCATGTACAACGGCGAGGGGGACACCGGCGGTTTGGCCGGCGACGTCGAAGTCGAAAAGTGCCTCTTCTTCAACAACTATTCGCAGGATAGCTGGTACCCCGACTACGCCTACCCGGAGGAATGGCCGGGGCCGCAGGGCGAGGTCGGCTGGACGGAGGTTGGCGACGACTTCATCTTCACCGATTGCCTTCTCGAGGACCCGCTCCTGAACCGACAGGGGATAACGGCCGACGAGTTCTACGCTCTGCTGGTCGGCTCGCCCGCGCTGAATGCCGCCACCGACGGGACCCACATCGGCGCCTACCAGGGCGCTCCCGTCCCCGAGCCCGCGACCCTCGCGCTGGTGGCCCTGGGGGCGGCGGCGGTCCTGGGCCGGCGCCGCCGGTAGACGTTTTCGCGAGACAGAGGGAAGAGAGAACGCGGGCAGGCGGCCCGGATGGGGGTCGCCTGCCCGTTCATGATCCAATCGGATGGGGTTGCCTCAGGCCCCGCCCTCGGGCGAGGGGAGCGTCGCGGCCGGCCGCTTCGTCGGGTGACGGACCATGGCGATGAGGCCGGCGGCCACCAGGCACAGCGCCCCGCAGATCGTGAAGGCGAGGGGGAAGCTCCCGAGGTCGCCGAGGCGGCCGCCCAGGATCGGCCCGAAGATGCCGCCCAGGCCGTAGGCCAGGAACACCCACCCGTAGTTCTGCCCCACGTACTTCGTGCCGAAGGTGTCGGCGGTGATGGTGGGGAAAAGGGCGAAGTTGCCGCCGAAGTTGAACCCGATCAGGGCGGCCCAGATGTACAGCAGGACGGGGATGCCGCCCAGGAGCGTCCCGGCTGTCCACTGGAAGCTGATGACGAACAGGCCCTGCGTGGCCATCATGATGGCGATGGAGAGGCGGCGTCCGAGCTTGTCGCTCATCGTCCCCCAGACGATGCGGCCGATGCCGTTGGCGAGCGAGAAGAAGATGGCCATGGCCGTGCCGGCGGCCGCGCTGGCCGCGGCCGGGGCGACGCCGTGGGCCGTCAGGGCCTCGATGGGGAAGAGCTTCATCAGGCCGATCGACATCAACCCCGCGCTCGCGCCGAAGGCGAAGGTCAGGAGGATCATGTAGAACTGGGGCGTGGCGAGCATCGCGCCGCTGGAGAAGTCGACCGTCCCGGCCATCGGCTTCTCGCCTTCCTTGGCGGCCTCTGGCGGGCGGTAGCCGCGCGGCATCCAGCCCTCGTGCGGGAAGACCATCCACATCCCGCCGATGAGGACGGCGACTGCGAACACCACGCCGTAGATGATGAAGGTCGTGGCCAGGCCGAGGCTGCCGATCAGGTTGCCCCAGTCGCCGGCGAGCTTGACCCAGAGCAACGCCCCGAACCCGAACCCGGCCACCGCCAGGCCCGTGATCAGGCCTTTCTTGTCGGGGAACCACCGCATGCCCACGGCGATGGGCACGACGTACGCCAAGCCGATCCCGGCGCCGCCGACGAGGCCGATGAAGACAAAGACGGCGGGGAAGCTCGTCGCGTCGATGAGCCCGGCCAGCGCGTACCCGGCGCCCAGCACGACGCCGCCTGCGATGGCCAGCTTCCTCGGCCCGACCTTCGGCATCATGCGGCCGGCGATGACCATGACCACCGCGAACGTCGCCAGGCCCGCCGCAAACACGGCCTGGGTCTGGGTCTTGCTCCATCCGGCGTCCACCAGCGGCGGCGTAAAGACGCTCCACGCGTAGATCGCCCCGAGGCAGAGCTGGATCAGGATGGCCCCGACCACGACCAGTCCGCGATTCATGACCTTCCCGTCCATGCGTGGGCTCCTTGACGAGGGGCAAAAAAACCAGCGCGATGGGCCGGAGCCGCCCGACCCACCGCGCCGAACGTTCGGCAGGCTACTTCGACGGCCGGTGCTCGATCAGCGCATCGACGATCGAGGGGTCCGCCAGCGTGCTCGTGTCGCCCAGGGTGCCCTTGTCGGTCACGCCCTCGGCGATCTTCCGGAGAATCCGCCGCATGATCTTGCCGGACCGCGTCTTCGGCAGCGCCGGCGCGAACTGCACGACGTCCGGCGAGGCGATGGGCCCGATCTCCTTGCGGACATGCTGGACGAGTTCCTTCTTGAGCTCCTCGCTATCCTTGACCCCGTCGACGAGCGTCACGAAGGCGTACAGGCCCTGGCCCTTGATCTCGTGCGGCATGGGGGCCACGGCGGCCTCGGCGACCTTGGCGTGCGAGACGAGGGCCGACTCGACCTCCGCCGTCCCGATGCGGTGGCCGGAGACGTTGACGACGTCGTCGATGCGGCCCATGAGCCAGTAATCGCCGTCGTCGTCGATGCGGCAGCCGTCGCCGGTGAAGTAGAGGTCCTTGTACATGGTGAAGTACGTGTCGATGAAGCGCTCGTGGTCGCCCCACATCGTCCGCATCATGCCCGGCCAGGGCTTCTTGATGCAGAGTTTGCCGCCCTCGTTCCGGTCGCACTCCGAGCCGTCCTCCCGAAGGAGGGCCGGCTCGACGCCGAAGAAGGGCCGGCTGGCCGAGCCGGGCTTCAGCGTCATGGCGCCCGGCAGCGGGGTGATCATGAACCCGCCCGTCTCGGTCTGCCACCACGTGTCGACGATGGGGCATGTCTCGCGGCCGATGTGCTTGTAGTACCACATCCAGGCCTCGGGGTTGATCGGCTCGCCCACGGTGCCCAGAATCTTCAGGCTCGAAAGGTCGTGCTTGGCCGGCCACTCGTCCCCATGGCGAATGAGGGCCCGGATCGCTGTCGGGGCGGTGTAGAACTGGGTGATCTTGAACTTATCGATCATGTGCCAGTACCGGCCCGCGTCCGGGTAGAGCGGCGTGGACTCGAACATGACGCTCGTGGCGCCGTTGGTGAGCGGGCCGTAGACGATGTAGCTGTGCCCGGTGACCCACCCGATGTCGGCGGCGCAGCAGTAGATGTCGTCGTCCTTGAGGTCGAAGGTCAGCTTGTGCGTCAGCGACACCCACACCAGGTACCCGCCGGTGGTGTGGACGACGCCCTTCGGCTTGCCCGTGGAGCCCGAGGTGTAGAGGATGAAGAGCGGGTCCTCGGCGTCCATGGCCTCGGCCTCGCACTCCGGCGACGCGTCGGCCATCATCTCGTGGTACCAGAGGTCGCGCCCGTCTGCCATGGGCACGTCCTCGTCGTTGCGACGGACGACGACGACCTTTTCGATCGACGGGGTCTGCTTCAGGGCCTCGTCGGCGATGCCCTTCAGCGGGATGCTCTTGCCGGCGCGGCGGGAGACGTTGGCCGTGATGAGGACCTTGCAGGTGGCGTCGTTGATGCGGTCGCGGAGGGCGTCGGCGCTGAACCCGCCGAAGACGATCGAGTGGATGGCCCCGATGCGGGCACAGGCCATCATGACCACCGGCAGCTCGACGATCATCCCCAGGTAGATGCAGACGCGGTCGCCCTTCTCGACGCCGACCGACTTCAGGACGTTGGCGAACTTCGAGACCTCGGCGTGGAGCTCCTTGTAGGTGATCGAGGAGTCCTCGTCGGGCTCGTCGCCCTGCCAGATGAGCGCCGTCTTGTTCTCGCGCTCGGTCCCGAGGTGCCGATCGAGGCAGTTGTAGGCCACGTTCAGCCGGCCGTCGGCGAACCAGGTGTGCTTGATCTCGCGGCCGTCGGTGTCCCAGACGAACTCGCGGCCCGTCGTGGGCTTCTTGAACCACTCGACCATGGCCTCGGCCTGCTCGAGCCAGAAGGCGTCGGGATCCTTGACGGACCGG
This sequence comes from uncultured Anaerolineales bacterium, assembly GCA_964461715.1. GTDB lineage: Bacteria > Planctomycetota > Phycisphaerae > FEN-1346 > FEN-1346 > CAYWVR01. The sequence continues at coordinate 4,833 of CAYWVR010000009.1, forward strand.
TCGTACATCTCCTGATACTGCTCCATGGAGGAGATGTGGGCCTCCTTCTGGAGGTCCTTGGGCGGCGGGAAGGTCCGCTTCTCCTGCATCAGGGAGTCAATGCCTTTCTGTTCGGTCATCGTGCTAACGGCTCCTTTCTGGTCTCGCGGCGTACGTCGTTCGCATTCAGGGATTCACCCGCCCGGAGGTCCCGAGCGTGTGCACGTCGACGGACGAATCCCGGCCCCCCGACCCGGAGCGTTCCCCGCCCCCGCCGAAGAGCCGAACATTGTGCCGCGCCCGCCGCGCGGCGTCAAACAAAAAAGGGGTTCATGTTACGCCACGGCGATTTTGTCACCCCCCTGGTCGATCACGTCTCCGAGCCCGTCGGGGATGGAGAGGCCCGATGCACCCCCAGGAGGGGGTGTTCACCATGGAGCAGGTTCGGCGGCATGAGACGATCCGCGCCGCCCCCGGGGACGTCTCAACCGCCCCGGGGGCCGTATGGCGGTCCGCGCCGGCGAGCCGGCCTGCTGCCCCAGCGGCGGCCAAGGAGGCCGATCAGACCGAGCCCCGCCAGGGCCAGCGTCGCCGGCTCCGGGGCGCCGAAGCGGACCGAGAAGGGTGCCGACGGCGCGTACCTGTCCAGCTCGTCCACGAGCCGGTAACGCACCTCATAGTGCTGGGTCGGTCCCGCCCAAACAAGGTACTTCATATGCACGTGATGGTTCGTGTAGTCGCTCAGGCAGAAGGTGGCGCCGTCGCTCGCAAGGAGCTCCTGCCAGTTGTCATCGTACATCTCGATACCGGGGGAGGCATAGAGCCGTTCCACGACGAGGTTGTAGTCGACCCCCCGGGTGCCGACCAGGTCGTGGGTGCCATCGTCCATCGCTCCGAACCCCGGCTCGGACCGCGCCCAGAACTCGAATACGTCGGAGTAGATGAACTCATAGTACTCGGCCCCGTAAGGATCGGAATAGTCGTGCTTCCAGTGCCGGTACACCTGCCAGTCGTCCACCATGAGTGTGCCATTGTCCTGCCCCACGAGGAAGTGGTCGAGGGTGCACTGGCCTGCGGCGGGGCCGGCGGCGAGCATGGCGCCGGCCGCCATCAGAACGATCATCCATCGGGTTCGCATCGCAAGGTCCTTTCTCGGGTCGGAACGTACGTTCTCAATAGGCCATGGGCGAGCACCACTCGGGCGCGCGCAGCGGGTTCCACAGGTTCACCTTGCCGGGCGCCCACGTCTCCTCCAGCGTCATGGCCTGGACGTGGCTGTCGACGAACAGGGCGTTGCTTCGCCCGCTGTGCCGCTCGGTGTCCACCGCGTTCCGCAGGTCCTGCTCGGAGAGCCAGAGCTCCGGATGCACATGGTCGGCCCCGCGGGTCGCGAGGGCGGCCTCACAAACGTAGATCGTGCGGCACGCATCGCGAACCTGGCTGAGGTAAGGCACGGCCTGGTCCATGCGGCTGTTTGTGGCGTAGCTGGCCCAGCGATAGGACTGCCAGTCGTCCTCGGGCGGGTTCTCCCAGTCGAGAAACGCCTCGTCCGGCGCGCGGTCCGACGGGCACCGGTACAGCAGCGTCGTCCCCGCGTACTCCTGGAGGACGTGAAGCCACCACTGGTCCCGGGCGTGGCCCGCCGACGGACACGAACTCGGGGGGAAACGCCCGTCGTGGTGCCGCGCGTAGGCGTGGACCGCAAACCCGATCTGCTTCAGGTTGTTGGCGCACTCGATCTGGTGGGCCAGCGCGATGGCGTCCGCGAGCGCCGGGACCAGCAGGCCCGCAAGAAGCAGCACGATCGTGACGACGATGAGCAGCTCCACCAGCGTCATGGCGCGGCGGGAAGCGTTCAGGATCGACATGCCCGCTCCCGTTTCCTCCGACGCACGAGGGCCAGCCCGAGCCCCCCGGCCGCCACGAGTGCCATCGCGGATGGCTCCGGCGTCGTCACGAACGAGATCGTGTAGTCCTCGGAGGTCGCAAACGGCGTGCCCCCGGTCCGCACGTCCACGGCCCGGAACGTGGCCGTCAATGTTTCGCCGAGAGGCGTGTCAGCATCCGCATAGAAGTGCAGGTGGTGCCCGAACCGCCACGCCCCCTTGGTTTGGTTCTCGCTGTAATGGTCGTCCGACCACTGCATGCCGTGGGCCGGATCAAACACATACCGGTCCCCGTCCGCCGTGAGCACAGGATCCAGCGTGTCATAGGTGCACATGTGGAACCCGGGGTCGAAGTGGACGCGCTCCAGCGCGATGCGCCATTCGGGGGTCACGCCCGAGTCGCTCCCGCCCAACTGCCAGTTGCCGTGCGGCGGGTGGGCCGAGTGCCAGCAGTACAACTCTTCGCAGACGTATTTTCCGTCCCAAGGGAAGGCGTCCTTCCGCTCCATCTCCAGGACCGGCCATCCCGGAAAGGTCGGCTCGGCCGGCGATGAGAAGAGCCACAGCACGTCGTCGTCGTCGGTGCCCCACGTCTGGTCCGCGTTGCGGGCGATGTGGGTGTGCTTGTGGTCGTCCTCGGCACGGGCGGCCGCGGCCAGGGCCAGAACGGCCGCGACGGCCAGGGCCGTTTGCGCCCGCGACAAGAATGGATGGATCGTCATGACATTGCGCATAGCTTATTTCCTTCGGGGCCGGGCGCCCCAGCGCCGGACCGACCGTGAGGTCTCGTGGCGCCGGCGCGGGCGCCGGGCGGGTTTCGGTTCCGTGGTTACGAAGAGCGTGGGCTACGGCCGCGCGCCCGGAGGGGCCCGGCACCGGTGGGTGAGGGGCGGGCAAGCGTAGGGAGAGATGGGCGGCATGAGAAGGGCGAGCGACCTCGGGCCATCGAGGGATGGGAGCACCGCCTCAGGCGGCGCCTCGCAGGAGAACTTGTGCGTCACGTCCAACAGCCGGCAGACCGGACAGTCCCGCAGCCCGCGCGCTGCCGCGCCACCCGGCGCGCCCTTGGCGACGGACCCGATCTGCTCCGCCTCGTGGCCGCACGTGCGGGGCGGGACGCCCTCGCCGTGGCCGGCGCAGCCGACGGACCGGGGATGCGTGTGAAAGAGAGGATGGGCAAGGTGCTGGCCGACGGTCGACAGCCCAAGGGCCACCCACGCGCCGAGCGCAGCCGCTCCCCGCATCGTGCGGACGGTCATGGTCCCTCCCCCGTACAACCGACGCCTCGCGGTAATACAACGTAATATACACCCGCCGTCCGCCAAGGCAAGCCGAAAATGGAAAAAACGCCCGTGGGCCGCGGAGGTTGCCGCGGCAGCAGACTATGCGGTCGGCCGCGCCCGTGTGACGATTTCTTGTACGAACGCCGCTTTCGCCTCCGTGTAGGCCTCGCGGTCGCCCTCATGCAACGCGGCCAGCCGCGACTTGAGCGCCGCATACCGTGCCGCGTCCTCGGGATGGGCCCGCAGGTGATCGCGAAAGGCGAGCCCCTCCCACGCCCGGTGCCCGCGCGGGGCCATGTGGACGTGATGCGTCCGCGGGCCGCCGGGGCGGGCGCGCCGGATGAACACCAGGTGATCCATGTACACCCAATACTCCCACGCCGGGCCCGCCAGCGCGGGGATCGCCCCCTCCCGCGCCGCCGCCGGCGACGGCACCTCGACGAGCATGTCGATGACGGGCTTCGCGGGCAGGCCGGGGATGGCCGTGCTCCCGTAATGCTCGATCCGAAGCGCCAGCTCCGGCCCGAGCGACTCGCGCACGTGGGTTGCCATCGTCCCAAACGCGCGCGGCCACGCCGGATCCGGATCGACGAGGGCCACGGCGTCCTCGGCCTGCGGGTGCTCCGGATCGACGGGACACGCCGCGAAGAGGCGATACGCTTCGCCGGCCTCCGTCCGGAACTCCCCGATCCACTCCCCCGGGCCCGCCGCCGGCCGCGCGAGCCACGTCCACGCGATCGTCTCCCTCCGCGCTCCCCCGCCGGGCCCGATCACCGTTCGCGCCGTCTCCGAGAGCTCCCACGCCACCATCCCCGGTGGCACGGCTGCGAGGCCCTTGACCTCGAGGCCCATGAACCGCGTCTGGTTGCTCTCGTACCCCAGCATCCGGGTGGGCTCTGCCCCTTCCACGATCTTCGGCAGCCGCTCGGCCGCCTCCGCAATTAGCCAAGGATCTCCCGCGCGCGGATTCCGCTCTGCCACCCCCGCCAGCCGGATGCGCTTCTCCTCTCCCATGCCCCGCGAACCTACTCTCCGCCCCGTGCCCCGTCAACATCCCCCGGCCCCACTCTGGCGCAAATCCTTACGCGCTTTCATCGAAAACGGCTCCCGGAGCCATTTTCGCTCCAGGCAGCCTTCGCGACCTCGCGAAGGCGTCAGGGCTTGAGCAGGAATACGAACGGATGCAGAAGCTATTCCTGCTTCACGAATTGCGTCGCGGGCCACGGCGCGGCCGGGCATAATCGACGACTCGGTATATGTGACGTTCCGAGTTCCGCGTTTCGCGCTCGACCTTGTCGCTCTCGCGTACATGCCATACGCCTTTGCGACGCGCGGACCGCGCGGAAACAGCCCGGAAGGGGACAAAGAGGGGGTAAGTTCGTGCAAAAATGGGGGTAAAAAGGTGCGAGACCCCCCCCGGTACCCACCGAAAAGTCGCAAAAAGTGTGTCGCTTAGGGATAAAGCGTTTCACGAATCCCGCCAAAGGGCGATCGGCGTTTACCTATCTTGCTCATCTTACCAAGGGGCTCCGGCCGCCGAAGAACGAGCGTGACCGGAAGCCCGCCCCTCGAACCGTAAGATCATCCGGGATGAATTTCCGTCCCGGCGGCTGCCATCCGGCAGGTGGAAGGCCCCGGTTTTCATCCGATCAACGATCATCCGGCGGCATATGCGCCGCGGCGTGATGTGCGAAAAGGAGGGGGGGCGGAGGGGGAGAGAGGCCGCGTGGGGGCGGGGCGCCGGAGTGCCGGGAACGTGGATTTGGCTTGACATTCCGGCCCCGCGCGGGCTATAAGGGGGGCTCCGAAGAGCGAGAAAACCGGTGGTAGGCGGTGCATCCGCGCGCCGTCCCGCCGCTCGCGGCAAGAAGAATCCCAGCACCAGCGAAGGAGACGTAGCATGTCAATCAACGTGGGAATCAACGGCTTTGGACGCATCGGCCGCCTGGCCTTCCGGGTCCTGACGGACCGCGGCAAGACCTTCAACGTGGTCGGGATCAACGACCTCTCGGATGCCGAGATGCTGGCGTACCTGTTGAAATACGACACGGTCTACGGGCGGTTCCCCGGGGAGGTGAAGGCGGACGGATCGGCCCTGGTGGTGGACGGGACGAAGATTCCCGTGTCAGCCGAGAAAGACCCCGCCGGTCTGGCCTGGGGCGACAAGAAGGCCGATATCGTGTTCGAGTGCACGGGCGTCTTCCGCACCCGCGAGGGCTGCCAGAAGCACATCGACGCCGGGGCCAAGAAGGTCATCCTCTCGGCCCCGCCGAAGGGCGAGATCGACAACGTCGTCGTCCTGGGCGTCAACGACGATAGCCTGAAGGCCTCCGACATGATCGTCTCCAACGCCTCCTGCACCACGAACTGCCTCGCGCCGGTCGTGAAGGTCCTGAACGACAGCTTCGGCATCAAGCGTGGGCTGATGACGACGGTGCACGCCTACACGAACGATCAGCGGATTCTGGACATGATCCACTCCGACCCGCATCGTGCCCGGGCGGCAGCCGTGAACATCATTCCGACGACCACCGGGGCCGCCTCGGCCGTCGGGAAGGTGATTCCGGAGCTGGACGGCAAGTTGGACGGGTTCGCCCTGCGGGTGCCGACGCCCGTCGGCTCGATCGTGGATCTGACCGTCGAGGTGGGGAAGGAGACGACGGCCGACGAGGTGAACGCGGCCATGAAAAAGGCCGCCGAGGGGGCCCTGAAGGGCATTCTGGAGTATACGGACGATCCGATCGTCTCCTCGGACGTGATCGGCCAGACGATGTCGAGCCTCTTCGACTCGAACCAGACGATGGTGATGGGCAACTTCGTCAAGGTCACCAGCTGGTACGACAATGAGTGGGGTTTCTCGAACCGGATGGCGGACCTGGCGGAGAGGATCGCGGCCATCTGATCGCGTATGCAGGTCGATTCCCGGGGGCGGGCCGCGCGGCTCGCCCCCGAGTTCCTTGGACGTCGCGTCGAAAGGAGCCCCGCCGTGGCCAAGCAAACCGTCGATCAGCTTCCGATGAAGGGCCGGCGGGTCCTCGCCCGTGTCGATTTCAACGTGCCGCAGGATGCCGACGGGGCCATCACCGACGATCGCCGCATCCGCATGGCCCTGCCCACGATCAAGTGCTGCCTGGATGCGGGGGCCCGGCTCGTTCTGATGAGCCACCTGGGGCGGCCCAAGGGCGAGCGGAAGCCGTCGCTGAGCCTGCGTCCCGTGGCCGACCGGCTGGGCGAGCTGCTGGAGCAGGATGTCGCCTTCGCCGCCGACTGCACGGGTGCGGAGGTGGAAAATCAGGTCGATGCGCTGGGCGAGGGACAGATTCTGGTGCTCGAGAACCTGCGTTTCCACACGGGCGAGGAGAAAAATGACGACGCTTTCGCCGAGTCGCTGGCGAAGCTCGCCGACCTTTACGTCAACGACGCGTTCGGCACCGCCCACCGCAATCATGCTTCCACCTACGGCGTCCCCAGTCGCATGCCCGAGGGCACGCGGGCCATCGGGTTCCTGATGAACAAGGAGATCGAGTTCCTTGACGAGGCCCTCCGCGACCCCCGGAGGCCGTTTGTGGCGGTTCTAGGCGGGGCAAAGGTTTCGGACAAGGTCGGGGTCATCGCCAACCTGCTGGAGAAGGTCGACCGGCTACTCATCGGCGGGGCCATGGCCTACGTGTTTATGGCCGCCCGCGGCCAGAATACGGGCAAGAGCAAGGTGGAGCGCCAGAAGGAGAACAAGGACGGCTCCACCACGGACATGGTGGCCAAGGCCCGGGACCTCCTGGCAAAGATCGAGGGGTCCGACGTCCGGGTCCTCTTCCCGGAGGACCACTTGGTGGCCCGGGAGCTGGCCGCCGACGCCGACACCGACGTCCAGGGTCCGGAGATCGAGGACGGGTGGATGGGCCTGGACATCGGTCCCGCGACGGTCCAAGCCTACGAGGAGGCCCTTTCGGACGCGGAAACCGTGGTCTGGAACGGTCCGATGGGCGTCTTCGAGATGGAGCCGTTCGCCGGCGGGAGCCGGGCCGTCTGCCAGGCCCTGGCGAAGGTCGCCGAGGACGGGATGGTGATTGTGGGCGGGGGCGACACGGCCACGGCGGTCGAGAAATTCGGTCTTTCGGACCAGATGACGCACATTTCGACGGGCGGGGGGGCGAGCCTGGAGTTCCTCGAAGGAAAGCCTTTCGAGACGCTCGAGGTCATCGACGACGCCTGACGGCATCGGGAGCGGACCGGTGAGAGGCATGCTCCAGGACCTGCCGCGTCCGGCCATCGCGCCGTCGCTCCTGGCGTCGGATTTCGCCCGGCTGGCCGACGAAATCGCCCGTGTGGAGGAGGCCGGGGCCGACCTGCTGCACGTCGACGTCATGGACGGGCATTTCGTGCCCAACCTCACGATCGGCCCCGTCGTCCTCGAGAGAATCCGCCGCGTCACGGACCTCATCCTCGACGTCCATCTCATGATTTCCGAGCCCCAGCGGTACCTGCAGGCCTTTGCGGAGGCCGGGGCGGACAACCTCACGTTCCATGCCGAGGTCGTGGCCGACGGCGAGGCCATGGCGGGCCGTATCCACGAATTAGGGTGCTCGGCCGGGGTCACCATCAACCCGGACGCCTCCGTCGGACTGCTCGATCCCAGCTTGCCGCACGTCGAGATGGTCCTCATGATGAGCGTGTACGCGGGGTTCGGCGGGCAGAAGTTCATGCCGGAGGTGCTGCCGAAGATGCGGACCGTTCGCTCGAAGCTGCGCCCGGAGCAGCGCCTGGAGGTGGACGGGGGCATCTATCCCGACACCATCGCCGCGCCCGTCGCCGCCGGCGTGGACGTGATTGTGGCGGGGACGGCGATCTTCCGGGCCGCGGGCGGCGATTACGCCCGGGCCATCGCCGACCTTCGCCGCGCGGCCGAGGGGGTCGCGGCCCCTTCCGAGCCCGCGGGAGACGCGTAAATGGCCATCAACGGCCGCCCCAAGAAGCGGGACATCCCCGAGGGCCTCTGGCTCCGCTGCCCGGGCTGCGAGCAGATGGTCTTCCGGAAGCGCGTCGAGGAAAGCGCCCACGTCTGCCCGGACTGCCAGTACCACTTCAAGGTCGGAGCCCGCCGGCGGATCGCCATGCTGGCCGACGAGGACAGCTTCGAGGAGTACTTCGCGAACCTCATGTCGCCCGATCCGCTGGGCTTCGTCGACCGCAAGAGCTACATCGAGCGGCTCTCGGACGCCCAGCGGCAAACGAACCTGTATGACGCAGCGGTGGTGGGGCGGGCGTACGTCAAGGGCCGCCCCGTCGTCCTGGGGGCCCTGGACCCTCACTTCATCATGGGGTCGATGGGCTCGGTGGTGGGCGAGAAGATCACCGGGGCGACTGAGAAGGCCGTCGAACTGGCCGTGCCGCTCGTCATCGTCAGCGCCTCGGGCGGGGCCCGGATGCAGGAGGGCATCCTCTCGGTCATGCAGATGGCGAAGACGAGCGCGGCCCTGGGGCGGCTGGACGACGCGGGGGGGCTCTACATCAGCGTCATGACCAACCCGACGACGGCCGGCGTGGCGGCCAGTTTCGCCAGCCTCGGCGACCTCATCCTGGCCGAGCCCGGGGCCATGATCGGCTTCACGGGCCCGCGTGTCATCTACCAGACGATCAAGCAGGAGTTGCCCGAGGGGTTCCAGAGCGCCGAGTTCATGCTCGAGCACGGGTTCGTGGACCGGATCGTGGCGCGACGGGACCTTCGGAGCGAGATCGCCTCGCTGATCGACTACTGCGGCTCCTGACGGGCTGCCGGAGCGGCGTCCGGACGGGTTCACGCCCCACTTTCCCCGTCTTCCCGGAAAGAATGGTTGACGCGCCGCATCCGGGCGATATGCTGAAGAGGTCACGTCTCGGGCATTGAGTTCGGAAGCGGGCGGGCTTTTTGAGTTGCCGCCCTACGCGGCGCAAATCTATAATGCCGCGTGATCTGTGGCCGCTTGGCCCGCGCCGGTGCCGGGCTCTCAGGAGGGAGACGGCCGAGTGCTGAAGAAACTCTTTCGCAGGATCAAGAAGTCCCAGCCCCGGGAACTGCCCGGGTATGCGGCGATGGGAATCCTTCGCCAGGGCAGCATGGCGGTCATCTTCAAGGCCCGGGACCGCGAGACCGGTCGCATTGTGGCCGTCAAGGTCCTCAAGCCCGAGGCCCGAAAGACCATCGAGAAGGTCGAGAGCCTCTATCGGGATTTCACCGAGGGCCAGGTGACTGCGGCCTTCGACCATCCGAACGTCGTCAAGTGCTTCGACCACGGCCAGCTCGGCACGACGCCGTATCTCGTGCTGGAGTACCTGGAAGGGGTGACGCTGGCCAGCCTGATGGGGGGCGACTCCAAGCGGCTCGACGGGCAACGGCTGTCGTTCCTGCACCAGGCCGCGGCGGGTCTGGCCCATGTCCATGGGCGGCGGTTCATGCACCACGACGTGGCCCCGAAGAACCTTTTCGTGACCGGGGAGAACAAGGTCAAGCTCATCGATTTCGGCCTCGCGACGCCCATCATGGACCTTCCCGCGCCCCGTAGCCGCATGGGGACGGCCGAAATCCTCGCCCCCGAACTGCTGCGCCGCGAGCCCTGCGACCAGAAGATCGACATCTTCGCCTTCGGCGTCGTGGCCTATGAGATCCTCTCCGGCCGGTGGCCGTTCGAGAGCCCCGAGCACCACCAGACGCTTAACAAGATTCTGAACGTCAAGCCTGTCCCCATCGAGCGACGGGTGCCGAATCTGCCGGAAGAGGTATCGCGGCTCATCATGCGATGCCTCAACAAGGATCCGAGTCAGCGGCTGAGCAGCATGAACACGGCCGTCGGGGTCTTGGAGCGACACGTCGGATCGGGTGCCTGAGGCCTGATGCTGAAGTGCTTTTTTGGGCCGGCGCGGCCCCTCGGGCGAGGGTGTGCGCCGGCTCGTCTGTGCGCGCGACCCTTGTCGGCTCTTCTTCGTTCGCTTGGCATCGTCCCTGCGGATTCCCGCTCGCCACGGCTTGCCCCCCCGTCCCCGGGGCCACGCGGAAGTCCACCGTGATGCCTCCTCCAGGGCCGTTGCTGGCCCGTGGGTTGTCCTGCAATCTCCCGCTTGACACCTCCAGATGGCCTCTCAATTCCCATGGAGCAGGGTGGACACCTGGAGAATGAGACGAATCCGGTTTTTCATTTGACGCCGACGGGCCCTTGAGTTAATATCCTATTAGGGGCCAGGAGGCGGAGGTTTCGCCATGGCCAAGTTCCGTCACACCGAGATGGCCGATCTCGCCAAGCAGCTCACCTATTCTCCGGCCAAGGTACGCCTCGAGCAGGTCAATCGGGCCGAGCGTCTGGTCTGTTTAATCGACACCGGGAAATCGTACCCTTTCGAGTTCGTCTGCTATCAAATCACGGGCTACCGGCCGAAGGTCGACATCGGCAAGGTCCTGCCCGGCAAGAGTGTCAAGACGGACCTCGTGCGCTTGGTCGAGGAAGTCTCGTCGAGCCTAAAGATGCCGGTCGAGGAGGTGGGGGAGCCGGTCCTGACGATCGCGGATGCGGCCGAGCGCTTCCGCGTGTCCGAGAAGACCATCCAGAGGTGGCGAAAACAGGGCTTGGTGTCCCGGAAGTTCGTCTGGCCGGACGGGCGGACCCGGGTGGGGTTCCTGGAATCGAGCCTCGACCGGTTTGCCAGTCGCAACCGAGAGCAGGTCCGAAACGGGGCCGAGTTCAGCCGCCTCTCGCCCGAGGAACGCCGCGAGATCGTCCGCCGGGCCCGACGCCTCAGTCTGTTCTGCCACTGCTGTCTCTTCGAGGTCTCCAAACGCATCAGCCGCAAGCTCAACCGCGCGGTCGAGACCGTCCGCCAGGTCATCAAAGAATACGACCGGACGCACCCGAACCGGAAGCTTTTCCCGGACGCCAACGAGCCGCTTCAGGACCGCGACCGGCGCCTGATTTACCAGGCGTACACGCGGGGCGTGAGCGTCCACGCCCTGGCCAAACGCTTCTGCCGCACCCGCTCCTCGATCTACCGCATCATCACCGAGGAACGGGCCAAGGAGCTGCTGGACGAGCCCATCGAGTACATGCACAGCCCGGAGTTCGAGCGTCCGGACGCCGACGCGCTGATCCTGGAGGACGAGCACGCTCGGGAGATTCTCGGAGGGGCCGGCAAGGCGAAGTCGCCCACGCCGCCGAAGGGCCTGCCGGTGTACCTGAAGAGCCTCTATAGGACCCCCCTGCTCACGAAGCCGCAGGAGCAGTCGCTCTTCCGGCTCTATAACTACCTGAAGTTCAAGGCCGCCCGGCTCCGCGAGGACCTGGACGAGGGCCGCTCCACGAAGTCCGGCGACATCGAGGAGATCGAGAAGCTCCTCGATGAGGCCAATCGCGTGAAGAACCGTATCGTCCAGGCGAACTTGCGGCTGGTCGTCAACATCGCCAAGCGGCATGTGGGCCCGCAGACGAACTTCTTCGAGCTCATCAGCGACGGGAACATGAGCCTGATGCGGGCTGTCGAGAAGTTCGATTACACGCGCGGGTTCAAATTCTCGACCTACGCCTCGTGGGCCATCATGAAGAATTTCGCCCGAAGCGTGCCCCAGGCGGGCCGCCGCCGCGAACGCTTCCAGACCGGTCGCGACGAGCTCCTGGACATGAGCCGCGATCTGAGGTTCGAGGGCGAGGAGCCGTATCGCGAGCCGGACGTGACGGTCCGCCAGTCCATCGAGCGGGTCCTCGACAAACTGGGCCCGCGGGAGCGGGAGATCGTCGTCCGACGCTTCGGCCTGGGCGAGCAGCCCGGCCCGCAGACGCTCGAAGAGGTCGGGAAGCACTTCGGCGTGACGAAGGAGCGAATCCGCCAGATCGAGAGCCGGGCCCTCGGCAAGCTCCGCCGCTTCCTCAGCCCCGAGGCCGTCGAGGAAGTCCTCTCCTGAACGGGACTTAGCCCCGCTCGTCCTCGTCCAGCAGGTGCCCCATCTTCCGCCGCTTCGTTTCAAGGTAACGGGCGTTGGCCTCGTTCGGCGTGCACACGAGGGGCACGCGCTCGATGATCATCAGGTCGTAGCCCTTCAGAGCGATGATCTTGCGGGGGTTGTTCGTCATCAGGCGGACGCGGTGGATGCCGAGATCGGCCAGAATCTGGGCCCCGATGCCGTATTCGCGGAGGTCGGCCTTGAACCCCAGGGCCTCGTTCGCCTCGACCGTATCCAGCCCGTGCTCCTGCTGGAGATGGTAAGCGCGGATCTTATTCGTGAGGCCGATGCCCCGACCCTCCTGTCGCATGTATACGACGGCCCCGCGTCCCTCGCGGGCGACCGCCTCCATCGCCGCGTGAAGCTGCTCTCCGCAGTCGCACTGGCGGCTGCCGAAGACGTCCCCCGTGAGGCACTCCGAGTGGATCCGCACCAGGATCGCCTCGTCGTCGGCCGGGGCCTTGCCGCCCGGCATCCCGATGCCCCCCAGCGTCAGCGCCAAGTGCGGTACGGGGTCGACGAGGCTCTCGTAGACGTGCAGGTCGAAGGTGGCGAGGGCCGTCGGCAGCTTCGCCCGGGCCACCCGCCGCACCAGCGATTCCTTCCGGTGCCGAAACTCGATGATCTGCGCCACGGTGCACATCCTCAGCCCGTGCCGCCGGCAGAACTCCACCAAGTCCGGCACGCGGGCCATGGAGCCGTCGGGCTTCATGATCTCGCAGATGACCCCCGCGGGCTTCAAGCCCGCCAGGCGCGCGAGGTCCACGCCCCCCTCCGTCTGCCCCGCCCGCACCAGCACGCCGCCGTCCTTCGCCCGGATGGGGAAGACGTGCCCGGGACGCACCAAGTCCCCCGGCCTTGCCTCATCCGCCACGGCCACCTGGATCGTGCGGGCCCGGTCGGCCGCGCTGATCCCGGTGGTGATGCCGGTGGCGGCATCGACGCTGACGGTGAAGGCGGTGCCGAAGGGGGCGGTGTTCTCGGCCGTTTGGGGCGCCAGACCCAGCTTCTGGATCATCTCCGAGGCCATCGGCAGACAAATCAGGCCCCGGGCTTCGGTGGCCATGAAGTTGACGATCTCGGGGGTGGCCTTCTCGGCCGCGACCACCAGGTCGCCCTCGTTCTCGCGCTGCTCGTCGTCCACGAGGACGATCATCCGCCCCGCCGCGAGGTCGTCGAGAATCTCCGGAATGGGTCGGAACACGTCGTCCATGGCCGTGAAATCCTACCGCGCGCCCCCCTGCGAATCAAGACGGACCCCCGCCGGGGCTACTTCCGGCCGAAGGTGACGGTGCCCCAGGCGCCGGGGGCGAGGGCGGCCTCGATCGCCTCGTCGCCGAGGGGGTCCGGCGAACGGTTCGACCAATAGCTCCGCCACGCGACGTCCCTGCCTTCCGAATCCGGCACCAAGACCCCGAAATCGGCCCGGAGCGGCTCTTCGGCCGTCAGGCCCAGCGTCTCCCAGGGCAGGAACACCTCCGCCGACCACCGTTTCGAGCCCTTCGGCGGGCCGTCGGTCTTGGTGACCTCGCCGGGCAGCGTCGGGGCCTCGCCGAAGCCTTCGAGGTCCGTGCCCGAGAGGTCGTCCAGGCTGATGCCGAGCGAATCCTCCTTGACGGCCAGGCGGCAGGCCTCGGGCCCCAGGCGGGCGATGCGGGCGATGCGGGTCGAGACGACGTCGCTGACGAACTCGATGCGTCCCGCGTCCGGGGCCTGCGGGTCGACGTAATCGTACAGGATGGCGATCCATTCGCCGCCGTGCTTCGTGACGACGATCCGCCGGTCCCCCGCCGCCACGTCCCGGGCCCGGACCTTCGCGTCGGACCGCCACTGGAAATCCAGCGCAAACCCGTCCGAGAAGGCCTTCCGCCAGTCCTCGGCGGCATTTCCGAGATGCGTTTCGCCCGCCCAGGCCAGGACCACGCCCCGCTCGTCGAACGTGGCGTCGAAAAAGAGGCGGTTCTTCTCGGGGCCGATCGACTGGAGCTCGGACCGCTTGCCCCATTCGGACAAGTCGCCGTCAATCTTGATGCCCGCGGGAAGGCGTTTCCGCAGTTCGGCGGCGGCATAGGTGCGGCGGCCGGACTTCGAGCGGGCCAGCCGCATCGCCTCGTAGCGGCTCTTCAACAGGGCCCGCAGCTTCGTGTTGGCGGCCACGGACTCGGGGGTGACCTCGATGGGGATCTCGCGGACGCGGAAATCGTCGAGGCCGTGGATGCGGCTGATGCCGTGGAATCCCTTGCCGGCGGCGGCATAGTAGCCCCCGTCGTCGGCCTTGACGAAATGGCCACCCCAAGCCTCCCAGGACTGTTTTCGGCCGGTCACGTCCATCCCCCGCTCGGCCTCCATACCCCATCCCCAGCCGCCGTCGGCGCCCGTGAAGAAGGTGCTGACCACGCATCCGTACTGGGCCGCCCACACGTACCAGTATCCGTTGTTGGAGTTGACGCAGGCGATCTCGCCCAGCGGCGACTCGGTCATGGCTCCGCCGGTGAACTTCCACGGCTGGTTCATGACGAGCCCGTCGATGGGCGGGACGTAGTCGGTTGGCTTCGTCGTCACCGGCCCGCCCGCGATGGTGAGGTCCGGCCGCACCACGTACGGCTGGCCCTCCTGGATGATCGAACCGTCCTCCAGGACCCATTTGAAGCCCCCGTAGCCCGGTTTGGCGCTGCGAGGGCCGCCCAGGGTGTAGTTGCGCGGGTAGTGCGGGGCGAGGGCGTCGTAGTCGAACGGCCGGAAGTCCTCCGCCGCAAACAGCGGCACGCCGCCCGGCGTCCACCCGTGCGGCACAATACGATAGTTCCGGCCCCACATCGACAGGTCCGGGCCGATGGCGAGGCCGCGGCGCCAGTCCGGCAGGTCGGCCGTGTCGAAGAGCTCGACCTCCTCCACCTGATAGGCCCCGTCGTCGTTCGCGTCGCACCAGATAAAGCTCTTCTGGCTGAGGTCGAACCGGGCCCAGTGCCGGTTCCAGGTCTCCTTGCCGAAGAGGAACGGGCTGTGCCCCGCCTGGCCCATGACGACGCAGGGCTTCCACGTGGGTCCGTCGAGCATGCAGATGACCGTCTCGCCGACGATGTAGCGGCGGCCCCGATAAAGAATGGGGCGGCCAATGCCCGTATAGGAGAAGCTCCCGGCGTCCAGGGCCGGCGATTCGGGGCTGCGGAAGGTGTCGTTCAGGTTCTTAAGGCGGCTTGTCCCCGCCTCCCAATCGAGGGCGAACTCCATGCTCCGGTAGTAGAAACGCCTCAAATCCGGGTCCAGGAACCCGCCCCCGCCGTACATGGGCGGCCCCAGCCACTCCCGCAGGAATGTCCCGTCGGCTGCGAAACGGGCCACGCGCTTCGGGGCGAATTTCTCTTCCGCCACCCAGATCGTGCCGCGGGCGTCGATGGCCACGGCGCTCGGCCTATCGATGACCTGCGGGTCCCACGGGCCCCGCACCCGAGGGCCCCGCTCCCCCAGGACCTTAAGAAGCGTGCCCGTGTGGTCGAAAAGGAGCACCGCGTGCCGTGCACGGTCGCCGACGGCCAGTCGGTCCTCGCTCGCGGCCAGGGAGAGGCCATCGCGAATCTCGCCGTCCGAGAGGACCGTGTGATTCAGGCCGGAATCGGCGATTTCAGTGCGACAGAGCCGGTTTCCCACCACGGTGAAGAGGGTTCCATCCGGGGCGCAGGACGCCGCATCGACCGCCAGTTCGTCCCCCGCCAGCTCCCGCTTCACGCTCCCGTCGGCCGAGGCGACGACCCGGACGAAGTGGCTCGGGGGCTGGACGGGCTCCCCCGCGAGGCGTAACAGGGCTACTTCGCCGCATTCGACCCGAAACGGGTCGTCCCGGCCCCGTCCCCACTTTCCGTGGCGGTACCCGTCGACGACGCGGAATCGCAGGGCCCGCGCCGTGGTCCGCTCGGGCAGGTCGACGTAGTGCTCATTCGCCTTCGTCGAGGCCGAGAGCCACCGCAGCTTCTTGTTGTACTTGCCTCGGACCCGGGCCACCTCCCGCCACGCCTTCTCGCCCGCAGCGTGCGGGTCGGTGGAGGCGTCGCCGGCGAAGACGTCGACGTAAACGTCTGGATTCACACAGTTTAGGATCGCCAAGCCGTCGAAGGTCTTCTCCGCGCCAAGGTCCGCGACGACCACCGTCGGATAGATTTCCGTGGCCGGAATCTCCATCCGAAGGTCCCAGGCGATCCGCCCCGCGGGGGATCGGGACTGGACTTTCGCGCCTCGCGGCAGGTTCAGGCGGGACTTGGCGGAAACGCGGGTGAACCGCTGTTTCATGAGGCGGCACATGGCGATCCCCGGCCGCCAGTCCTTGGGGGGATTCTTGGCCGAGGGGGTCAGCTTCAGGTAGACGGCCCGCGTCTGGGCGTCCGGGTCCTTCGCGGGGAGGAAATTCAGACGCTCATCCAGCGTTCCTTCGGCCGCCAGAACCCAATTCGGGTCAAATTCCGCGATATTGAACGAGTCCATGATGGCGTCGCCGGAGTCGCGGATGGGGGAGTGCTTCTCGGTGTCGTATTCGAGGCCCGCCTTCAGGGCATAGACTTGAGCCTTGGCGATGGCGGGGTCGCCTTCCAGGACCACCGTGCCGAACGAGACCGGCTCCTTGAAGACCAGCACAAGGAACGCCTCGTCGTTCCAAACGATCAACCGGGCCCCGTTTTGTGGGTTTCCGGGGGAGTGAAACGTGTTACCAAAGGCCGCCCGGGCCGAGATGTGGAACTCCGTCGGGGCGCTCGTTCCGAGGACTTGGGGCCTCGACCGGGCGAAGTCGATCGTCCCGTTCGAGACCGCCCGCCGGAAGGACGTCCGATCCCGGGCGTGGTTGCGGGCGATGAGGATCAGCTCCCCCGGCCGCGCGGCCATGGCCCGGATCTCGTCTCGGCCGGCGTCATAGAGCTTTAAGTGCTTGCCTTTGCTGAAGTTAACGCGATAGACTTCCTTGCCGCCGCGGCGGAGGGCGAAGACGTCGGTCCCGTCGCTCGCGAGGGCCCGGGGCCCGTGCCACCCCGCGAGCTTCGACCGCCATATCTTGTGGCCATCCAGGTCCAGGGCCACCATATTTGAGCCGTGCTCGGCCACGAAGCACCCCAGCACCACCCGGTCTCCGACCGCCGCGGCGCTGCCCGGGGCCGAATGGTCGCCCAGCCACCCGTCCCAGGGAGGCTGAACGGCCGCCCCCACGCTGAACTCGTACGTCGCCTGCACGCCGGGGTTCGTGATGA
Organism: uncultured Anaerolineales bacterium; assembly: GCA_964461715.1. Taxonomy (GTDB): domain Bacteria; phylum Planctomycetota; class Phycisphaerae; order FEN-1346; family FEN-1346; genus CAYWVR01. Next base: position 22,171 of record CAYWVR010000009.1, read on the forward strand.
CCTTGAGGACGAGTGGCGTGCCGGCGTCGACGACGTTGCCGAACAGGTCCAGCCCGTCCCATCGGAGCAAGTACTCGCCCGCATCTAAGTCCAGCACCTGCCCCAAGATACGAACGAGCTGCCCCTCGGGCGTGTAAAGAGCCAGGGTGGCCTGGCAGGGCTCCGGGATCGCCAGGGGCACCCGGACCGCCCCGAGGGTCCCGAGCTGGGCGCTCGCCTCCTCGGCCGGGGCCTCGGTGGCATCCTCGTCCTCGGTCCGGAGGTGCTCCCCGTCGGCCGGAGGGCCTTCCCGGGCCCACAGGGCCGCTTCCGGTGCCGCCGGAACAAAAAGGAGCAGGCCGACCGCCGCCGGCGCCCCCCATCGACGAAGCCACGTGCGCATAGCCGGATCGTCCTCCCTGTGGGCCTCCCCCCTGTAACGCCCCCGCGCAGGCGGGGTTACGGGCGGATTCGCGCCCGGCCCGACCCGGCCGCCCCTTCGCTCCGCGCGCGCCGTCCCTCCCCGAGGCTCCTCTATTCTCTCAAAATGATGGTCCCCCTCGCGCCGATAGTTCACTCGAAGAGACTGCCGCCTGTTAATCTGGGTAATCTGGGCAAGCTTTCTGCGCCGTTTGGCGGGATTCGCGAAACGTGTTATCCCTAAGCGACACACTTTTTGCGACTTTTTGGGGGGTTGGGGGGGGGAAGTCGGGGGCAACTTGCCCCCTTTTGGCCCGCTTCTTGCCGGAAACTGCGCTCCTCCGGCGCCTTCGCGCGACGCACAGAGGTTGACGCCGTGCGCGTGTGCGTCAGGCTGTACGCTTAGAACGGAGGCCGCATGTGCCACCTCATTGCGATGCGTGCCTTGCCGCGCCCGCCACGGCGAAGCCGCGTGACGCAAAAAGGAAAGCCGCTGACGCAAGAGGTGAAGTGCGGACGATTCTCGGCGGTTCATGCCGAGGCGTCGAAGTAAGATGAGGGGTAGAATGGCCATGGTGCTACATGTGGCGAGGGAGGCATGCGTGAGGTCGGCCACTTCCTTCGCGCGGCGCGTCCCGGTGCGCCCCGGGTGCGGTGCTGACCCACCGCGCCGATCTTAACATCTTGTTATTCTTCGGTGCGTGCGTATCGGAAACGGCAGCCTGCTCTTGAGCCACCGTTGCACGCGGTCTGGCCCGACCTCCGCCACGAGGCCGCAGGCGATTCCCGGCCCCTTTCGGGAGATGCTCTCGTCAAACTCCCATCTCGCATCTGCGACTGGCCCGCTTGAGAAGGGCCGGCGGGCATCATCCTTTCGGGGCCGGCAGAAGCGGGGTTTTCTCCGTACATGATGCGTCAGGCAAGGACTATGGTTTCCGCGCCAAGGCTTGAGGGCCGTCACGGGAGGTCGAGGGTCATCCCGTCGAAGGCCACGCGGACGGGGTCGGGGAGGATCGATTCGGTGGCGGCATGGTCGAGATCGTGGTTCAGATGGATGAGCCAGGCACGGCGGGGGGCCAGGCGGCGGACCGTCTCGACGGCTTCGGATACCGTATAGTGTGTCGGATGCGGTCGATGACGCAACCCGTCGAGGAAGAGGGCGTCCAAGCCCCGAAGCCGCGGAACCGACGTATCGGGAATACCGCAACAGTCCGGACACCACGCCAGCGAGCCTCCCGCGGGTGAATCGACGCGAATCCCCGTCGCCAAGTCCGTTCCGTGCTCCAGGGGCACCGGCGTGATGCGGTGGCCGGCGATCCGGACGGGCTCGGTCCATGTGTGCCACGCCACGATCGGAATGCCGTAAGTCTCGTATCCGACGTCCGTTAGAGCGTAGGAGAAAGCCGTCTGGAGCCGCCCCAGCGTGGCCGGCGAGGCATAGACCCGCACCGGCCGGCGCGCGAGCTCCGCGAAGCGGCGGAGGTCATCGAAGCCCATGATATGGTCGGCGTGGGCGTGGGTGAAGAAAACGGCATCGACGGCCGAAATCCCCTCTCGAACGGCCTGCAGACGCATTTCCGGCGTCGTATCGGCGAGAATGGTTGCGTCGCCGAGAGCCACGACGCAGCTCGTGCGGAGACGGCGGTTGCGGGGGTCCTCGGAGGTGCAGACGGGGCACGTGCAGCCGATCATGGGGATGCCGTGGCTGGTGCCGGAGCCGAGGACGGTGATCCGCACGGGCGGGGGCCTTCCCGTAACACGTTGTCGGACAAAGGCTTACGCGGACTCTTCGATCTCCAGGTCGGCCGGGACGTCCTCGGTATGTCGGCACTTCGGGTAGCCGGAGCAGCCGAGGAAGTTTCCCCTTCGGCCCGAGCGGAGGACGAGCTTCTTTCCGCAATCCGGGCACTCGCGGTCGGTGACCTGGGGCTTGGGGCGTGAGGTTCGCGGGCGTCCGGCGCCCTTTTTCGGGGCGCCCTTGGCCTTCTTTTCTCCCGGTAAAGGCTTGGCATTACGGCACTTAGGGAAGGCCGAGCACGCCAGGAACGGGCCCCGGCGTCCCCGCTTGATGACCATCTCCGCGCCGCACTTCTCGCAGACCTCGCCGGTGGGCTCGGGGCGGATGGGGTTGCCGTCGGCGTCCGAGGGGAGGGTGGAGCGGCACTTGGGGAAGTTCTCGCAGCCGAGGAACGGCTCGCCCTTCTTGTTGACGCGTAAGAGCATGGTCCCGCCGCACTTATCACAGGTGTGCTCGGTGCGCACCGGCTCGGGGCGCTCCTGGCCATCGGGGTTCCGGGTGTACTTGCAATCCGGGAAGCCCGAGCAGCCCAGGAAGGGGCCCGTTTTGGACCACCGCTTGACGAGCGGCTTGCCGCAGTCGGGGCAGGGGCCCGCGTCCTCGACGGGCTGGTGCTTCTCGCTCTCCATCTCGTCTTTCGCTTTCTGCAGGGCCTCGGCGAACGGGTCCCAGAACTCGCGAATGACCTTCAGGGAGTCGGTTTTGGCGTCCTCGACCTCGTCGAGCTGGTCCTCCATGTGGCTGGTGAACCCGACGTCCATGATCTTGGGGAAGTGCTTGACGAGCTTGTCGGTGACGACCTCGCCGAGCTCGGTGGCGTAGAAGCGGCGCTTTTCCTGGCGTGCGTACCCCCTTTCCTGGATAGTACTTACGATGGTGGCATAGGTGGAGGGGCGGCCGATCCCGAGCTGTTCGAGACGCTTGACGAGGCCCGCCTCGGAATAGCGCGGCGGGGGCTGAGTGAAGTGCTGGGTCTCCTCGAGGCTCTTGAGATCCAGCTTCTCGCCCTCCTCCAGGGGCGGCAACTGTTGCTCGTCCTTGCCCATGCGGACGCCCGTGACGCGGGTGTGGCCGTCGTAGATGAGCGTCCGGCCGCGCGCCTTGAACAGGCCGGTCATCGAGTCGGCGGCGGCCTCGATCTCGGCGTCGGTGACGTCCCAGAGGGCGGGCCTCATCTGGCTGGCGATAAAGCGTTTCCAGATCAGCTCATAGAGTCGGGCCTCGTCCCGCTCCAGGAGTCCTTTGACGCTCTCGGGCGTGCGGGAGACGTCGGTCGGACGGATGGCCTCGTGGGCTTCCTGGGCGCGGCCGCGCGACCGGTACGCAGGCGGTTTCTCGGGCAGATAGGCGTCGCCGAACTCCTTGGCGATGGTCTCGCGGGCGGCCTGGCGGGCCGAGGGGGCCACGTGGTAGGAATCCGTCCGCATGTACGTAATCAGGGCCACCGGGCCCTCCGAACGCAGCTCCACGCCCTGGTAGAGCCGTTGGGCCAGGGTCATGGTTTTGCGAGTCGAGAAGCTGAGCCGGGTGGAGGCGGCCTGCTGGAGCTGGCTGGTGATGAAGGGCGGGGGGGCCTTGTCCTGAACACGGCGGCGTTTGACGGCCCGGACGGTGTATACGGCCCTGCGCATGGCCTCGCCGACGGTCTTGGCGCCGGCTTCGCCCGAGGGGCGGAACTTCTCGCCGTCGACCTTCGCGAGCTGGGCCTTGAATTCGCCCTTTTCGTCCGGACGGGCCAGGATGGCGGCGATACGCCAGAATTCCTCGGGCTTGAAGTCGCGGATCTCGCGTTCCCGCTCCACCAGGATCCGCACGGCGACGCTCTGGACGCGGCCCGCGGAGAGGCCCTTGGCGACCTTTTTCCAGAGGAGCGGCGAGAGCTTGTAGCCGACGAGACGGTCGAGGATGCGGCGGGCCTCCTGGGCGGCGACCTTCTCCATGTTGAGATCGCCGGGCTCGCGGAAGGCCCTCTGGATGGCCCCCTTGGTGATTTCGCTGAAGACGACCCGCCGCACGGCCTCCGGGGCGAGGTCCAGGGCCTGGCAGAGGTGCCAGGCGATGGCCTCGCCCTCGCGGTCGAGGTCGGTGGCCATATAGACGGTCTCAACCCCCTTGGCGGCCTTCTTGAGACCGGAAACGATCTTCGACTTGTTCTTGAGGAGGGTGTAGGTGGGCTCAAAATCGTGCGCGACGTCGACGCCGAGTTCCTTGGGCGGGAGGTCGCGGACGTGGCCCATGGAGGCGGCCACGCGGTAATCTTTGCCCAGGTAGCGTTCGATGGTCTTGGCCTTGGCGGGGCTCTCGACGATGACAAGGTTTTTCGGCACGTGGGTCTCCCGAACGGCGGCCGGGGCGTCGGAAACGCGTTTCGTGGCGGCCCTCATACTGTCGGCGAGGCCGCGTGTCAAGGTCCATCCCTTTTCGCCGCGCGTCGCGCGGGCGAGCACCCAGCGGTACCGGGGCTACGGGCACAGGCGCCTTTTCCGTACGGCCGGAGAACCGGCCCGTCCCCTCTGGGGCCCCGGGCCCTGGCCATTGTTGGGGGTGTCCGGTGAGTGCGTCAAGGGGTCGGGGTGCTTGCATCGGGGGGTCCGGCCCGCTAATCTGGCTCCCGAGGGGCGAAAGGAGGCCCGATGACCGTCGAGGACCTGATTGTCCGGAACCGTTCGTACCGCCGATTCGACGAGGAGAAGCGGATCGACCGGGAGACGCTGCTCGCGCTGGTGGACCTGGCTCGCCGCACCCCGAGCGCGGCCAATCGTCAGCCGCTGAAGTATGTTCTGGTGCACGAGAAGGGCGATTGCGACCGGATGTTCCCGTCGCTGCATTGGGCGGGGGCGCTGAAGGATTGGGTCGGACCGGCCGAGGGCGAGCGGCCGGCGGCGTACGTGCTGGTGCTCCTGGACACCGAGATCACCCGGGATGCGGGTTGCGATCACGGGATTTCCGCCCAGTCGATGCTCCTGGGGGCCGTGGAGCGGGGCTTGGGCGGGTGCATGCTGGGGGCCATTGAGCGGCCGCAGATCGTGCAGGATTTCGGCATTCCGGAGCGGTACAAGGTGCTGCTGGTCGTGGCCCTGGGCGTGCCGGCCGAGAAGTGCGTGCTGGAAGAGGTCGCGGGGGACGGCGACACGACCTACTACCGGGACGACGGGGGCGTTCACCACGTCCCGAAGCGGCGGCTGGAGGACGTGGTGGCGGCGTGGTGAGGGTCTCGGCGGGGTCCTGCGAGAACTTCGCGCGGGCCTGATGGATAGCCGACGGGAATCGTTTGACCGCGGCGGATTTTGGAGGTATAGTGGAGGTGGTTAAGGGTAGTGGCAAAGCCTGAATTCGCCGTGGTGGAGGGCCGGGTCCGAAAGGGCCGGGTCTCGTTGCATTGGGCCTCTGCGTGGCGCCGGAGTTCGACTCGGAGCCCGCGGGCGGGCAAGGCGCCTCGGTCGCCGCCCCGAACATAAAGGAGGCCTACCCATGAAGAAACTCATCCTGATGCTCGCCGCGCTCGGTGTGTTATCCGCTGGGGCGGTCGCCGAAGACCTGAACGACCCGCCGTGGGGCGATCTGACGTCCTGGCCGGAGACGTTCAACCACTGGGATTTCCCGACGCTGCTTCCGGGCGTGCCGGAGGAGCCGCCGCCGCCCCCGCCTGAGGTGCCTAGCGAGGTTCAAAACCCCTTCGGGAATCCGTTCATCGTGTGGCCGAGCGGGGAGATGGAGCTGCCCGACGCGGGCGGAAACCCGACCGTCGTCAACGTTGCGACGGAGGTCCAGTGGGTGGATTACGTCCATCCGGACGGCACGGTGGAGCCGGGCGTTGCGACGGTCCACATCGGCGTCACAGACCCCGGCGGACAGGAGAACAACAACATCCAGGTGCCCGTATCGATCTTCATCCCGAACAGCCCGCACGAGAACCTCGTCAAGAAGGTCTTCTGGCAGATGACGTCCGACAAGTCGCCGACTCCGCAGGGCGACCCCCCCCGTGGTGACGCCGACGACCAACCCCCCCGGGGCCGCACCGTCGGGGCCCCATCCCGGCTCGTCGGGCGAGAATGACGTCCCGACGGGCATCCCCGATTGGCAGCATGACAACAGCAACTGGTACACCTATAATGGGATGAACGAGATCGGCCCGAACCCGGAGGGCGAGTGGCTGACCTTCTGGCTCGTCAACTCGACGAACATCGAAGAGATCGTCGTCGACACGATCTGTATGCCCGAGCCGGCTTCGATGGGCCTGATGGCCTTGGGCGGGTTGGCCTTCCTCGTCCGGCGCCGCCGCCGCTAGGCGACGGAAAACGCGAAAGCTGCACGAACTGAAACAGCCGCGTGGCCCTACCGAAGGCGGCAGGGGCGGCGGGGATCGCTATCGGAACGTGGCGATCGTCACCCCCCGGCCGCCTTCGCCGCGCTCCCCGAAGCGGTACGATTCGATCAGGGGGAACTCCGCCAGGAACTCCTGGACCATCTGCTGGAGGGCCCCCGTGCCGTGGCCGTGGATGATGCGGACGCTGCCCAGATCGGCCAGGGCGGCCTCGTGGAGGTAGGTTTCGAGGTTGCGGCGGGCCTCCTCGTAGCGCTGGCCCCTTAAGTGGATTTCCGGCGGGACGGGACCGGTGGGCCGGACGACGGTGCGACCCTCGGGCGGCCGGCGCTCGGGCCGGGCCCCTTCGGCGTCGGGTTCGAGGACGGCCGAGGCGTCGACTTCCATCGCCAGACCGCCCGCGTCCACGCTCACCTTGCCCTTTCGGGCGTCCACGGCCGTCACGGTGCCGTGGGTCCGCATGGACTCGACCCAGACGCGGCGGCCGGGCTCGAGGTCCTCCAGGGGGATGCGATTCCGCGGGCGCGGGGCGAGGCGGCGGCTCTGGGCCCTCAAACCCTCGCGTTTCTCCTCCACCTTCCGCCTCAGATGCCGCGTCCGGGACGCATCGGCGCCCGCGCGGCGGGCCTCCTCGAGGGCCCGCTCCATCTGGCGGCGGGTATTCTCGACGAGCCCTCGAGCCTCCTCGGCGGCCTTGCGGAGGGCCTCCTTTCGCTCCCGCTTGACGTCCGTCAACTCCTTCCGGAGACGATTCTGGGCGGCTTCGGCCTCCTCGCGGCGGCGCCCGGCGGCGGCGGCGTCGGCCTCGGCTTTGCGAAGGGACGCCGTCAGGCGGGCCAGGAGATCCTCCATGGCCAAGGCGTCCGAATCGAGCAGGGCCTCCGCTCCCTCCAACACTTCCTCGGGCAGGCCCAGGCGGCGGGCGATCGTGAGGGCGTGGCTGGCCCCCGGACGTCCCAGGACCAGGCGGAACGTCGGCCGGAGCGTGGCGGGGTCGAACTCGACGGCAGCGTTGTCCATGCCCGTCTGCTCGTGGACGAAGGCTTTGACCTGCGAAAGGTGGGTCGTGGCGACGGTTCGGGCCCCGGCGGCGTGCAGGGCACGGAGGCACGCACACGCCAGGGCCCCGCCCTCGATCGGGTCGGTCCCCGCCCCCAGCTCGTCCAAGAGCACCAGGGACCGTCGGTCGGCCTCGGCGAGGACCGTCCGGATGTGCTGGACGTGGCCGGAGAAGGTCGAGAGGTTGGCCTCGATGCTCTGCTCGTCGCCGATATCGACGAGAATTCGCCCCAGAAGCGGGAACGCCGTCCCCCGGTCCGCCGGCACGGGGAGGCCCGTGTGGGCCATCAGGGCCAACAGGCCGATCGTCTTCAGGCTCACCGTCTTGCCGCCCGCGTTGGCCCCGGTGACGGCGACGGTTCGGATCGGCTCCTCGGGGACGAAATCGAGGGGCACGACGGCCTCGCCCGCCTCGGCGAGCGTGTCCTCCAGGACCGGGTGCCGGCCGGCCACGATGGCCAGAGAACCGCCCTCGGCGACCGTCGGCCGGACCATCCGGTGGGCCCGGGCGTAGCGTGCCGAGGCCCGCAGAACGTCGAATTCGACGAGCAGGGCCACATCCCTCCGCAGGCCGTGGAGATGATCCCGGACGCCGGTGGTCCGCTCCCTCAGGATGCGGCGGACTTCGCGCTGCTCCTCGGAGGCAAGGCCCCGAAGCTCGTTTCCGAGGTCCACGACGGCCTGGGGCTCCAGGAAGACGGTGGCCCCGGAATCGCTCCGGTCGTGGATGATGCCGGGCACCTGGCCGGCCTGGTTGGCGACGACGGGGATGACGTTGCGGCCGGACCGCCGGGTGACGTAATCGCCCGTCAGGAAGGGCTTGACGTCGGCATTCTCGACCATGGCCTCCAGGCGGCTTCGGATGCGGTCCTCGACCTTTCGCATCTCCACGCGGACCCGCCGCAATTCGACGGAAGCCCGGTCCGCGACGGTGCCGTCGGGCTCAATCGCCGCTTCGATGGCGTCGCGCAGCTCGGGGGCGGGGACGAGGTCCAGGGAGAGCTTCCAGAGGGTGGGAGCGTCGGCCCGGAGCCGCCGGAATACCTTCTGGAGGTCCTCGGCGTTGCGGAGAACCGTGGCGACGGTCCGAAGCTCGAGCGGGGCGAGCATGGCGTCTTCGATGGCGGCCCGCTCCAGGATGTCGGCCGGATTCTCGAACCGCTCGACGGCGAAGTCGCGGCCGAGCTCGAGGACGGCCATGGCGTCGGCGGTGCGGTCGGCGCGGGTGCGGATGGCCTCGGGGTCGGACGTCGGCTCCAGGGCCCGCGCGGCCTCCTGGCCCGGGGCTGTCCTGGCCCGGGCGGCGATGCGATCGAGGACCTTGCCGAACTCGAGCCGCTCCCGGGTGTGGGCGTTCATTCCGGGGCCCCTACGGGTTGGCGATCGCGGGGCGGGCGGACGCAGACGGTCGAGGCGAGCTGCGCGCTGTGAAGCCGCCGGAACGCCGTCGCCTCCTGCTCCATGCGGGCGAAGAAGGCCGCCCAATCGTCCTCCGAGGCCGGGGCGCGGGGCGTCTGGAGGCGAGCCTGGAGCCACATCAGGCCCAGGAAGCTGACCTTCCCGTCCCACTCGCCCGGCATGTGGGCGGCGAGCCACGCGGCCGCCCGGGGGAAGCGCCGGACGAGGTCCAAGGGGCGCGGCGAGGCGACGTCCAGCTCGTAGCTCCGTTCGTGGGCGGCGGAGGCCATCACGATCCACGAATTCGTCGCCAGGTCGCCCCCCAAAGCCGCGGGGGCATGGCAGACGTCCATCACCACGATTCGCCGCGCATGCGAGGGCAAGGCGGGGCCCGCCAGCTCGGAAAACGGCGTGCAGCCGCCGCCCGGTCCCGTGAACTGCCACGCCCCGCCCGGTGTCTGCCGCGACCCGAGGTAGACGACCGAGACGTCCGCCTCTGCCGGTCCGGGAAGCTCGGAGAGGGCTTGACGGGCTTCCTCCGGCGAAGGATCGACATGCGGAGGGGCCGACCGCAGGTTCGGATACCATGCCGCCAGGGTCTTCTCGATGATGAGCGCCGTGGCCTGCCACCCCCGGAGGGGCCGCCCGTCCGGGTAGTGGACGTTGACGATGCGGTCGAGGGCCACGCGGGCGGGCGACGTTTCCGAGGCCGCCAGGTCGGTCGGCGGGATTCGGTCGCGCCACGCCTGCGCGCAACCACTCCCTATCGCCAGACTTAGGGCGACGAGGACCGCCGAGATACGGCGGCGTCGGGTTCGAGCGTGCGCGACAGTCAAGGCGGTGAATCCCTCGGTCCGGCCTCGCGGGTGGGTACCCTATCGGGGCGGCACGAAGAACACAAGGCCCTGCCCGCCGCGGCGGCGGCTACTCGGGATGATGGGGGTGGCCTTCCGGCATCGGCGGCTAAACTTCACGAAGGACCGGCGGCCGGGCGGGCCGTCAGTCGACGTGCGGCGGCGGAGTGGCGGGGACGCGGGTGGCGGCGCCGCGGGTCAACTCCGCGATCTCCCACCCCCGGTGTCGCCAGACCCGTTCGTTGAACCGGACGCGGGCTTCGAGGTCCCCGATCTCTTCCTCGAGGTTCTCCAAGTGGGCCCGGGTCTCCTTGGTCTGGCCGCCCCGGTCCAGGCCGCGCGGCGGGACGAGGTCGCCGTCCGGGCCGCGCGTCCAGCCCTCTTCGAGGAGCCGGGTTTCGAGGCGGTCATGCCGGGCTTTCCTGGCTTCGAGCTGGGCCCGGGCGTCGGTGTAATCGGCCTTGATCTGCCCCTTGGGCCGCGTGTCCCCCGAGGGCCCCGACGTCGGCTCACACGGGGGCGCCGCCGCGGCCAGCACGGGGAGCAGTATCCCAAGAAGCGTCGGGGACGGAAAGCTGCGCGCGTGCCTACGGGACCTCATGCCTCTCCTCCTTGTGCCATGGATGTGGTTACGGCTTGCACGTGCAGCCGGACGCGGACTGGGCGTGCCAACGGCCGGCGCCGGCCGCGCGTCCGCCCGATCCGATCCCTAATATTCTACCCCGGCTAGAGCCCAGCGTCAAAGATGAAGTGGAGGCGCGGCGCCGGGCAAAAAGGAACCGCCCGCCGACGGGAAGAGGTCGGCGGGCGGCGAATTTCATGAACGGCTTCGGGGCTCGCGTCAGGGGTGGCCCCCGCAGCCGCTACTACCGGTCGTCGGCGTGGTGGGGGGCGTCACCCGGCTGCCGGCCCCGCTGGCGTGGCGGCTCACGTCGTTTTCGGGCCGACTGTGCGCCTGCTGAGAGGAGTGAAGTTCCTCCCGAAGGTCGCGCAGGGAGTTGTTGAGCGTCTGCCATTCGCTGCGCAGGTCGCGGATGTGCGCCTGGGCATCGTGCGGCGTCAACGACAGGGGCCCCGCCATCCCCCCTCGCCACTCGTTCGTCTCGGGGTCGAGATCGTGGCCGTAGTCCTCGAGTTCTTGTCGAATCTGATCGCGCCGCTGTTCGCGCTGGTCGATATCCGACTGCACCTGGGCCGGTGTGCGGCGCTGTGAAGACGGGCATGCCATCTGCGTCAGGGCCAAGGCCCCGACCAAGAGGACGACGACGCCATACGCCCATCGCTTCGATCGCATCTCGGCCTCCCTTCCATCCCCGTGCAGGATGAAGATCGGACAGCCCGAAAGGACTTGCCCGGGTCAGAATGCCAGCGACGCGCCCAGCGTCACGCCCACGTTCTCGTACGACTCGTTGCCGATGTCGCCGGTGCACTGAGCGTAGACTTCGAGCTTCTCGGTCAGGAAGACGCGGACCTTCGCGCCGATGGTGAACCAGCAGTGATCGGGATCCTCAAGCGGATCGGTGTTCGTGAATTCCTCCTGGAGGACCCGGTTCCAATCGAAGATGCCCGTGAGAATGCACTGCTCGCTCATGGCGTAGTTGAGGCGGTTCATGAGCACCAGCGTGCCGTCGCTCGAATCGTCATTCGGCGTGCCGCGCGTGTACTGGAAGTCCTGCCATCGCCAGACCATGGTCAGCGTGGAGTAGGCGGAGAAGGGGCCCTGCTGGTAGGCCGCGAGGCCCACGTAGGGGGCCACGACGTAGCTGTCGACCTCGGTCCGGACGCGGACGCCCGCTTGGCGGGTTCGCATGCTGGTGTCGCCGAAGGAGAACGAGGAGCCGAAGTAGAACTTGCCCACGTTCTTCGAGAGGAAGAAGGTGAAGGTGTTCGAGTCGCTGGTGGCGTCGATGTTGGGCGTGCCCGCGCCCGAGCCGCTCGTGTAATCGTACATCAGGCCGACGGTCACGTCCTCGACGCTGCGGAAGACCACGCCGAGCGTCCCGCCGTTCAGGTCCATGTCGAGGCCCTGGGTGCGGCGGTCGCGGTTGCTCGCGTAATGGTACTCGAAGAACCCCACCGGGTCCTCGAACCATCCGGAGGCCGGGGCCGGCTGAGGCTCGTCCTCGGCGGGAGCTGCGGCGGCGTGGATGCCGCTGTGGTTGTTCATCCCGTAGTTCAACGCCAGCGTCGGGGCCAGCAGCGACTGGCCGAAACTCGGCGCCGCCGGGTTGCCGGGGCCGTTAAAGTGGATGATCGATTCCACCGGCTCCACGGGCGTGGCCGAGGCCACGGCCGGCATCAGCCCAAGCACCAAACCAGCCGTCAACACAGCCGCCAGAACGTGCGTTCGCATTGGAACACTCCTTCCTTGGGCGGCCCTGACGGGGCCGCCCCCCATGGAATTCCCAGAACTCAGCCGGCTAGTACAACCGCCTCCGTCGCCGGAAGCAACCTTTTTTTCGCCTTCTTAATCAAGTCTGAAAACTCGTCCAAACCCCTCCAGCCTCCGGTATCGGCGGTCGGCGGCATCCGTCTACAGAATTTCGGACTGCTTTTCTCCGGTCGATCAACCTCGTCGGACGCTTGGGCTGGTTCCGGCGGCGTCGGACCGGTAGACTGAGGCAGAAGGAGGCCGCCCATGCGCATCCGCGTCTTCGTTGTCATCCTGCTGATCGTCGTCTCGGCCGTCGGTGCTGTTGGGGGCGAGGCGCCGGAGGCGGCCGTTCGCTTCGCGTTTCTCCACGTCAACGACAGCCACGGTCGCATCGAGCCCTATGTGCAGGGCGGCACGAGTGTGGGCGGCTACGCCCGGCTCGCGACCGCGGTCCGGGAGCAGCGGGCCAAGGGCGGCGTCGAGGGGCTCTTCCTCGTCCACGCGGGCGACCTCTTCAGCCGCGGCGACGCCTTGACGCGGCGAACCCTCGGGGCCGCGAACGTGGCCCTGCTCAATCACCTGAGATTTGACGCGTGGACGCCCGGAAACGGCGAGTTCTACGACGGGGTGCCGAATCTCCGCAAGCGCATCGCCGAGGCGTCCTTTGCCGTCCTGACGGCCAACGTGGCCCTCAAGGAAACGGGGAAGTGTCTGGCCCGGCCCTACGTCATCGAGCAGGCCGGTCCGGTGCGGGTGGCCGTCTTCGGCCTGTGCTTTGTGCGCACGGGGTACGCCTCGGCGAAGCCGCTCGATGTGGCCGATCCCGTCACCACGGCCCGCGAGCTCGTGCCGAGGCTGCGGAAGGAGGCCGACGTGGTCGTGGCCCTGACGCACCTGGGTATCGTGGCCGACCAGCTCCTCGTCGCCAACGTGCGGGGCCTGGACCTGGTCATCGGGGGCCATTCGCATACGAAGCTCTCGGCCGGGAAACGCGTCAAGGACCCCGACGGCCGAGAGGTCCTCATCGTCCAGGCCGGCGATTACATGCAGTATCTCGGACGCGTGGACCTCGTTGCGGAGAAACACGGCGACGGCTACCGCGTCCAAGAGGCGCGGGCGCGGCTCATCGCCCTCGACGAGACCGTGACGCGCGATCCCGAGACGGCCTCTCGGGTGGCCGAGATGGCGGTGAAGGCGGGAGTCACGCCACCGGATACGGAGAAGTGAGGTTCGACGTTCCGGAGAGCCAATCGGCATGCCTATGGAAGCAAGCCGGCGCGACGCGTATCTGACGGCCTCGGACGAGGCCCTGCTTCGCGACTCGACGGTCGAGACCTACCGGGCGAGCGGTCCGGGCGGTCAGCACCGCAACAAGACGGAGTCGGCGGTCCGTCTGACGCACGGGCCGACGGGCGTCGTGGTCACGGCGACGGAGCGCCGCAGCCAGCACCGGAACCGCCGCAAGGCCGTCCACCGCCTGCGGCGGGCCATCGCCATGGAAGTCCGGGCCGAGGCGGACCCCGCGCTCCTGCCGCGCGGCGAGATGGCCGAGGCCGTCGCCGGCGACGCCTGGCCGCGCCTGCCCCGGCGGCCCGCCGCGTATCTCGTGGTGGCGGCCCGGGCGCTGGACCGCCTGGACGCCGCCGCGGGGCGGGCGAGCGCCGCCGCCGCGGGCTTGGGCGTCTCGACGGCCTCCTTCGTCAAGTTCCTCTCGCTCGATGACGACCTGTGGCAAGAGGCGAACCGCATCCGGGTCGAATTAGGCGAGAAACCGCTGAGGAAGCCCTGAGACCCGCCCGTCTCAGGCCTATCGACACGCCTCTCGAATCCGCAGGCACGTCTCCAAGAGTCCCTCGACGTCGGCCAGCGCGACGGAGTTCGGGCCGTCGCAGAGGGCTTTCTCGGGCTCCGGATGGACCTCCAGGAAGAGGCCGTCGGCCCCGGCGGCGACGGCGGCCCGGGCGAGGACCGTCGCCAGGAGCCGGTTGCCGCCCGTCCTGCACCCCAGCCCACCCGGTTGCTGGACGCTGTGCGTCGCGTCGAAGACCACGGGTCGCCCGAGGGAGGCCAGTTCCGGCAGGCCTGCCATGTCGACGACCAGCCGGTTGTAGCCGAAGCTCGTCCCGCGCTCCGTCACGAGGATGTTCTCGGCCCCGGTGTCGGCGGCCTTCGCGACGACGTGGGCCATGTCCCAGGGGGCCAGGAACGGGCCCTTCTTCAGGTTGACCGCGCGTCCGTGCGTTGCGGCGGCGACGATGAGGTCCGTCTGGCGACACAGGAAGGCGGGCACCTGGAGGCAATCGACCACCGCCCCTGCCGCCTTCGCCTGCTGCGGCCCGTGGACGTCCGTGAGGACGGGCACGTTGAACTCGCGGCGGACGTCGGCCAGGACCTCGATCCCTTCCTCCGGCCCCGGCCCGCGGAAGCTCTCGACGCTCGTGCGGTTGGCCTTGTCGTAGCTGGCCTTGAAGACGTAGGGGATCTCCAGGCGCGCGGCCGCCCGGGCCACGTGTTCCGCGATGCGGCGGCAGAGGTCGGCGCTCTCGATGACGCAGGGCCCGGCGATCAGGAAGAGGCGGTCCGGGCCGAGACGCTGCGTCCCCACCGTGGCTTCGCGACGCGTCGCGGGCATGGCTCCCTCCTTCCGTGCTCTCTCACGGCATCTCGGGCGGCAGAAGCAGCCACACCGATTTCGGCCGCACCGTAAACACGACCGGCGTCTCGGCGACGGCGTCGCCGTCGATCTGGACGGGAACGCCGGTCTCGGCGCTGGTGACCTCGATCCGCCGACCCCGGGCATAGGCCACCTGCGGGTGGTCCATGTGCCGCCCCAGCTTTGCCCGGAGGCCCATGGCCAGAAAGCCCAAACGCGATCGCGTCCGGAAGGCCGCTACGTCCAGCAATCCGTCGTCGGCGACGGCCCGGGCGCAGAGGCGCAGGCCGTCGGCGTACCGGGGCGTGTTGCCGAGCATGACCGTTGCGGCATCGTCGCACAGCGTCCGTCCGTCGACGGTCACCGTGAGCCGTGGGAACGGGTAGGTCGCGAGGAGCCGCGCCATCGGGCCGTAGTAGGCGGCCCGCGTGATCGGTCCGTCGCGGTCGGCGTGAACAGCCCGGGTCACCGCCGCGTCAAATCCCACGCCGGCGAACATCAGAAACGGGCGGCCGTCGCAGGCGCCGACGTCCAGGAGGGCGCGGCGGCCGTTCTGGATGGTGTGGAGGGCGGCCTTGGCGGTCGGCACGAACCCGAAGGTCTTCGCGAGCACGTTCTCGGTGCCGCACGGGATCGCCGCGAAGGGTATCCGCCGCCCGACCAATCCCGCGCCGACCTCCCGGTGGGTGCCGTCGCCGCCGATGCTCAGGACGCACAGCGACTCGTCCGGCGCTTCGGCCGCCAGGTCCCGGGCGCTGCCGCCGTTCTTCAGCGGACAGACGTCGATGGAAAAACGGCGGCCTTCGAGGTGGCGAATCAGGTCCCGGACCAGCACGTCGGCCCGGCCGCGCCCCGACAGGGGGTTGTAGATGATGCGCACAAGACCGGGTTGAGCCACGTCCTGTCTCCGGGGATCGCTGCGACAGCCGGACGATTATACGGGGGCCCGCGGGGCGTTCCAGCCCAAAAGCTGTTTCGCACCGGTGATGGGTGCGGTATGATGGACACGGGAGTGCGACGAAAGGAGACTTGCCATGCGGCACGTAACGTATCCGGGACGGGGACCGGCGGCGCTTGCCGTCCTCTTGGCCGTGGCCGGCGCGGCCGAGGCCCGGGCGGAGCTTGAGCTCGAGGCCCCCGCCGTGGGCGGCCGGCCCACCCTCGGCATCATGGTGGCCGATCTGACCGAGGAAGCCACCGAGGAGGCCGGCGTCGACGCCGGGGCGCTGGTGCGCCAGGTCCTGCCGGGCAGCCCCGCCGCCAAGGCCAAGATCCGGGCGGGCGACGTCATCGTGGCCTTCGGCGACCGCCGCGTCGAGACGCCCCGCGACGTGGTCGAGGCCGTGGCCGCGAGTGAGGTCGGACGCCGGGTTGAGGTCGTCCTCTTCCGAGGCGGCAAGCGGCGGACGGTGGGCGTCGAGCCGGCGGCGCGTACCCTCATGGGTGTGCCTCATCCGGAGGAAACGCCCGGTGGCGACGGGGAGGCCGAAGAGGCCTACCTCGGGGTGGCCGCGGCCCACCTTCCGGAGGAAATGAAGGCCATCAGCGGAGCCGACGCGGGCGTTCTGGTCAACGAGGTCATCTCCGAGAGTCCCGCGGCCCGGGCGGGCCTTCTGCCGGGCGACGTCATCACCGTCCTCGACGGCGAGGACGTGACGGAGCCCGGGGATTTCTCCCGGCGGATCCGGGCCCGCAGGCCCGGCGAAACGGTCTCCATCACGTATTACCGGATGGGGGAGCGCGGCCGGACGAAGGTGAAGCTGGGCCGGCGCGCCTCGGTCGAGGAGGCCCTGCCGGAGGAGGACTGGGGCCTGCCGGAGGAGCTGCGGCGTCAGATCCCCGAGTTGCGCGAGTACCTCGAGCGCCTCGGCCCGCGGATCGAGGACTGGATGGGCCGGTGGCGCCGGGACCCGGGGCCGGCGCCGCAGTTTGAGCCCGGCGAACCGCCGGAGGCGGGGGAGCCCTACGGCGTCGGCAAGGACATCGGCCGCATCCTCGAACGCCTCGAGCAGATCGAGGCGCGTCTGGAGCAGATCGAGCGGCGCCTGGACCGAATGGACCGGCGGGGAAACCGGTAGCCGATTCGCGTCCAGACCCTCACCAAGTACGGGGCGGGAGGAACGCCATGAGACGCACACTCGTTTGGACGGCGCTGGCCGCGGCCCTGGCGCTGGGGGTCGCCGTCGAGGGCGGGGAACCCCGCGCGCCGGCCGAGCCGACGCGCCCGGCGGTCATCGCCGAAACGAAAATGCCCACGATCGACCCGCCGCCCCCCATCCCCGAGCCCGAGGTCCCGCCGATCCCCCCCGTGGGCGATGACCCCTTCAAGCCGGGCCCCAGGCCTGAGCCGAAGGACCCCGGGCCCGGACTCATCGAGGAGGGCAAACGCCTCTTCAACCGCGAGGGCCGCCTGGCGGTCGGGCCGGGCCTGGAGCCGGAATTCGTGTTCGATTCCGGCGACGCGCCCATGCGGCTCGTCCCCTGCGCGTGGCGCGAGCACATCGAGAACTTGTCGAAGTTCGGAAAGCTGGATATCCGCTGGCGCGTTTCCGGTGTCGCGACGGTTTACCGCGGTCGCAACTACCTGCTCCTGACGAAGGCGATCCGCATGCGGCCTGAGGAGGAGAACCTGTAGCCGGGCTTTGGGAGGATTCTTCGCCGCATGGTGCTGCTCGCTCCGTGGTCGCTGGTGGGACTGGCGCTGGTCCCGGCGGTGCTTCTGTGGGGTCTGCTCGCGCCGCGTGGGCGACGGGTGGTGGTCGGAGGACTGATGCTGTGGCGGCGGGCCCTCGGGGCGGGTCCCGCCGGGCGCCCGACGGCCCGCTCCCGCCTCCGGAATCCACTCATCTGGCTCGACACCGCAGCCCTGACGCTCGTGATCCTGGCGTGCGCTCGCCCGGCCTTCGAGACCTCTCGCTCCGTCGACCCCGTCGCCACCGTGGTTCTCGATCGAACCGCCAGTCTCGCCCTGCATCCGGACCGCAACGCGGGGGAACCGCTTCGGGAGGCGCCCGAGGCCATCCTGGCCTCCCCTGTGCGGGTCGTCGGCGTCCCCGCCGCGGGTCTGGGTGAAGTGCCGGCCGTCGTTGCGCTGAGGGAGATTCTGGACGACACGCGAGAGGCCTACCGGCCCGTCCTGGCCGAAGGCGACGTCTACGCGGCGGCGGTCGCCGCGGGGGCGCGGCGGCCGGAAGAGCCGGTCCTCGTCCTGACAGACGCTGCCCCCGAGCGGCCGCTCCCCGAGAACGTGTACGTCTTTGCCCCCGGCGTGAGGGCCCGCCCGGCGGCCCTGGAGCGTGTGGCCGGCCGGGTCGGCGACGGGCGATGGTGGCTGCTGGTCCGGGCCGCGGCGCAAGCGCCGGGCCCGTGGGCCCTGTACGCGACCGCCGAAGGGGAGCCGCTGCGCAGCGTCCCGGGCTTCTTGACCGAGGCGGGCTCGGTCGAGCGCGTCTTCGAGTTCGCCGGCGCCGGGCCTCGCGAGTTGGCCGTCGAGCTGCGCGGGCCGGACGGCAGCGCGGCGCCCGACGGGCGGGCGTACCTGGTGCGTGAAGAGGCCCGTGCGATCGCCGTCCTGCTCGTGGGGGACACCGCCCAACCGCTCCGTCGGGCCCTCGATGCCGCAGGCGGCGTGCGGGTCTTCCCAGGCGACGCGGCCGAGCCGGCCCCGGCGGGCCTTGACCTCGTCGTGGCGACGCGTGCCGGCTTGCCGCCCGGATGGGCAAAGCCCGCCGTCTTCGTCGAGCCGCCCGCGCCTGCCTCGCCGCTCGTCCCGACGGAGGGAACCGTGGGCGCCCCGTGGCAGGTGTCCGCGGGGCATCCCTTGGCCGACGCGCTCTACCTGCCGGGTCCCGCGAACGTAACGGCCCGCCGCTACGAGGTGACCGGCGGGGATGTGGTCGTGGGCACGCGACAGGCCCCGCTGATGGTCGCGTACGAGACGGACGGAGCGCGGCGGCTGGCGGTCCTGTTTGCCCTCGACCGCGAGGCGAGCGACTGGCCCGACCGGCCCGGTTTCCCGGTCTTCTGGCGTCGGGCCGTGCGGTGGCTCGTGCCGCAAGGGGCCGGCGAGGCCCGATACGTCACGCATCGCCCGTGGTCGCGGCTGCCGGACGGGAGCCTGGCGCCGGGGCGACCGGGCTTTTACGGGGAGGGAAAGGCACGCATCGGCGTCAGCTTCATCGGGTCGGCGGAATCGTTCGTCTCGGCTCCGGCGCAGAACGACACCGAGGCCGCGCTCCAGGCCCTCGACGTGGCCCGTGGCGCAGCGGAACGGGCGACGTTGGTCGATCTCTGGCCCCTTCTGGCGGGTGCGGCGGTGGTCGTGCTGGTGGCCCGGGCGTGGGTGGCCCGATGACCGGGGCGGGGGAGTTCGACGGCGGGGTGTACGTGGTCCTGTTCGCCCTGGCGCAGCGGCGGACGATCCAAGTTGGCCGCCTCGGGCGGTTCGCGTTCGAGCCGGGCACGTACGCCTATGCCGGCAGCGCCCAACGGGGCTTGGCGGCGCGGCTCGCGCGGCACGGACGGCGGCGGAAGCCGCTCCGATGGCACGTAGACTACCTCGCCCGCCATGCCGCCCTTGTCGAGACGTACGCCTGGCGCTGGCCGAAGCGTGCGGAGTGCCTGCTGGCCGAGGCCTTGGCGGCCCTGCCCGGGGCCGCGAGGATCGTCCCCGGGTTCGGGGCCTCGGATTGCCGCTGCGCGGGCCACGTGGTTCGGCTGGAGGGCGGGATCGACGCCAGGCGCGTTGCCCGGGAAGTCGAGAAGGCCCTCGGGACCACGGAACCCGCTAAACGCTTGACAGTGGGGGGCGGGCCGACTTAGGATTCCTCGCGGGGCCCCTCAGGCGGGACGGGACCATGGCCGACGACGACATTATCCGGGTACTGGACCGCCGCGGCATCAAGCTGCTCAGGATTCGGACCGAGGCGCTCCTGCACGACCGCCAGGTCGAGGCCTTCGGGACCGCCCTCGCGGAGGTGGCCGAAGTTCCGGGCCAGCGGGTCGTCCTCAGCTTCCTGGGCGTTGAGCACCTGACGAGCCAAGCCCTGGGCAAGCTCATCCAGGCCCACAAGGACCTGGAGGCTCGAGGGGGCGAGTTGCGTCTGGCCGACATCGACCCGCGGATTTACGACGTTTTCTCCATTACGCGTCTCGATAAGCTCTTCCAGATCTACGAGCGCGAGGAGGAGGCTCTCGAGAGCTTCTCACCCGAAGCGGAGGCGTAGCGTGCCCCAGCAGTCTTCCGTCGACGACCGTTCGCGGTGGATCGAGAAGGTCCTGCCCACGAAGCTGGAGGCCGTCCGGGCCGTCGAGCGCGAGCTTCTGGACGAGATCGCCCGCTGCGGTTACAGCGAGGACCACTGCTTCGCCGTGCGTTTGGCCTTCGAGGAAGCCCTCATCAACGCCATGAAGCACGGCAACCGCATGGACCCGTCGCGGAGCGTGCGGTTGGCGTACCGCGTTTCGCCCGAGCAGGTCGAGATCCGCGTGGCCGACGAGGGCCCCGGCTTCGATCCCGCGTGCGTCCCGGATCCCACGGCCGACGAGAATCTCCAGCGTCCGTGCGGGCGCGGCATCATGCTGATGCAGTCGTACATGGACGAGGTCAAGTACGCGCCCGGGGGGACCGAGGTCCGGATGGTGAAGTTCCGGAACCGATGTCCCAAGTGCAAGTGAGCCTTCCCAGCGAGGGAGACAAGACCGTGGACATCGAGCTTCGGCGGGACGGGCCATGCCAGGTGGTGGAGATCCACGGGTCGGCCGACGTGATGGCCTCGCCGGTGCTTCGGGAGGCCGTCGTCGGGGCCATCGAAGGCGGCGCCAAGAACGTCGTCTGCGACCTCTCGCAGACGGATTTCATCTGCTCCGATGCCCTCGGTGTCCTGATCACCGCCTATCTGAAGGCCCGCGGACGCGGCGGATGGGTCCGTCTGGCCAATCCCCAGACCCGCCTCCGTGAGATTCTCAAGACCACCCGTCTCGACCACCTCTTCGACGTCTACCCCAGCGTCGAGTGCGCGACGCGGTAGCCCCACGGCCGTTAGAACCACTTCTTCCGCCGAAAGTACAGCAGCATCCCGCCCGCGACCAGGGCCATCAGGGCCAGCGTGGCCGGGTAGGCGTACCAGACGCCGAGCTCCGGCATCCATTCGAAGTTCATCCCGTAGATGCCGGCGATGAACGTGATGGGCATGAAGATCGTGGCGATGATCGTCAGGACCTTCATGATCTCGTTCATGCGGTTCGAGACGACCGAGAGGTACGTGTCGCGAACGCCGGAGATGAGGTCCCGCTGGACATCGGTGGCCTGGACCATGCGGACGAGATGGTCGTAGGCGTCGCGCCAATAGGCCAGGGCCTGCTTCGTCACGTGCGGGAACTCGCCGCGCACGATGCGGCCGACGGCGTCGCGCTGGGCGGCGGCGATGCGGCCGAGATAGGCGCTGGACCGTTTCAGGGCCAGGACCTCCTGGAGGATCGCGTCGGTGGGGCGGCGGAAGACGCGAGTCTCGGCCTCGTCGATCCGGTCGTCGAGCCGCTGGAGGGTGGGCGTGAAGTTGTCGAGGATGCGGTCCACGACCGCGTGCACGAAGAAGTCTGTGCCGCGCGCCAGCAGCGCCGCCCCTCCCTCCTCCGCGCATGTGTGCCTGAGGGCCGTCAGTGTCCGGACCGGGTCGCGATGGTAGGTCAGCACCAGGTGCCGCCCCCACCGGATGTCCACCTCCAGCGTCGCGACGCCACGGGTCTTTGGCGCGAAGTTGACGGCGTGGATGACCATGAAGAGGTACGCGTGGTAGTCGTGGATGAGGGGCTGGGCGGTGACCTCGCGGCAGACCTCCAGGGCCACCGGGTGAAGGTCGAAGTGCGTGCGTAGGAGGTCCGTCTCCTCCGGCGAAGCTGCCTCCACGTCGACCCAGAGGAGGCCTTCCTGGCGACGATAGAGGCCGGCCATCTCGTCGGGGTCGGTCGTGTGGCGGACCTGGTCGGCCCGGGGGGCGAGGAAGTAGCCGTGGATCATGGGGCGATCTCCGCGTAGAGGTCCACCGGCCGAAGCTCGCCGCCGCCGCCGGTGCGGGCGAGGAAGGCCCGCACGTTCCAGCACAGGTGGCACGGCCCGGCGTAGCCGTCCGGGTCGGGCTCGAACCCGCGATCGGCGGCCCAGCGGGCGAGGTGTCGGGGTCCGGCTTGGGCGAGACACGTCGTGATCGGCGCCGCCTCCGGCCGCCAGGCGGCCAGCATCTCATCGAGAGGGTGCTCGCGGGTCACGCGGCCGAGAGTCAGACCGGCGCACGTGCCCGGATACACCCACCCCTCGGGGTCCACGTGGACGTGGCGGTCGGAGAGCAGGGGGCTCTTGCACGGCACCTCCGGGACGGCCTCCATCGCGACGCGGGGCACGAGGGGCGCGAGAGCCTTCGCGGCGCGGCCGGTCATGCGCTCCGGGTAGCGCTGGAGGAAGCGGCGGAAGAGGTCGCGGCGATCGGTTTCCGAGAGGGCGGCGACATCTTCCGGATTCTGAATCCACCGCCACCGGCGCGCCCGCACGCCGCCTTCGCCGAGCACCTCCCGAGCCACCGCCGTCAGTCGCCGAATGCGGTCCGGCGGGATGAACTCTTGGTGGTAGGGGTCGGCGCTGAGGGAAATCTGGCGCATCCCGGCCTTGGCCAGGGCGTCGAGCCGGTCGCGGGCGAGGGTGTCGTCGGTGGCCCAAACCCCGCTCGTCTCGACGTACCCGACGCCGCCCGGGCCCGCCTCCCGCGCCGCCCGGACGATGGCCAGTAGCCGCGGGAAGTCGCCGAAAGGCTCGCCGCCCCCGACGTGGACGCCTTCCGCCGGGACCCCCAGCCGGGCCAGGGCCGCGAAGTGGGCCCCCGCGTCCGAGACCTCCATCCATCCTCGTCGTGCCGGCCCCGCCACGACGTAGCAGTGCCTGCACCGGGCCGGACAAGTGTACGTTACGAGGAGCCCGGCGGCCGAGATGGGCTGGAGCTCAAGCGGGGGCATGGGGCCATTATAGGGAGGCTGACGGGGCAGGGCAGCCTCTTTTCGCGGCACGCCGACGGCGCTTGACGCCCGCGACGGCGCGGGTAGAATCGGATGGGCGAAATTCGGCAACGTAGGCCCGTCTCCAGCGTACCCATTAGGGGACCCACGGAGGCCCGGCATGGCCGATCCAATGCGAGAGACGTGCGGTTTCTGCGGGAAGACTTTCTTCGTCAAGCCCGAGCAGGTGGGCCGCGAGGTCCAGTGTCCGCACTGCAAGACGAAGGTCAAAATCCCCCTGCCGCCGACCCGGGCCGCCTTGGAGGCGGCTCAGGCCCTCGGCGACACCTCCCGGCGCCGCCCCTCCGCCCGGCCCCGTCTGCACGCCCCCATGCCGCGCGGCGGGGTGCGCTCGAAGAGCCTGGCCATCGTCTGGGCCGTGGTACTCGCCGTGGCGGCGATCGGGATGACGATCGGGCTGGCGCTGGCCTACCGGCCATCGCCGACGTCGACCGCGCCGGCGGCGCCGGGGACGCGGTCGCCCGGGGGGTCGGCCCCCGAAACGCAGGAAGAGTTGGATCGGCGGAGGTCCCCCGCGCCCGCCACGGCCGAGTACGGCCCTCCACCGACGCGGGTCGTCCACGCCCCGGAGCCGATGCCCGAGGAGAGCGTCCGTCGTCCCGCGCCGAACGTGGCCGAGGACGGCACGGTCCGCGTCCGCGTCGGCAAGCTTCTCCACGGCTACGACGGCGGGGCGACGAGCTACGTGGCCGGGACCGTGTCGAACCAGTCGGGCGAGGAGGTGCGCGGGATTCAGATCACGGTGGCCATCGCCGACAGCCAGGGCAACCCGCTCGGCGAAGCATACGCCCTGGTGCGGCGCCTGGGGCCCGGCCGGACCGCCCCGTTCGTGGCCACCTGGGAGCATGCCCCCGAGATCCGCGGCACGAGCTACGTGCCGAACTACGAGATCAACCCGGCCCTGGCCGCCGGCCGCGACGCCGAGGTCAAGCTGACCGCCGCCCCTTGGCCCGTCAAGGACTCGGGCGGCGTCAACAACACGACCGGCGACATCGTCCTCTCGGTTCAGAACACCGGTTCGGTGCCCGTCGCGCGGCTGGACGTGATGGCCGTGCTCTATGACGCCGAGGGCGGGGTCTTGAGCGCCGTCCGCGAGAGTGTCGACGATCTGATCATGCCCAACCAGGAGAAGGAGGTCCGCGTCCGCTACGAGCGGGCCGTCTCGTCGCGGCTCCAGGGGGTGGACGCCCTGGTCCAGGGCATCGCCCAGCCGTAGGCGGTTCCCTTGGCGCCTTCACTGGTTGAATCCCCATCGCCATGTGGGCGGCGGGGGCACCTCGGCACCCACCAACTCGAGAGCCGCCCGCGCGGCGTTCTCGCTGGCCCCCGGCCGCTCGATGTCCCGGGCGATCCGATCCAGCGCCTCCTTCATCCCGGCCCGTGCCTCCCGATCCTCCAGCAACCGAAGCACCGCCCCGATCTCGTCCGAGCCGGGCGGGCGGTCGCGGACGAACTCCGGCACGATCTCGCGGCCGGCCAGGACGTTCGGGAGGCTGAGGTACGGCGTCCGCACCAGGTACCGGCCCATCAGGTTCCACTGGGCCCACGGCACGTTGTAGAAGACGACCATCGGCGTCCGGTAGTAGGTCAATTCCAGCGTCGCCGTGCCGGAGGCGACCAAGGCGAGGTCCGCGGCGTTCTGGACCTCGTGTGTGTGGCCGACGACGGTTCGGACGGGCACATCTGCCGCGGCGAGGGCCGGGCGGGCCCGGGCGCGATGGGCCTCGTCGGCCAGGGCCAGAACGAAGGCACACTCCGGATGCCTCACCGCGACGGCCCGAGCCACGGCAAGCTGCCGCGCGAGGATCGGTCCGATCTCCTGCCGCCGACTGCCCGGCAGAAGGGCCACGAGCCTCTGCTTGGGGCGGTCTCGCAGGGATCGCATCAAAACCTCTTGGCACCAGTACGCCCGGAGATGGTCGATGACCGGGTGGCCGACGAACGTCACAGGCACGCCGGCGTCGCGGAAGAAGGCTTCCTCGTGCGGCAGAACGCAGGCGACCGCCGTGAACCGTCGCCGCAGCTTCTTGACGCGCCACGGGGCCCACGCCCAGAGCTGCGGCGGGATGTACCAGAGGGTGGGCACGCGGCGGATGCGCAGGCGGCTGCCGACGAGGAAATGGAAACCCGGGCAATCGATCGTGACGGCGACGTCCGGCCGCCAGTTGGCCAGGAACCGGTCCGCGCGGCTGAGGATGTCGAGGTATCGGCCCACTTGCCCGAAGATCGGCGCGATGCCGATGACGCCGAACTCGACGGTGTCCTCGATGACGCGCATGCCGGCGGCGGCCATCCTCGGGCCGCCGAGGCCGACGATCTCCGCCCCCGGGGCGAGACGGAACAGGGCCCGGACCAGGTTGGCCCCGTGCAGGTCGCCGGAGACGTCGCCGGCGCTGACAAAGATGCGCAGTGGTTCCATGCGAGGGAGATTCTACCGGCGGGGCGGGCGTGGGACAAGCGCAGCGCCACGAGGGGCGGGAGAGTTTCCGAATCGCGAAACGCTTGATTCCGGGCCCGGCGGGCGATAAGAGTAGGCACTCACCCCCGGGAGAAGGGAATGCCTGCGTCGGACCTTGCCGTCAACCTCGGCCTGCTGGCCGTTTCGATTGTGCTGCTCTACTTCGGCGCGGAGTGGCTGGTCACGGGATCGGCCCGGGTGGCCCGCGCCATGCGCATCCGGCCGCTGGTGATCGGTCTGACCGTCGTGGCCTTCGCGACGAGCGCCCCCGAGCTGGTGGTGGGGATCGTGGCGTCGTTGCGCGGCGTGCAGGACGTCTCGGTGGGGAACGTCATCGGGGCGAACGTGGCGAACGTGGGCCTCATCATCGGCCTCTCGGCGCTGTTGCGGCCCCTGATGGTGGCGAAGGCCACGTGGCGGAAAGAGGTTCCCATGTGCATCGCCGTCCAGGTCATCCTGCTCATCTTCTGCCTCGGCGGGAGGATCGCCCGGTGGGAAGGGGCCATCCTCATCGTTCTGCTCCTGGCCTTCGTCATCTTCATGATCCGCACGGCCCGGGTTACCGAGACGATGCACCTGCCGGACGAGGTCGAGGGGGCCTTGCCGCCCATGCGGAAGAACGTCGGCCAGGTCATGGCGGGGGTCGTCCTGCTTGGGGGGGGCGGGTACGTGCTGGTCGAGAGCGCGACGACCGTGGCGGCGGCGGCGGGCCTGACCCACCTGACGATCGGCGTGACGCTGGTGGCCTTCCTGACGACCGTGCCCGAGCTGGCGACGAGCGTCGTGGCGGCGCGGCGTGGGGAGGGCGACATTTCCGTCGGCAACGCCGTCGGGAGCGTCCTGTTCAACTCGGCGTTCGTCCTGGGGACGGCCGCGTCGATCCACCCGATCGACGTCAGCCCGCGGACGCGCTATGTCGCGATGCCGATCATGATCGCGATGCTCCTGGTGCTGACCCCGTTCATGCGGAGCCAGTTCCGCATCAACCGGATCGAAGGCGCGGTGCTCCTGGCGGGATACGTCGGGTTCCTGGTGTGGTCGATCGTGACGGGCGGCCAGGGGTGACGCCGAGCGTTTTGCCGGGCGCGCGCTGCTCAGCGGATTTTCGAACCGGGGGCGACTGGCTCGTCGACCGTTAGGAGGACGACCTTCTCTCCGTCCTGGGCGGCCAGGAGCATCCCCTCGCTCTTCTCGCCGCGCAGGGTCGCCGGCTCGAGGTTCGCGACGCAGACGACGAGCTTGTCCTGGAGCCGCTCGGGAGGCATGAAGGGCTTGAGGCCCGCCACCATCTGTCGCGTGCCCCGCTCCTCGCCCAGGTCCACGTCCATGACGTAGAGCTTGTCCGCGGACGGATGCTCGCGGACGGCCGTGACGCGCCCGACGCACAACTGCGTGCGGGTGAAATCCTGGATCGAAATCATGTCGCTCATGAGTGGCCCTTTCGTCTTGTTTGGCCTCACAACCGCTGGGCGGCGAGGCTCGCCAGCTCGCTCCGTTCGCTCGTCTCGAGCATCACGTGGCCGACGAGGTCGAGGCCCTTCATGCGCTCGGCGGCGTAGCTGAGGCCGTTGGAGGAGGAATCGAGGTACGGGTTGTCGATCTGGTACGGGTCGCCCGTAAGGACGAGCTTGGAGTCCTCGCCGACGCGGCTGGCGACGGTCTTGATCTCGCGGGGCGTCAGGTTCTGGGCCTCGTCGACGATGATGAACTGGTCGGGGATGCTGCGTCCGCGGATGTAGGTCATGGCTTCGAGCTCGAGCTGGCCGGCCTCGAGGAGGGCGTCGATCCGCTCGTCCATCCCGTTCGTGCCGCCCGTCTTCTTGGTGCGGAGGATGTAGGCGAGGTTGTCGAAGATGGGCTGCATCCACTGGTAGAGCTTCTCCTCCTTCGCGCCGGGCAGATAGCCGATGTCCTGGCCGAAGGGGATGATGGGCCGCGAGACAAGCAGCTTCTCGTACTTCTTCTCGGCCAGCACCTTCTGCATGCCGCAGGCCACGGCCAGGAGCGTCTTGCCCGTGCCGGCCTGGCCAAGGAGGGTGACCATCCGCACCTCGTCGAGCATGAGCAGTTCGATGGCCATCTGCTGCTGCGGGTTACGGGCTGAGACGTTCTGGTAGGTCTTGTCGCCGAAGCGAAGGGCCACCAGGGCCTGTGTCCTCGGGTCGAAGCGGCCGACGGCGACGTGCGACTCGTCCTCGGCGTCGGTGAGGAGGACGAACTCGTTGGGCTGGAGGTCGTCGGCGGGCGGGTCGACCTTCTGGTCCTTCTCCAGCCGGTCGATCACGGGTCGGGCCACCGTCATCTCGCGGTACCCGAGGTAGAAGTGGCTGAAGTCGACCTTGGACTTCTCGAAGTCCATCGTCCGAAGGCCCAGGGCGTCGCTCTTGATGCGGGCGTTGATGTCCTTGGAGATGAAGGTGGTGGGCTTCCCGTCCTCCTGGAGCCGGTAGGCGACGCCGATGATGCGGTCGTCGGCCGTCCCGTGCGCCAGGACCGGATGCGACGGGGCCTGGTCGTCCATGACGACCCGCAGGCTCCCGCCCGTCTCGTCCACGGGCACGCCCTCGGCCAGGCGGCCCTTGGCCCGCAGCTTGTCCAGGAACCGGATCACCTGCCGCGCGTGCTGGCTGATCTCGTCGGTGCCCTTCTTGAACTTGTCGAGCTCCTCGATTACCTGGAAGGGCAGGACGACCTCGTTGTCGGCGAAGCTCGTCAGGGCCCCGGGATCGTGCAGCAGGACGTTCGTGTCGAGGACGAAGAACTTCTTGGCCATCGTGGCTCCCGTTCCGACGGTTCAGGTTCGCTCGGACGCCCCATGCTAGCGGTCGGCGGCCGAAGGTGCAAGCGGCGGCCGCTCACAGCGCGACGAACGTTACGGCCAGGGCCATCAAGACCACCCCGCCCGCGATCTCGGCCGGGCGGCCGATGCGGCGGCCAAGGCGCTTGCCGAGGGCGATGCCCGCCAGGACCATGCCGGCCGCTACCAGGCCGATCAAGACGCTCGCCGCCCAGATTCCCTTGCCCCCCTCCAGGCCCAGCGACACGCCCACAAGCAGGGCGTCGAGGCTCGTGGCCACCGACAGGACCATCAGCGACCAGCCGCGCGTCGGGTCTCGGTGGAAATGGTCCTCCTCCCACTCGGCCGTCCGTTCCGCGACGATCCCCGGATGAGACCGCAGGGCCTCCAGGAGCATCTTCGCCCCGATCCCGAAGACCAAGGCCGCCGCGATCCACGCCCCCCATGCCGCCACCAAACCCGCCACCTGCTGACCGGCCGCATAGCCCGCGAGCGGCATGAGAAACTGCAAGAGCCCCATGTGCCACGCGAGCCGGAACCGCTGCCGGGGCCCGTGCCAGCGGACCCCCACCGCCGCCGCCACGCTCATCGCGTCGGCCCCCAGTCCGACCGCCAGCCCCAGGATGCCGAGCCAAGCCATACCCGGAGCCTAGCCTCCGCGGCCCCGACGGGCAAGTGCCGGGGCGAAACCGGTTGAAAGCCGGCCGGGCGCTCGATAGGGTGATGCCCTTCGTCTGGGCGATGCCCTCCGGGGGAACCGGGTGGGGCGACCAAGGGGACAGGGCATGAGCGCGAACGTCGACATCAATGAAGTCATGGATCGCTGGCGCATGGGCGTCAAGCGGAAGAAGCGGGGTCTGGCGAGCTTCGCGGAACGCATCGAGCTTCGCCTCCAGACCATCGCCGACGCCATGCTGCCCCAGCGCGTGCCCCTCGATGGATGGGAGAAGCGCGAGGGCTACTACCGCGGGCCCGGCGAGTACGAGTGGATCGACGAGGCCTTCCGCCCCGTCCGCATCGGCGACACTTGGGGCCGCGAAGACTCCAGCGCCCTCTGGCGATGCACCGCCACGGTTCCCGAGGCGTTCAAGGGCCAGCGCGTCCTCCTTCGCGTCTTCATCGGCGGCGACGCCCTTCTGCGCGTCGACGGGCGCCCGTTCCACGGCCTGGACTGGTTCCATCACGAGGTGCCGCTCCTGGCGAAGGCGAAGGGCGGCGAGACGCTCGAGCTCGAGATCGAGTCCTACATCGCCTGGCACGCCGAGAAACGCTTTCCGCATACGTTCGCCCTCTCGGAGCTCGCCACCGTCGACGAGGAGATCGAGCGGGCCTACTGGGACCTGAAGGCGGCCGTCAAGGCCCTCGACCTCGATCCCATGGATTCGAAGCTCCAGGAGTTCCTGAGCACGCGGATCTGGGAGGCGCTGAAGCTTGTACCCCTGGAGGCGGAGAGCTCCGAGGCCATGCGCGAGGCCATCCTGGCCGCCGGGGCCCGGGTCCGTCGCGACGTCTACGAGAGCGACCGGTTCCGCGGCGAGGGGCTCATGCACCTGGTGGGCCATTCGCACCTCGACATCGTTTTCATGTGGCCCTACAAGGAGTTCATCCGCAAGATCGGCCGTACCCACGCCACCATGCTCCGGATGATGGAGCAGTACCCGGAGTTCACCTTCTCGCAGAGCCAGGCGAAACTCTACGCGGACATGAAGCGCTACTTCCCCGAGATGTACGAGGAGGTGAAGCGGCGCGTGGCGGAGGGGCGGTGGGAGCTGACCGGGGCCTTCTGGGTCGAGCCCGACTGCAACCTTATCTCCGGCGAATCATTCGTCCGCCAGATCCTCCACGGCCAGAAGTTCTTTGAGGCCGAGTTCGGTCGCCGCGCCGAGAGCTGCTGGCAGCCGGACGTCTTCGGCCTCTCCTGGGCCATGCCCCAGATTCTCGCCCGCAGCGGCCTGAAGTACTTCCTGACGAACAAGATGGTCATCTGGAACGACACGAACCCGTGGACGCGGCACACGTTCTGGTGGGAGGGCATGGACGGGTCGCGGGTGCTCGCGATCGTCCCGCCCGGCCATTTCATCGGTACCGTCGAGCCCGACATCATGGATCGCCAGTGGCGGAGCTTCTCCGACAAGGCCGCCGTCGGCGAGACGCTTCATGTCTATGGCTGGGGCGACGGGGGCGGCGGGCCCGACCCGGAGATGGTCGAGTGCGGCCGTCGCTACGCCGACTTCCCCGGCCTCGTGCCCACGCGGTTCGCCACGGCCGAGGGAGCCTTCGCCCGTATCCTCGAAAAGGCCGAGGCCACCGACCAGCTCCCCGTCCTCAAGGATGAGCTTTACCTCGAGGCCCACCGGGGCACGTTCACGAACAAGGGGCGCCTGAAGAAACTCAACCGGCGGCTCGAGCTTCTCTACCGCGCGGCCGAGATGCTGGCGGCCTTCGCCTGGGTCGAGGGCCGCGAGTACCCCGCCGCCCGCCTCCGGGAGGGATGGGAGGAGTTGCTGACGAGCCAGTTCCACGACTCGCTGCCTGGCACGCACATCCCGGAGGTCACCGTCGACATGCTCCGCGACTACGCCGCCATCCGCGCCACCGGCGAGGGCGTCCAGGGCGACGCCCTGGGCATGCTCCTCGGCCCGCCCGCCGCGACGCCGAAGGCCCTGGTGGCCGTGAACACGTTGGCCCAGTCGCGCTGCGACCTTCTCTCCGTCCCGGCCGACCTCCTCGGCGACGAGGCCCTGGCCGACGCCGAGGAAGGGACGCTCGCGCAGCAGCGCGTCACCGACCTCGACGGCACGGAGCGCGTCCTCGTGAACGCGGGCGAGGTGCCCGGCGTCGGATATCGCGCCTTCAACGTGGTCGAGGGCGGCAAGACGCCCGACGCAGGGGAGAGCGGCGGCTTCACCGTGACGGAACGGACGCTCGAGAACGCGCTGCTCCGGGCCGAGCTCAACGATGCGGGCGAGCTGGTCTCCCTCTTCGACAAGGAGCACGGCCGCGAGGTCCTCGCCCCCGGCGAGGCCGGCAACCGGTTCCAGCTCTACGAGGACATGCCCGGCCGGTACGAGGCGTGGGACATCGCCGCCTCCTACGTCGACCACCCCGTGCCGCTCGGCGGCAAGGCGACGCTCCGCGTGGACGAGACAGGGCCGCTGCGCGCATCGCTCCTTCTGGAGCGGTCGATTGCCGCCTCGACGCTCCGGCAGCGGATCAGCCTCGAAGCCGGGAGCCGCATGCTCACCTTCGAGACGGAGATCGACTGGCGCGAGCGGCGGCGGCTCCTCAAGGTCGCGTTCCCCGTCGACGTCCGCAGCCTGGCGGCAACCTACGACATCGCCTTCGGCAACATGGAGCGGCCGACGCACCGCAACGACCCGGTGGCGGCGGCGAAGTTCGAGGTCCCCGCCCACCTTTGGGCCGACCTCTCGCAGGCCGACTACGGCGTCAGCCTCCTGAACGATTGCAAGTACGGCCACGAGACCCACGGTCACGTGATGCGGCTGACGCTCCTGAAGGGCTCGACCTACCCTGACCC